>NZ_JBMKGT010000005.1:0-458799 GCF_049238805.1 Enterobacter cloacae complex sp. CDL013 | reverse complement strand
CTAACGCCAACAGCCGTCCGACGGGGGACACCACCGGCTACCTGGCAAACCCGAAGGAGGTGTGAGATGGGAAGTGGATGGCATGAATGGCCGCTGATGATCTTCACCGTTTTCGGGCAGTGCGTGGCCGGCGCGTTAATCGTGATGGGCTTCGTCTGGCTTAAGGAAAATGATGACAAGGCCAGAATGCGCATCGTGCGCAGCCTGTTTTTTCTCTGGCTGGTAATGGGTATTGGGTTTATGGCTTCGGTGCTGCATCTTGGCTCCCCGCTGCGTGCCTTCAACTCGCTTAACCGCGTGGGCGCGTCAGCGCTGAGTAATGAGATCGCGGCGGGTTCGCTCTTCTTTGCCGTGGGCGGTTTCTGGTGGCTGGTGTCGGTTATCGGTAAAATGCCCCCAGCTTTGGGCAAAATCTGGCTGGTTGTCAGCCAGCTTCTGGGTATCGTTTTTGTCTGGGCGATGACCCGGGTCTATCAGATAGAGACTGTCCCGACCTGGTATACGGGTTACACCACGCTGAGCTTCTTCCTGACGATGGTCCTTGCTGGTCCTCTGCTGGCCGCGCTGCTGCTACGCGTCGCAAACGTGACATTCAAAGGTACTCTTGCCGCGTCTGTCAGCGTACTGGCAATTATCGTCTGCGTGGCGGTCGTCGTGTTGCAAAGCAATACGCTGGGGACGATACAGAGTTCCATCCAGCAGGCCAGCGCCCTGCTGCCAGATTATGGTTCGCTTCAGGTATGGCGCATCGCGTTGCTGGCGGCGGGTTTAGGCTGCTGGATCTGCCCGCTTATTCGTCGTCAGGAGCCAAAAACGCTCGGCCTGTTTGCAGGTGTCGTTCTGGTGGCGCTGGGTGAACTGATTGGCCGTGGGCTATTTTATGGTCTGCATATGACCGCAGGGTTAGCAATTGCAGGTTAACACAGGTGCGCGGGGCTACCCGCGCGCAAGTAAGGAAAGTTGTAATGAATGATGTCTCACACCGCGAATCGTTCGCGTTCAGCGCCCGGGTACTGGGCGCGCTGTTTTATTTCGCCCCAGACAGCGAGCAGACCGCGCCGCTGGTGAGTGCCCTGACCGCAGGTGACTGGGTTCAGGACTGGCCGCTGGCGGAGGAAAACCTGCTGCCTGTCGCCAGTATGTTTAAGACCCCATCGGATGAAGTGTTGAAAGACGCCTGGCAGCGTCTGTTTATTGGCCCGTATGCCCTGCCCGCCCCTCCGTGGGGCTCGGTCTGGCTTGATCGCGAGTCAGTGCTGTTTGGCGATTCGACCCTCGCGTTGCGTCAGTGGATGCGTGAAAACCATATCGCCTTTGAGATGCAGCAGAATGAGCCTGAAGATCATTTCGGAACGTTGCTGATGCTGGCGGCATGGCTTGCCGAGAACGGTCGCGAAACAGAACGCGACCAGCTTCTGGCCTGGCATCTGCTGCCATGGAGCACGCGTTTCCTTAGCGTATTCGTTGAAAACGCGGCCCATCCGTTCTACACCGCGCTGGGTAAACTTGCCCAGCTGACGCTGGCGGAATGGCAGTCCACTTTGCTGATCCCGATTGCCGAAAAAACGCTGTACCGATAACAGCACCTGGCTTGTCCACCCGTTGTGCAGGCCAGGCTCGCACATTTTTGCTGCAACACAACGTCACAACTGCTATACTGTATATAATTACAGTATATGGGGGTGCACAATGGCTGTTGAAACAAAATTTGTTGTCGTAAGAAAAGGTGAAGAGAAAATGACTTTTGCCAGTAAGAAAGAGGCTGACGCTCACGACAAACTGCTCGATATGGCAGAAGCGTTCACTGACTGGCTGTTGCAAAGCGGAATGCAGATGGATGAAACGCAGGCGGAGAACCTTGGTCTGTATCTCGCCGAGCAGAAAGAGTCCGTGCAGCATATCCTGCGTACCAGCAAGCTTCCCGAGCTCAATGCTGCAACGGATAAAACAGCATCAGATGCGGATAGCAGCAAAAAAATCCGGGCCGTCAAAGCCGCCTGATCGTCAGAACGACTCATCACCTGTCATGCCGCCGCGGGCCGGAAACGGCTCGCGGCTTCATCATGCATTATTTCGATCTTCTCGAAAACAATGCGATTGAACATTTTAATCTGTTCTGGCGTAAAATTTGGTTACAGCATTTCCTCTCGTCAGACGTATGTTAAAAACACGTGAATCACACGTTCGGCGCCTCTGAATGGTGTGGTAAATTATCACATAACTCTTGCAACTCGTTGATCATCCTGGCTACATGGAAGCCATCACAAACAGAATGATGGACCTGAACGGCGAAAGGCAACAAGACTTTTTCATCCTGGTTATAGTATTTTCCAAACGTGAACATGGGCGCAAAAAAATTCCGCATGTTAGCGACGTTGACGTTAAAACTGCTAAAACTGACCCACGGAATATCAGATATGAAAAATATATTCTCCCGGGACTCTTCTTTGGGCCAGTAGGCAAGATTATCACCATAGCGAGAAACGTCTTCTGCATAAACGTTCTGAAAGTGATGAATATTCCCGTCGAAGTGACTCCATAATGATGAAAACGTCTCCGTCTCTTTATGGAAAAGGGTATAGCTGGGATGCACCTCATTCCATATTACAAGCTCATTATCCTTCATGGCCATACGGAATTCCGGATGCCGGTTTACGACGTGAGAAATAAGGGAAATAATCGCAGGATAAAATTTCCAGCCAACCTCTTTGATATGCTTTAGCAGCACGGTAATGTCCAGCTGAACCGTTTGGTTAAATGTAGATTGAGCAAAGCCCTGAAATACTTCAAAGTGTTCCTTTCTTGCCCAACGTGATAAGTCAACTACCGTATATTCTGGCGTTATTTTTGTCATTTCAGAGCCTTAGTTGAGCTGCGCTATATAAAATAGTAGCGTATCACAAACGCAGGGGCTGTATAGACCGTAGCGAAGAGGCACCCTAAATTTTCAGCGTATCAATCACCGCTCTCAGCGCCGGGGATACGTTGCGGTGTGGATAATAGAGGTACAGTCCGTCCATCCGCAGGCTGTAGCGCTGTAAGACGCGTATAAGCGTGCCACGCTCCAGATCGTCAGCCACCAGCTCAACCGGGACATAGGCCAGCCCGAGTCCCAGCCGGGCCGCTTCGGCCTCCATGTAGCTGTCGGAAAAGGCCCATTGCCCCTCCGGGCGGTGAGTCACTCGCTTCCCATCCTGCACAAGCTCCCATTGATAGTGGTTACCGTCGGCGAACTGGTAGGCAATGCAGGGATGAGCATCCAGATCGGCGGGCGTCTGCGGAAAACCATAGCGCCGAAAATGCGCCGGAGCGGCAACCACAGCCATCTCCATATCGGGCGTGATGCGCACGGCAATCATCCGGCCCCAGCCGGACGCCAGCGTCGAATGAAAATATTCACCAAACTGTCCGCCGTGCTGCTATGCGCATCATTAAGTTGAGTTAAAACAATGAATTAGTAAGAAACACGAAATCCTGACGCCCGCGTTTCGATGGTGACAACCTGAGATAAGACCTTCGCCGAGAGCGATAAAGTCGACCACCGCAAGGTGACGTTCGAGAACCGATACGGGATCACCCTGGCTGGCGATCTGTACATTCCCAGGAACAGCGGCGACCAGATGCTGGCTTCTCTTCTCGTCGTTGTGAATTACATCTATGTCTACACTGAATCAAATCCCATCCCGCTCCAGCGAGCATGCATACTGGGCCGGTATTTATGCCCGCCAGTCTGCTCGCGTCATCAGCAATAAAGCATTATATTAACAAGGTTATTTTCTTTAATTACAAAACCTCGCACTCCTCCCGTTGAAATAATAATTAAGCAATATCCTGGTCAGCCAGCGACATCGCTTTGTTAGCTTGAGCGTTCAGGCAAAGCTCAAACCGGAGGTATTCTTTGCTGATTAAATTAAAGAAAGAACGAACGCATCAGGAGGATCGTCGTCTTGCCCTCTGGCTGGCGACCTCCGCGGGACTGCTGAATGCCATTGCGCTGGGCGCGTTCGGCTTTTTTCCCTCGCATATGACGGGCAATACCTCGCAGCTATCCAGCGAAGTTTCCTCCACCGATCTCAGCGATATTCTTTTCTTCGGCACCATTATTCTTTCGTTTGTCTCAGGTGCCATCGCTGCGCGGATTATTGTTATCTGGGGGATTATCCATAACATCAGGCTGGTATTCAGCCAGGTTCTGTTTGTTGAAGGGCTATTACTGGCAGGGGTATCCCTGTACGAAATGTATTTTCACTCCTTTGCCACGAATCAGGAGATTATTATTTTCCTGTGCGGGTTGATGGGAATTCATAATTCCACCTCCACTCAGCTATCCGGTGGACGGGTAAGATCCACACACATCACCGGCACGCTGACCGATGCGGGCATTTCGCTGGCCTCCGTTATGGTCGCCATGATGCGCCGGGATTATTCCAAAGATACGGCCGCGCAAAAGAGTCAGCTCAAAACCCATTTAACTACCCTTTTCTCCTTTATCAGCGGAGGTATCGCGGGGCTGATCCTGTTCAGAGAGTTTGGATTCCACGCGATGCTGGCGCTGGGCCTGCTGCTGGTAGTCGTCGCCGCCTTCTCTATCGTCCGCATCTCGTGGCGGGTACGAAAAGTGCGCGCCGCGCTTAGTCGACAGGTTTAATCAGCACGCCTTACGTGACATTGTCACGTAAGGCGTGCTTCTTTAAGACTATTCTGCCTGCCCACTGACAGCCCTTATGCCATAAGGCTTCACCCAGGTTGTCACTAATTTCATAGGGTTACTGTTTTACCCCCTTCGCTGGAACCCTTCCGTTTCGCTTGCTATAGGTGAAGTACCCCTGCCGAAACATGGCATAACAACAGGCAACCGGTGGTTGCTATAACGCATGCGCACAGGGAGACACACCGCAATGCACCCATTACTTAAACGTTCGCTGCTTTTTGTCGGCGCGATTATCGTGGTTCTCGCTCTCCTCACCTGGGGAATTGGACTGGAGACGATTAAGGCGCGCCAGGTTGACCTGATCTACCTCGGGCAACAGCACCTGATTCTGGTCTTTTCATCAATGTTCTTTGCCCTGCTGGTGGGCATTCCAAGCGGTATTTTGCTGAGCCGTCCAGCCGCGCGTGGTATCGCCGAATATGTGATGCAAATCTTTAACGTGGGTAACACCCTGCCGCCGCTGGCCGTTCTGGCGCTGGCGATGGTGGTGATTGGCATCGGTGATAAACCGGCCATTATCGCCCTCTTTCTGGCCTCTCTGCTGCCGATTGTGCGTAACACCTATGCCGGGCTGTGCTCTGTTCCCGCGTCGTTGCTGGAAGCGGCAAACGGTATCGGCATGACCAAATGGCAGCGCCTGCGTCAGGTTGAGATCCCTAACGCGTGGCCGGTGATGCTTTCTGGTATTCGCATTGCCACTGCGATTAACGTCGGTACCGCACCGCTGGCATTCCTGATTGGCGCCAGCAGCTACGGCGAGCTGATTTTCCCTGGGATCTATCTGAATGACTTTCCGACGCTGATCCTGGGCGCGGCGGCCACCGCCCTGTTCGCCCTGATTCTGGATACGCTGCTGGCGGCACTGGGTCGACTACTGAGCCCGCATCTCGCGCGATAATTATAACAAGGAGCTTCTATGAGACTGTTTTCCGGCCTGACGGCGCTATGCGCCGCCGCGCTCTTCACCAGCCAGGCGCTCGCCGCGCCGCTGATCCTGGCAACCAAGAGCTTTACCGAGCAGCACATTCTCTCGGCCATGACCGTGCAGTATCTGCAAAAGAAAGGGTTTCAGGTGCAGCCGCAGACCAATATTGCAACGGTGATTTCCCGTAACGCGATGATCAACAGGCAGATTGATATGACCTGGGAGTACACCGGCACGTCGCTGATCATCTTCAACCACATCAACAAACGCATGTCGCCACAGGAGTCATACGAGACGGTGAAACGCCTCGACGCGAAGCACGGTCTGGTGTGGCTTAAACCTGCCGATATGAACAATACCTATGCCTTTGCCATGCAGCGCAAGCGCGCCGAGGCTGAACATATCAATACCATGTCTGAGATGGTGGCAAAGATTGAGCAGATCCGTAAAACCGATCCGGATAACAACTGGCTGCTGGGCCTTGACCTGGAATTTGCCGGACGCAGCGACGGGATGAAACCGTTGCAGGCGGCCTACAAGATGGAGCTGGACCGCCCGCAGATCCGCCAGATGGATCCGGGCCTGGTCTATAACGCGGTGCGCGACGGGTTTGTCGATGCGGGGCTGATCTACACCACCGACGGGCGCGTAAAGGGCTTCGATCTTAAAGTGCTGGAAGACGATAAAGGCTTCTTCCCGAGTTATGCCGTGACGCCAGTTGTTCGAAAAGACACGCTGGAGGCTAACCCGGGGCTGGAGGAGGCGCTGAACACCCTCTCAGCCCAGCTCAATAACGACGTTATCACCGACCTGAATAAGAAGGTGGATATCGACCATCAGTCACCGCAGCAGGTCGCCCGTGATTTCCTGCGTAGCAAACAGTTGCTGTAGGAGGCGCTATGGAGACGATTCACTATATTCTCGACAACTGGGACTATCTCTTAACCCTGACGCTGCAACACCTGTGGCTGGTGGCACTCGCCGTCGGCCTGGCGATTATTATTGGCGTGCCGCTGGGCATTTTAATTGTCCGCCATAAATGGCTGGCAACGCCGGTGCTGGGGATTGCCACCATTGTGCTCACCATCCCGTCAATTGCGCTTTTCGGCCTGATGATCCCGCTCTTTTCGCTGATCGGTCAGGGCATTGGCGCCCTGCCCGCGATTACTGCGGTGTTCCTCTATTCGCTGCTGCCGATTGTGCGTAACACCCATACGGCGCTCGACAGCCTGCCCCCCGGCCTGCGAGAAGCGGGACGCGGCATCGGCATGACCTTCTGGCAGCGTCTGCGCTGGGTGGAAATCCCGATGGCGCTGCCGGTGATTTTTGGCGGCATCCGCACCGCCGTGGTAATGAACATCGGCGTCATGGCGATTGCCGCCGTGATCGGTGCGGGCGGGCTGGGCCTGCTGCTGCTTAACGGTATTGGCGGGAGTGATATTCGTATGTTGATTGCGGGCGCGCTGATGATTTGTCTTTTAGCGATTGTGCTCGACTGGTTGCTGCACCGTTTGCAGGTGGTACTGACTCCGAAGGGGATTCGATAATGATAAAACTGGAAAACCTCACCAAACAATTTTCACAGAAACACGGCCAGACGTTTAAGGCCGTCGACAACGTCAACCTGAACGTGCCTGAAGGGGAAATGTGCGTGCTGCTCGGCCCGTCCGGCTGCGGGAAAACCACTACCCTGAAGATGATCAACCGTCTCATTACGCCAAGTAGCGGGACAATCCTGATTAACGGCGAAGACACCAGCGGAATGGACACCGTGACCCTGCGCCGCAACATTGGCTACGTGATCCAGCAGATTGGCCTGTTCCCGAACATGACCATCGAAGAGAACATTACCGTCGTGCCGCGCATGCTGGGCTGGGACAAGGCACGCTGTAAATCCCGTGCCGAAGAGCTGATGGATATGGTGGCAATGGATCCGCATAAATTCCTTCACCGCTATCCGCGCGAAATGTCCGGCGGGCAGCAGCAGCGTATCGGCGTCATCCGCGCGCTGGCAGCCGATCCTCCGGTCCTGCTGATGGATGAACCGTTCGGTGCAGTCGACCCGATCAACCGTGAGGTGATCCAGAACCAATTCCTTGAGATGCAGCGCAAGCTGAAAAAGACCGTGATGCTGGTGAGCCACGATATTGACGAAGCGCTGAAGCTGGGCGACCGTATTGCCGTCTTCCGTCAGGGGCGTATCGTGCAGTGCGCCAGCCCGGACGAGCTGCTGGCGAAACCCGCGAATGAGTTTGTTGGCTCGTTTGTTGGTCAGGACCGGACGTTGAAACGCCTGCTGCTGGTATCGGCGGGCGACGTCACCGACCAGCAGCCTACCATTACGGTACGCGAATCGACGCCGCTGCCGGAGGCCTTCGCCACCATGGATGACAACGATATTCGCGCCATTACCGTGGTTGATGAGCACGGCAAACCGCTCGGCTTTGTGAAGCGCCGCGAAGCGCGTAACGCCAGCGGCAGCTGCGGGGATATTCTGCATCCGTTCCGTATGACCGGTAAGGCCGAGGATAACCTGCGCGTGGTGCTTTCTCGCCTGTATGAGAGCAACACCAGCTGGATGCCGATTGTGGACGAGGACGGACGCTATAACGGCGAGATATCCCAGGATTATATTGCGGAGTATTTGAGTTCAGGGCGTACGCGCCGGGCATTAAATATTCATAGCGAGAGTTAAGCATTCAGGCCGGGTACTGCCCGGCCATTTTCCGCACGCATACCTTTTGCTAACCTCCCGATTTCCCGCCACAATATTGTATCGTCCCCGTTAAATCACGACTTCATGCAACGTCTTCACGCTTACCCCGACATCCGCGCGATGTTTCGCCGTCTCCTGATTGCTACCGTCACCGGCGTGCTGGCGGCGCTGGCCGTTGCGGTGTTCCGCCACAGCATGTATCTGCTGGAGTGGCTATTTCTCAGCAACGAAAGCGGAAGTCTGGTGAACGCCGCAGCCGCGTTATCGCCCTGGCGGCGGGCGCTGACGCCTGCGCTAGGTGGTCTGGCCGCGGGAGTGCTACTGTGGGGATGGCAGCGCATGACGGCACAACGTCCCCACGCCCCGACCGATTATATGGAAGCGCTGGAAACAGGTGACGGCCAGTTTGATTACGGCGCCAGCCTGGTGAAATCCCTCGCGTCGTTGCTGGTGGTCGCCAGCGGCAGCGCCATCGGCCGTGAAGGTGCCATGATCCTGCTCGCCGCCCTCGCCGCCTCCTTTTTTGCACAACGTTGTACGCCAAAATCCGAATGGAAACTGTGGATCGCCTGCGGTGCCGCCGCCGGGATGGCCAGCGCCTATCATGCGCCGCTGGCGGGCAGCCTGTTTATCGCAGAGATCCTGTTTGGCACGCTGATGCTGGCCTCCCTCGGCCCGGTGGTGATTGCCGCTGTAGTGGCCCTGCTGACCACGCGCCTGTTAAGTCCCGGCGCGAATACGCTATATGATGTCCATCTCAGCGAGATGCTTACGGCGGTGGATTATTTCCTGATCGTTGGCGTGGGTCTGCTGGCTGGCGTTTGCGGCCCGCTGCTGATGTGGCTGATGGCGGCCAGCCACAGGCTGTTTCTGCGTCTCAAACTCTCACCGCCGTGGCAGCTGGCGCTGGGTGGTCTGATCGTCGGGCTGCTGTCGCTGCTGACGCCGAAAGTATGGGGGAATGGCTATAGCGTGGTTCAGGCGTTTTTGCAGTCGCCGCCGCTGCTGTCGGTGATTGCTGGCGTCTTTATTTGCAAGCTGCTGGCGGTACTGGCAAGCAGCGGGTCCGGCGCGCCGGGAGGCGTGTTCACGCCAACCTTGTTCGTTGGTATGGCAACGGGAATGCTGTTTGCGCAGATCTTTGCGCTGTGGTTTCCTGGCTCTGAGACGGCGATCCTGCTTGGGCTGGCGGGAATGGCGACGCTGCTCGCCGCCACAACGCATGCGCCAATCATGTCGGCCTTGATGGTCTGTGAGATGACCGGGCAGTATTTTTTACTTCCCGGTTTGCTGGTTGCCTGTGTTGTGGCGTCGGTATTGTCGAGAACGCTACGCTACGACTCGATCTACGGCCAGCATACCGCCGAAAGCCGAGAGATCGATATAGTGCGCTAATTCGCGCTGCTCTGCGCGGGGCAGATAAGGCAGTTCGCCTACCAGCGGGCCAGGCAGCTTTTTGCTCAGCACGTCGATGATTTCAGCGTAGTGCGCAAGGCCCGGGTTAATACGATTCGCCACCCAACCAATCAGCGGCAGGCCGTCATTAGCGATAGCCTGCGCCGTCAGCAAGGCATGGTTGATGCACCCTTCCTGGATGCCCACGACCATAATCACCGGCAATTGCTCCTGCACCACCCATTCGGAAAGGGGACGTAAATCGTTCATCAGGCTGCGCCAGCCACCGGTCCCTTCAACGACAACGTGGTCAAGCTTTTCACTCAGATTTGCCAGGCCATCAGAAAGCAGGCTGTAGTTGATAAGCCCACTGTGAGCGACGCTGCTTTCCTCTTCGCTTAACGCGATAGGATTGACGGCATCATAAGGCAGTTCCAGAGACGAGACGCTTTGCAGAACCAGGGCGTCCTTATTGCGCAGCCCTTCTGGCGTCTCTTTACTGCCTTTTGCAACCGGCTTGTATCCTGCAACGCGTTTACCGCTTGCCGCCAGGGCCTGGAGTAACGCGCGGGATACGACTGTCTTCCCGACAGACGTATCCGTACCAGTGATAAAGAAACGCTTAAGCATGACTCATTCCACCTCTTGGGTATGCTTCAAAATATAAACCAGGTAAATAATTCAGTGGGGAAAGTCTACGGGATGCGTGCGCTACCGGGCTTGAGATAGCGCAATTTTTCGTACATCTCTGGAAAAGAGTTAGCCCTGTAGCAAACGAATCAGTAACGAGCCGTTGTACATCGCATCTTTTACCAGCGCGGCGCCGGCCATCGTGCCCTGGTTGGAAAATTGCGTACTTTCGACCACGATGTTTTTACTGTACGCGGGAAGCGCCTGCTGATTGATGCAGGCGGAAATCGCCGGAAAGAGGATATCCGCCGCCTGGCTGAGCGGGGAGCCGATCAGTATTTTTTGCGGGTTAAACAGGTTCACCATAATGGCCAGAATGCGCCCGACATTATTGCCCACGCCGGTAATAATGTCCTTCGCCAGCAGATCGCCCTGCCTTGCCGCTGCGCACAGTGCCTCGACGCTCAACGGTTGACCGTGCAGCGTGGAGCTCATCGACTGGCTGAGCCGCACTTGCGCCAGCTCCAGCACGCTTTCGACGCTGGCAATCGTCTCCAGACAGCCATGGTTACCGCAGTAGCAGCGTTTTCCGTACGGATCGACCTGCGTATGGCCGATCTCCACCAGGCTACTGCTGCCAGCATGCAACAGACGCCCGTCGGTGATCACACCAGCGCCAACGTTATGATCAATCACCACCTGAATTACGTCGCGCGCGCCCCGGGAGGCACCAAACAATGCCTCCGCCATCGTCCAGGCGCTGATATCATGCTGAATGTAGACCGGCACACCGGTGTGGTTTTCCAGCACGTCGCCCAGCGGCATCTCTTTGACGTTTTCATAAAACGGCATGCGGTGAACAATGCCATTTTCGGTATCAATAATTCCCGGCAGGGTGATCGCAATCGCCGTTAAACGTTCAAGACGCTGCTGGTGACGAATAAAGAACTGGTCGATGTGGGTCAGAATGGCATCGAGAAGTGGTTGCTCTGCATTAAGCGGGAGTTCCAGCCGGTCCTCCACCACCAGCTTGCTGCTGAGGTCGCGCAGCGCGAGGAAGATTTCCCCGCGGCTAATCCGCAGCGACAGGTAGTGCCAGGCTTCCGTTTCCACCACCAGCCCTACCGCCGGACGGCCACGGCTGCCCGGCTCCTGAATTTCTGTCTCCTGAACCAGATGGGCTTCCAGCATTTCGCGGACAATCTTGGTAATACTGGCGGGTGCCAGTTGTGCCAGGCGAGAAAGATCGATACGCGAAACCGGACCAAGCTGATCAATCAGGCGATAAACGGCACCCGCGTTGGTCTGCTTGATCTGATCGATATGCCCTGGCTGACTATCAGCAACCACCTCGTACTCCCTTATTTTCGAGCTTCGAAATAAACTGAGGGCTATGGTGAAGCACTTCAATGGCTGACGTCAAATTTTTACTTAGCCATGTGATTTACTGCACATTTTCGCCCACTTTTCCCTATAAATAATGCCCGCGAGAAGCGGTAATTAATTGTTCTTTGAAACGCTGTGCCGCATGGCTCTGTTCATGATGTTTAGACCACACCAGCCACATCTCTGAGACTGCATCCTGCTCGGCTATCTTCACCCAGCGCATTTCCGCCAGTTGTACCCGTTTAAATGAGGCCGGGAGAATCGATACGCCAAGCCCTGCGGCAACGAGACCAATGATCGTCATGGCTTCCCCCACCTCCTGCGCGATAGTCGGGACAAGGCCATATCGCCGCATCAAACCAAGAATATCGTCATACAACCCGGTACCCACCTGTGGGTCAAAAAAGACAAACGGCTCTTTCGCCAGTTCAGCCAGCGAGACGCTGTGCTGCGCGGCGAGCGGATGATCCCGGGGGATCATCGCCATCAGCGGTTCGCGGAGGATCACCTGCCACGCCAGGGTATCAGGCAACTGCGTGTTACGCATCAGCCCCAGGTCGAGCGATCCTTCGTTAAGCGGCGATATCTGCTCCCGGGTATTTATTTCGCGCGTCTGAATATGCACATCCGGAAAGTTACGGCGAAACGAGGATAGCGTTTGTGAAACAGCGCTGATAAAGGGGGCCGATGAGGTAAACCCGATGCGCAGCTCCCCCGTCTCCCCAAGATAAAGCCGTTCCGCTCTGGCGGCGGCGTCCTCCACCATACTCAGGATCTGCCGGCTATCGGCGAGAAACTGTTTTCCCGCCGCCGTCAGGCTCACGCTGCGGTTGGTTCGCGCCAGCAGACGCGCCCCGACCTGCTGCTCCAGGATCTGTATCTGCTGGCTTAGCGGTGGCTGAGAGATATTCAGCCTTGCCGCCGCACGACCAAAATGCAGCTCTTCGGCGACGGCGACAAAATAGCGTAGATGGCGCAGCTCGATATTCATATTTTTAAAGTATCATTTGAGATTATTAATATATTAGACAGAATATTTACATTTTCCTACCCTAATCTTGTGGTCATACCCGTCACCAGAAACCACGGGGATGTTTAAGCAAGGATTATGTGTGAGCCGTACAACGACCGTTGATATCGCGCCGGCCAGCGACATTGATGATTTACCCGCAGCACCGCAGCCGGTTCAGTTTATTAAACGTGGTACCCCCCAGTTTATGCGCGTCACGCTGGCGCTCTTCTCAGCGGGTCTCGCCACTTTCGCCCTGCTCTACTGCGTTCAGCCGATCCTGCCGGTCCTGTCGCATGAATTTGGCGTGTCGCCAGCCAGCAGCAGTATTTCGCTCTCCATTTCAACCGGGATGCTGGCGATCGGTCTGCTGTTCACCGGGCCACTTTCGGATGCCATCGGGCGTAAGCAGGTTATGGTAACGGCGTTAATGCTGGCCTCCGTGTGTACCTTGTTGTCCACCATGATGACCAGCTGGCACGGCATTCTGATCATGCGCGCGCTGATTGGGTTATCCCTGAGCGGCGTGGCGGCGGTCGGGATGACCTATCTCAGCGAGGAGATCCACCCGAGCTTCGTGGCCTTCTCCATGGGGCTGTATATTAGCGGGAACTCTATCGGCGGGATGAGCGGACGCCTGCTCAGCGGTGTGTTTACTGATTTCTTTAACTGGCGCATTGCGCTGGCCGTTATCGGCTGCTTCGCCCTCGCTTCGGCGCTGATGTTCTGGAAAATCCTGCCGGAATCGCGCCATTTCCGCCCGACCTCCCTGCGTCCGAAAACGTTATTTATCAACTTTCGCCTGCACTGGCGCGATCAAGGGCTGCCCCGTTTGTTCCTGACCGGTTTCCTGCTGATGGGCTCGTTCGTGACGCTGTTCAACTACATTGGCTATCGTCTGATGCTTTCACCGTGGCATCTTAGCCAGGCATTAGTGGGTTTGCTCTCTGTGGCATATCTCACCGGGACATGGAGTTCGCCAAAAGCGGGCGCCATGACCGCGCGCTTCGGCCGTGGTCCGGTGATGCTGGTAACCACCGCCGTGATGCTGTTCGGACTGCTGATGACGCTTTTCTCTTCCCTGTGGCTGATTTTTGCCGGAATGCTGCTCTTCTCTGCGGGCTTCTTTGCCGCGCATTCCGTTGCCAGCAGCTGGATTGGCCCACGCGCGCGCCGCGCTAAAGGTCAGGCTTCGTCACTGTATCTGTTCAGTTACTATCTTGGTTCCAGCATAGCCGGTACGCTCGGCGGGGTGTTCTGGCATAACTACGGCTGGAACGGCGTGGGCGGATTTATCGCGCTGATGCTGTGCGCGGCACTGCTGGTGGGCGCGAGCCTGCATAAACGACTGCATTAACATTCAGCCCTCTTCGTGTTTAAATCGAGCCGATGCTAATTTTTGTCATCGGCTGATTCAGACACGAGGACTTCATGAAAAACAATAACTATCAACAACTCACCCGCACCTTCCAGCGCCTCTCCCGCTTCTCTCACCTCTCCTCCATCGCCAGCTGGGACATGTTTACCATGATGCCGCCAGGCGGCAGCGCCGCGCGCGGTGAAGCGCTGGCGGAGATGAGCGTCCTGCAACATCAGATCCTGACCGATAAAAAAGTGGGTGAATGTCTGGCGGCGGCGGCAGACGAAGATCTGAACGACGTTGAGCTGGCCAACCTGCGTGAAATGACGCGCTACTACCAGCAGGCAACTTTACTGCCGGAATCGCTGGTGGAGGCCAAATCGCTGGCGGGCAGCAGGTGTGAACACGCGTGGCGCACTCAGCGTCCGGCCAACGACTGGCAGGGCTTTTCAGCCAACCTGAAAGAGGTGGTGAAACTCAGTCGTGAAGAAGCCCGCCTGCGCGCTGAGGCTAAAGGCTGCACGCCTTACGACGCGCTGCTGGATATCTTTGAACCCGACATGACCAGCGCTCGCCTGGATGTGCTGTTCGGCGATCTGAAGTCCTGGCTACCGGAGTTGCTGGCAAAGGTTGTGGAAAAACAGGCTCAACGATCGTTCGTTCCGCCACAGGGTCCCTTCCCGACCGCCACGCAGCGCGAGCTGGGCCTGGAAGCGATGAAAATGCTTGGCTTCGATTTTAACGGCGGTCGTCTGGACGTTAGCGCCCACCCGTTCTGCGGCGGCGTGCCGGAAGATGTGCGTATCACCACGCGTTACGATGAAGATGAACTGCTCAGCGCGCTTTTCGGCGTGATCCACGAAACCGGACATGCCCGCTACGAGCAAAACCTTCCGCGAGCATGGGCCGGTCAGCCCGTTGCGCTGGCGCGCTCTACGGCGATCCATGAATCCCAGAGCTTGTTCTTTGAAATGCAGCTAGGCCGCAGCGACGCTTTCCTGAAGCATCTGCTTCCGGCGGTTCATGCCCGTTTCGGCAGCCAGGCGGCATTCAGCGAAGAGAATTTCATTGCCTGGAACCAGCGCGTGAAGCCGGGCTACATCCGCGTTGATGCGGATGAAGTGAGCTATCCGGCGCATGTGGTGCTGCGCTATGAGATCGAGCGCGCGCTAATCAATGGCGAAATTGAAGTCGATGATATTCCCGCGTTATGGGATGAGAAAATGCAGGCCTGGCTTGGGTTATCCACCAAAGATAACTATCGCAACGGCTGTATGCAGGATATCCACTGGACCGACGGCGGTTTTGGCTACTTCCCGTCTTACACGCTGGGGGCAATGTATGCGGCACAGCTGTTCCATGCCGCCAAAACTGCGCTGCCCGGGTTGCAGATATCCATTGCCGGGGGCGATTTCTCAGCACTGTTTGACTGGCTGCGTCAGAATATCTGGCAGCACGGCAGCCGTTTCAGCACATCGCAGCTCATCACCCAGGCCACGGGCGAAGACCTGAATATCCGCTACTTCCGCGAACACCTGACGTCCCGCTATCTGTAACCGAACGCGCCGGGGGTCCACCCCGGCGTTGTACATACGGTTACACGCCGATACCAATCACTCACGGAAACCCCGAATTTACAGGGATATAGTTATTTCAACGGCCCCGCAGTGGGGTTAAATGAAAAACCAAATTCGAGGGTATGAAAATGAAAAAAGTATTAGCTCTGGTTGTTGCCGCTGCTATGGGTCTGTCTTCCGCTGCATTCGCGGCTGAAACTACCGCCACCGCAGCGCCTGCGGCTTCCACCGCTGCTCCGGCCAAAACGGTTCACCATAAAAAACATCACAAAGCGGCTAAACCAGCGGCAGAACAGAAAGCGCAGGCCGCTAAAAAGCACCACAAAAAAGCGGCTAAACCAGCGGTAGAGCAGAAAGCACAGGCGGCTAAAAAGCATCACAAAAAAGCAGCAAAACACGAAGCGGCTAAACCTGCTGCACAGCCAGCAGCGTAAGAGTACAAGCTTAACCGTGCCCTTCGGGGCACGTTGGTAAACCGGCGCTGAACGGGTTTGCGGTCAGCGCCGTTTTTTTATCCGGAGGGCGTATGCTGCGGCGCTATCGGTTTGAGTTCATTCTTATCCTGCTAATTTTATGCGCGCTCATCGCCAGCCACTTTTATCTTTCCTGAATGTAGCACGCTGATTTTACTCCCACTTTCTCGCCGTCGCGTCTATAGTATTTTTATAGGGATCACTTTTAATAATCATAATTACCCCCCACCAGAGTGTGATATGCGTAAATCTGTTGTGTTGTTACTGGGAACGTTTAGCCTTTTTGCTGGCTTTTCACATGCGGATGATGGCGACGATGACGCCATTAGCGCCAAAGAGGTAAAGACGCTGTTTTTTGGTCATGACGATCGTACGCGTGTCACCGATCCTACCGAATCGCCCTGGGATGCCATCGGGCAACTGGAAACCGCCAGCGGCAATTTATGTACTGCAACCCTCATTACGCCACGCCTTGCGCTGACGGCGGGTCATTGCCTGTTAATGCCGCCTGAAGGCAAACCGGATAAAGCGATCGCCCTGCGCTTTGTGTCGCAAAAAGGAATATGGCGCTACGAAATTCACGGTATTGAGGGGCGGGTGGATCCGTCGCTTGGCAAACGCCTGAAACCGGATGGTGATGGCTGGATTGTGCCGCCCGGGGCGGCCTCCTGGGATTTCGGGCTGATCGTTTTACGTTATCCGCCGTCCGGGATCACCCCGCTGCCGCTCTTTGATGGCGATAAAGCCGCGCTCACCGCCGCCCTGAAAGCCGCCGATCGAAAAGTAACGCAGTCAGGCTACCCTGTTGATCACCTCGATTCGCTGTACACCCATACGGACTGCGTGGTGACGGGTTGGGCGCAAAACAGCGTGCTGTCGCATCAGTGCGATACGCTACCGGGTGATAGCGGATCGCCGCTGATGTTAAAAACCGATAACGGCTGGCAGCTGATTGGCGTTCAAAGTTCTGCGCCAGCGGCGAAAGACCGCTGGCGCGCCGATAACCGGGCGTTGTCGGTGACCGGTTTTCGCGACCGGCTGGAAGCCCTGGCGCAGCAGTAGGTCACTCAGGCCAGTTTAATCATGATCATGCCGGCGAGCAGTAATACCAGCCCTATCCAGCCTTTATTGTTTAAACGCTGCCCGAACATAATCCAGCCTGCCGCCAGGGTGGCGGCAATACCGAAGCCACCCCACAGCGCATAGGCCACGGACAGATCGATGCCTTTCACCGCCTGCGACAGGGCGCTAAACGCCCCCAGAACCGCGGCAATCGATAACAGGCCGTAGGCTTTGCGACGAAAACCGTCGGAGAACTTCAGAAAGACGTTCGCAATAATTTCCAGAACGATGGCGAAAGCCAGCCAGGCCGCGTGGATCCATTCAAACTGCTGCATGGGTCTGCTCCTTCTGCTGTTTTGCCGGTTTGCGTGTACCCGATTTAATCAGCACGATACCCGCGACCAGGGTCGTCAGCCCGGCAATTTTCATTGTCGTCAGGGTTTCATCAAATAACATGACGCTAAACAGCGTAATCAATAAAATACCAACACCTTCCCACAATGCGTATGCCACGCCCAGCGCGATTTTTTTAACCGCGAAAGAGAGGAAAATATAGGAAAGCGTAATCATGACCAGCATCAAAATAAAACCGGTGCTGCCATCACTCACGCTCGCCCATTTCATCGACAAGGTGCCGGTAATTTCAGCGACGATCGCCAGAGCTAATAAAATCCAGTAAAACATGTTTTTTCTCCTGCTTAAGAATATAATCCATCGAGGCTCACTGCGGACAGCAAACCAAAAAATTGGGAATTAAATCAGTTAGCTAAGCGCATAGCGCCAGCTCAGGCAGAAGACGTGACTATAGGGCGGAACGCCAGTGTTGCTCACCAGAAAGCAGGCAGAGGGAGGTTGAAAACAGAGCAGAGTTGTTCGTAAAATACGTCCTGAACAAATTGTCCATAAAATTACAATTATCCGCGGTGTTGCTTCTCGTCTTTGCGGATGAAAATTGTCCTCGGTAGTTGAACACGCCTGATTTGTATCATAAGCCAGGAATTTACTCAAAGCCTTTTCATTTCTTTACCCAGTCTGTTTGATTTTGGTTAGTTTTTTTAATCCGCTTTCCCCTCTATTATAAATAAAAAACTGTTCAGGAACGTCCATGGCCAAACCTATTATCACCCTCAACGGGCTTAAGATCGTCATCATGCTGGGCATGCTGGTGATCATTCTGACCGGCGTTCGTTTTGCGGCCGATATCATCGTGCCTTTTATCCTGGCGCTTTTTATCGCGGTGATCCTCAATCCACTGGTGCAGCGAATGGTGCGTCTGCGCATCCCGCGTGTGCTGGCGATAAGCCTGCTTATCAGTATTATTATCGTTGCGATGGTGCTGTTAGTCGCCTATCTGGGAACCTCCCTGAACGAGCTGGCGCGGACGCTACCGACATACCGCTCTTCCCTGGCGACCCCGCTGCTGCAAATTGAACCCTGGCTGCAACGCGCGGGTATCGAAGTCTCGGTTGAGGAACTGCTTAAATACATCGATCCGAATGCCGCCATGACGATTGTCACCAGCCTGCTGGCACAACTCTCCAACGCCATGACCTCAATTTTCCTGCTGTTCCTGACGGTTGTGTTTATGCTGCTGGAAGTTCCACAGCTGCCTGCAAAGCTCCAGCACATCATGGTGCGTCCGGTAGAGGGAATGGGCGCCATTCAGCGCGCGCTCGACAGCGTTTCACGCTATCTGGTGCTGAAAACGGCCATCAGCCTGGTGACGGGATTAGTGGTCTGGGGGATGCTCGCCGCGCTGGATGTGCGTTTTGCCTTCGTCTGGGGGCTGCTGGCCTTTGCGCTCAACTATATTCCTAACATCGGCTCCGTGCTGGCGGCGATCCCCCCTATCCTTCAGGTGCTGGTTTTCAGCGGTTTGTATGATGCCCTGATTCTGCTGGCAGGCTATCTGGTGATTAACCTTGTCTTCGGGAACATTCTTGAACCACGGATAATGGGGCGCGGGCTGGGGCTTTCAACCCTTGTAGTGTTCCTGTCCCTGATTTTCTGGGGCTGGCTGCTCGGGCCTGTCGGCATGCTGCTCTCCGTTCCGCTGACAATTATTGTCAAAATTGGCCTCGAGCAGACCGCCGGTGGACAAAGTATCGCTGTACTGCTGAGCGACATGAGCCATAAGGCCGATTAATTGTCCATCGACAGCATGGGCTTGCCCGTTCTTCCCGCTTCGCGATAGTTGCCTACTGCCCGCTGCCATTCCGACAGCGGGTAGAGGGTGACATCGCTGCACTGACTGGCGCGCAGTTTAGGCCAGATGCGCCGAAACTCCGCCTGCCACGCCTCAGCGCTCAGCGCGTCCAGATAGTTACGAATGTGAAACCACGCCACGCGCGGCAACGGCCGCTGCTGCCGGAAGGTCTGCCCGGAGAGCAGCCCGTAGCAGACAAAGGTGCCGGTTTCGGGCATCACGCTCAGGATCGTCTCCGCCAGGCTGCCGCCCGTGGCGTCGTACACCACGTCTGCGCGCGCGGCGGCAGCGTTGACGGCGGCCATATCGTGTTGCGCAATCGGGACGATCCCCTTTTCAGCCAGACGTTGAGCGTGCACGGGCGAGCGATGGATCCCGTAAACCGCCTCTGCACCCGCCTGGCGTGCCCATTGCCCGAGCAGAACGGCGCAGTCAGAACCGGCAGCGGTGAGCAGCACCGTTTTCCCGACCGGAGGATAGCGGTCCAGCATCATCTGTGCGGCAAGCGGATTGATATACGCCCGCGCGGCAAGAAGCGAGTCGACGTCGTCCGGGACGGGAACCGCATACGCCGCCGGGCAGTCGACATAGCGCTGCCAGGTTCCCTGCCCCCGTAACGGCAGGACCCGCTTGCCCAGCAGCGCCGGATAAGCGGCGGGCGTTTCGGTCACTATTCCGACCCCTTCATAACCGGCTATCGCAGGCAGCGGCGTGCGATGGCGATATGCCCCGGTGATGGGGATGAGATCGGAGGCGTTCACCGGAGAAAAAAGCATGCGCACACGTATCTCTCCCGGCTGTCGCGGGGACAATGGTGTGGTTTCCGCTTGCAGTACCGATTCAGGCTCACCAAACCGGCGATACCAGAGGGCCAGATTACGCATTGCGATCGCGCCATCCCATTTCCGGTGCGACATGTTTCAGGATGGACTCGATCACATGTGCGTTGTATTCCACGCCCAGCTGATTCGGCACGGTAAGCAACAGCGTATCCGCTTCCGCGATCGCTTCATCCTTTTTCAACTGTTCAATCAGCTTGTCTGGCTCTGCGGCATAGCTGCGTCCGAAAATGGCCCGCGTTTTCTCATCCAGATAACCCACGCTGTCGCTCTCATTGCGGCTTGAACCGAAATACATCCGGTCGCGTTCGTCCATCAGGGCAAAAATACTGCGGCTGACCGAAACGCGTGGCTGACGGGTATGCCCTGCCTCAGCCCAGGCCTGTCGGTAGGCACGGATCTGTTTTGCCTGCTGAATATGGAACGGCTCGCCGGTTTCATCATCTTTCAGCGTTGAGCTTTGCAGGTTCATCCCCAGTTTTGCCGCCCATACTGCCGTTGCATTAGAGCCAGCCCCCCACCAGATACGATCGCGTAAGCCTTCTGAATGCGGCTCCAGACGCAACAATCCCGGCGGGTTTGGGAACATCGGCTGTGGGTTAGGCTTCGCAAACCCTTCACCGCGTAATACATCAAGCAGTACCTCAGTGTGGCGGCGCGCCATATCAGATTCGGTTTCCCCTTCCTGCGGCACGTAACCAAAATAACGCCAGCCATCAATCACCTGCTCCGGGGAACCCCGGCTGATACCAAGCTGTAATCGCCCGCCGGAGATGAGGTCTGCCGCGCCAGCATCTTCCGCCATATACAGCGGATTTTCATACCGCATGTCGATCACGCCCGTCCCGATTTCGATACGTTTGGTTTTCGCGCCTATTGCCGCCAGCAAGGGGAATGGCGAACTGAGCTGGCGGGCAAAGTGGTGCACACGGAAATAAGCCCCGTCCGCGCCCAGCTCTTCAGCTGCGACCGCCAGATCGATGGACTGTAGCAGCGTGTCAGCCGCGGTTCGCGTGCCGGACTGGGGTGACGGCGTCCAGTGACCAAACGACAAAAATCCAATCTTTTTCATAGTGGAGTATCCTGATAAAGCATTGCGTTATCCCTACTCTACGCATTAACGGATGAGAATAAATGGTGATTATTTAACGGAATGCTTCAAATAAACTGACAGAAATACGCAAATCGCAGGCTGCCTTCCCTCAGAGGAGGCATTCTCCTGACATCTCATAATGGGATATAGTGTGAACTATTCTCTTTTTAACAGGTAACATCAGCAATGGCTCTGATCCCCAAAAACTACGCACGGCTGGAAAGCGGCTACCGTGAAAAAGCGCTAAAAATCTACCCCTGGGTTTGTGGACGCTGCTCGCGTGAGTTTGTTTATTCAAATCTTCGTGAACTCACGGTTCACCATATCGACCACGATCACACCAATAACCCGGAAGATGGCAGTAACTGGGAGCTGTTGTGCCTGTTTTGTCACGATCACGAGCACTCAAAGTACACCGAAGCGGATCAGTATGGCACCACCGTTGTCGCGGGTGAGGATGCGCAAAAAGACGTGGGTGTCGCCACGTTTAACCCCTTTGCCGATCTCAAGGCGATGATGGACAAGAAGAAGTAATATCGACGGCTTCACTGCCCATACCTGCCGTATGGGCACTTATATTCCTTAAACATTTCATTAAATACCCTTTCCGCCAGATTTGCCTCGCCGCCATTCTGGACATAACCCTCGCCCTCCTGCACCCGTACGACGTCACTCCTCGTTCCCCCTTGATCTTTGCTATCAATATACAATACTGTATATAAATACAGTATTTATTAACGGTGATCATAATGCAGTTTTTCACCCCACCTGGCGATACCAGAGCGAGCTGACCATGTTTGCACTGTGTGATGTGAACGCTTTCTATGCTTCCTGTGAAACGGTTTTTCGCCCGGACCTGAAGGGACGACCGGTGGTCGTGTTGTCCAATAACGATGGGTGCGTCATCTCTCGCTCCGCTGAAGCCAAACCCTTTGTGAAAATGGGTGAACCGTACTTCAAACAGAAAGATCGCTTCAGGCATCATGGCGTGGTTTGTTTCAGCAGTAATTATGAACTTTACGCGGATATGTCCAACCGGGTAATGAACACGCTTGAAGAGATGTCGCCTCGTAGCGAAATATACTCCATTGATGAGATCTTTTGCGATCTTACCGGGGTGCGTAATTGTCGCGATCTTTCCGATTTTGGGCATGAAATGAGAGCGACCGTACTGCAACGCACCCATCTGACCGTCGGGGTGGGCATCGCACCCACAAAGACGCTGGCGAAACTGGCAAATCACGCGGCAAAACGCTGGCAGCGCCAGACGGGAGGCGTTGTTGATTTATCCAATGTGGATCGTCAGAGAAAGCTGATGGCGGCGCTACCCGTCGAAGACGTTTGGGGGGTAGGACGTCGCATAGCGAAGAAGCTTGAGATGATGGGGATTAAGACCGTCCTGCAACTGGCAGACACCGATATCCGGTTCATAAGAAAACATTTCAATGTCGTGCTGGAGAGAACGGTGCGTGAATTACGGGGCGAACCGTGTCTTGAACTGGAAGAGTTTGCCCCGGTAAAGCAAGAAATCGTCTGTTCGCGCTCGTTTGGCGAACGCATCACCGAATATGACGATGTACGCCAGGCCATCTGTAGTTATGCCGCCCGGGCAGCAGAAAAACTTCGCAATGAGCATCAGCATTGCCGCTTTATCTCCGTATTTGTTAAAACCTCGCCCTTCGCGCTTAACGAGCCATATTATGGCAATAGCGCGTCGGTAAAACTGCTCACCCCAACCCAGGATAGCCGGGATATTATCGGCGCATCAGTTCGTTGTCTGGATGCGGTCTGGAAGAACGGCCATCGGTACCAGAAAGCCGGAGTGATGCTGGGAGATTTTTATAGCCAGGGCGTCGCGCAACTTAATCTGTTTGACGACAACGCCCCCAGGAAAAACAGCCAAAAGTTAATGGATGTATTAGACCATCTGAATGCTGAAAATGGCCGTGGCACGCTTTACTTCGCGGGACAGGGTATTCAGCAGCCGTGGCAGATGAAACGGGAAATGCTTTCACCCCGCTACACAACCCGCTTTGCGGATCTCCTCACTGTTAAGTGATATTAACAATTGCTGCTAAGTTGTAAATTTCTCCTTGCCGGACCGGACAAATCGGTTATCGTGCCAGGCAACTTTCACAGCAATAAAAGACAGTGGGATGCGCTATGGCGATTTTTGATGGTCACAATGACCTGTTGCTTAATTTATGGCTTCACCATCGCCAGGATCCGGTAACGGCCTTCTTCTCCGGCATTGAAAACGGACACCTCGATTATCCGCGCATGCAGCAAGGCGGATTTTCCGGCGGGCTGTTCGCGCTGTTCGTGCCGCCGCAGGAGTATATCGCCCGCATGGCGCCACAATACGCCTGCGAGCCGTGGCAGCCGGTCGACATTCTCTGGCAGCAGCTGACGATCCTTAAGCAGCTTGTCGCCCACTCCGACGGCCGGGCGCGATTGTGCCTGAGCGCGGCGGATATCGAACGCTGCCGTCAGGATAAGGTGCTGGCGATGGTAGCGCATATTGAGGGCGCGGGCGGTTTTGACGGCGAGGGAGGCGATCTACAGGCTTTCTATGCCGCCGGGGTGCGTAGCATTGGGCCTTTCTGGAACATTGCTAACCGTTTTGGCACCGGCGTTAACGGGGCGTTTCCCGGCAGCCCGGACAGCGGCCCAGGGCTTACCGCAGAGGGTATCGCCCTCATTAAGCACGCTAACGCCCTGAACATGCTGATTGACGTTTCGCATATGAATGAAAAGGCGTTCTGGGATACCGCTCGTCATTCCTCATCACCGCTGGTCGCCACCCACTCCAACGCCCATACGCTGTGCCCGCAACCGCGCAATCTGACCGATCGGCAGCTGCTGGCTATCCGCGACAGCGGCGGCGTGGCTGGCGTCAATTTCGGCAACGCGTTTCTGCGCGCCGACGGTAAACGCGATAGCGATACCCCGCTGAGCACGATTGTTCGCCATATCGACTATCTTATTAACATCATGGGTGACGATCATGTCGCGCTGGGCTCCGATTTTGACGGCATTACGTTGCCTGATGATTTACACGATGTGAGTGGTTTACCACGGCTAATCAGCGCGTTGCGTGACAGCGGCTATGATCAATTTGTGCTGAATAAGCTGCTGTGGGGTAACTGGCAAAAGGTATTGCAAAATGTTTGGCAACAATAGGTTACGTTGTAAACATTAAGTTAATTCCTTACATCTTTCGGGTTGAGCTTTGCCCTCCTGTGACGCATTATTTGATGACCATCACAAAACTGGCACAAACAATGGCGTTGGTGCTGCATTTTTAAAGAGGAAAAAACGATGTGGAAGAAACCTGCTTTTATTGATTTACGTCTTGGCCTGGAAGTGACCCTGTACATTTCCAACCGCTAATCGCTCTGCCCGCCATCCGTGCGGGCATTTTTGTTTGACTACCTGGCCCATCTTCATGTTTATAAAAGTCCTCGGTTCCGCCGCTGGCGGTGGTTTCCCCCAGTGGAACTGTAACTGCGCCAACTGTCAGGGTTTGCGCGACGGTACCCTTCAGGCGACCCCTCGCACCCAGTCGTCGATCATCGTCAGCGATAACGGCAAAGAGTGGGTGCTGTGTAACGCCTCCCCCGATATCAGCCAGCAGATTGCCCATACGCCAGAACTGAATAAGAAAGAGGTTCTGCGCGGCACGCATATTGGCGGCATTATTCTCACCGATAGCCAGATTGACCACACCACCGGGCTGCTCAGCCTGCGCGAGGGGTGCCCACATCAGGTATGGTGTACGCCGGAGGTGCATGAAGATCTTTCCAGCGGATTCCCGATTTTTACCATGCTCCGGCACTGGAACGGTGGCCTGATTCACCACCCGATCGCGCCGCTCACCGCCTTTAGCGTGGAAGCCTGCCCTGATTTGCAGTTTACCGCTGTCCCCATCGCCAGTAACGCACCGCCCTATTCGCCGTGGCGCGACCGCCCGCTGCCGGGGCATAACGTGGCGCTGTTTATCGAAAACCGCCGCAACGGTCAGACGCTGTTCTACGCACCGGGTCTCGGTGAACCCGATGACGCTATCCTGCCGTGGCTCAAAAAGGCGGACTGTCTGCTGATTGACGGCACCGTCTGGCAGGACGATGAACTCCAGGCCACCGGCGTCGGGCGCAATACCGGCCGCGACATGGGCCATCTGGCGCTCGGCGATGAACACGGCATGATGGCGCTGCTGGCCTCGCTGCCGGCAAAGCGCAAGATTCTGATCCACATTAATAACACCAACCCGATCCTTAACGAGCAGTCGCCGCAGCGTCACGCCCTTGCGCAGCAGGGAATAGAAGTGAGCTGGGACGGGATGAACATCACGCTTCAGGACTAACTATGCACATTCGCGAAACGCTCTCGCCGCAAGAGTTTGAGCACGCCCTTCGGGCGAAAGGCGCCTACTATCATATTCACCATCCGTACCATATCGCGATGCATAACGGCGAGGCCAGCCGCGAGCAGATCCAGGGCTGGGTGGCGAACCGGTTTTACTACCAGACGACGATCCCACTGAAAGACGCGGCAATTATGGCGAACTGCCCGGATCCGCACACGCGTCGCAAATGGGTGCAGCGGATCCTCGATCACGACGGCAGCAACGGTCATGACGGCGGTATCGAAGCCTGGCTACAGCTGGGCGAAGCCGTGGGGCTCAGCCGCGAGGACTTAATCAGCGAACGCCACGTGCTGCCCGGCGTCCGTTTCGCCGTCGACGCTTACGTTAACTTCGCCCGCCGCGCCAACTGGCAGGAGGCTGCATGCAGTTCGCTCACCGAACTGTTCGCCCCGCAAATCCATCAGTCGCGTCTCGACAGCTGGCCACAGCACTACCCGTGGATCAAAGAGGAAGGCTATTTTTATTTCCGCAGCCGCCTCAGCCAGGCCAGCCGCGACGTTGAACATGGTCTGGAGCTGGCGAAGCGTTATTGCGATAGCGCGGAAAAGCAGAATCGGATGCTGGAGATCCTTCAGTTCAAACTCGATATCCTGTGGTCGATGCTCGACGCGATGACCATGGCCTACGCGCTACAGCGTCCGCCTTATCACACGGTCACCGACAAAGCGGCCTGGCACACAACCCGACTGGTATAAGCATGCAAAAAAACTCCATCGTCGCCTTTCGTCGCGGCTATCGCCTGCAATGGGAAGCCGCTCAGGACAGCCATGTCATCCTCTATCCGGAAGGCATGGCTAAACTCAATGAGACCGCCGCCGCGATCCTCGAACTGGTCGATGGCCAACGCGACGCGGCGGCCATCATTGCCATACTCAACGAACGGTTCCCGGAAGCCGGCGGCGTGGATGACGACGTCGTAGAATTCCTGCAAATCGCTTATCAACAGAAGTGGGTTATTTTCCGTGAGCCAGAATAAACCTGCCGTCAATCCACCGCTGTGGCTGCTGGCGGAGCTGACCTATCGCTGTCCGCTACAGTGTCCTTACTGCTCTAACCCGCTGGACTTCGCCCGGCAGGATCAGGAGCTGACCACTGAACAGTGGATTGAGGTTTTCCGCCAGGCGCGGGCGATGGGCAGCGTGCAGATAGGTTTTTCCGGCGGCGAACCGTTGACGCGTAAGGATCTGCCGGAGCTGATCCGCGCCGCCCGCGATCTCGGTTTTTATACCAACCTGATCACCTCGGGAATTGGCCTGACGGAAAGCAAGCTCGACGCATTCAGCGAGGCCGGTCTGGACCATATCCAGATTAGCTTCCAGGCCAGCGATGAAGTGCTCAACGCTGCGCTGGCGGGGAATAAAAAAGCCTTCCAGCAGAAGCTGGCGATGGCCAAAGCGGTTAAAGCGCGCGATTACCCGATGGTGCTGAATTTCGTCCTGCACCGGCATAATATCGATCAGATCGATAAAATCATCGAACTGTGCATCGAGCTGGACGCCGACGACGTAGAACTTGCCACCTGCCAGTTCTACGGTTGGGCGTTCCTTAATCGTCAGGGGCTTCTGCCGACGCGGGAACAGATTGCCCGCGCGGAACGCGTGGTTGCCGAATATCGGCAAAAAATGGCCGCCAGCGGCAATCTGACCAACCTGCTGTTCGTCACCCCCGATTATTACGAAGAGCGGCCAAAAGGCTGTATGGGCGGCTGGGGGGCGATTTTCCTCAGCGTGACCCCGGAAGGCACGGCGCTGCCCTGCCACAGCGCGCGCCAGCTGCCGGTGGATTTCCCGTCGGTGCTTGAGCAGAGTCTGGAATCCATCTGGTATGACTCTTTCGGCTTCAACCGCTATCGCGGGTTTGACTGGATGCCGGAGCCGTGCCGCTCCTGCGATGAAAAAGAGAAAGACTTCGGCGGCTGCCGCTGCCAGGCCTTTATGCTCACCGGGAATGCGGATAACGCCGATCCGGTGTGCAGCAAATCGCCGCATCATCATAAAATCCTCGAGGCGCGACGCGAAGCAGCCTGTAGTGATATGAAGATCGGTCAGCTTCAGTTTCGCAACCGAACCCGTTCTCAGCTTATCTATAAAACCCGGGAACTGTAACGATAATGACCATCCGCATCGTGGAACTGGCAGGCGGTTTACGCGCAACGCTGGTGCATCAGCCGCAGGCGACACGCGCGGCGGCGCTGGCGCGCGTGAGTGCCGGAAGCCATCACGAGCCACCACGCTTCGCCGGTCTTGCGCATTTGCTTGAGCACCTGCTGTTCCGCGGTAGCGAGCGCTATCGGGGCGATGATCGACTCATGGCCTGGGTCCAGCGCCAGGGCGGCAACGTCAATGCCACCACGCTGGCTCGCCACAGCGCTTTTTTCTTCGACGTTGCCGCCGATAACCTGTCCGACGGCGTCGCGCGACTGCGGGATATGTTGCAGGCGCCACTGCTTTCCCGGCAGGACATCCAGCGCGAAGTGGCGGTCATTGATGCGGAAAACCGGCTTATCCAGCAGCATGATCCCGCCCGGCGCGAAGCCGCGGCGCGCCACGCGATGGAACAACCGGAGGTTTTTCGCCGTTTTCAGGTGGGTAGCCATGATTCTCTGGGGCAAGACACGGGATCGCTGCACGCCGCGTTGCGCGGATTTCATCGCCGCTATTATGGGGCCAGACACCTGCAATTGTGGCTACAGGGACCGCAAACGCTGGATGCGTTAGCCGAGCTTGCCCATACGTTTGCGACAGGTTTTGCTTCAGGTGGCGTGCCTGAAGCCGCCCCCCCGTTACGCCTTAGCGCTGAAGCAGATTATCAGCTGGCAGTGACGGAGCGACCCGCGCTGTGGCGCTGTCCGTTGCTCCGAAAAAGTGACAACGTCACCTTGCTTCGGGAATTTTTGCTGGACGAGGCCCCCGGAAGCCTGATTGACGGGCTGCGGGCGCGCGGGCTGGCAGAAGAGGTATCGCTGGACTGGCTTTATCAGGATGACGATTACGGCTGGCTGGCGCTAACGCTTGACGGCGAACGGCCCGAGGCCATAGACGCGCAAATCACGCGCTGGCTGCGGGCCCTACAGCAAACGACACAAGAGCAACAGCGGCATTATTATCGGCTGGCACAGCAGCGCTTTAGCGCCCTGTCGGCCCTTGACCAGCTTCGCCAGCGGGCGTTTGGTTTTGCGCCCGGCGCGGCGCCGGTTGATTTTTCCGCCTTCTGTGCCGACTTACTGGCGGCGCCCACCTCATATCTGGCCTGCAAAAAAATGGAAGCCGCCGGGACAATTTCCAGCCAGGGATTTGCCCTGCCGCTTAGCCACTGGCGTCGCCAACCGGTTGCGGATGAGAGCCCCATCGCGTTTTCCTTCTACCCGCAGGCTGCCCAATATTCTGCCCCAGCCCTGACGCCAGAAGCCGTTCCGCTGCTGCATTTACCGGCGCAGGCACAACCGCCGACGTTGATCCTCCGCAAGCCTTTTTATTCGCGCGTAAGCGAGTCACAGGGGGTGGCGATCGGCAAACAATTACGCCCTCTTCTGGCTGAAATGCGCCATATCGGCGGCAGCGGCGAGTGGCAAACGGTTGACGGTAGCTGGCAGCTAACCCTGCGGCTTCCTGACGCCGTGGTGATGGCGGAACCCATCATCGGGGCGATAATCGATCGCCTCTCCCGCCCCACACCGGCTATTACGCCTGCGCCAGATGGCATTGCGATCCGTCAGTTGCTTAAGCAATTGCCTGAACGACTGGCATCGGAACCGTCACGGAATGGCTGGCTGGCGGCGTTAGCTGGCGGCAGCGCCGGACACGCGCACGGGTTAGCCCGGCAGCTTGGCCTGCTCCGGGCGCCGGTTAACGCTAAGCCGTTGCCGTTAAGCGATTGTCCCGGCGGGGTCGAACACATTCCGCACGCCAGCGCGGATTCGGCGCTGCTGGTGTTTATTCCCCTGCCGCCGGGTGCGTCGCTCGCCGCGCTGCGGCTGCTGGCGTTATGCTGCGAACCGCGATTTTTCCAGCGCCTGCGCGTGGAACAGCAGATTGGCTACGTGGTCAGCTGTCGTTATCAGCGTATTGCCGATCGCGATGGCCTGCTGCTGGCGTTACAGTCGCCTGATCGTTCTCCCGTGAACCTGTTGGGTTGCTGCAAACCATTTTTGCGAGAGCTGACGCTGTGCGATGAATCCGAGTTCAGCCTATTGCGACAGCAGCTGGCGACGCAGATCCGCTCACCGATGGATGCCAGCGCCACGGCAGTGGCCGCCCTGCGCCAGCGCTATGGTTTGCCGGTGTTAACGCCGCAGGCTATTGATGCCCTGCAACCTGACGAGATAGTCGCGCTATGGCGCGAGATGACTCGCCGTCGCCGACGCTGGCGGGTGCTTTTCACGGGCTGACCGGAACCGCAGCTTTCTTCCTGTGCGTGGTTTTTAGTCAAAAAAAAGCCCCGTACTACGACGGGGCCAGGCTGCTTATTTCGCTGTTATTTATCCAGCGCGTAGGCAATCACGTAGTCACCACGATCCGGCGACTGTCGTGCACCGCCGGCAGAGATCAGAATGTACTGTTTGCCGGTTTTCGGTGATACATAGCTGATAGGTCCGCCCTGGCTACCCACCGGGAGACGCGCTTTCCACACTTCTTCCCCCGTAGAGGAATCAAAGGCGCGCAGGTAGTAATCCTGGGTTCCCGCAATGAAGACCAGACCGCCCTGCGTGGCCAGCGTACCGCCCAGCGTCGGCATACCGACAGGCATCTGCATACGCATTTTTACCCCAAACGGACCGGTATCCTGAACGGTACCGACCGGCACCTGCCAGACGATTTTCTGTGTTTTCAGGTCAATCGCAGAGAGAGAGCCAAACGGTGGTTTCTGGCACGGAATACCCAGCGGTGACATGAAACGGTTTTTGTTGACCGAATACGGCGTTCCTTTCATCGGAACAGCGCCCATACCGGCGTTCACGGCTTCACCGCCCGTGTTTGCCACTGCGCTTTGCGGATCTTGTTTAATCAGCTGGACCCACAGACCCAGACGCATGTCGTTGACGAAGATGTACTGGTTGTTCGGATCCGTGGACAGACTACCCCAGTTCATTCCCCCCAGCGAGCCCGGGAAGCTCAGGGAAATATCGGTTCCCGGCATCGTGTACAGACCGTCATAACGCATTGATTTGAAGCTGATACGACAGGCCAGCTGGTCAAACGGCGTCGCCCCCCACATATCCGATTCTTTCAGGGTTTCCGCGCCAATCTGCGGCATCCCCACAGAGCGCGGCTGCGTTGCCGGGTACTGTTCACGTGGAATATCCGCTGGTTTTACCGGAACCTCTTTCACTTCAGTGAGCGGTTTACCCGTCAGGCGATCAAGAACATAAATTTGCCCCGCTTTGGTGCCCACCACCACCGCGGGCTTGTTGCCCTCTTTTGTCGGGAAATCAACCAGGCTCGGCTGCATCGGGATATCGAAATCCCAGAGGTCGTTATGCACGGTCTGGTATACCCACTTCTCTTTCCCGGTAGTCGCATCCAGCGCGAGGATTGAGGTGGCGTATTTATGATCTTCCGGAATACGGTCAGCGCCCCACAGGTCGACGGAGGAACTCCCCATCGGGATAAACACGGTATTCATCGACGCATCCCAGGACATAGGGGCCCAGGAGTTTGCAGAGCTACGTTTGTAGTGTTCGCCCGGCTTCAGAACATAGTTCGGATCCGGATTACGCGGGTCGAACGCCCAGCGCAGCTGGCCGGTGATCACGTCATAACCACGTATAACACCTCCCGGCATATCGGTGCTGACGTTATCCGCAACGCGGCCACCAACGACAACCGTCGTACCCGCCAGCGTCGGGGCCGACGTCAGCACGTAGGTGGGATCTGACGCGTCGCCCATCCCTTCATGCAGGTTAACGCTGCCGTTAGTACCGAAGTCCGGGCAGAATTTGCCGTTATCGGCGTCTAACGCGATCAGCTTACCGTCAATGGTATTCATCAGGATACGGCGCTGGCATGCAGCGCCCGGTGCGACCTGCGCTGGCAGAACCGGCGTGGAGCCCGCTACCGTTGGCTGTGCCAGCGGTTTGGTGGCATCAAAGTATGCCAGGCCACGGCAGCGCATCCAGATTGCAGACTTGGCGTTGATTTCCGCTTTCCAGATCTCTTTCCCGCTATCGGCATCCACGGCGATCACGTTGTTATGCGGCGTACAGAGGAAGACACGATCGCCAACCTGTAGCGGCGTTTGCTGATCTTCTGCGCCATTGCCGTCCGGACTTTCCGGTACGTCACCGGTATGGTAGGTCCAGACCGGTTTCAGGTTTTTCACGTTGTCACGGGTTATCTGGTCCAGCGCCACAAAGCGACTACCGCCGGCCGTATTACCGTAGTGATCCCAGTTCTGCTGTTTCGCATCATCTTTTACCGGTACCAGCGGACGTTTTTCACCGCTAAACGGCACGGTCGGATGGGGTTGAAACATCTGAACAAAGGTGACGCCCATGGCGATAATAAGGACCGCGCAGACCCCCAGGGCCCCTTTTGCGCAGGACGGTTTTCCTTCACGTTTACGCAATGCAGGCCAGGTGGCAGCTGCCAGCACCATCAGCCCGGCGGGTACCATTAAACGGGAAACCAGCGGCCAGAAGTCGAGCCCGGCATCGAAAAATGCCCAAATCAGGGTGCCAAGAAACACCAGGGCAAACAGCCCCACGGCAGAGGACTTGCGGCGGAAGAACTGAATCGCAGAGAGCAGAGTGATAACCCCGGCGATGAGAAAATACCAACTCCCCCCCAGGGAAACCAGTTTAAAACCGCCGATAGCAAAAAAGAGCCCCGTTACAAGAAGTATCACACCCACCAGCAGGCACCACGGGCCTAACCAGCCGGATGAGCGGGGATTATTGTCTGACATAAAAATGAATCTCCTGATTACTTTATAACAGCAGGGTTTTATTGACTGCCACGATGCTAAAACCCTGCGTAACATCAATTGTTCGTGTGCGAATCATAAATTAAAATTATAATGTAGACAAAATGTATTCTGTCGGAAGAAAAGAAAACTCACTAAAGTGCAGGAACATAACAAAATAAAAAAAATGGGATATCACTCTGTAATTCGCCAATACCAGAATATTTGACCAGTCAGTTCCGGCTTATGCGATGAATATCAGGTTTGCCGACAAGACAGCCCAGGTGCCGTAAGATTTTTGCATGATGAGAATTAACTTATTGCCTATTAATTAAGCTTCACAAACACGATCAGCTCGCGGATTTCACGATATACGTCACTACACCAAAGATATCGAGCGTATCGTCGCTGCCGACAATAATCGGTGAATAGGCGCTGTTCATGGGGTTGAGTTGAATATTGGGACGCAGCTGGAGGCGCTTCACGGTAAATTCGCCCTCTACCGCCGCAATCACGATATCGCCATGCTCAGGCTTGCGGGAACTGTCCACCACCAGCAAATCACCGTTATTGATCCCCCCTTCTATCATCGAGTCACCGGCGGCTTTGACAAAGTAAGTGGAGCTGGGATGGGCCACTAATAACTCGTTTAAATCGATACGCCGCTCTACATAATCCGCTGCCGGGCTGGGGAAGCCGCACTGTACTAAGTCGCTGAAAAGTGGAATAGCAACGATTTCACGCAACTCTGCGGGTCTTAAAAAGATCATGATAAACACCTCCATACTGTTTTTATATACAGTAGTTTTAACTGAGGTATCGATCAAGCCATGTCAGCGTAAGCGGCTGGCTACGCCTTAACCGCTTCGCTTATAACCCCCTATAGCAATGAAGATTATTTGTTTTGTAAATTTTTACGCACAGACAAGCGTAACGCGTCATAAAACATCACTACGCAATGACTTTCAAATGACTATAAAAACAAAACAAAGTAACCACAAATCACTCCACATACACTATACGTTGACTTTATATTTAGACTAGCGCATATTTTACAGCACAAATTAACAAGACAATTTTTGGAGGACGTTTTCTATGCCCGCCCGTGATTATCCCGATAAGCGTGTTGCTCGCGGTGTCGCAAAGGAGGCCGAACTCAGGATGTTAAGTGCGCGCATCGATCCTGCGCTGATGGAGTACATCCGCATTACTGCGTATGAAACACGGAAAAGTAAGCAGGAAATCGTGGCGGAAGCGTTAGCGCTTCACCGCCAAAGAAGTCAGATTGGATCATAAACAGCAAAAGCCCGAAAAATCCTCCGGGCTTTTGCTGGTATCGGGATTACCCCACCAGAGAATTTAACGTCTCCAGCGCCTCAGGCGGCAATACCAGATCGACTGCCGCCAGGTTTTCACGCAGATGCGCCACCGATGAGGTTCCCGGGATCAAGAGGATATTTGGCGAGCGTTGCAGCAGCCATGCCAGCGCCACCTGCATCGGCGTCGCGCCCAGTGAATCCGCCACCGCCTGTAGTCCGGAAGATTGCAGTGGCGTGAAACCACCCAGCGGGAAGAACGGCACCCAGGCAATCCCCTGCTGCGCCAGCGAATCAACCAGCGCATCGTCACCGCGATTCACAACGTTGTACATGTTCTGTACGCACACCACGGAAACCATCTTATGCGCTTCAGCAACCTGCGAAGCGGTGACGTTGCTCAGCCCAATATGACGAACCAGCCCCTGCTGTTGCAGCTCCGCAAGGGTGCTCAGCGGCGCGGCAATCGAGCCTTCCGCCGGTCCGTGGGCGCTAAACATGATCCGCAGGTTAACCACGTCCAGCACATCCCGCTTCAGGTTACGCAGGTTATCATGCACCGCCTGCGTCAGCTCCTGCGCGGAAAACGCCGGCAGCCAGGAGGCATCCTCGCCGCGTCGGGCTCCGATCTTGGTCACAATCGTAAGGTCGTCCCGGTACGGATGAAGCGCCTCGCAGATAAGCTGGTTGGTCACATGAGGTCCGTAAAAATCGCTGGTATCAATGTGATTCACACCCAACGCCACCGCTTCACGCAGCACCGCCAGCGCCGCATTTTTATCTTTTGGCGGACCAAAAACGCCAGGCCCGGCAAGCTGCATCGCGCCATAGCCAAATCGTTTAACCGTACGCGTTCCGAGCGTGAACGTTCCGCTTTTATCTATGCTGCTCATGCTGACCTTCCTCATAAAAATGATCCGGATTTACAACAGGTTCCGCAACGAAACCATTAGTTAAGCAATAGTAAAATTAAAGTTTAAATTCGCTACGACGATAGTATTGATGTAACCCTGCCTCTTCTCTTACGGATGACCGCCATGCTGAAAAATCTGCACGTGATTACCGGTATTATCTTTGCCCTCACCATATTCTGTCTGCTGCAAGTTGTCACGGGAGGGTTGTTCTACTCTGCCGTTAACAACGATCGTCACAACTTTCAGAACTCCGGGTTACTCAATGCCCAACAGGAAAGCCTGAGCGACAGCGTTAACACGCTGGTGAAAACGCGCGTTACCGTTACCCGCGTGGCGATCCGCTACCTGAAAAACCAGCGCGATCCGGCCTCTCTCGCGGCGATCAACACGCTGCTGGGCACCGCCAACGGTTCGCTGGCCAAAGCCGAAGACTATTACAAAAACTGGCAGGCTATTCCGCAGGTGAAGGGCCAGCATGCCGCGCTCACCGAAGAGATGCAGAAAGCCTGGAAGCAAATGCACGAGGTGATGCGCTTGTCCATTGAGTATCTGCGCGCCGATAACTATCAGGCCTATGGCGACCTGGACGCCCAGCAGGCGCAGGATGAGATGGAGGCGGTCTATACCCGCTGGCGCGCTGAAAACAACGTTCTGCTGAAAGCCGCCGCCGAAGAGAACCAGAGCAGCTTTACCCAGATGCAGTGGACGCTGGCGGCGATCTTCCTGACCGTGATCGCCGTGCTGGTGGTGATCTGGCAGGGTTTACAGCACCTGCTCCTGAAACCGCTCAACGCCATCATGAACCATATTCGCACCATCGCGAGCGGCGATCTGACGCAAAATGTCGCGATTACCGGGCGCAACGAGATGGGCCAGCTGGCTGCTGGTCTGCACGAGATGCAGCAGTCGCTGGTGAGCACCGTCAGCGCCGTGCGCGGCAGCACAGATTCTATCTACACGGGCGCAGGAGAAATTGCCGCCGGAAGTAACGACCTTTCCGCCCGAACCGAGCAGCAGGCAGCCTCGCTGGAAGAGACCGCCGCCAGCATGGAAGAGCTGACTGCCACGGTGAAACAGAACTCGGATAACGCCCGCCAGGCGACGCTGCTGGCGAAGAATGCGTCTGAAACCGCCGCACGCGGCGGTCAGGTGGTGGATAACGTGGTGCGTACCATGAATGACATTGCCGACAGTTCTCAGCAAATTGCGCATATCACCGGCGTTATCGATAGTATTGCCTTCCAGACCAATATTCTCGCGCTCAACGCGGCGGTTGAAGCCGCCCGTGCCGGGGAACAAGGTCGCGGCTTTGCGGTCGTGGCAGGTGAAGTACGGACGCTGGCCAGCCGCAGCGCGCAGGCGGCAAAAGAGATCAAAGGGCTTATCGAGAACTCTGTCAGCCGGGTGAATACCGGCTCGGAACAGGTGAGCGAGGCGGGTGCGACCATGAAAGAGATCGTCGCGGCCGTGACGCGCGTAACCGATATTATGGCTGAGATTTCCTCGGCGTCTGACGAGCAGAGCCGCGGTATAGAGCAGGTCAGCCTGGCGGTCTCGCAGATGGACAGCGTCACGCAGCAAAACGCCGCGCTGGTACAGGAGTCGGCAACGGCGGCGGCGGCGCTGGAAGATCAGTCTGAACAGCTGCGTCAGGCCGTGGCGGCATTCCGGCTGAACGCTCAGGCATCGCCGGCGGCTCGCCCTAAAAACGTGAAAACGCCCGTACTGCTGCGCCCGTCAGCGGCAGGCGCGAATACAGCTGACGCGAACTGGGAAACCTTCTGAGTGACAGGCGGGCATATCGCCCGCCTTCATGATTAGCGGCTGCGCTTGGCGTGGCGTTCCCAGTTATCTCGCTTCGCATCCTCTGACTTACGCAACGAGACATAGCATGCTCCGCTGCCGCCGTGATGCGGCTGCGCTTCGCAAAAGGCCTGTACTTCGTCGAACTCGGTCAACCAGCGCGCAAGATAGCTGCGCACTACGTTAGGGTGCGACTGCTGTTCACGCCCTTTACCATGCACGATGATCAGGTTGCGTAGCCCGTCACGTCCGGCCTGGCGAATAAAGGAATAGACCAGCTGGCGGCATTGCTCCGCAGGCTGGCGTAACAGCGTTAAGCTGGCCTGACGGGAATATTTGCCGGAACGCAGCTTATCAAATACCCCCTGCTGTACCCCTTCACGCTGGAACATCAGCGGCTCGTCAAGGGGCAACAGTTCCAGAAACCCCAGCGTCAGAAAGTTATCGAGCTGCTCAGTATCTATTTCCTGACGCGCCCGCGTGTTGCGGCTCTGCTGCCAGTGAATATCCGCGCAGCGTTTGAGCGGCTGGACATCCTCCATGGCGTCAAGAAAAAGTGATTTGTCGTCAGGGTTCATGGAAATCCTCCGGCTACATCTGAGTGATGTACTATACCTGCGCCCGTTGCGGGTCTCAATCACCCGGGCACGGGTACAAATAATGGCTTAAGGAACAGATAATCGCAGACGCAATAAATTTAATCTAACCTTAACTTAAATTTCAGCCGTAATTAATTAAATAAATACGTTAAAAAATCGTGAAATCAATCACTCAACGTCCTTCTCTTTTAAGAAAAAGCTGTTATAACTTAATAAACCTGCCCAATGGATAATGCATGTAGGATCCGCGAAAGGATGCACGACTGTGTGTTCTGTGGAGTCTGTCTGATGTCGGGCAGACTCTATTTTTTATTGTTGTTATTTTTATTAAATTAATTTCCTGGCCTCTCTTCGAAACTGCGTGATTAATGATTCGGCAAGCGGTGTCTGGCGAGAATCACGACGCTGAATTAAATAATATGCCGCTTTAGGCAGGGTTTCGACAACCGGCAGCATTATCAGACGGTGCGCCAGAAGCGGATCGCAGCCCAGCTCCTGCGGTAAAATGCTGATGAAATCGCTTTGTGCGACGAGGCTAATACAGGAGGAAAAGGTCTCACAGACAACGCCAATTCGCGGTATTTGAGAGCGATGGTTAAAAGTATCCTGCAACTGCTTATAATAACTTCCCCGGGGCGTAGGCATCGTCCAGTTATATTGCAGAAGCTCATTAATTGAGGTCGCCCCTGTCGCCGGATGTCCTGCCCGACAAAATACGGCAAAAGGCTTTTCGAACAGCTTTTCAAACGTAAATTCGTGATCGTACGGCCCCTGATAATAGGTATTGATGGTAAAGTCCAGCTCACCCTGACGTAATTCATTAATCATCGACACCAGCTGGCCTTCCATAATCCGAACGTTGACCTGAGGATGCTGCGCATGAAAACGCGTAATGACGGCTGGCATCAGGCTGCGTGAAATGCTGGCTCCCATCCCAATATTGATCTGCCCGGCGAGTTCGCCCTGCCGCTGGCGGATGTCATCCTGCGCCGCGCGTAGCTCTTCCAGAATCAAATTAGCGCGGTGATAAAATCCTTCCCCGCACTCGGTCAGCGCGACGCCTTTACTCCTGCGCACAAACAGCTGGGCCGCCATACCCTCCTCCAGCTCTTTAATGGATTTGGTCAGCGCGGGCTGCGAAAGATTAAGCGTCCGGCTGGCGCCGCGAATACTGCCCTGTCGCGCCACCTCGACAAACGCCCTGATTTGATGAAATTTAATCTGAAATGACATAACGCAACCGATAACCGTTGTTTATCAGAGTAAAGAAACTGTCATCTACTTTAATGGAAACGGATGTGCGAGGGTAATTCCTGAACGGTTAAAACTGTGAAAAAACGATTAGTGATAAGTAAAAACTATCACAGCGTGAAGCAGTTCACATATTTTAATGATGACAGGAAAAGATATGAACGCACTGGCGCAGTACATCCAGACATTAGCCCCACAACTGAGCGCATGGCGTCGCGATTTCCACCATTTCGCGGAATCCGGTTGGGTGGAGTTTCGCACTGCGGCAAAAGTGGCGGAGATCCTCGCCTCACTGGGTTACGAGCTGGCGATGGGTCGCGACGTGGTCGACGCCGAAAGCCGTATGGGACTGCCCGATGACGCCACCCTTTCGCGAGAGTTTGCCCGCGCCCGGGCGCAGGGCGCGCCGGAGAAATGGCTGGCGCCGTTTGAGGGCGGGTTCACCGGCATTGTCGCGACCCTGAATACCGGCCGCCCGGGCCCAACCCTGGCGTTTCGCGTGGACATGGACGCCCTTGATTTAAGCGAAGCGCTCGACGACAGCCATCGCCCGTTCCGCGACGGGTTTGCCTCCTGCAATCCGGGAATGATGCACGCCTGTGGCCACGACGGGCATACCACCATTGGTCTGGGGCTCGCGCAGGTGCTTAAGCAGTATGAAGCGCAGCTCAACGGCACCATCAAACTGATCTTCCAGCCTGCCGAAGAGGGTACGCGCGGCGCGCGCGCTATGGTCGCCGCAGGCGCGCTGGACGGCGTAGACTACTTTACCGCCATTCATATCGGAACCGGCGTTCCGGAAGGGACAGTGATCTGCGGCAGCGATAACTTCATGGCGACCACCAAATTTGACGTGCGCTTTACCGGAGTCGCCGCACACGCTGGCGGTAAACCGGAAGAGGGCCGTAACGCCCTGCTTGCTGCTGCCCAGGCCGCTATCGCGCTGCATGGCATCGCGCCACACAGCGAAGGCGCGTCCCGGGTTAACGTCGGGGTCATGCAGGCGGGCAGCGGACGCAACGTGGTTCCGGCTGATGCGTTACTTAAGGTTGAAACCCGCGGCGAAAGCGAGGCCATTAATCAGTATGTCTTTGAGCGCGCGCAGGCGGTAATTACCGGCGCGGCGGCGCTCTATGGCGTAACAGCCGGGATAAACCTGATGGGGGCGGCGACCTCCAGCGTCCCTTCCCCGGCCTGGGTCGATTATCTGCGCGAGCAGGCAAGCCAGGTGCCCGGTGTGACTCATGCCATTAATAAGGTCAAAGCGCCTGCGGGCTCCGAAGACGCCACGCTAATGATGGCCCGCGTGCAGCAGAACGGCGGCATGGCCTCGTATATGGTTTTCGGCACCCAGCTGAGCGCCGGACATCACAACGAAAAATTCGATTTTGATGAGCAGGTGATGAACGTTGCCATCGAAACGCTGGCGCGAACTGCGCTTAATTTCCCGTGGACGCGAGGTGTGTAATGCAGGAGAACTACGCTTTTATCGCTGATGCCATCGACACGCGATGTCAGACGTTTACCGATATTGCCGACGACATCTGGGATCATCCCGAAACGCGCTTTGAAGAGTTCTGGTCCGCCGAACGCCTCGCCAGCGCGCTGGAAGCCGAGGGCTTTACCCTGACGCGGGAAGCCGGAGGCATTCCCAACGCCTTTATTGCCAGCTACGGCAGCGGCAAGCCCGTTATCGCCCTTCTGGGCGAATACGATGCCCTGGCCGGGCTAAGCCAGCAGGCACACTGCGCGACGGCGCAATCCGCCACCCCGGGGGCGAACGGCCACGGCTGCGGGCATAACCTCTTAGGCACGGCTGCCTTTGCCGGGGCGGTGGCGGTGAAAAGCTGGCTGGAACAGCACGGCGGCAGCGGAACGGTGCGTTTTTACGGCTGTCCCGGCGAGGAAGGCGGCTCCGGTAAAACCTTTATGGTGCGTGAAGGATTATTTGACGACGTGGACGCTGCCGTGACATGGCACCCGGAAGCCTTTGCCGGGATGTTTAACGTCAGCACGCTGGCCAATATTCAGGCCGCCTGGCGGTTTAAGGGGATCGCCGCCCATGCCGCTAACTCCCCACATCTGGGACGCAGCGCGCTGGATGCCGTGACGTTGATGACCACCGGCACAAACTTCCTCAACGAACACATCATTGAAAAAGCGCGCGTTCATTACGCCATCACCGATACCGGCGGAATTTCGCCTAACGTGGTGCAGGCCCAGGCCGAGGTGCTGTACCTGATCCGCGCCCCGGAGATGGCCGATGCGCAGCAGATCTACGCGCGCATCGAGAAAATCGCCCAGGGCGCGGCGATGATGACCGAAACCACCGTCGAGTGCCGCTTTGATAAAGCCTGCTCCAGCTATCTGCCGAACCGAACGCTCGAAGCGGCGATGTACCGCGCATTGCAGCATTACGGCACGCCGGCCTGGACGGAAGAGGAACGCGAATTTGCCCGTAAAATCCGCGCTACGCTCACGGCAAACGATCTGCAAAACAGCCTGAAAAACATTGCCGCAACGGGGGCCGAAGAGGGAAAAGCGTTTGCCCGACGCCATCAGGAGACGTTGCTGGTGGATGAAGTTGCCCCTTATGCCATCACCGATAACGTGCTGGCAGGCTCCACCGATGTGGGGGATGTCAGCTGGAAGATGCCTGTCGCACAGTGCTTTAGCCCCTGTTTTACCGTGGGCACCCCGCTGCATACCTGGCAATTAGTGGCGCAGGGGCGTACCTCTATTGCCCATAAAGGCATGTTGCTGGCCGGAAAAGTGATGGGCGCGACCGCGCTGCATCTGCTTCAGGATGCCGACCTGTTGCGAAAATGCCGGGAAGAGTTCGAACAACACATAACAGAAAAACCGTACGAGTGTCCGATCCCGCAGGGCGTGACACCGTCACCTTTAAAATAAAAAAACACAACACAACAACACAACAACAGTCCCGAGGAACGCCCATGAGTATGTCTTCCATACCTTCGCATTCCCCATCCGGTAAGCTCTATGGCTGGGTTGAAAGGATCGGCAATAAAGTGCCGCACCCTTTCCTGCTTTTTATCTATTTAATTGTCATCCTGATGGTCGCGACGGCCGTGCTGTCCGCCTTTGAGGTGAGCGTGCGCAGCCCGGCCGACGGCAGCATGGTGGCAGTGAAAAACCTGCTCAGCGTTGAAGGGTTGCACTGGTTTTTGCCGAACGTGATTAAAAACTTCAGCGGTTTTGCGCCGCTGGGCGCCATCCTGGCGCTGGTGTTAGGCGCGGGACTGGCCGAGCGCGTGGGTCTCCTGCCCGCGCTGATGGTCAAAATGGCCTCGCACGTCAGCGCGCGTTATGCCAGCTATATGGTGCTGTTTATTGCCTTCTTCAGCCATATCTCGTCCGACGCGGCACTGGTGATCATGCCGCCGATGGGGGCGCTGATTTTCCTCGCCGTTGGTCGTCATCCTGTTGCGGGCCTGCTGTCGGCGATTGCGGGCGTCGGCTGTGGGTTTACCGCTAACCTGCTTATCGTGACCACCGATGTGCTGCTCTCCGGCATCAGCACAGAGGCAGCCAGCACCATCGATGCGACCATGCACGTCAGCGTGATCGACAACTGGTACTTTATGGCCAGTTCAGTGATTGTCCTGACGATTGTCGGGGGTCTGATTACCGATAAAATCATTGAGCCGCGCCTGGGTAAATGGGAAGGCCGGAGCGATGAAAAGCTGGAGACGCTGAGCAAAGAGCAGCAGTTCGGCCTGCGCGTAGCCGGGATCGTCTCGCTGGCGTTCATTGCGGTGGTGGCGCTGATGGTGGTACCGGAAAATGGCGTGCTGCGCGATCCGATCAAACACACCGTACTGCCCTCGCCGTTTATTCAGGGCATTGTGCCGCTGATAATTCTCTTCTTCTTCGTCGTTTCGCTCGCGTACGGCATCGCCACCGGCAAAATCCGCCGTCAGGGAGATCTGCCGCACCTGATGATCGAGCCGATGAAGGAGATGGCGGGTTTTATCGTGATGGTGTTCCCGCTGGCGCAGTTTGTCGCCATGTTTAACTGGAGCAACATGGGCAAGTTTATGGCCGTGAGCCTGACGGACGCGCTGGAGGCGGCGGGGTTGAGCGGTGTTCCGGCGTTTGTCGGCCTGGCGCTGCTGTCGTCCCTGCTGTGCATGTTTATTGCCAGCGGGTCGGCTATCTGGTCGATTCTGGCGCCCATCTTTGTCCCCATGTTTATGATGCTCGGCTTCCATCCGGCGTTCGCCCAGATCCTGTTCCGTGTCGCCGATTCCTCGGTGATCCCGCTGGCGCCCGTGTCACCCTTCGTTCCGCTGTTTTTAGGCTTCCTGCAACGCTACAGACCGGAGGCTAAGCTGGGTACCTACTATTCGCTGGTTCTGCCCTATCCGCTTATCTTCTTAGGGGTATGGCTGGTGATGCTGGTGGCGTGGTATCTTGTCGGCCTGCCGATTGGACCGGGTGTTTACCCGAGGCTGAACTAAGGAGTACTGATGCTGAGATTACTCGAAGATAAGATTGCGACGCCGCTGGGGCCGCTGTGGGTTATCGCGGATGAAGCGTTCAATCTGCGCGCGGTTGAATGGGAAGAGCACAGCGACCGGATGGTTGAGCTGCTCAACATCCATTATCGCGCCGAGGGATACGAGCGTGTTACTGCCCGTAATCCTAGCGGGCTGAGCGATAAACTGACGGCCTACTTCGAGGGCGATCTCAGCATTATTAATACCCTGCCAACCGCCACGGCGGGCACCCCTTTCCAGCGCGAGGTGTGGCAGGCGCTGCGTAATATTCCCTGCGGGCAGGTGATGCACTACGGTCAGCTGGCAGAACAGCTTGGTCGTGCCGGCGCGGCGCGCGCGGTCGGTGCGGCAAATGGCTCTAACCCCGTCAGCATTGTGGTGCCTTGCCATCGCGTGATTGGGCGCAACGGCACCCTCACCGGCTATGCCGGGGGCGTACAGCGCAAAGAGTGGCTGCTGCGTCACGAAGGGTATTTTCTGCTGTAATTCCCAGGCTTTTTGTGCTTAATTTTCTTCCTGTTAGGTTCATAATCCTTAATCATTCTGTGGAATTTCAAGGAGATGGCAACACGCTGCCGTCTCTTGTCTTTATTGGGGGTTTGCCAGACTTACGTCCTTACCAAAAAGATGTTAAAATTGACCAATATCAATTAAGGCTTGAGCAAACCTATGATCCCGGAAAAGCGAATTATACGACGCATTCAGTCTGGCGGTTGTGCTATCCATTGCCAGGATTGCAGCATCAGCCAGCTCTGTATCCCGTTTACTCTGAATGAGCACGAACTCGATCAGCTTGACAATATCATCGAGCGCAAAAAGCCTATTCAGAAAGGGCAGACGCTGTTTAAGGCGGGAGACGAACTGAAGTCGCTCTATGCTATCCGTTCTGGCACCATCAAAAGCTACACCATTACCGAACAGGGCGACGAGCAGATCACCGGCTTCCATCTGGCAGGCGATTTAGTCGGCTTTGACGCCATCGGCAGTGGCCATCACCCGAGCTTTGCTCAGGCGCTGGAAACCTCTATGGTCTGCGAAATTCCGTTTGAGACGCTGGACGATCTGTCCGGTAAGATGCCGAACCTGCGTCAGCAGATGATGCGTCTGATGAGCGGTGAGATCAAAGGCGATCAGGATATGATCCTGCTGCTTTCTAAGAAGAATGCCGAAGAGCGTCTGGCCGCCTTTATCTATAACCTCTCCCGCCGTTTCGCGGAACGTGGCTTCTCCCCGCGTGAATTCCGTCTGACCATGACGCGCGGTGATATTGGTAACTATCTGGGCCTGACCGTGGAAACCATCAGCCGTCTGCTGGGTCGCTTCCAGAAGAGCGGAATGCTGGCGGTTAAAGGTAAGTATATCACCATCGAAAACGGTGAAGCGCTGGCCATTCTGGCGGGTCACTCACGTAACGTGGCATAACTCTCCCGGATATCTTATGCCAGGTCGATAAATTTTCATGATTATTGATCTGGCAAAAACTTCCCCCCTGTTTCATTCAAGATATATAGGTTACTCTTTTACTTACAGACTGTGGTGACAGTAGTAAGGAGACCTGTATGGCAAAGTATCAAAACATGCTGGTGGCTATCGATCCTAATCAGGACGATCAGCCGGCATTACGACGTGCTGTGTATTTACATCAACGGATTGGTGGCAAAATTAAAGCCTTTTTGCCGATTTATGACTTCTCATACGAGATGACCACCCTTCTGTCGCCTGACGAGCGCACCGCTATGCGTCAGGGAGTGATCAGCCAGCGTACCGCGTGGATCCGCGAGCAGGCGAAGTATTACCTGGAAGCGGGCGTACCGATTGATATTAAAGTAGTCTGGCACAACCGCCCCTTCGAAGCCATTATTCAGGAAGTGGTGGCCGGTGGGCATGACCTGCTGCTGAAAATGGCGCACCAGCATGACAAACTGGAATCCGTGATTTTCACTCCAACAGACTGGCACCTGCTGCGCAAATGCCCTTGTCCGGTATGGATGGTGAAAGATCAGCCGTGGCCTGAGGGCGGGAAAGCCGTCGTGGCGGTCAATCTGGCCAGCGAAGAGGATTATCACAATTCGCTGAACGAGAAACTGGTGAAGGAGACGCTTCAGCTTGCCGACCAGGTTAACCATACTGAAGTCCATCTGGTGGGCGCCTATCCGGTTACGCCAATCAATATCGCCATCGAGCTGCCTGAATTTGACCCGAGCGTGTATAACGATGCGATTCGCGGTCAGCATCTGCTGGCCATGAAAGCGCTGCGCCAGAAATTCAGTATCGATGAGAACATGACCCACGTAGAAAAAGGGTTACCGGAAGAGGTTATTCCGGATCTGGCGGAGCATTTGCAGGCCGGGATTGTGGTGCTGGGCACCATCGGCCGGACCGGTATTTCTGCCGCGTTCCTGGGAAATACCGCCGAGCAGGTGATCGACCATCTGCGCTGCGACCTTCTGGTCATCAAACCGGATCAATATCAGACGCCGGTTGAGCTGGACGATGAGGAAGACGATTGACCCCAAAATGAAAGCCCGCCGGTAACGGCGGGCTTTTTTTATTGCGCTTCGCTCAACCGTTGCGCAGATGCCTCGTCGCCGGCATTCATCCAGGGCGCGTGCAGAACCATGCTCGGTAGCGCCAGCTTGATCTCCTGCTGGTTCAGCCCCTCCAGGATACGAATATTGATCTCCTGCTGAATATCCATGTACTTGTTGTAATCCGCCGTATTAACAATATGAACCACCTCGAAGGTCAGGCGATCGCGATCGAAGCCCAGGAAATGGGCGCGGTCAAACTTCGTTTCCCCGACGTCGGTAATGATCTGTTTGACCATCTCACCCACTGAACGCAGTTTTTCCGGCGCCGTGTCGCTGGCGACTCCGAAGGTAAAAACAATCCGCCGCGTTTGCATCCGCTTATAGTTATGCAGCGTCTGTTGCAGCAGGATGGCGTTCCCGCAGACAATCTGCTCCCCGCTCAGGCTGCGGATACGGGTGGTTTTCAGACCAATGTGCTCTACCGTCCCGGCGACATCGTTAAACACCACAAAATCGCCGATTTCGAACGGCTTATCAAAACCGATGGAGAGCGATGCAAACACGTCGCTCAGGATCGTTTGCACCGCGAGGGCGATAGCAATACCCCCTACCCCAAGGCTGGCAACCAGAGCAGTGATGTTGACGCCCGCGTTAGCAAGAATAGACAGCAGCATCACTGACCAGACAATGGCACGGAGGATAAGCCCCGTGATCACCAGCGTCACCGGGTTTTTATGGCTTCCCGGCGCCAGCATGACGTGACGAAGCCACGACACCACCCCCTGATCCATCCACAGCGCCACCTGGATAGCGAAGACCAGGAACCAGGCGTGGCTCACGGTACCAAAGAGATGATCCGGTAAGTCGACGAAACGCAGGCTGAACAACAGCGCCACGACAAAAAGCAGGACGCGGCTGGTGCGGTTAAGCATATCCGTCAGGATAAAGCGCATCCGGTTGGTGCTGGGGTGCTTGTCGCCCCAGGTGGTGATCCCTTTCTTAACGAAGGCGATCAGGCGCGTCAGCAGCCAGTACACCAGCAGAGTCACAAAGACCACCGTGGCGACGCCGATCCAGAAAGACGGCGTCATCATCAGCTCGATGATGTCGAAGCGGGACAAAAATCGCATTACACCTCCTCGTATTACACAAAGGGTAAAGTATAGACAGAGGAGAAAAGCTGGCCGCAGAAATAAGAAAACCGCCCCAGGGGGCGGTTTGTCAGGATGAAGCGAAATTACAGCGCTTTCAGGATCGCATCCACGCTGGCCTTGGCGTCGCCAAACAGCATGTGGGTGTTATCTTTAAAGAACAGCGGGTTCTGCACGCCAGCATAGCCGGTGTTCATAGAGCGTTTGAAGACAATAACGTTCTGCGCCTTCCACACTTCGAGAACAGGCATACCCGCAATCGGACTACGCGGATCGTCCTGCGCCGCCGGGTTAACGGTGTCGTTGGCGCCAATCACCAGCACGGTGTCGGTGTCGGCGAAATCATCGTTGATCTCGTCCATTTCCAGCACGATGTCGTAAGGCACCTTCGCTTCCGCCAGCAGCACGTTCATGTGGCCTGGCAGACGCCCCGCCACCGGGTGAATACCAAAGCGAACCTTGATACCGCGCGCGCGGAGTTTCTCGGTGATTTCCGCCACCGGATACTGCGCCTGCGCCACCGCCATGCCATAGCCTGGGGTGATGATGACGGAATGCGAGTTTTTCAGCATCTCTGCGGTGTCTTCCGCGCTGATTTCACGGTGTTCACCCACTTCCTCATCAGAACCGGTTGATGAACCGTCAGAACCGAAGCCACCCGCGATGACGCTGATAAACGAACGGTTCATCGCCTTACACATGATGTAAGACAGGATCGCACCGGAAGAACCGACCAGCGCACCGGTGACAATCAGCAGGTCGTTGCTCAGCATAAAGCCTGCCGCCGCCGCCGCCCAACCGGAGTAGGAGTTCAGCATGGAAACGACTACCGGCATATCTGCTCCGCCGATAGACGCCACCAGATGCCAGCCGAACGCCAGCGCGATGATGGTCATCACCAGTAACGCCAGCACCTGCAAGCCTACGCTTTCGGTACGCACGAAGACCACCAGCAGCACAAAGGAAACGACCAGCGCCGCCAGATTCAGCTTGTGGCGGTTAGGCAGCATCAGCGGTTTGGAAGAGATCTTCCCGCGCAGCTTGCCGAACGCCACAATCGACCCGGTGAAGGTCACCGCACCGATGAAGATGCCGAGGAACACTTCGGTCAGATGGATGTTCACCAGAATCGGCTCCAGGCCCGGTTCGTGGTACAGGTAGCTGTTGAAGCCCACCAGCACCGCCGCCAGACCCACGAAGCTGTGCAGAATAGCAACCAGCTCCGGCATCTCGGTCATTTCAACGCGTTTCGCCAGACGAATACCAATCGCGCCGCCGATGATCATCGCCACCAGGATCCACGCCACGTTGCCGGTGTCCGGCCCAAAGATGGTGGCAATCAGCGCAATCGCCATACCGGCGATACCGAAGTTATTTCCCTGCTGAGACGTTTCGTGTTTGGAAAGCCCCGCCAGACTGAAAATAAACAGGATTGCAGCAACAATGTATGCGGCTGTAACTAATCCTCCAGACATATGCTACCCCTTAGCCTTTACGAAACATTTTCAGCATGCGCTGAGTCACGGTGAAACCACCGAAAATATTGATACTGGCGATCAGCACCGCAATGAAGCTCAGGAAGCTGATCCAGCCGCCATGACCAATTTGCAGCAATGCCCCGACCACGATAATCCCGGAGATGGCATTGGTGACCGACATCAGCGGGGTATGCAGCGCATGGGAAACGTTCCACACGACGTAGTAACCCACCACGCAGGAGAGCGCGAAGACGGTGAAGTGGCCAAGGAACTCTTTTGGCGCGACGTCCGCCAGCCAGCCAAACAGGATTATGACCAGCGCCATGATGGCGTATTTGCGCCACGGCGACGCAGGTTTTGCTGGCTCCGCGGGCTCTGGTGCCGCTTTCGGCGCAGCCTGAGGTTGAGCGGAAACCTGAATCGGCGGTGCAGGCCAGGTGATTTCCCCTTCACGCACCACGGTAACGCCACGCACCACCACATCATCAAAATCAACGGTAATGTTGCCGTCTTTCTCTTTGCAGAGCAGCTTCAGCAGGTTAACGAGGTTCGTGCCGTACAGCTGAGAGGACTGGGTTGGCAGACGCCCTGGCAGGTCGGTATAACCGATCACCTTCACGCCGTTCGCGGTCGTCGTGACCTGATTTGGCACGGTATACTCACAGTTACCGCCGTTTTGCGCCGCCAGATCGACTATAACGCTGCCCGGCTGCATGGAATCCACCATCTCACGGGTGATCAGCTTCGGCGCCGGTTTACCCGGAATAAGCGCGGTGGTGACAATGATGTCCACCTCTTTTGCCTGCGCCGCAAAGAGCGCCATTTCCGCCTTAATAAAGGCTTCAGACATGACCTTCGCGTAACCATCACCGCTGCCCGCTTCTTCCTTGAAGTCCAGCTCAAGGAATTCGGCGCCCATACTCTGCACCTGCTCCTTCACTTCCGGCCGGGTATCAAACGCGCGAACAATAGCGCCCAGGCTGTTTGCGGCCCCGATAGCGGCAAGACCTGCCACACCGGCACCAATCACCATCACCTTCGCCGGTGGAACTTTACCTGCCGCCGTAATCTGACCGGTAAAGAAGCGACCAAACTCATGCGCAGCTTCGACAATGGCGCGATAGCCGGCAATGTTCGCCATGGAGCTCAGCGCATCCAGAGACTGCGCGCGCGAAATACGCGGCACGGAGTCCATCGCCATCACGGTGACACCGCGTGCCGCCAGCTTCTCCATCAACTCCGGGTTTTGGGCTGGCCAGACAAAGCTCACCAGCGTAGTGCCCGCGTTCAGCAGTTCAATTTCACTCTCTTCCGGTGCGTTTACCTTCAGAATGATGGGTGATTGCCAGACCTCAGCACCGTCCACGACGTCCGCGCCAGCCTGAGTAAAGGCCTCGTCATCGAAACTCGCCAGTGTGCCCGCGCCGCTTTCAATCGCGACGGTAAAACCCAGTTTAAGCAGTTGCTCCACCGTTTTTGGTGTTGCCGCTACGCGGGTTTCATTGGCTAACCGTTCTTTTGGTACCCCAATACGCATAGTTTTCCCTTCCATCGGTTTTTGATGATGGTTTGTCGATAATTGCCCGCGGTTTGTATCAATTTTCACCATCGAGATAACGACGGAGAATGATTAACCCCGGAAAATAAAACAGTAACAAACTTTCTATAACCTACTGAAAATAGCGCCCGTGATCTACCGCCAGAAAACACTATTTCTTACTTTATCTGTGAAAAATAAGCGATCGGGGTTACTGACAGAGATATTTACCTTAAATTCGCCTTCAGGACCGATAAATCGCGCAAGCGAAGCGGTAAAAACATGATATAGCGCCATATTAGAACAACTCATTAACATTAAATTAACTTGTAAAAGTCATATGCTTAATCAGTTTTGCTTGTGAAACGCCTGTTTTTTCCACATATCACAAAATGTTATCGAATCAGGTCCTTTGGTGAGCACAGGCTGTGAAAAATGCCGCAGACAGCGACGGGTGTTAAATGCCATAATCGGGACCGTCTCAAATTAACAACAACACCAGTACATGGTTTGCGCAAGGCGAAGGATTATTTTTATGAAGCTTAAGAACACACTCCTGGCGTCCGCACTTCTTTCCGCGACCGCCCTGTCTGCGAATGCCGCGACAGAGTTGACGCCGGAGCAAGCGGCAGCGTTAAAACCTTTTGACCATACGGTCATTGTGGGTCGCTATAACTCTATTGGCGATGCCGTCGCCGCCGCATCAAAAGCCGCCGATAAAAACGGCGCTGCCTCGTTTTACGTTGTTGACCAGTCCGATCAGGGCAACAGCGGCAACCAGCGCGTGACGATTGCGCTGTACAAAGAGAATGCCCCAAAAGCAGATGAACAGAAAAACCGCGTGATTAACGGCATTGTTGAACTGCCGAAAGATCAGGCTGTTCAGCTGGAACCGTATGACACCGTGACCGTTCAGGGCTTCTACCGCAGCCAGCCTGAAGTTAACGATGCCATCACCAAAGCCGCGAGAGAAAAAGGCGCTTACGCGTTCTATATCGTGCGTCAGGTTGATGCCAACCAGGGCGGAAACCAGCGCATCACCGCCTTCATCTATAAGCAAGATGCGAAAAAACGCGTAGTACAAAGCCCGGATGCCATTCCAGCGGATTCAGATGCGGGACGTGCCGCGTTAGCGAAAGGCGGTGAAGAAGCGAAGAAAGTGGAAATTCCGGGCGTTGCAACCTCGGCGGCACCAAGCGCTGAAGTGGGTCGTTTCTTTGAAACCCAATCCACCAAAGGCGGTCGTTATACCGTTACGTTACCAGACGGCACGAAAATTGAAGAGCTGAACAAAGCCACTGCCGCGCAGATGGTTCCGTTCGACAGCATCAAGTTTACGGGCAACTATGGCAACATGACGGAAATCTCCTATCAGGTGGCGAAGCGTGCTGCGAAGAAAGGCGCGAAGTATTACCACATCACCCGTCAGTGGCAGGAACGTGGTAACAACCTGACCATCAGCGCCGATCTGTACAAGTAACAAAACGGTTTCATAAAGGCGGCGCAGTGCCGCCTTTTTTGTTACTTTTTTTCTGATTTCTGCCACACGTCATTGCATGCATCCTTCACACTCCGTAAAATCCCGCGCCTTAGCGTGATCCACCATTTTTATGCGCCTTAGCGAAATAATTATTCTGGATTTGGACTTTTCATAACAGGAAGCCAATGGAAAAGAAACTTGGCCTGAGTGCGTTAACTGCACTTGTATTAAGCTCAATGCTGGGCGCGGGCGTATTCAGTTTGCCGCAGAACATGGCGGCCGTCGCCAGCCCGGCCGCATTACTGATTGGCTGGGGCATTACCGGTGTCGGGATTTTGCTGCTGGCATTTGCCATGCTGCTGCTGACCCGTATCCGACCGGATCTGGACGGCGGAATATTCACTTACGCCCGGGAAGGTTTCGGCGAGCTGATCGGCTTCTGCTCCGCCTGGGGTTACTGGCTGTGCGCGGTGATCGCCAACGTCTCCTATCTGGTTATCGTCTTCTCAGCGCTCAGCTTCTTTACCGATACGCCCGAACTGCGCCTGTTTGGCGACGGTAATACCTGGCAGTCCATCGTCGGCGCCTCGGTACTGCTGTGGATTGTTCACTGGCTGATTTTGCGCGGCGTCCAGACCGCGGCCAGCATTAACCTCGTGGCAACGCTGGCCAAGCTGGTGCCGCTTGGCCTGTTCGTCGTGCTGGCCTTCCTCGCCTTCCGTCTCGATGTCTTTACGCTCGATTTCAGCGGCATTGCGCTGGGCGTTCCCGTCTGGGAACAGGTGAAAAATACCATGCTGATCACCCTGTGGGTGTTCATCGGCGTTGAAGGTGCCGTCGTAGTCTCTGCCCGCGCGCGTAACAAGCGCGACGTGGGACGCGCCACGCTGCTGGCCGTACTGGCGGCGCTGGGCGTTTATCTGCTGGTGACGCTGTTGTCGCTCGGCGTGGTGGCACGCCCTGAACTGGCGGAAATGCGTAACCCGTCCATGGCCGGGCTGATGGTGAAAATGTTGGGTCCCTGGGGAGACGTGATTATCGCGGCGGGTCTGATTGTCTCCGTTTGCGGCGCCTATCTGAGCTGGACCATTATGGCAGCGGAAGTGCCGTTCCTGGCCGCCACGCATAAAGCGTTCCCGCGCCTGTTTGCCCGTCAGAACAAAAACAGTGCGCCATCGGCCTCTTTGTGGCTCACCAACATCAGCGTGCAGGTCTGTCTGGTGCTGATCTGGCTCACAGGATCGGACTATAACACGCTGCTGACCATCGCCTCCGAGATGATTCTGGTACCCTATTTCTTAGTGGGCGCATATCTGTTAAAAATTGCGACCCGCCCGGCACACTATGCGGTAGGTGTCGGCGCCTGTATTTACGGTCTATGGTTGTTGTATGCTTCCGGACCGATGCATCTGCTGCTGTCCGTGGTGCTCTACGCACCGGGCCTGCTGGTGTTTATCTACGCTCGCCGTACGCATCAGCTTGATAATGCCCTTAAGCGCCGCGAAATGGCGTTGATAGGTTTGCTGTTAGTCGCTGCCGTACCGGCAACGTGGATGTTAATGGGATAGCGTCGCCTGTCCCATTGTTGAACTGAAAAGGAGATTACGATGGGACACACGCAGCAACGCCCAATATTGATCACTGGCGCAGGCCGTCGCATCGGCCTCGCCCTCGCCCATCACTTTCTCAACCTTCGCCATCCGGTTATCGTCAGTTACCGCACGGAATATCCCTCCATTGAAGGTCTACGAAATGCCGGAGCAGTCTGCATTCAGGCGGATTTCTCCACGGATGAAGGTATACTCGCCTTCGCGGACAAAGTGAAATCGACCACCCACGGGCTGCGGGCGGTTATTCACAACGCCAGTACCTGGCTTCCCGAAAAAGCAGGACATTCACTCAGCGAAACGCTCGCCTGCATGATGCAGATCCACGTTAATGCGCCTTATCTGCTCAACCATGCCCTACAGGATCTGCTGCGCGGACACGGTCATGCCGCAGGCGACATTATCCATTTCACCGATTACGTGGTAGAGCGAGGAAGCGACAAACACATCGCCTATGCGGCCAGCAAAGCCGCCCTGGATAATATGACCCGCTCTTTCGCACGCAAGCTGGCGCCCGAGGTAAAGGTCAACGCGATTGCTCCGGCGATGATTTTATTTAACGAAGGCGATGATGCCGAGTATCGTCAGCAGGCGCTCAACAAGTCGTTAATGAAAATTGCGCCCGGTGAGAAAGAGGTGATCGACCTGATCGATTATCTGCTGACCAGCTGTTACGTCACGGGCCGAACGTTTGCCGTGGACGGTGGCCGCCCGCTGCGCTAGTGAAAGCGGCTCCAGAAGAAGATAAGCACCCAGGCGCTGAGGCTCCAACAGACCACCGCCCCGCCCAGCGCCAGGGGCAGACGCAGAAAACCGGTGAAGTACCACAGCGACAGCAGATAGATAAAATACGGGATGATCGACCACATCCCGAACACAATGGTGGCGCGCAGCGCCTCAATACCCCGCTCAGAGGCCACAATATAGTGCGCGATTAACGCAAAGGTGGGAAACAGCGGGATCAGCCCGGCAATGTAGTAGTTCTTCGTTTTAGCCAGCACCCCAATCAGCAGCACGACCAGCGCACCCAGCGTGGCTTTTATCACCAGCCCCATTCTTTTCCCTTAACAATCAAATAACATTCCCGTGCAGGATAACGGAAGTCCGGCTAATTTTGAAAGATTAATGGAAGGTTAAGATTGCGCGGTGTATGTTGACGTTTTTTGCGATGACAGACGTTGTATGAATAAGATTGTTTATGTTGAAGATGAACCCGAGGTGGGACAACTGATCGCCGCTTATCTGGGTAAACATGATATGGAAGTGGTTGTCGAGCCTCGTGGCGATCGCGCTGAAGACGTCGTGACCCGCGAAAATCCGGACCTGGTGTTGCTGGACATCATGCTGCCCGGAAAAGATGGTATGACGCTATGCCGGGATCTGCGCACGAAGTGGGACGGTCCGATCGTGCTGCTGACCTCTCTCGACAGCGATATGAATCATATTCTGTCGCTTGAGATGGGCGCGAATGACTACATCCTGAAAACCACGCCGCCGGCAGTCCTGCTTGCCCGTTTGCGCCTCCATCTGCGTCAGCGTGCCAGCGGCGCGGAGCGTGAAGCGTCTGCCCCCTCTTTAACGCCGCACAAAGCGATGCGCTTCGGCACGCTTTCTATCGACCCGGTCAACCGACAGGTTATGCTTTCCGGGGAGCTGATTGCGCTCTCAACCGCAGATTTTGACCTGCTGTGGGAGCTGGCAACCCATGCCGGTCAAATTATGGACCGGGATGCATTACTGAAAAATCTGCGCGGCGTAAGTTACGACGGAATGGATCGTAGCGTTGATGTGGCGATTTCGCGTCTGCGTAAAAAACTGCTGGATAACGCCACGGAACCTTACCGCATTAAAACCGTACGCAATAAGGGCTATCTGTTTGCACCGCACGCCTGGGAAACCTGAAAAAAGGAACAAAACAGGAATATTCGAAAAATAACTCACGATGCATCGGAATTTTTATCAGTACCCGTCGAAAGTTATCGATTATATGCATCGTCAGTTATAAAATACCACTTGTTCTCATTCCTTCCTTGTATGCTATTTCGCTGGGCATTTTTCGCCTAAACAAAAGTATTCCTAATGTATTTCAGTGCTGTAGTACAATATATATTCAGCAGTGCAGGCGCCATCATCGATCAAAAATCCGTCACTTAAAAGCACATTGGGCTAAAAATAATCTTTACAATTGCTTTAATCATTATCTTATCCTTTTGAAAACAAAGGGGATAGTGGCGAACGTATAAATAATATCGATCTTTTTCAATAGCTTACGTGTTTGCAGATATCTAATTCTCATGCTAAACCTTATACTCTCTCAATTATTTAATGAAAGAGGTATAGCAATGTCATGGAGAGTCATTAGCTCGGTAATTTGTCCTAACACGGGAATCGTTTATTCAAGCATCTTGGGCCTCAAGTTCTTGAAACTCATTATTTGGTATGAAAGCGATGTCTATTTGTACCCCGGTGACAGAATATATCCGACAAAAAATGGCGTCTTCATTAATGGTGTGTTCAAGCCTATATCGATATATAACATATCACCTTATAACGAGATGTTGTGGAGTGAAATTAAAAACAAGATGGCATGCCCATACAACCGAAACCAGCAAGAAGAGATATGCACATACGCGGTGCATTGCAACGCGCGGAAATGCCCGCATGGGTTTACCACGAATCCACTGATTGTCAGCACAGCTAAATCCAGACATTAACGAAGTTCGATAATGCTCAGGTTACAACGCTAATTATTTCTGTCGCACCGTTTGTGCCGGATCCCTCTCGCTGGTTAACGCGATTAAATAAAGCCACCCGCAGGTGGCCTTTGTCATTGTTATTACGGATCAATAATACGCAATCGTAAATAAACGCGTTTAACTGAAACGTAAACGGATTTTCCGGGCATTGATGGAATAAAGCGATGCCGCGCTGAAATACCTCTCGACAATTACCCTTTTCAACTCATCATGCCTGACTTGCGCCCATGGCGACCCTGCTGGTAAAAGACGTGTAGTGAAGCCCCTGTTTCGGTGAGATTAATGAAAAAGCTGTTTGTGCAGTTTTACCTTCTGCTGTTTGTCTGCTTTCTGGTGATGACCATGCTGGTCGGGCTGGTCTACAAATTCACCGCAGAGCGCGCGGGCAGACAATCCCTCGACGATCTGATGAAAAGCTCGCTCTACCTGATGCGTAGCGAGTTGCGAGAAATACCACCTCATGACTGGGCGCGCACGTTAAAAGAGCTGGATCTGAATCTGTCGTTTGATCTGCGTATCGAACCCATGAAGGATTTTGATTTAGCGCCGCCTGCGATGCAGCGTCTGCGCGATGGAGACATCGTCGCGCTGGACGAGAAATATACCTTCATTCAGCGTATTCCGCGCAGCCATTATGTCCTGGCCGTCGGGCCGGTGCCCTATCTCTATTACCTGCACCAGATGCGCCTGCTGGATCTCGCCCTGCTGGGCTTTATTGCCATCTCGCTCGCTTTCCCTGTATTCATCTGGATGCGACCGCACTGGCAGGACATGCTGAAACTGGAATCCGCCGCACAGCGTTTTGGGGAGGGTCATTTAACTGAACGCATACATTTCGACAGTGGTTCCAGTTTTGACCGGCTCGGTATTGCCTTTAACCAGATGGCCGATAACATCAACGCCCTGATTGCCAGCAAGAAGCAGCTGATCGATGGCATTGCGCATGAACTGCGCACTCCGCTGGTACGCCTGCGTTATCGCCTGGAGATGAGCGAGAACCTCACCGGGGCGGAATCGCAGGCGCTCAATCGGGATATTGGCCAGCTTGAAGCGCTGATTGAAGAGCTGCTGACCTATGCCCGCCTCGATCGGCCTCAGACGGAGTTGCACCTCAGTACACCGGATCTCCCCGTCTGGCTACAGACGCATATTAACGATATGCAGAGCGTTAACCCTCAGCGAAAACTGCTGACAGCCATTACCCCCGGCGCGTACGGCGCACTGGACATGCGCCTGATGGAACGCGTGCTGGATAATCTGATGAACAACGCCATGCGCTACAGCGAAACGACGCTGCGCATAGGTTTAGATTTGCAGGGAAGCCAGGCGATTCTGTGTGTGGAAGACGATGGCCCCGGCATTGAGCCGGCGGAGCGTGAAAAAGTTTTTGAGCCGTTTGTGCGCCTCGATCCCAGCCGCGACCGGGCTACCGGCGGCTGTGGTCTGGGGCTGGCTATTGTCCGTTCTATTGCCCAGGCGATGGGCGGTTCGGTTCGCTGCGAAGCGAGCGAGCTGGGTGGGGCCCGGTTCGTCTTTAGCTGGCCGATCTATCACAACATTCCCCTTCCCGTACCTGCCTGACCTAAACCGCACGCTGGCCTGACCCGGCGTGTTGTGCTATATCAATAGTATGTTGTAACTAATTAAGGGCTGCCATGACAACTTACGATCTCATCGAAAGGCTTAACACCACATTTCGGGAAATAGAGCAGGCGTTACTGACCCTCACGGGGCAACTTCAGGACTGCCGCCTGCTGGCCGCCCGCGTCTTTTCCCTGCCCGAGGTGGCAAAAGGCGCAGAACACGACCCGCTGAACACCATTGAGGTGACGCAGCATGTTGGCAAGGCGGCGCTGGAAATGACGTTGCAGCACTATCGTCGCCTTTTCATCCAGCAGCAGTCCGAAAATCGCAGCAGTAAGGCCGCCGTTCGCCTGCCCGGCGTCATCTGCCTGCAAACGGATGCCGCAACGCGTGAAGGAATTGAGGCGCAGATTACGCATATCAATACGCTGAAAGCCGCCTTTGAGAGGATTGTAACCGTTGAGTCCGGGCTGGCACCGGCTGCCCGTTTTGAATGGGTGCATCGCCAGCTTCCGGGGCTGATCACCCTGAATGCCTACCGCACGCTGACGGTACTGCGCCATCCCGCCACGCTGCGCTTCGGCTGGGCCAACAAGCACATCATTAAAAATTTCGCGCGGGACGAGATCCTGGCGCAGCTGGAAAAAAGCCTGAAATCGCCGCGAACGGTCGCCCCGTGGTCGCGGGAACAGTGGATTGAACGGCTGGAGCAGGAGTACCACAGCATTGCCTCCCTGCCAGCTGATACCCGTCTTAAAATAAAGCGTCCGGTGAAGGTGCAGCCTATCGCCCGTGTCTGGTATGCCGGTCAACAAAAGCAGGTGCAATACGCCTGCCCGACGCCGCTGATTGCGCTCTATGATGCCGATCAGGGTGCGGTGGTGCCGGATATCGGGGAACTGCTGAACTACGATGCTGAAAACGTTCAGCATCGCTATAAACCCCAGGCGCAGCCGCTACAGCTGATTATTCCGCGGCTGCACCTGTATGTGGCGCAGTGATTATCTGAGGCTGCCCACCATCGCTTCCGGTCGGACCCAGGCATCAAACTCGGCGTCCGTCAGGTAGCCCAGCGCCAGCGCAGAGGCTTTCAGGGTAAGCCCCTCTTTGTGCGCTTTTTTAGCGATTTCGGCCGCTTTGTCATAACCAATATGGGTGTTCAGCGCCGTTACCAGCATCAGAGACTCATTCAGCAGCTGGCTGATTCGCTCGCGATTAGGCTCAATGCCCACCGCGCAGTGCTCGTTAAAGCTCTCCATGCCATCGGCCAGCAGACGAATCGATTGCAGTACGTTGTGGATCACCATCGGACGATAGACGTTAAGCTCGAAGTTACCCGACGCGCCGCCCATGTTAACCGCCACGTCATTACCCATCACCTGACAGCACAGCATGGTCATGGCTTCGCACTGCGTCGGGTTCACTTTGCCCGGCATAATGGAGCTGCCCGGCTCGTTTTCCGGAATGCTGATTTCGCCGATGCCGCAGCGCGGGCCGGAGGCCAGCCAGCGCACGTCGTTGGCGATTTTCATCAGCGAGGCCGCCAGCCCTTTCAGCGCGCCATGGGTATGCACCAGGGCATCACAGGTCGCCAGCGCTTCGAATTTATTCGGAGCGGTAACAAACGGCTGCCCGGTAATCTTCGCGAGCTCTTCGGCCACGCGCACCGCGTACTCGGGATGGGTGTTTAAGCCAGTGCCCACCGCCGTCCCGCCGAGCGCCAGCTCCGCCAGATGCGGCAGGCTGTTGTCGATATGCTTAAGGTTGTGCTCCAGCATCGCCACCCAGCCGGAGATCTCCTGGCCGAGCGTCAGCGGCGTGGCGTCCTGAAGGTGCGTACGACCAATTTTAACGATGTCGCGGAAGGCCTGCGCTTTCTCGTTAAGCGTAGATTTAAGCACGTTGAGCTGCGGGATAAGCTGCTCGCGGATTGCGATGACGGCCGCCACGTGCATGGCCGTCGGGAACACGTCGTTGGAACTCTGGCTTTTGTTCACGTCATCGTTCGGGTGGATCTTGCGCTCCATGCCGCGTAGGCCGCCAAGCAGCTCGCTTGCGCGGTTCGCCAGCACCTCGTTCATGTTCATGTTGCTCTGGGTGCCTGAGCCGGTCTGCCAGATGGCAAGGGGGAATTCGTCGGGATGTTTGCCCGCCAGCACTTCGTCGGCGGCATTGATGATGGCGGTGGCTTTATCGGCATCCAGCAGGCCCAGATCCTGATTGACTTTGGCGGCAGCGCGTTTGGTCAACGCCAGCGCCTGGATTAGCGAGACGGGCATTTTCTCTGTCGAAATGCGGAAATGCTCCAGCGAACGCTGGGTTTGTGCGCCCCATAGCTTGTCGGCCGGGACGTCGATGGCGCCCATGGAGTCTTTCTCGCGGCGATGCATTGTCATTACTTACTCCTTGATAACAAAGATGGGATTGCTCACATGCTTAAGAGATAAGTATTGATGACTTCTGAGAAACGTTATGGCGCTTTGTGCGCTCTTTTTGATGTCGGGTGGTGGCTGCGCCTTACCCGACCTACGAGAATGTAGGCCGGGTAAGCGTCAGCGCCACCCGGCAATTTACAGAATTACTTCACACACGCCGAACACTGGGAAGACTGGATCTGTTTGAAGAAGTCGTTACCTTTGTCATCCACGAGGATGAACGCCGGGAAGTCTTCCACTTCAATTTTCCAGATCGCTTCCATACCCAGTTCCGGGTACTCCACGCACTCAAGGCTCTTGATACTGCCCTGCGCCAGCACCGCCGCCGGGCCACCGATGCTACCGAGGTAGAAGCCGCCGTGCTTGTGGCACGCGTCCGTCACCTGCTGGCTGCGGTTGCCTTTCGCCAGCATGATCATGCTGCCGCCGTTGGCCTGCAACTGGTCGACGTAGGAGTCCATACGGCCCGCCGTGGTTGGGCCTAACGAGCCGGAAGCATATCCATCAGGCGTTTTTGCCGGACCTGCGTAGTAGATCGGGTGATCTTTAATGTACTGCGGCAGCCCTTCGCCGTTGTCCAGGCGCTCTTTCAGCTTCGCATGGGCGATGTCGCGGCCCACGATAATCGTCCCGTTCAGGGAAAGGCGCGTCGAGACCGGATACTGCGAAAGCTGCGCCAGAATCTCTTTCATCGGACGATTCAGGTCCACGCGAACCGCTTCCCCCTCGCCCGCTTTACGCAGTTCTTCAGGGATGTATTTGCCCGGGTTGTTCTCCAGCTTCTCGATCCAGATGCCGTCGCGGTTGATCTTCGCTTTGATGTTACGGTCCGCTGAACAGGAAACGCCCATCCCCACCGGACAGGAAGCACCGTGGCGCGGCAGGCGGATCACGCGAATGTCATGCGCGAAGTATTTGCCGCCAAACTGCGCGCCCAGCCCCAGGTTCTGCGCTTCGGCCAGCAGTTCCTGCTCAAGCTGCACGTCGCGGAACGCCTGACCATGTTCGTTACCTTCCGTTGGCAGGCCATCGTAGTATTTGGTTGAGGCCAGCTTAACGGTTTTCAGGGTGCTTTCGGCAGACGTACCGCCAATCACAAATGCGATATGGTACGGCGGGCAGGCCGCGGTGCCGAGGGTACGCATCTTCTCGACCAGGTAGTTCTTCAGCTTGCCCGGGGTAAGCAGCGCTTTGGTTTCCTGGTAAAGATAGGTTTTGTTGGCTGAACCGCCGCCTTTGGCGATGCAGAGGAATTTGTACTCGTCACCGTCGACGCTGTAGAGGTCAATCTGCGCAGGCAGGTTAGTGCCGGTGTTCACCTCTTTGTACATATCCAGCGCCGCGTTTTGCGAATAGCGCAGGTTGTCTTCGGTGTAGGTATTGTAAACGCCGCGCGCCAGCGCCGCTTCGTCACCGCCGCCGGTCCAGACGCGCTGGCCTTTTTTACCGGTGATAATCGCCGTGCCGGTGTCCTGGCAGGTCGGCAAAATGCCTTTCGCCGCGATATCAGAGTTACGCAGGAATTGCAGGGCAACGTACTTATCGTTCTCGCTGGCTTCCGGGTCGCTCAGGATATCAGCAACCTGCTGCTGATGCGCCGGACGGAGCATAAAGGAAGCATCATGGAAGGCTTGCTGCGCCAGCAACGTCAGCGCCTGCGGGTCAACTTTGAGGATCTCCTGCCCTTCAAACTCAGAGACAGTAACGTAATCGCGGGTTAAAAGATAATACTCGGTCTGATCCTGACTTAGGGGGAAAGGATCCTGATAATGGAAGGGTTTATTCGACATTGTTCTCTCACTTACTGCTTCGGTCTGTTTATTCAGGGCAGATGTTCCGCTGCCCGGCTTAAAAGCGAGTCAGCTTATCCTACACAATTTTTTAACAAAAACTGAGACTAGTACGACTTTTTACATCCGCAGGTTACTTCCATTCGGTTTATTGCTTTAATACGCGGAGTTAATTCCACATATGAATCAGGGCTTGATAATGCAAAAACTCATCAACTCAGTGCAAAACTACGCCTGGGGAAGTAAAACTGCGTTAACGGATCTCTACGGTATCGCCAACCCGGACAACCTGCCGATGGCAGAGCTGTGGATGGGCGCACACCCGAAGAGCAGCTCAAAAATTGAAGATGCCAGCGGTCAGGTTCGTAGCCTGCGTGACGTCATCGACGCCGACAAAGCCGCACTGCTCGGCGATAAAGTGGCGAATCGTTTTGGTGAGCTGCCGTTTCTGTTCAAGGTATTGTGCGCCGACCAGCCGCTCTCCATTCAGGTTCACCCGAACAAAAAAGCCTCTGAACTGGGCTTTGCCAAAGAAAATGCCGCCGGTATTCCGTTAGACGCCGCAGAGCGTAACTACAAAGATCCTAACCACAAGCCGGAACTGGTTTTCGCCCTCACCCCTTTTCTGGCGATGAATGCCTTCCGCGAGTTTTCCGAGATCATCTCCCTGCTGCAACCGGTCGCCGGGGCTCACAACGCGATCGCCCACTTCCTGGAAAACCCGAACGCAGAAGCCTTGAGCGAGCTGTTTGCCAGCCTGCTGAATATGCAGGGCGAGGAAAAATCACACGCGCTGGCGGTGCTGAAAGCCGCGCTGAACAGCCAGCAGGGTGAGCCATGGGACACCATTCGCGTAATTTCCGCGTTTTATCCGGACGACAGCGGTCTCTTCTCTCCGCTTCTGCTGAACGTGGTGAAGCTCAACCCGGGCGAAGCGATGTTCCTGTTCGCTGAAACCCCGCACGCCTACCTCAACGGCGTGGCACTGGAGGTGATGGCTAACTCCGATAACGTACTGCGCGCGGGCCTGACGCCAAAATACATCGACATCCCTGAGCTGGTTGCCAACGTGAAGTTTGTGGCGAAACCTGCTGCGGAGCTGCTTACTCAGCCGGTGAAAAACGGCGCAGAGCTGGACTTCCCGATTCCGGTTGACGATTTTGCCTTCTCCCTGCACGACCTCAGCGCAGACGAAACCGCCATTGCACAGGAGAGCGCCGCGATCCTGTTCTGTGTGGAAGGCGAAGCGACGTTGCACAAAGATAGCGAGCGTCTGGTGCTCAAACCGGGTGAATCCGCCTTTGTCGCAGCAAACGAGTCGCCTGTCCGGGTGAGCGGCACCGGTCGCCTGGCGCGTGTTTTTAATAAGCTTTAGGGACTTACTGAATTTTTTAACAACTCTTGCTAAGCTAGTAACAGGCGTTGTAACACCAGGCGGTTTTAACCGCCTGGTTTCATTTTAGGGATAATCGCAATGAAAAAATCGGTCGTAGCGGTAGGAGTGATTGTTGCTTTAGGCGTGATCTGGACGGGTGCTTCCTGGTATACCGGGAAACAGCTGGAAAGCCGTCTGGCAGAGATGATGACGCAGGCAAACAGCGAGATTAAGCGCAGCGCGCCTGAAGCAGGTCTGGAGCTGAGCTATCAGAACTACCAGCGTGGCGTGTTTACCAGCCATATGCAGGTGGTGGTGAAGCCGGTTGCGGGTAATCAGAACGCCTGGCTGAAACCGGGCCAGAGCGTGGTGCTGGATGAAGTGGTCAGCCACGGTCCGTTCCCGCTGGCGCAGTTGAAAAAGTTTAACCTGATCCCCTCTATGGCATCCGCCAGAACCGTACTGGTGAATAACGAGGTGACGAAGCCGATTTTCGATATGGCGAAAAATGAGTCGCCGTTTGAGATCAATACCCGCATCAGCTATGCCGGTGATACGCATTCCGACATCGACCTGAAAGCCCTGAATTACGAACAAGGCACTGATAAAGTCGCCTTCAGCGGCGGTAATTTCCAGCTTGATGCCGATCGCGACGGCAAGAATGTCTCCCTGACCGGCGATGCCGCCAGCGGCCTGGTGAATTCAGTCAATGAATATAACCAGAAGGTGCAGCTTACCTTCAACAACCTGAAAGCCAGCGGCAATAGCCGTATGACTGATTTTGATGAGCGTATCGGCGACCAGAAACTGAGCCTCGATAAGATCGCCATTGCGATCGAAGGCAAAGAGATGGCGGTGCTTGAAGGCATGGATCTGGACGGTAAGTCTGACGTGTCCAAAGACGGTAAAAGCATCAACACCCAGCTGGATTACAGCTTGAAAAGCCTGAAAGTACAGAATCAGGATCTGGGTACCGGTAAGTTGTCCCTGAAAATCGGCAACATTGACGGCCAGGCGTGGCACGAATTCAGTCAGAAATACAGTAAAGAGAGCCAGGCTCTGCTGACCGATGCCGCCCTGCAACAGAACCCACAGGCTTACCAGCAGCAGGCGATGACGGTGCTGTTTAATAACCTGCCGATCCTGCTGAAGGGCGAGCCGGTGATTACCGTTGCGCCCCTGAGCTGGAAAAACGGCAAAGGCGAAACCAACTTCAACCTGTCGCTGTTCCTGAAGGATCCGGCAGCCACGACCGGCGAGCCGCAGACCCTGGCGCAGGAAGTTGACCGCAGCGTGAAATCGCTCGACAGCAAGCTGACCATCCCGATGGATATGGCAACCGAGTTCATGACGCAGATTGCGAAACTCGAAGGGTATGGTGAAGAAGATGCAGGTAAACTGGCAAACCAACAGGTGAAAGGCCTGGCGGCGATGGGCCAGATGTTCCGCATCACGAAGGTGGAAGACAACACCATTTCCACCAGCCTGCAATATGCTAATGGCCAGGTGACGCTCAACGGCGACAAAATGCCGCTGGAAGAGTTTGTCGGTATGTTTGGTATGCCGACGCTGGGCATGCCTGAACCGGCCGAACCGGCTGCGCCGCCGGCAGTACCGCAGCAGTAAACGAAAAACCCCTCGCATGAGGGGTTTTTTATTGCCGGGTGGCGCTGACGCTTACCCGGCCTCCGATCCTGAGCCGTTGTAGGCCCGTGCAAGCAAAGCGTTTACTTCACCGTCACTAAGCGCGCAGCCACAATCTGATGCCCGGCCTGCACGTCCGTATTTTCAATGCGCTGCATAATTCGTTCTGCCAGGGTGTACCCCATTTCACGAGCCGGCGTCGTCGCCCAGACGATGGGGAGATCGTCTAACGCATTTTCACCGACATCTGCAAACGCCCCCAGCGCCACCTGATGGCCGAAGAACGTTTCTACCCCGCCCTCACCGCTCTGGCGTCCGGCGCGGATCAAACCGAACCACGCCCCCATCGCAATAACGTCGTTATAGCAAATCACCGCGCTGATCGTCGGGCTGTTGCGAAGCAGCGTGCCGATGGCTTCCGCGGCTTTTTTCTGTCTGGATTCACACTCCACCACCCATTCGCTGTGAAACGGCAGGCCATATTTGATGAGCGTGGAGCAGTAACCGCCCACCCGCTCGGCACGCGTCAGGGACGAGCTTTTACCGCCGAGCCAGGCGATGCGCTGATGGCCGCGATGAATAAGATGCTCGGTCAGCATTTGCGCGGCCTGCATGTTATCTGGCCGAAGGGTATCGGCTTCGTCGAGATAGCTGGCGCGCGACGCAAACACCAGCGGTACGCCTTTCTGCGCCGCGCGCTCACACAATGCACTGCCCACGCCGGACGCGCCGGCCACGATCACCCCATCCACCCCTTGCGTCAGCAGCAAATCCAGCCTGGAGAGCAGTTGCTCCGGTTCGCGCCCACCGTGGAGCAGGAAAACCATTCGCCCCTGCGCTTCAAGCGCCTCGGTCAGCCCGGCGGTCAGTTCTGCATAAAACGGCGACGCGAGATCGCGAACGATCAGCCCTATCACCCCGCTTTGCCCACCGCGCAGCGCCGACGCCTGGCGATTACGCACAAAGCCCAACTGCTCAACGGCCTCGTTGACGCGCTGACCCGTTGCAGGAGAGATGCGCCCCTTCCCGCTTAATACCAGCGAAACGGTGCTGACGGAAACCCCCGCCGCCAGCGCGACATCGTTGATGGTGATCTTTTTCGCTACAGCCATGTGGTGGCGTGACTCCTTGATAATGAGATCGCTAAAACGTTTTATCAATACGTTATCTTTATACTACCAGTAAAAGCCTGAGAATGTGATTTAGCGCGCACTAAAGTTTGATAAAACGTTTTATCTTCTCGCCCCATCGAGGTCGTTAAATCTCTTTCTACCATTTAAGGAGTCGTTTTATGACGACGAAAGCAGCACAAAAAATATCGCTGTGGGAGTTTTTCCAGCAACTGGGTAAAACCTTTATGCTGCCCGTGGCGCTTCTCTCTTTTTGCGGGATTATGCTGGGGATCGGCAGCTCGTTAAGCAGTCATGACGTCATTACTCTGATCCCTTTCCTGGGAAATCCGGTACTTCAGGCGATCTTCATCTGGATGAGCAAGGTCGGGTCGTTTGCCTTTAGCTTCCTGCCGGTAATGTTCTGTATCGCCATTCCTCTGGGTCTGGCGCGCGAAAACAAAGGCGTGGCGGCGTTTGCGGGCTTCGTTGGCTATGCGGTCATGAACCTTGCGGTTAACTTCTGGCTGACCGCCAAAGGGATCCTGCCGACGACCGACGCGGCGGTACTGAAAGCCAATAACATTCAGAGCGTGATTGGTATTCAGTCCATCGATACCGGGATCCTTGGAGCCGTGATCGCGGGGGTGATTATCTGGATGCTGCACGAGCGCTTCCACAACATCCGCCTGCCCGATGCGCTGGCCTTCTTCGGCGGGACCCGCTTTGTGCCAATCATTACGCTGGTTGTGATGGGTCTGTTTGGTCTGATCATCCCTCTGATTTGGCCGATTTTTGCCATGGGGATCACCGGGATTGGCCGCATTATCAACGGCGCGGGTGATTTCGGCCCGATGATTTTCGGTACGGGTGAACGTCTGCTGCTACCGTTTGGTTTACAGCACATCCTGGTTGCCCTGATCCGCTTTACGGAAGCAGGCGGCACCATGGACGTTTGCGGTCATTCCGTTAGCGGCGCGCTGACCATCTTCCAGGCCCAGCTGAGCTGCCCGACCACTCACGGCTTCTCTGAAAGTGCGACGCGTTTCCTTTCTCAGGGTAAAATGCCTGCCTTCCTCGGCGGCCTGCCGGGTGCTGCGCTGGCGATGTACCACTGTGCCCGTCCGGAAAATCGTCATAAAATTAAAGGCCTGCTGATCTCCGGCGTTATTGCCTGCGTGGTGGGCGGTACGACAGAACCTATCGAGTTCCTGTTCCTGTTCGTGGCACCGGTACTGTACCTCATCCACGCCGTACTGACGGGCCTGGGCTTTACCGTGATGGCTGTGCTCGGTGTGACCATCGGTAACACCGACGGTAACGTGATTGACTTCGTGGTATTCGGTATCCTGCACGGCCTGTCCACCAAGTGGTATCTGGTGCCGGTTGTGGCCGCCATCTGGTTCGCGGTTTACTACGGGATCTTCCGCTTCGCCATCACCCGCTTCAACCTGAAAACGCCTGGCCGCGATACCGATACGGCCACCAGCGTTGAACAGGCGGTGGCCGGTACCGTTGGGAAATCCGGATATAACACGCCGGCTATTCTGGCGGCGCTGGGCGGTGCGGATAATATTACCTCTCTGGATAACTGCATCACCCGCCTGCGTTTGTCGGTGGCGGACATGTCCAAAGTGGATACCAACGCACTTAAAGCTAACCGGGCTATTGGCGTAGTACAGTTAAATCAGCACAATTTGCAGGTCGTCATTGGCCCGCAGGTACAGTCAGTGAAGGATGAGCTGGCAACCCTGATGCGAACCGTCGAAGCCTGATGCCTCGCCCCCCCTCGTCATGAGGGGGTTTTACTTTACGGAGCACCGTCATGTTTGATTTTTCAACCGTCGTGGATCGACACGGCACCTGGTGTACCCAGTGGGATTATGTCGCTGACCGTTTTGGCGCTGCCGACCTGCTGCCCTTCACCATCTCTGATATGGATTTCGCCACCGCCCCCTGCATTACCGATGCGCTGCACCAGCGAATAAACCACGGGGTGTTTGGTTACAGTCGCTGGAAAAATGACGAATTTCTGGCCGCCGTGGCGCACTGGTTCCGGCAACGCTTTAACAGTCAGATTGATACCGAAACCGTGGTGTATGGGCCGTCGGTCATTTATATGGTCTCGGAGCTGATCCGCATCTGGTCCTCGCCTGGCGACGGCGTGGTGATCCATACCCCGGCTTATGATGCGTTTTACAAAGCGGTCGACGGCAACCAGCGTAACGTTGTTTCCGTGCCGATGCAGAAAACAGCGCACGGCTGGGACGGCAATATGGCCGCGCTGGAAGCGGCGCTGGCAAAACCGGAAAACACGATTCTGCTGCTGTGTAGCCCGCAAAACCCGACCGGCAAAGTCTGGACGCGGGACGAGCTGGCCACAATGGCGGCGCTTTGCAGACGATACGATGTGGCGGTAATCAGCGACGAAATTCATATGGATATGGTATGGGGAACGCATCGCCATACGCCCTGGAATGAGGTGGCGAGTGGCAAATGGGCGCTGCTGACCTCGGGTTCCAAAAGCTTCAACATTCCGGCGCTGACGGGCGCCTGGGGGCTTATCGCCGATGACGCCAGCCGTAACGCCTATCTGAATGCATTAAAAGGTAGGGACGGACTCTCTTCCCCTTCCGTGCTGGCGCTGACCGCGCATATTGCTGCTTACCGACAGGGCGAACCCTGGCTGGACGCGCTGCGGACCTATCTCGAAGAGAATCTGCGGTATGTTGCTCGCGAATTAAACAGTGCTTTTCCGACACTCAACTGGCAACCGCCCGAGGCAACCTATCTGGCCTGGGTCGATCTCAGCCCGCTTGGCATTGATGACAAGACGCTGCAAAACGTGCTGATTGAACAGCAAAAAGTGGCCATCATGCCGGGATATACCTATGGAGCCGAAGGGAAAGGCTACGTTCGTCTGAACGCGGGTTGCCCCCGTAGTAAGCTTGAACAGGGCGTTCAGCGCCTCATCGCGGGCATCAACACGCTGCTGTAAATTATTTGCGCAACGGAATATTCCCTTGCGCAAATAGCTTTTTACCCCGTTTTGTTTTTATAATATGGCGCACTTTAACCAGCAAAGAGTGCGACCATGATTGATACACGCCTGCCTTTAACTGATATTCACCGCCACCTCGACGGAAACATTCGTGCCCAAACCATTCTCGATCTTGGTCGCCAGTTCAATTTAACCCTCCCTGCCGAAACGCTTGAAACCCTGATCCCCCATGTTCAGGTCACGTCGAACGAACCGGATCTGGTGAGCTTTCTGAGCAAGCTCGATTGGGGCGTGAAGATGCTGGCCTCGGTCGATGCCTGTCGCCGTGTCGCCTTTGAAAACATCGAAGATGCCGCGCGCAACGGCCTGCACTATGTCGAACTGCGTTTCTCCCCGGGCTATATGGCGATGACCCACAATCTCCCCGTAGCGGGCGTGGTTGAAGCGGTCATTGAAGGCGTGCGTGAAGGCTGCAAAACCTTTGACGTTCAGGCGCGTTTGATCGGCATTATGAGCCGTACCTTCGGTGAAGCGGCCTGTCTTCAGGAGCTGGAAGCATTACTGGCGCATCGCGACCAGATCACCGCCATCGACCTCGCCGGTGACGAGCTGGGCTTCCCGGGCAGCCTGTTCCTGTCTCATTTCAACCGCGCACGTGATGCAGGATGGCATATTACCGTTCATGCAGGCGAAGCCGCGGGGCCGGAAAGCATCTGGCAGGCCATTCGTGAACTGGGTGCGGAACGTATTGGTCACGGCGTGAAAGCCATTGAAGATCGCGCGCTGATGGATTTCCTCGCCGAACAACGTATTGGAATCGAATCCTGCCTGACCTCCAATATTCAGACCAGTACAGTGGCATCGCTGGCGCAACACCCGCTGAAAACCTTCCTTGAACACGGGGTGCTGGCTTCACTGAACACGGACGATCCGGCGGTTCAGGGCGTGGATATTATTCACGAATACAACATCGCCGCGCCGCAGGCCGGGCTGAGCCGCGAGCAGATCCGTCAGGCGCAAATCAACGGGCTGGAGATCGCCTTCCTGACGCCTGAAGAGAAACAGGCGCTGCGCGATAAAGTTGCTCAGTAGTCCTCTTTACTGCCGGGTGGCGCTGCGCTTACCCGGCCTACAAAAGCGTTTGGCACTTATGCCAGACAGAGCGTTGCGCGATGTTTGGCAGATTCGATCCCCAGCTCAATGAGCTCCATAATCTGGATTGCCTGGCTTGCGGGAACCGGATTTTCACCTGAACCGTTCAGTGCGTCACGAATGGCGGCGTAATACGCCGGATAGTTCCCCGGCAGGGTCAATACCGTCTCTTCAACCAGCGCCTCACCCTCCGCACGCGTCACCACCCCGTCGCGCATGTCGTAGCCCCAGTCCTCCTGCGGTAAGCGTTCGCCATTTTTGAGGCGCTCTTCCTGCGGATCCAGGCCGAACTTCACATAGCTGCCGCGCGCCCCATGAATGATATAGCGGGCCGATTCCGCCGCCGCAAGCATTGTCCCGTGCAGCACAATGCGCCGCTGCGGATAACTCAAAATGGCATGGAAATAGTCGGTGGTCTGCGCCCCCGGCCTGAGCTGCGCTAAATCGACCGTCATGCTTACGGGCAGACCAAACAGATGAACGGCCTGATCGAGAAGATGCGGCGCTAAGTCATACCAGATGCCGCTGCCCGGTCCCGCCTGCTCGCGCCAGCGATCTCGCACCTGCGGACGATAACGATCGAAGTGCGACTCAAAAAAGGCAATTTCGCCGAGCGTGCCTTCGTTGAGCAGCGCTTTGACCGTCAGGAAATCGCTGTCCCAGCGCCGGTTGTGAAAGACCGATAATAACCGACCAAGACTTCGCGCCAGCGCATCCAGCTCGCGCGCCTGTGACAACGTCACGGTGAAGGGCTTATCGACAACAACATGTTTGCCTGCCTCCAGCGCCGCTTTCGCCAGGGGGAAATGAGTGTCGTTAGGGGTAGGAATGACAATAAGGTCAATATTAGGATCGTTAAACAGATGCTTAGGCTCCGTTACCACCGGCACGGCTGGCCAGTCGGCGCGGACCTTAGTCTCATCGCTGCTTGTGATGGCCGCCAGTTCCATTCCCGGCGTGCCGGCAACCAGCGGTGCATGAAAGGTTTTGCTTGCGTACCCGTAGCCAATAAGACCGACGCGGATGTTTTCACTCATCGTTTGCCCCCTCGCTGTGCGCTTATTTATCACTGGCCTTGTGCTTAACGCACACATTAATAATGTGCCCTGTGAGTTAAAATAGCATTTCACGACAGCGTTTTTTGTTACCTCGCATTAAAGTGCGCATAGGGGGCCGGGGAATCGTTCCCAAAGCGCTTGCTCTGAAGAAAAGGGCGCTGTAACATTTGTCATCTGTATTTATGGATAAATTACAAACACAAATTATGACGTCAATAATTAATCGAATCATTGAATTAGCGGGATGGATTGTCCTTGGGGTTTCAGTCGTGTTGCTCGGCATTGCCAGCCATATCGATAACTACCAGCCGCCGGAGCCTGTGACTGTCGCACAACAAAAGTAAGCCGTGTCGTCATAAAGCGTGACACATTACGTCATGGAACATATTGCCAGCCGTAATGAACGGGGTTACCCTTCTCTTTCAGGCATCTCCTGATGCCTGATTCTTCGCAAAGAAAACTCCTAATTTCGTCGCGTTACCCGAGTGGACAGTTTACGTCTTTATTAATCCGTTTATTATTCGAACGCATTACCTTTATGGGTATTACCCTTTTATATGGAAACTTATTAATATGACAGTTCAGGACTATTTATTAAAATTTCGCAAGATCAATTCCCTTGAAAGCCTGGAAAAACTGTTTGACCATCTGAACTACACGCTGTCGGATAATCAGGACATCATCAATATGTACCGCGCTGCTGACCATCGTCGCGCCGAACTGGTCTCTGGCGGTCGTCTGTTCAATGTGGGGGAAGTGCCTAAATCCGTATGGCGTTACGTTGTATAAGAAAGTAGCCTTCGGCGTGAAATGTTATATACTCTCCGCCCTGCAAATTTCTGTATAACATTTCGCGCAGACTATGGGAGAGCGTATGACCGCATTGCCTGGAGAGAGAATTGGGGGCTGGTTAATCGCCCCGCTGGCATGGCTGCTGGTGGCATTATTAAGCGCTTCACTGGCGCTGTTGCTTTACACCACCGCACTGGTTACGCCTCATGCTATCCAGACACTGATGTCCCAGAGTGCGCTCAATATTGCGACGTGGTTTGTGTCGTTCGTTTTCGCGATCGCGATGTGGTACTACACGCTGTGGCTGACTATCGCCTTCTTCAAACGCCGCAAAAGCGTGCCAAAGCATTACATTATCTGGCTGCTGGTCTCCGTGCTGCTGGCTGTCAAAGCGTTCGCTTTCTCGCCTGTGTCTGACGCGCTGGCGGTTCGCCAGTTACTGTTTCCGCTACTGGCGACGGCGCTTCTGGTCCCTTATTTCAAGCGTTCGACGCGCGTTAAGAAGACCTTTGTCAACCCGTAATAACCTTACAGTTAACCTGTTGTGGCCTGTTGTCGTTTATCCGATAATAGGCGGCTATTTTATTTCAGGCTAAATAATGACCGATTACTTACTGCTCTTTGTCGGAACTGTGCTGGTGAATAACTTCGTACTGGTGAAGTTCCTTGGCCTGTGCCCGTTTATGGGCGTCTCCAAAAAGCTGGAGACGGCAATGGGCATGGGGCTGGCAACCACCTTCGTGATGACGATGGCCTCCATTTGCGCATGGCTGATTGATACCTGGATCCTAATCCCGCTCGACATGCTCTACCTGCGCACTTTGGCCTTTATTCTGGTCATTGCGGTCGTGGTGCAATTTACCGAAATGGTGGTGCGGAAAACCAGCCCTGCCCTGTATCGCCTGTTGGGTATTTTTCTGCCCCTCATCACCACTAACTGTGCGGTGCTGGGCGTGGCGCTACTGAATATCAACCTTGGGCATAATTTCCTGCAATCGGCGCTGTATGGTTTTTCCGCCGCGGTCGGTTTTTCTTTTGTTATGGTCCTGTTCGCCTCGATTCGCGAGCGTCTGGCCGCGGCGGATATTCCCGCGCCGTTTCGCGGTAACGCCATCGCTCTGGTGACCGCAGGTTTAATGTCTCTGGCCTTTATGGGCTTTAGTGGTCTGGTGAAGTTGTAATGAGTGCTATCTGGATTGCCATCGCGTCCATCAGCGTGCTGGGACTCGTCTTTGGCATCATTCTGGGTTACGCCTCCCGCCGGTTTGCGGTGGAGGACGATCCGGTGGTTGAAAAAATTGATGAACTTTTACCCCAGAGCCAGTGCGGGCAGTGCGGCTACCCTGGCTGCCGCCCTTACGCTGAGGCGGTGGGCGTGCAGGGAGAAAAGATCAACCGCTGCGCGCCGGGTGGCGAAGCGGTCATGCTTAAAATAGCTGCCCTGCTGAACGTCGATCCCCAGCCTGTCGACGGCGATGAACAGGCCCAGGAGCCTGTTCGTGCCCTTGCTGTTATCGACGAAGCCAACTGCATTGGCTGCACAAAATGTATTCAGGCGTGTCCTGTTGACGCCATTGTGGGCGCAACGCGCGCGATGCATACCGTTGTGGCGGATCTGTGCACCGGCTGTAATCTCTGCGTGGCGCCCTGCCCGACGCAGTGTATAGAACTGCGCCCGGTTGAAACGACTACCGAAAACTGGAAGTGGGACCTTCAGACCATTCCGGTTCGCAATATTCCTGTGGAACAACATGCTTAAGTTATTTTCTGCCTTCAGAAAAGAGAAGATCTGGGATTTCGACGGCGGCATTCATCCGCCTGAGATGAAATCGCAGTCTAACGGCACGCCGCTGCGCCAGATCCCGCTGGCGACCCGTTACGTTATGCCCCTGAAACAGCATATCGGCGCGGAAGGCGAATTGTGCGTGAAAGAAGGCGATAGCGTTCTTCGCGGCCAGCCGCTGACCTTTGGTCGCGGACGGATGTTGCCGATACATGCCCCGACTTCCGGTAAGGTGGTGGCTGTTGCCCCCCATACCGTTGCCCATCCGTCGGCGTTGTCTGAGCTGAGCGTGATCATTGAAGCCGATGGTGAAGACCGCTGGATCGAGCGTGACGGCTGGAGCGACTACCGTTCCCACAGCCGTGAAGCGCTGATTGAACGCATTCATCAGTTCGGCGTGGCGGGTCTGGGGGGCGCAGGCTTCCCGACCGGCGCTAAGCTTCACGGCGGCGGCGATAAAATCGAAACGCTGATCATCAATGCCGCCGAGTGCGAACCGTACATCACCGCCGATGACCGTCTGATGCAGGACTGTGCCGCGCAGGTGGTGGAAGGTATTCGCATTCTTGCGCATATCCTGCAACCCCGCGAAGTGCTGATCGGTATTGAGGACAATAAACCGCAGGCCATTTCGATGCTGCGTGCGGTTCTGGCGGACAGCCATGATATCGCCCTGCGCGTGATCCCGACCAAATATCCGTCCGGCGGGGCAAAACAGCTGACGCAGATCCTGACCGGCAAACAGGTCCCCCACGGAGGCCGTTCGTCCGACATCGGCGTGCTGATGCAAAACGTGGGGACCGCCTACGCGGTGAAACGTGCGGTGATTGACGGCGAGCCATTGACCGAGCGCGTCGTCACACTGACCGGCGAGTCCGTCTCCCGTCCCGGCAACATCTGGGCGCGTCTGGGTACGCCGGTGCGTCATCTGCTGGAACAGGCTGGCTTCTGCCCGGGTAGCGATCAACTGGTCATTATGGGCGGCCCGCTGATGGGCTTTACCCTGCCGTGGCTTGATGTGCCGGTGGTGAAGATTACCAACTGCCTGCTTGCCCCTTCCCTGACGGAGATGGGCGAAACGCAGGAAGAGAAAGGTTGCATACGCTGTAGCGCCTGTGCGGACGCATGCCCGGCAGATTTACTGCCGCAGCAGTTGTACTGGTACAGCAAAGGCCAGCTGCACGATAAAGCCCAGGCGCATAACCTGGCTGACTGTATTGAATGCGGTGCCTGCGCCTGGGTCTGCCCAAGCAATATTCCGCTGGTGCAGTATTTCCGTCAGGAGAAAGCTGAAATCTACGCCATCTCCATGGAAGAAAAACGTGCCGCTGAAGCGAAGGCCCGCTTTGAAGCGCGCCAGGCGCGACTGGAGCGCGAGAAACAAGCCCGTCAGGAACGCCATAAGCAGGCTGCCGTGCAGCCTGCGGCGAAAGATCAGGATGCCATTAACGCAGCCCTGGCCCGCGTACGCGAGAAGAAAGCCACCGCCGCCCAGACGGTTGTGATCGCTCCGGGAGAAAAACCGGACAACAGCGAAGCGATTGCAGCCCGCGAAGCGCGGAAAGCCGAAGCACGCGCGCGTCAGGCGGAGAAAGCGCAAAACGCCAAACCGGAAGCCGACATCGACCCGCGTAAAGCGGCGGTGGAAGCGGCTATTGCCAGGGCAAAAGCCCGCAAAGCCGGTCAGCAGACAGTGGTGGTTGAACAGGAAGCGACGGATCCGCGCAAGGCGGCCGTTGAAGCCGCTATCGCCCGCGCCAAAGCACGTAAAGCGGCACAGCTACAACCTGCCGAAGAGAGTGAAGCCCCTGTCGATCCGCGTAAAGCCGCCGTTGAAGCGGCCATCGCCCGTGCCAAAGCACGAAAAGCGGCACAGCAGGACGAACTGCCTGCGGCCGCTAATGACGATCCACGCAAAGCCGCAGTCGCCGCCGCGATTGCGCGCGTTCAGGCAAAGAAAGCCGCGCAGCAAGCCGTTAACGAGGATTAAATGGTTTTCAGAATTGCAAGTTCCCCTTATACCCATAACCAGCGCCAGACATCGCGTATTATGATGCTGGTGTGCCTGGCCGCGCTGCCAGGTATTGCCGTACAGTGTTGGTTTTTCGGCTGGGGTACGCTTTTCCAGTTAGTTCTGGGTTGCGCCAGTGCCGTCGCAGCGGAAGCCGCGATCCTGAAGCTGCGCAAAATGGAGGTGACTCGCATCCTGAGCGATAACTCCGCCCTGTTGACCGGCCTGTTGCTGGCCATCAGCATTCCCCCGTTCGCCCCGTGGTGGATGGTGATATTGGGAACGGTGTTTGCGGTGATCATCGCCAAACAGCTGTACGGCGGGCTGGGCCATAACCCGTTTAACCCGGCGATGATTGGCTACGTAGTACTGCTGATCTCCTTCCCGGTACAGATGACCAGCTGGCTGCCGCCGCATGAGATCGCCGCCACGGTGCCCGGCTTTATGGATGCCCTGCACGTTATCTTTACCGGCCACACCGCGCTGGGCGCAGATATGAACGCGCTTCGCATGGGCGTGGACGGCATCAGTCAGGCCACTCCGCTCGATACCTTCAAAACCTCCCTGCGTGCCGGACAAAGCGTGGAGCAGGTGATGAAATCGTCTATTTACAGCGGCGTACTGGCAGGTGCTGGCTGGCAGTGGGTCAATCTGGCCTACCTGTTGGGTGGCGCGTTCCTGCTGCAACAGAAGGCGATCCGCTGGCATATTCCGGTGAGCTTCCTGGTGACGCTGGCCGTCTGCTCGACGCTCGGCTGGGTTATCTCACCTGAGTCACTGGCCAGCCCGCAGCTCCATCTGCTCTCCGGCGCGACCATGCTCGGGGCATTCTTTATTCTGACCGATCCGGTCACCGCCTCTACCACCAACCGTGGTCGTCTGATTTTCGGCGCGCTGGCAGGCTTGCTGGTCTGGCTTATTCGCAGCTTTGGCGGCTATCCGGACGGCGTGGCATTTGCCGTGCTGCTGGCTAACATCACCGTTCCGCTCATCGACTACTACACGCGTCCACGCGTGTACGGTCATCGCTAAGGGTCGCGCCATGCTCAAGACAATGCAAAAACACGGCGTCACGCTGGCGATCTTCGCCGCCGCCCTCACCGGGCTGACCGCGCTGGTAAATGAACTGACGAAAACCACCATTGCAGAGCAGGCAATGAAGCAGCAAAAAGCGCTGTTCGATCAGGTGATCCCATCCGATCTCTACGATAATGACCTGCAAAAAAGCTGCTTTGTCGTGCAGGCTCCGCAGCTTGGTAAAGGACCCCATCGCGTTTATATTGCCCGCAAGGGCGATAACCCCGTGGGCGCCGTCATGGAAGCCACCGCGCCGGACGGTTACTCCGGTGCGATTCAGCTGCTGGTGGGCAGCGATTTTTCCGGCACCGTACTGGGTACGCGCGTGACGGAACATCACGAAACGCCGGGCCTTGGCGACAAAATTGAAACACGCTTAAGCGACTGGATCTTACACTTCGCCGGAAAGATGATTCATGGCGAGGACGATCCTGCTTTCGCGGTGAAAAAAGATGGCGGCGAATTTGACCAGTTCACGGGCGCCACGATTACCCCGCGCGCGGTGGTCAACGCCGTAAAGCGCGCCGGGCTGTATGCCGAAACGCTGCCCGCGCAGATCAATCATCTTTCCACCTGTGAGGAGTGACCATGAGCCAGGTTAAAGAGGTTATCGTCCAGGGTCTCTGGAAGAACAACTCCGCGCTGGTGCAGCTGCTTGGGCTATGTCCGCTGCTGGCGGTGACGTCTACCGCCACCAACGCGCTCGGGCTGGGGCTGGCGACCACGCTGGTGCTGACCCTGACTAACTTTTCCATTTCTGTTTTGCGCCGCTGGACGCCGTCAGAAATCCGTATTCCGATTTATGTCATGATCATTGCGTCGGTGGTCAGCGTCGTGCAAATGCTGATTAACGCCTACGCATTTGGCCTGTACCAGTCGCTCGGGATCTTCATTCCGCTTATCGTGACTAACTGTATTGTCGTAGGCCGCGCTGAAGCCTTCGCGGTGAAAAACAATCCGGCCATATCCGCGCTGGATGGGTTTTCCATCGGCATGGGCGCGACTGCCGCCATGTTCGTCCTCGGCTCTCTGCGTGAAATTTTGGGCAACGGTACGCTCTTCGACGGTGCGGACGCGCTGCTTGGCGGCTGGGCGAAGTCGCTGCGTATTGAGGTGTTCCATACGGACACTCCGTTCCTGCTGGCCATGCTACCTCCTGGCGCCTTCATTGGCCTTGGGATGATGCTGGCGTTAAAATACCTGATTGATGAAAAACGTAAACGCCGCGCCGCTGAACGCAGCGTACAGGAAGGGATCCCCGAGAAAGCAGTATGAATAAAGAGAAACGCATTGCGATCCTGACGCGCCTGTGCGATGAGAATCCTCATCCAACGACAGAGCTGAACTTTAACTCGCCGTTTGAACTGTTGATCGCGGTGCTGCTCTCTGCACAGGCGACGGACGTGAGCGTCAATAAAGCCACTGCCTTGCTCTACCCTGTCGCCAATACGCCGCAGGCCATGCTGGAGCTGGGCGTTGAAGGTGTGAAATCCTATATCAAGACCATTGGCCTGTTTAACAGCAAGGCCGAAAACGTCATTAAGACCTGCCGGATCCTGCTGGAGAAGCACGGCGGTGAAGTCCCTGAAGATCGCGCCGCGCTGGAAGCGTTGCCGGGCGTCGGGCGTAAAACGGCAAATGTGGTGCTGAACACGGCGTTTGGCTGGCCGACCATCGCCGTGGATACCCATATCTTCCGCGTCTCAAATCGCACCCGTTTCGCGCCGGGTAAAAACGTGGAAGAGGTTGAAGAGAAGCTGTTAAAAGTCGTTCCTGCGGAATTTAAGGTGGACTGCCACCACTGGCTGATCCTGCACGGACGGTATACCTGTATTGCCCGTAAGCCACGCTGCGGTTCCTGCATTATCGAAGATCTCTGCGAATACAAAGAAAAAGTCTATCCCTGAGCGTAAACCACCTTACTTCTTACCTGTTCAAGCCCTTAGAATTAACAAGGGCTCTGATATCTTCTCGATTGACCATAAATTGCCCTCTCTTTCTCCTTTACGCATTGTCGATTCTTCGGTCATTTAACACTCAAACAGGTTAATAGTTTTTTCATCACCAAAAATTTCTATACATCTGTGATCGCGATCACTCTGATAACCTGATGTTGGATTTTTGTTGTTAAAACCCGCCCAACCCCTTTGTCAGACAAGATTTCGTCTATTCAACACCGCACATAAGACCAGTCATTTTTCAGAACATGGGCTATATCACTGCCAATCACCCGAAATAGCAGAACATATCGCCATACAGCCATTAAACAGGGTCGATCACAGTCAAAAAAACCACTAATTTTCAACCAATGAAATTTAAAGCTGCATAACATTTGCGTGAACCGATGATTATACCGCCAGAGTTATATGTAACAGATTATTACAAACGTATTGCCAGATGGGGCTGGATAGTGAACATTACCCGCCGTTTCCCCTCCCAATATAACTATAAAGCGGATGTACTACGGTCATCACGCTATGAACACCCCCGTTAATATGGGATGTAAAAAAAGAGGTATATGTGTCTACTGCAAACAATAAACCAACAGATGAGAGCGTAAGTCTTAACGCTTTCAAACAGCCTAAAGCGTTCTATCTCATTTTCTCTATCGAATTATGGGAACGTTTTGGCTACTACGGCCTGCAAGGGATCATGGCGGTTTACCTGGTTAAACAGCTGGGTATGTCTGAAGCCGATTCCATCACGCTATTCTCTTCCTTCAGCGCCCTGGTGTATGGCCTCGTCGCTATCGGCGGCTGGTTAGGCGATAAAGTCCTCGGTACTAAACGAGTCATTATGCTGGGCGCCGTTGTTCTGGCGATTGGCTATGGGCTGGTTGCCTGGTCCGGGCACGATGCAGGTGTGGTTTACATGGGCATGGCTACCATCGCGGTAGGTAACGGCCTCTTCAAGGCGAACCCATCTTCCCTGCTCTCTACCTGCTACAGCAAAGATGACCCACGTCTGGACGGTGCATTTACCATGTACTACATGTCCATCAACATCGGCTCCTTCTTCTCTATGCTGGCAACCCCATGGCTGGCCGCAAAATTCGGCTGGAGCGTAGCGTTTGCGCTGAGCTTCGTGGGTATGCTGATCACCGTTGTGAACTTCCTGTTCTGCCGTAGCTGGGTTAAAGACTATGGTTCAAAACCAGACTTCGAACCCGTGCACATGGGCAAACTGCTGGCAACCATCGTCGGCATCGTGATCCTGGCCGCTGTCGCCACCTGGCTGCTGCATAACCAGGGCGTTGCACGTGCCGTACTGGGCGTGGTTGCGCTGGGTATCGTGATTATCTTCGCGAAAGAAGCCTTCGCGATGCAGGGTGCGGCACGTCGTAAGATGATTGTGGCGTTCATTCTGATGCTGGAAGCGATCATCTTCTTCGTTCTGTACAGCCAGATGCCAACGTCTCTGAACTTCTTCGCTATCCGCAACGTTGAGCACTCCATCCTCGGTATCGCGTTCGAGCCGGAGCAGTATCAGGCACTGAACCCGTTCTGGATCATGATTGGTAGCCCGATTCTGGCCGCTATCTATAACAAGATGGGCGACCGTCTGCCAATGCCGCACAAGTTCGCTATCGGTATGGTGCTGTGCTCTGGCGCATTCCTGGTGCTGCCGCTGGGGACGAAATTCGCGACCGACGCGGGTATCGTTTCTGTTAACTGGCTGATCCTGAGCTATGCGCTGCAATCCATCGGTGAACTGATGATCTCCGGTCTGGGTCTGGCGATGGTTGCGCAGCTGGTCCCTCAGCGTCTGATGGGCTTCATCATGGGTAGCTGGTTCCTGACTACCGCTGGCGCGGCCATCATCGCAGGTAAGATTGCGAACCTGATGGCGGTACCAGACAACGTTACCGACCCGCTGGTTTCCCTGAATGTCTACGGCACCGTGTTCATGCAAATTGGTATCGCGACCGCCGTGATTGCCGTACTGATGCTGCTGACCGCACCTAAACTGAATCGTATGACGCAGGACGACGACAAATCCGCTAAAGCGATTAAAACCGCGAACGCGTAATGTCATCGGGAAACGACTGAACAGAAGCCGCTAATTGATTAGCGGCTTTTTTTTTATCCGAACGCGCACTAACATAGCTGGAACCTCAGCAAAAAGGAGTTACCGATGAAACTGTTCTATAAACCGGGCGCCTGCTCTCTTGCTTCCCATATTACGCTTCGCGAGAGCGGTAAAGATTTCACGCTGGACGGCGTTGACCTGATGAAAAAGCGCCTGGAAAACGGGGATGACTTTTTTGCGATTAACCCAAAAGGGCAGGTTCCGGCCCTGCTGCTGGATGATGGCACCCTGCTGACCGAAGGGGTGGCGATTATGCAATTCCTGGCGGACAACGTACCGGATCGTCAGCTCCTTGCCCCCACCGGCAGCATTGCGCGTTATAAGACGCTGGAGTGGCTGAACTATATTGCCACCGAACTGCACAAAGGCTTTACGCCCCTGTTCCGCCCGGACACGCCAGAAGAGTACAAACCTACCGTGCGCGCGCTGCTGGAGAAAAAGTTGCAGTACGTTAACGACGCGCTGAAAGACGACCAGTGGATCTGTGGCTCGCGTTTCACTATCGCCGATGCCTATCTGTTTACCGTTCTGCGCTGGGCGCGCGCGGTTAAGTTGAACATGGAAGGATTAGACCATGTCGCATCGTATATGACGCGCGTGGCGGAGCGTCCTGCGGTGGCGGCGGCGCTGAAAGCGGAAGGGTTGAATTAACGGAGCGGCCTGAGGAGCCGGGTGGCGCTGACGCTTACCCGGCCTACAAATTCCGTAGGCCCGCGCAAGCGCAGCGCCGCCGGGCAGTGTCTATAGCTGCGTTGCGCTAAAATAGTGCTCCGGCTTCGCGATGCGATCCTGTGCCGCGACGACCTGGAGCTCATATTCCTGCATCGTCTTCGTCGCAATCATGATTTCATAAACGGCTGCGGTGACGTGCTCCAGCGCATCGCGCAGGCTCGCACCCTGCAATAGCTTCACCAGCAGCAAACCGCTGGTCACATCCCCGACCCCGACAGGCTGACGTGTACCGAAATCCACCAGCGGTCGACTGATATGCCAGGCTTCATCCTTCGTCACCAGCAGCATCTCAAAACGGTCCTGGCTCAACCCTGCGCATGCCAGGTGTTTCACCAGCACAATCTCTGGCCCCTGGGCGATCAGCTCGCGAGAGGCGCTTACAGCCTCTTCTACGCTGTTGACCGGATGCTCGCACAGGATCTCCAGTTCAATCAGGTTGGGGGCAATAATATCGCTGGCGGGCAATGCATGACGGACATGAAACTCCGCAACGCCCGGCGCTACGATGCAGCCTTTTTCAGGATGTCCCATCACCGGATCGCAGAAATATTTCGCCGCGGGGTTTGCCGCTTTCACCTGGCGCACAATGCCGAGGATATGTTCCCCCTGCTCCGCCGAACCCAGATAGCCGCTCAGTACGGCATCGCAGCGTTTAAGCTGGTCGATATCCGCAATCCCCTGAACGATTTCCGTCAGATGCGACGGCGGCATTACGCAGCCGGTCCATTTACCGTACTGGGTGTGATTCGAAAACTGGACGGTATTAAGGGGCCAGACGTTAACGCCGAGGCGGCGCATCGGGAATTCCGCAGCGCTGTTGCCAGCATGTCCAAACACAACGTGGGACTGAATGGCGAGGATGTTCTTCATGTTGTACTTACCAAACCCTGTCAAAACAAAAGGGGCGTGGTTTCCCACGCCCCTGCATACTTTTAATTACTTCCAGCAGACCAGGCAGTAATTTTTCTTACCGCGACGCAGCAGCGTGTAGCGACCATAGAGACGGTCGTTCTCGGTAAAGGTATATTCCGGATCGGCCTGTTTTTCGCCATTAATGGTGATCGCGTTAGAGGCGATGGTTTTACGCGCCTGACCGCGAGACGGCTGGAGCTCGGAGTCCACCAGCGCCTGCATCAGATCGGCGCCTTTTTCCATCTCCACCATCGGTACGCCATCCTGCGCCAGCTGTTCGAAATCCGCTTCGCTTAAATCGCTCAGGGTCCCGTTGAACAGGCTCGCCGTAATGCGTTTCGCCGCCGCCAGACCTTCTTCGCCGTGAACCAGTTTGGTTACTTCGTCCGCCAGCACGTACTGGGCGCGTGGTGCTTTACCGCTGTTCTTGTCTTCTTCTTCCAGCGCATTGATTTCTTCGATATTCATAAAGGTGAAGAACTTCAGGAAGCGATAAACGTCGGCATCCGCCGTGTTGATCCAGAACTGGTAGAATTTATACGGGCTGGTTTTCTTCGGATCCAGCCATACCGCGCCGCCTTCGGTCTTACCGAACTTGGTACCGTCTGCTTTGGTGATCAACGGCACGGTCAGACCAAACACCTGATTCTGGTGGAGGCGACGGGTCAGATCGATACCGGAGGTGATGTTACCCCACTGGTCGGAACCGCCAATTTGCAGAGATACGCCGTGCAGCTTGTTCAGGCAGGCGAAGTCATACCCCTGCAACAGGTTGTAGGAGAACTCGGTGAAAGAGATACCTTGGTCGTCACGGTTAAGACGCTGCTTCACTGCTTCTTTGTTAATCATCTGGTTAACAGAGAAGTGTTTGCCGATGTCACGCAGGAACGTCAGCACGTTCATGCCACCAAACCAGTCGTAGTTGTTCGCCGCAATCGCAGAGTTATCACCGCAGTCGAAATCCAGGAACGGTGCAACCTGTTTACGGATCTTATCCACCCACTCCTGCACGGTGTCTTCGGTATTCAGCTTACGCTCAGCGGCTTTGAAACTTGGGTCGCCAATCAGACCGGTCGCGCCGCCAACCAGAGCGACAGGCTTATGGCCGGCCATCTGGAAGCGTTTCAGGCATAACAATGGAACAAGATGCCCCAAATGCAAGCTGTCAGCGGTGGGATCGAAGCCGCAATAGAGCGCGATCGGGCCTTGCGCCAGTCGCTCTGCTAACGCTTCCTCGTCCGTCACCTGGGCCACGAGGCCCCGCTCTTGCAATTGTTTAATCAAGTTACTGCTTGCCATCAAATTCTCCATGTATAAACGACTGCACCTTTGCCGGTACACGACTTTTCGCCTGATGCGAAAGGACCATAGAATAAAGCGCCAGCGCGGTGTGCGCTAGCGCTTAAATCAACAAATTTTGGGGATTACGGTGCCAGTCTGTCGATTTTCCAGCCACCGTTGTCGCGCTGGTATAAAAAGCGGTCGTGGAGACGGTGTTCACCGCCCTGCCAGAATTCCATCTGCTCAATGGGGATGCGGAACCCGCCCCAGAAACTCGGCAGCGGTACTTCACCCTGCTGAAACTTCTGTTTGAGTTCGAGGAATTTACTCTCCAGCACGCCGCGGGCTGAGATTCGGCTGGACTGTTTAGAGACCCAGGCACCGATCTGACTGTCGCGCGGGCGGCTGTGGAAATATTTCACCACTTCAAGCGTAGAGAGGCGCTCCGCCGTGCCGGTAACCATCACCTGGCGCTCAAGCATATGCCACGGGAAGAGCAGGCTAATACGCGGATTATTTTCAAGGTGATGCGCTTTACGACTGCCCAGGTTGGTGTAGAACACCAGCCCTTTCTCGTCATAATGCTTGAGAAGAACGATGCGTTGATACGGCTGACCATTTTCATCAACCGTGGCAACGACCATTGCCGTCGGGTCAGCCAGTTTCGCTTCGCAGGCCTGCTTCAGCCAGCGTTCAAAAAGCACCAGCGGTTCGGCGGGAAGATCCTGGCGTCGCAGACCGCCTTTGGTGTATTCACGGCGCAGATGCGCAATTTGCTGTATTTCGTCGTTATCTGACATGGCGTTAGCTGAAAGTGAGATTGGGTGGCGCTATTGTGCGCGCCCCCTTCAAAAATCTCAACGCTTCGGATTTTGAAGCTGACAATTGTTCAGCACAATGCGGTCACGCTTGTAGACGGTGGCGCTGTCGCCTTTCGACCAGTAGACGTAGATCCCGTCTGAGTAGCGCGCTCCGGAGGCCGACATTCCCTGCTTCAGCGTCAACAACTTATTGTCATAAACAAAGCTGGCTTCCTGACGCGGGTTGTTCAGCTTCACCGTCAGCGGTTTTTCATCACAACGATATTCCAGCGTATCGGTTTGCATACGCTCAACGAACTGGTTATAGACGCTGCATCCGGTCATAAGAAAAGGTACAGCAATGAGAAGAAGTTTTTTCATGGGTAGATTCCGAAGACTATCCTGGTCCTGGAGGGCCTAACCGCCCTCCTGTTTTTCCCTATTTTACGGGTTACGCCTCCCGCTGAATTTCAGTTAACTCTGATTATGGCGCGGGTTTGCGGGGAAAATGGCCCCGAGGACGCTCGCCTCCCGCGCACCGGTTACGGAGGGTAAATTACCCGGCAGACCGGCAACCGTACGCCAGGCAAGCCAGGCGAAGGCCAGCGCTTCCATATCGTCTCCGCTGATCCCGGCTTCATCAGTGGTCGTGACTTCGGTGCCCGGCAGCAAGGCGGCGAGGCGTGCCATCACCAGCGGGTTTCGGCTTCCGCCTCCGCATACCAGCAAGCGCTCACACCCGCCGCTCAGCAACACCTGTTCAGAGATCGACACCGCGGTGAGCTCCGTCAGCGTAGCCTGCACATCCTGAGGCGCAAGGCCGGGGAAGCGCGCCAGCTGACGTTCAAGCCAGCCGTAGTTGAAATATTCCCGCCCCGTGCTTTTTGGCGCAGGCAGAGCAAAGAAAGGATCGCTTAACAGGGTTTGCAGCAAGGGAAGGATCACTTTCCCCTGGCTGGCCCACTGCGCGTCTTTGTCATAGGCTTTACCGCTCTGACGCCAAATCCAGGCATCCATCAGCATATTACCGGGTCCGGTATCGTACCCCCGCACGGGCTGCCCGGGAATAAGCATCGACAGGTTGGCGATCCCGCCGATGTTCAGAACCATCCTGCGCTCTACCGGGTGCGCCAGCAGCGCCTGATGAAATGCCGGAACCAGCGGCGCCCCCTGCCCGCCGAGGGCCATATCACGACGACGGAAATCACCCACCACCGTTACGCCGGTTTTTGCCACAATCTGGTTGTTATCGCCAATTTGCATCGTGTGCGGCGCCTCGCCGACAGGTTCATGCCAGACGGTCTGCCCATGGCAGCCTATTGCCACGATATCCTGCGGGTGGAGTCTTTCCTGCTGCATCAGGGCCAGTACCGCATCAGCAAACAGCGCCCCCAGACGCACATCCAGTTGGCCCAGTTGGGAAAGCGTCAGCTGTTGCCCCTGGCAGATGTTCAGGATCTCTTCTTTTAACGAGACCGGAATTGGCCAGGTCAGGCTTGCCTGCTGCGCCACCATGTTTTCATCAATGGCGGCCAGAACGACATCCACACCGTCAAGACTGGTACCAGACATCACACCGATATAGCGACCCGATTTCATGCGCTTTCCTTACGTTACATGGGCTAAGTGCAACCACTCCATCATAAATAACGCGGCTTTGCTATGCGGTGATAATAATTTTTAACAATCTCAGACCTGTAGCACAGGCGATGTTTGTTTATGTCCCGTTAAGCCCTGTTCAGGTAAAATTTATTTATTCGGCATGCAAAGATATGAACTGTGGTCAGGAATGCCATATAATTTAGCCATGACGGATGCCCCAACCGGGCGTTTTTTGGTGAACAGGAGAGTCAAATGATTTTACGTGTACTGGGCGTTTCGCTGATTGGTTTAACACTGGCGGGTTGTGTGAATGACAGTTCACTCTCCGGCGACGTATATAGTGCTTCTGAAGCTAAACAGGTACAGAACGTGACATACGGTACTATCGTTAATGCCCGTCCTGTTCAGATTCAGGGTGGCGATGACACGAACGTGGTGGGCGCAATCGGCGGTGCTGTGCTGGGTGGTTTCCTGGGTAATACCATTGGCGGCGGCACCGGACGTTCTCTGGCGACCGCAGCGGGCGCAGTTGCAGGCGGCGTAGCGGGTCAGGGCGTTCAGGGTGCGATGAACAAAACTCAGGGCGTTGAGCTGGAAATCCGCAAAGACGATGGCAGCACTATTATGGTTGTGCAGAAACAGGGTAACACCCGCTTCTCTGCTGGCCAGCGTGTTGTTCTTGCAAGCAACGGCAGCCAGGTCACCGTCTCCCCGCGTTAATATCCTGATGGATGTGGTCTTTCAGACCGCATCCATTTACCAAAATCATCATTTCCAATAATATATTGGCACAATATATTCACATGGTGAATTATTCATTTCACCCGTTCTTGTCCGTGCGCAAAGTATTTTTTATTTCCCTCGCTTAGACTCTTCGCAATCTCTTTTTCCTTTTTTAATTTTTAAATTCTCTATGCTTGCGATCTGTCGATTTGTAAAGAACCGCTTTGTGGCCTTCGCGCTTGGGTGTATTGTTATCATTGCCGTATTACAAGGTTTTTTTATAAAACTTGTTGAATGGGTTCCTTCGTTTTCACCTTTGTTTTTCCCTACGCTGACGATATTTCTTCTGGTGTTCCATCTGTTTATTGCCTGTTTTATGGCAATGAAATACTGGTGCGACAAAAGGCGATTATATCTTGTTCCCATTGCCCTGGCCTTTGCCGGTTCGGCGTTACTGATGGTGGGGACACTGGCCAGCTTCCCGGCCTGGCTTGATCTCTATCAGTTCAACGAAGCGAACTATAACGACGCCATGATTTTCTACATGTTCCGCCACTTTTTAATGGCGGTGCTGATGATCGTCGCAGCATTACTGTATACCCTGCGCAATTCTGCGCTCTCACGAAGCGCCCATGTTGGTATCGTTGTCGGCGCCTCGCTCTTTACGGGCTGTATGCTTGGGCTGGCATTGTTCTATTCCAGCCATTCAACCCTGCTCACACTGGACCTGGTGGATAATGAAACCCGACAGTTTATGGTTCTCTGGAGCCAGGCGATCAATATCATTTTGATCGTCCTGTGGGTAGTAACGTTAATCACCCTGTTGGCCATTACCCGCGTGAGGAATTTGTTTTGGGTCGGCGGCAATTTTTTATGTGTCTGTTATATCGTCACTCTGCTCATGCTATTGTTAGGCGGACACGCTGAAGATATTTCATGGTACCGGGCACGGTTATTCGAAACTGTCGCTACGTTAATGATTATTTTCATCTTACTTTCCGACGTATTTAATTTGTATCGTGACTCGCATGTAAAATATCAGCAGTCTTATCAAAATTCCATCCGCGACCCCCTCACCCGTCTTTATAATCGCAGCTATTTCTATGATTCATTAAATCACGCGCTAAACACGGCCACGGTGACACATCCGGTGTCGGTGGTCGTGAGCGATCTTGACCGTTTTAAACGCATTAACGACTGCTACGGTCATTTGCAGGGGGATAGGGTTTTACAGTTTGTCTCAAACCTGTTGACCGATTCGGTGCGACCGCAGGATATCGCGGCGCGGATCGGCGGCGAAGAGTTTGTGCTCATGCTGACAAATACACCGTCCGATGTCGCGCATCAGGTTGCCGAACGTATTCGCCTCAAGTTGAGCGGGTTTGACAAGGCCAGCAGCGGTGGGCAGCTTCCGGAACCGATTACCATTAGTATGGGAGTATTAACCGCTACCTCGCCGGAAACCAGCGCTGAAACCTGTGTGGAAAGCGCGGATAAAGCCATGTACGAGGCAAAAGAGACGGGCCGCAACCGGGTGGTGGTGTTCAGAACATGACAAAGGCCTTGCACGAGCAAGGCCAGTGAACAACGTCAGTCGCGCGACTGTAAATCGTGGATGTTTTGCTCAAGACGGGCGATGAGTCCGATCAGCATCTCCAGCTCAGCGGGTGAAATACCGGCCAGGATCTCCCCTCGCGTTTTACTGATGACGGTTTCCATCTCAGTAATAATCGGGGCCGCTTTTTCCGTCAATTTGATCCGCTTGGCGCGACGGTCGCTGGCGCAGGTTTGTCGGGAGATGAGTCCCTTCTCTTCCAGCTGGTCAAGGGTACGCACCAGGGAAGGCTGTTCAATACCAATCGCTTTTGCCAGTTGGATCTGTGACTGATCGGGCGGAAGCTGATGGATGTTGTGCAGCGTAACCCAGTGCGTCTGTGTGAGTTCCAGAGGTTTCAGGCGATGGTCAATCAGAGCACGCCAGATGCGTACCAACCTTGCCAGATCAGAACCTAATGGCGATTCCAATTTCATCTCCTTATAATTAGCTTGCTAAGTGATTATAGTGATTTTAGAATAGTTTGCAGTATTTGTATTGCCAAAACAAATGCAATCACGGTATTCATCATTCCTTAAAGGATGATTTACACTGAACGGTAATGCGCCATCGCATTGAAATCTGCCATTGTGGCCCTCATTCCACCGCAAAGGATCGCTGCTTGTGACGTTGTTTTCCTTCTCCGCAGGGTTGCCCCTCCAGGATCTGATTGTTGGCGCATCGGTCTACTTTCCGCCACTGTTTAAAGCCGTGATGGTCGGTTTTGTGATCTGGCTCATTGCGCATCGTCTGCTGCGCGACTGGATGTATTCCGGTGAAATCTGGCACCCGATGTTAATGGATCTCTCCCTGTTTACCCTCTCCGTCTGTCTTGGCCTTGCCGTGTTAACCGTGTGGTGAGAATAGCATTGAAAACGTTAAAATATTTTTCCACTCTTTTCGTCTTAGCGCTGGCGCTTATCGCCGGCTGGTGGCTCTGGAATTATTACATGCAGTCGCCCTGGACGCGTGACGGCAAGATCCGCGCAGAACAGGTCAGCATCACGCCACAGGTGTCCGGCAGTATCAGCGCGCTGCTGGTGAAGGACAACCAGTTCGTTCATGCGGGTGATGTGTTATTCCGCATCGACGAGACCCCTTTTCACATTGCGGTGCTCAATGCCCAGGCGCAGCTCGCAAAAGCTCAATCCGATCTGGCAAAAGCCAATAACGAAGCCGAACGTCGCCGACATCTGTCGAGGAATTACATCTCTGCGGAAGATCTCGATACCGCCAATATCAATGTAAAAGCCATGCAGGCCAGCCTGAAGGTTGCAGAGGCAACGCTGAAACAGGCCGAGTGGCAACTGACCCAGACCGTTGTCAAAGCTCCGGTGGATGGATGGATCACGAGCCTGTCGACCCGTGTGGGGGATTACGCCACCACAGGCCAGCCGGTCTTTGCCCTGGTCGACAGCCGCTCTTTCTATGTTGTAGGTTATTTTGAAGAGACCAAGCTGCGCCATATCCGCGAGGGAGCGCCTGCCCGAATCACGCTTTACAGCGGCGCAGAAACGTTACAGGGTCACGTTAGCAGCATAGGTCGGGCAATTTACGATCAGAGCGTGGAAACCGATTCTGGCCTGGTGCCCGACATCAAACCCAACGTACCGTGGGTGCGTCTGGCTCAGCGGGTGCCTGTTCGCGTCGAGTTTGATCAACTGCCGAAAGACATTACCCTGGTCTCTGGCACAACCTGCACCGTCGCCATCGGATCGCGATGATGAACCTGGGAGCTCTCTCCTGGCGCAATACGCCGTGGATAAAAGCGACACGGCCGCAGTGGCGTTACGCGCTGCGTAACGGCATCGCCATGTGCCTTGCGCTTACGGTTGCCTATTATCTGAATCTGGATGAGCCTTACTGGGCGATGACCTCTGCGGCGGTCGTCAGCTTCCCTACCGTCGGGGGCGTTATCAGTAAAAGCCTCGGGCGCGTGGCAGGTAGCCTGCTGGGGGCAACCGCCGCACTGCTTCTTGCCGGCCATACTCTGAACGATCCCTGGCTCTTTTTGTTAAGCATGTCGGCATGGCTGGGGCTGTGTACCTGGGCCTGCGCTCATTTTACCAATAACGTTGCCTATGCGTTTCAACTGGCGGGTTACACCGCGGCCATTATCGCCTTTCCGGTCGTCAACGTGCTGGATACCACCGAGCTGTGGGATATCGCCCAGGCACGCGTGTGTGAAGTGATGGTCGGCATTCTGTGCGGGGGCGTCATGATGATGATCCTGCCCAGTACCTCAGATGGCACTACGCTTATCACCGCCCTTAAAACGATGCACGCACGTTTGCTGGAACATGCCAGCCTGCTCTGGCAGCCTGACAGCAGCGATGACATCCGCCTCGCGCACGAAAAGGTCATCGGCCAGATCCTGACCATGAACCTGTTGCGCATCCAGGCTTTCTGGAGCCACTACCGTTTTCGTCGCCAGAACACGCTTCTGAACTATTTACTGCACCAGCAATTGCGGATGACGAGCGCGATCTCGAGCCTTCGTCGGATGTTGCTGAACTGGCCTGCACCGCCAGCCCATACCCGGGAGATTATCGAGGCGCTGCTCGCTGCCCTTGCGCGTTCGGATGCCGATATTTATACCGTGGCCCGCATTATCGCGCCGCTCGCCCCAGCGGATGAATATGACTACCGGCATCGCGCCTTCTGGCAGCGTCTGAACTATTTCTGCCGCCTGTATCTGCGCAGCAGCCGCTGGTTAAAAGCCGTCGAGAATGCCACGCCCGTCACCGAATTTTCCGTTCCCGGTAGTCCTGCTCTGGCGCGGCATACCGACGCAATGGAGGCGCTGTGGAGCGGTTTTCGTACGTTTTGCGCGTTGACGGCCGTAGGCGCATGGGCCATCACCACGCAATGGGATGCGGGCAGTGCGGCCCTGACGCTTGCGGCAATCAGCTGCGTGCTCTATTCCGTCGCCGCTTCCCCCTTTAACTCCCTGACGCTTCTGCTGCGTACGCTGGTGCTGCTGTCGCTGTTCAGCTTCGTGGTGAAATTTGGTTTGATGGTGCAGATAACCGACCTCTGGCAATTTCTGCTGTTTCTCTTCCCGCTATTAACCACCATGCAGTTGCTCAAACTGCAAATGCCTAAACTGGCCGGTCTGTGGGGTCAGTTAATTGTTTTTATGGGCTCATTTATCTCTGTAACGAATCCACCGGTTTACGATTACGCTGATTTTCTCAACGACAACCTGGCGAAGATCCTCGGCGTGGGGCTGGCGTGGCTGGCTTTCGCCGTGCTACGCCCGGGCTCGGACGCGCGTAAAAGCCGCAGGCATATTCGGGAGTTGCGCAGGGGTTTTGTCGATCAGCTGAGCCGCAGGCCGCATCTGCGCGAAAGCGAGTATGAATCGCTGGTTTACCATCATGTCAGCCAGCTGAACAACAGCCAGGATTCACTCTCCCGTCGCTGGCTACTGCGCTGGGGCGTGGTGCTGCTAAACTGTTCGCACGTGGTGTGGCAGCTGCGCGCCTGGGAGACGCGTTCCGATCCGCTGTCGCAGGTCCGTGATAACTGTATTTCCATGCTCCGCGATGTGATGAGCGAGCGCGGGGTGCAGCAGCGCCCCCTGAGCGTCACGCTCGCCGAGCTTCAGCGTATTTGCGACACGCTGGCGCACCATCATCAGCCTGCGGCCCGCGATCTGGCATCCATTATCTGGCGGCTGCACTGCTCCCTGTCACAGCTTGAACAGGCGCCGCCACCCGGAACGATTGGCGATCAGATCACCCCGCAGGCATAGCGCGCCCCGCCGCCGCCAAGCGGTTCAGGTTGATCGGACATGTTATCGCCGCCCACGTGGACCATCAGCGCCTTGCCTTTGACCTCGTCAAGCTTTTTGAGTCGTGGCGCCACAACCGGATCGGTGGCTTTACCATCGTTATTTACCACCAGCACCGGCAGATCGCCGAGGTGCCCCATCCCTTCCGGGCCTTCATGCTTACCGGAGTTCTGCGGGTCGAGATGCCCCCCTGCGGCTTCCGCAGCTGTTGGTTTCCCCTCTTTCATCGCGGGTTGACAGCTGCCTTTAGCATGAACGTGAAAACCATGTTCGCCGGGTGGAAGAGCCTTGAGATCGGGAGCAAATTCCAGCCCTTTATCGGTTTCGGTGATTTTCACCGTCCCGATGGACTGACCTACCCCCTGAGAAGTGACGAGATTCATTTCAACGTCCTCGCTGGCTGCCTGCGCCCCTGCGCAAACAACCAGCGTGACCATTGCCAGAGCAAAACGCTTCATATGACCTCCACGGGTTATTTTTTGCACCTTAAGTCTATACCAGAGGCGCAGATTTCACCGGAAAGTCAGGTTCAGGCGTGCTCAGGGTACGTCGTAGCCCAGCGCCGCCTTACGAATGCGGAACCACTGCTGACGCGTCATATCCAGCTCCTCAGCAACAAGCGCAGCGCGGACACGCTCAATTTTGCCGGAGCCAATAATTGGCAGCGGTTTAGACGGCAGGCGCAGGATCCAGGCGTAAACCACCTGCTCGATACTCTCCGCATTCAGTTCGCGCGCCACCGTTTCAAGCTCGTTACGCAGCGGCTGGAATGCCTCATCGTTAAACAGACGGCCGCCTCCCAGGCAAGACCATGCCATTGGACGGATGCGCAGCTGTTGCAGTTGGTCGAGCGTGCCATCCAGCAGCAGCGGCTGATGAACAGGCGAGATCTCCACCTGATTCGTCGCCAGCGTAAACGGCAGGCGAGACTGCAATAGCGCAAACTGTGCCGGGGTGAAGTTAGACACGCCAAAATGGCGCACTTTGCCGCTCTGGTGCAGCGTCAGGAAGGCTTCCGCGACCTCATCCGCATCCATCAACGGATCGGGACGGTGGATCAGCAGCAGGTCGATACGATCGGTGGCCAGGTTGACCAGTGACTGCTCGGCGCTTTTAACGATATGCGCGCTGTCAGTGATGTAATGTCCAAGCGCATGCTCCGGTTTTGCTGTGGTGGCAATACCGCATTTGGTCACAATCTCCATTCGTTCACGCAGCCCCGGCGCACGCTTCAGCGCTTCGCCAAAGGCGGCCTCGCACTGATAGCCGCCATAAATATCAGCATGATCGACGGTGGTGATCCCGAGATCGAGATGCTCTTCTATAAAGTCCGCCAGCTGGACCGGAGACATATTCCAGTCCATGAGGCGCCAGTAGCCCATAACGAATCGGGAGAATTCCGGGCCCTGTGGGGCAAGGGTAATACGCTGAACCATAACATTTTCCTCAAGGAAGTCATGTCACCAGTATACGCAATTACCCTGCTAAAACAGTGAAGGTTGCTGAGGTTCTTCGGGTTCAACCGCTTTGTTTGCACGAATTTTACGCAGCAGACGCTGTCGGCAAAGCCGTAAGACCTCCTGCTTTTGCGCGTCGCTGAAATTTTGCCAGTTAAAACGTTCATCGCGCGTGCGCATGCAGCCACGACAGTATCCTCGTTCATCAACCTGGCAAATACCCCGGCACGGGCTCTGGACAGGGAAAAATTCCAGTTGCTCTGCCACACCTACCTCCAGAACGTCATTATTCCCTACAGTGAAGACCCTAAATGGCTTGCATGCAAGGATGTCTGCCACAAACAGGACATTAAGGTTTCGCTAATCTTCCCTTCTTATACTCGCCGCATTGATATAACGAATGGTCTGCTCATCATGTGGTTCGCAAAAAAGTTACACTGTAACGATATAAAATTTACTCTGGGCTGTGCACTTTTCTTTACCGTACTGAATGCACTGTTTATCCAGCGCAGCTGGTCAATTATTGCGCCTGCGCATCTGCACGATGTCCTGTTTGCTGCCAGCGTGCCGCTGGTACTGTTCTGCGGCTGGGTGATTGTCTTCAGCCTGTTAAATATCCCCTATATTCGTAAGCCGCTCCTGATTGTCCTGACCCTGGGATGTGCCGCCGCGACCTGGTTTATGTATACCTATGGCGCGGTTATCGATCAGAACATGATTGTGAACGTGTTCGAGACTAATTCTCAGGAAGCGACAGCCCTGGTGACGCCGCAGATGATCCTGTGGCTGGTCGTAGCGGGTCTGGTTCCATCTGTTGTGTTAGCCCTGACGCGCATTCGCACCGGAAAATGGTGGTATGCCCTCCTGACGCGCTTCGCCGCTATGCTGGGTGCGCTGCTGGTGATCATCCTGGTCGCGTCAGTGTTCTATAAAGACTATGCTTCGCTGTTCCGCAATAACAAAAGCATCGTAAAAATGGTCACCCCGGCGAATTACGTGAGCGCCGTGGTGAAATACAGCAAAATGCGCTGGTTTGCCGGCGACCAGACGCTGGTCCGCATTGGCGAAGATGCTCATAAAGGCGCGCTGATTGCCAGCCAACGCAAGAAAACCGTGCTGGTTGTGGTGGTGGGCGAAGCCTCCCGCGCTGCAAACTACTCGTTAAATGGTTACCCGCGTGAAACCAACCCCGAGCTGAAAAAGCAGGATGTCATCAACTTCCCGCGGGCCTCCTCCTGTGGCACGGAAACCGCTGTTTCCGTCCCCTGCATGTTCTCCGGCATGACGCGGAAAAAATATGACGCGGACCTCGCCCATCATCAGGAAGGTCTGCTTGATGTGCTTAACCACGCCGGGTTCAACCTGCTGTGGCGCGACAACGACGGCGGATGTAAAGGCGCCTGCGACCGCGTGCCGCACACGGACATGACCCAGTGGAAACTGGATCAGCTCTGTAAGGACAAATCCTGTATCGACGACGTTAACCTGTACCGCCTGGACAACGTGCTGGATGGAATAAAGCTGGATACGGTTCTGGTTATTCACCTGATGGGCAGCCACGGTCCGGCTTATTACAAACGCTACCCTGATAGCTTCCGCAAGTTCACCCCAACCTGCGATACCAATGAAATTCAGGATTGCGATCATCAGTCGCTGATCAATACCTATGACAACACGATTCTGTATACCGACAGCGTCGTCAGCCGAACCATCGACGCACTGAAAGCCCGGCAGGCCAACATGAACACGGCGCTCATTTACCTCTCCGATCACGGTGAATCGCTGGGCGAAAGCGGAATTTACCTGCACGGTACGCCGTATATGCTGGCCCCGGAGCAGCAAACGCATATTCCTTTTATGTTCTGGCTCTCCCCGGATTATGCGAAAAACTTCGGCGTAAACATGGATTGCCTGCGTGACCATGCCGCAAAAGAGGCGGTTTCACAGGACAATTTATTCGCCACCGTTCTGGGCATGATGGACGTGAAATCAGCGGTTTATCAGCCGCAGCTGGATATTCTGTCGCAGTGTCGTCGCTAAGCGGGCTTGCATTAGACCGAACGGTCTATTAGAGTAAGGGCATGAGCAGACACACTGAACACGATACACGAGAACATTTGCTGGCTACCGGCGAGCGCCTTTGCATGCATCGCGGGTTTACCGGGATGGGGCTTAGCGAGTTGTTAAAAACCGCTGAAGTACCTAAGGGATCGTTTTATCACTATTTTCGTTCCAAAGAGGCGTTCGGCGTTGCCATGCTGGAGCGGCACTACGCCAGCTACCATCAGCGCCTGGCAGCCCACTTCGCCAGCGGTGAAGGTGACTACCGGGATCGTGTTCTGAACTACTATCAGGAAACGCTAACGCAGTTCTGTCAGCAGGGCATCATCAGCGGCTGCCTGACGGTAAAACTGTCTGCCGAAGTGTGCGATCTCTCCGAAGATATGCGCACCGCCATGGATAAAGGGGCCAGCGGCGTGATTGCCCTGCTGGCTCAGGCGCTGGAGAGCGGGCGCAATGAAAAAACGCTCTCCTTCTCCGGCGATCCGCTCACGCAGGCACAGGTGCTCTATTCCCTCTGGTTAGGCGCCAACCTGCAAGCAAAAATGTCTCGCAGCGCCGTGCCGCTCGAAAGCGCGCTGGCGCACGTGAAAAACTGTATAACCGCGCCTGGCGTGTAGCCCGCGTTTTTATTTACCCTTTTACTAGTCGACTGGTCTACTCAGGAGCCATTATGTCCGCTGAAAAGCTGTTTACCCCACTGAAAGTGGGTGCCGTTACTGCCCCAAACCGCGTGTTTATGGCCCCACTCACCCGTCTGCGCAGCATCGAGCCGGGCGATATCCCAACGCCATTGATGGGTGAGTATTATCGTCAGCGCGCCAGCGCGGGCCTGATTATTTCCGAAGCCACGCAGATTTCTGCCCAGGCAAAAGGCTACGCCGGTGCGCCGGGTCTGCACAGCCCGGAACAGATCGCCGCGTGGAAAAAAATCACCGCAGGTGTTCATGCTGAAGATGGCCGTATTGCGGTTCAGCTGTGGCACACCGGTCGTATCTCACACAGCAGCATCCAGCCTGGCGGTCAGGCGCCGGTTTCTGCTTCTGCCCTGAACGCCAATACCCGCACTTCCCTGCGCGATGAAAACGGTAATGCGATCCGCGTTGACACCACCACGCCACGCGCGCTGGAGCTAGACGAGATCCCGGGTATTGTGAATGATTTCCGTCAGGCCGTCGCCAACGCTCGTGAAGCGGGCTTCGACCTGGTTGAGCTGCACTCTGCGCACGGTTACCTGCTGCATCAGTTCCTGTCCCCTTCTTCCAACCAGCGTACCGACCAGTACGGCGGCAGCGTTGAAAACCGCGCGCGTCTGGTGCTTGAAGTGGTGGATGCTGTCTGTAATGAGTGGAGCGCAGACCGCATTGGTATTCGTGTCTCCCCGATCGGTACTTTCCAGAACGTCGACAACGGTCCGAACGAAGAAGCAGACGCGCTGTATCTGATTGAAGAGCTGGCGAAACGTGGTATCGCCTATCTGCACATGTCCGAGCCGGACTGGGCAGGCGGCAAGCCTTATAGTGAAGCCTTCCGCCAGAAAGTGCGCGAGCGCTTCCACGGCGTGATTATCGGGGCGGGCGCGTATACGGCAGAGAAAGCTGAAGATCTGATCGGGAAAGGCCTGATCGACGCCGTGGCCTTTGGCCGTGACTACATTGCTAACCCGGATCTGGTTGCCCGTTTGCAGAAGAAAGCCGAACTGAACCCGCAGCGCCCTGAAAGTTTCTATGGCGGCGGCGCGGAAGGTTATACCGACTACCCTTCACTGTAATCCCGCTTTGTACATTGATAGCGGCGACCTTTCGCCGCTATACTAAAACATCGTTTCTGTTCAAAAAGATAATCCATTCCACTGGTTAATGAGGAAATTATGCGCCTACTTCACACCATGCTGCGCGTTGGCGACCTGCAACGTTCCATCGATTTCTACACTAACGTTCTGGGCATGAAGCTGCTGCGCACCAGCGAAAATCCGGAATATAAATACTCTCTGGCGTTTGTCGGTTACGGCCCGGAATCTGATGAAGCGGTCATCGAGCTGACCTACAACTGGGGCGTGGACAGCTATGAGCTGGGTACGGCTTACGGACACATCGCGCTGGAAGTGGATAACGCCGCCGAAGCCTGCGAACGTATCCGCAGCAATGGCGGTAACGTCACCCGTGAAGCCGGTCCGGTTAAAGGCGGTACCACCGTCATTGCGTTTGTGGAAGATCCGGACGGTTATAAAATCGAACTGATTGAAGCCAAAGACGCTGGTCGCGGTCTGGGCAATTGATCCCGCAGGGCGCACTATGCGCCCGTTGTTTTGCTGCATCCCCTCTCAAAATTTGCCATAATGCGCACTGCTTTTTCCCCCTTGTAAGAGACCCTGATGTCCGATAACGCTCAATTTACCGGTCTGTGCGACCGTTTTCGTGGTTTTTATCCCGTTGTCATTGATGTTGAAACAGCCGGATTTAACGCTAAAACCGATGCGCTGCTTGAGATTGCCGCCATCACGCTGAAGATGGATGAACAGGGCTGGCTTGTACCGGACACCACGCTGCATTTCCACGTTGAACCCTTTGAAGGGGCAAACTTACAGCCAGAGGCGCTGGCCTTTAACGGTATCGATCCGACAAACCCGCTGCGCGGGGCGGTAAGCGAATACGAGGCGCTGCACGCCATATTCAAAATGGTGCGCAAAGGCATGAAAGAGAATGACTGTAGCCGCGCCATCATGGTAGCCCACAACGCTACGTTCGATCACAGCTTCACCATGGCTGCCGCCGAGCGCGCCTCGCTGAAGCGTAATCCATTCCATCCGTTTGTGACCTTCGACACCGCCGCGCTGAGCGGCCTGGCGCTGGGGCAAACCGTGCTCTCGAAAGCCTGCATCACGGCGGGTATTGCGTTTGACGGTACCCAGGCGCATTCCGCGTTATACGATACCGAGCGTACGGCGGAGCTGTTCTGTGAGATCGTCAACCGCTGGAAACGTCTGGGCGGCTGGCCGCTGCCGATGGGCGACGAGGCCGATCTTCAATCGTAGGTTGGGTTATCAACAGCCCCACAGGACAAAAAAAAGCGACCAACATAATGTGGTCGCTTTTTTATAGCCGCAGAAAACTTATTCTGCGTCCGGCTCTTCGGTTTTATACTTCGCCGCAGTCTCTTTGATCAGCTGTTGCAGTTCGCCGCGCTGATACATTTCAATCAGGATATCGCATCCGCCAACCAGTTCACCATCAACCCACAGCTGTGGGAAGGTCGGCCAGTTTGCGTATTTTGGCAATTCAGCGCGAATGTCCGGGTTTTGCAGGATATCAACGTAAGCAAAACGCTCACCACAGGCGGACAGCGCCTGAACCGCTTGCGCGGAGAAGCCGCAGCTTGGCAGCTTCGGAGAACCTTTCATGTACAGGAGAATCGGGTTTTCAGCGATCTGGCGCTGAATTTTTTCAATAGTGGTGCTCATGTCTTGCTTCCTTTAACTTCTGTTACGGCATCAGTCTGACATTGTAGCGGGTCAGGCCGACATCGGAAAATAACATTTTTGTCACGTCTAATTATTTTATCGCTTATCGCATAAAGTTGCATTGCTAATGTCGTTTATCGCCAGACGGGGTGCGGTTTTGCTTAAGGAGCGAACAGGAGTGCGTCAGAATGGTGAATTTTTTTGCACTTGCTAACGAAACATAATTTTTGAATGAAAAATGCTATTAACTTCTTCTGATTTTATGGATTAGAATCGACAGGTTTTGTAAATCTCACGCGGGTATGCATTGTGGCCTGCATTTATCAGGGGACTGCCCAGTGGCGCGGATAACTAAAATCTCGATGACGCTCTGTGCTTTACTGTTTACCACACTCTCATTTACGCCAGCGGCGAACGCCTCTGAACAGGCGCGGCATTCTGCTGTACAAAAAACGCATCTGGCAAAATCCACAGAACGTAAGAAAAAAACCACCAGTAAAACAGTAAAGAAGAAAACCACCGCTCAGACCAAAAAGACCGCCTCCAGTAAAACCAAAACTCTCCGTTCCGGCACGCACAAAACCACCCGAACAACCGCCAGCCTGGTGAATGAAAAATGCACCGTCCGCAAAGGCCATAAAACGAAATGCGCAAAAGTGACGAAGCTGGCTGACGTGCATAAAGCGCGTATGCAGAAAGCGCAAAAAACGGCGATGAACAAACTGATGGGGCAAATAGGTAAGCCGTATCGCTGGGGTGGCACCTCTCCGCGCACCGGTTTTGACTGTAGTGGGCTGGTTTATTATGCCTATAAAGATCTGGTGAAGTTTCGCATTCCACGCACCGCCAATGAGATGTACCATCTGCGCGACGCCGCCCCTGTAAACCGTGGCGAACTGCAAAATGGCGACCTGGTGTTCTTCCGCACCCAGGGACGCGGTACGGCCGATCACGTTGGGGTGTATGTGGGTAACGGTAAATTTATCCAGTCACCGCGCAGCGGTCAGGACATTCAGATCACCTCTCTCAGCGAAGATTACTGGGTGCGCCACTATGTGGGTGCGCGCCGCGTGATGACGCCAAAAACCATCCGCTAGCCCCTGCCCTGCCGCCTCTGTGGCAGGGTAAGTTCCTCTTTTGCATACCCTTTCAATTTGCTATTCTGTCCTTGTTGTCTATAGGGTTATTGGCAACGTATAAAACTATAAGGAGAGAAGCAATGTCGTTCGAATTACCTGCACTACCGTATGCAAAAGACGCCCTGGCCCCGCATATTTCCGCGGAAACCCTGGAGTACCATTACGGCAAGCATCACCAGACCTATGTCACCAACCTGAATAACCTGATCAAGGGCACCGATTTTGAAGGCAAAACGCTGGAAGAGATCGTGCGCAGTTCAGACGGCGGCGTATTCAACAACGCCGCACAGGTGTGGAACCACACCTTCTACTGGCACTGCCTGGCCCCGAATGCAGGCGGAGAACCTGACGGTGAGCTGGCGGCAGCGATTAACGCCGCGTTCGGCAGTTTCGCGGATTTTAAAGCGAAGTTTACTGACGCAGCCGTTAAAAACTTTGGCTCCGGCTGGACCTGGCTGGTAAAAGAGGCTGATGGCAAACTGGCTATCGTTTCCACTTCTAATGCGGGTACCCCTCTGACCACCAGCGCCACGCCGCTGATGACCGTGGACGTATGGGAACACGCCTATTACATTGATTACCGTAATGCGCGCCCGAACTACCTGGAACACTTCTGGGCACTGGTTAACTGGGAATTTGTTGCGAAGAACTTCGCCGCGTAAGAGACACGCAGAAGGGGCAGCCCTTCTGCGTTTTTGTTTATTCCGCCGTACACACCGCTTGAGGCTGTTTACGACCAGACATTATCACCAGCAGCAGGCCGAGTGCGGCAATGATCGCCCCCATCACCGGCACAAAGCTGTAACCCAAACCACCGGAGATCACCGCCCCGCCCGCTGCGGCCCCCAGCGCATTGCCCAGGTTAAACGCACCGATATTCACCGATGAAGAGAGCCCCGGCGCTTCGTGTGCAACGCGCATTACGCGCATCTGCAACGGTGGCACCACGGCAAAGGTTGCGGCGCCCCACACCACCATGGCAATCGCGGCACCCACTTCGTTACGCGCCAGCCACGGAATCGCCACCATGATGACAATCAGCAGCGTTAAAAAACCTTTCAGCGTCCCACTCACGGAGCGGTCGGCAAATTTCCCGCCGAGATAGTTGCCAATCGAGAACCCGACACCAATCAGCACCAGCATCGCGGTAACAAAGAGTGGCGTTGCGTGGGTTATGTCGTGCAGCACCGGGGAGATATAGGTGTAGAGCGTAAACATCGCCCCGGCCCCCAGCACCGTGGTGAGCAGCGCGGACAACACCTGAGGACGCATCAGCACCGCCAGCTCTTTACGTACTTCCGGACGTTCTCCAGCACTTCCTTTCGGCAGTGAGAAGAACAGCGCAACCATCGCGACCACGCCCAGTCCGGCGGTTGCGAGGAAAGACATACGCCAGCCGATGGCTTCTCCCAGCCAGGTGGCGGCGGGAACGCCGCCGATATTAGCGATGGTGAGGCCCATAAACATAGTGGCTACCGCGCTGGCCTGCTTATGTTTTGGCACCACGCTGGCAGCAACAACCGAGCCCAGTCCGAAGAAGGCGCCATGGTTGAGGCTGGTAAGAATGCGCGAAAGCATCAGAGTGGTGTAATCGGGCGAAATCGCGGAAAACACATTGCCGAGAGTGAAAATCGCCATCAGGAAAATCAGCGCATTGCGGCGCGCACGGTGCGAAAGCAGCAGCGTCATGAGCGGCGCGCCCACCATCACGCCGATCGCGTAGGCGCTAATTAACATACCGGCCGCAGGGATAGATACGTCCACCCCCCGGGCGATAACAGGCAATAACCCCATCGGGGAGAATTCAGTGGTGCCAATCCCAAAGGCGCCAATCGCCAGGGCCAGCAGGGGAAAATTGATTTTCATGAAGAGACTCCGGATACCGTGCCATAACCCGGCACAGAACTAAGAAGTCAAAAGCATGACATCAATCACAAAAAATGAGAAGTTAACATTTTGGCAAAAGATTTTTGCCGGAGAGGTAACAATAGCGGCAAGAGAGGGAGAAGGTTCTCCCTCCGCCTGAATCAGTGCAGTGCAGCGGTTAAACCACCGGCAACAATCAGAGCAAGAACAACAATGGTGGTAAACAGCGAAAACTTCAGATCGGTACTCATCAATTTTTCTCCTTTTATTCACCCTACGAAAAGTGAGCTTGCTCATTTTTACACAGTTCAGGTCAAAAATCTTCCAGGATTTAAACGGATATCCACTTTACCTCTTCCCCTTTTCATCAAGATAGGACAAAATTCCACGCTAAATTTATTAGCGTACCGGCCACTGACCCCCTCCTGACGTCCTGTGTCGTTTTCCCGGCGTGTCGCAACTCATGTTTGCGTAATAAGGGTGAGAGAAGGCAAACGTTTACCTTCAATTTTTTCAGGAGCTTAGGATATGGTCTGGAGTGACATTTAATGGCAACAATTAAAGACGTAGCAAAACGCGCAAACGTTTCCACTACAACCGTATCACATGTTATTAACAAAACGCGTTTCGTCGCTGAAGAGACGCGTAATGCCGTCTGGGCGGCAATCAAAGAACTGCACTACTCGCCAAGTGCCGTCGCCCGCAGCCTGAAGGTTAATCACACCAAATCGATTGGCCTGCTGGCCACCAGCAGTGAAGCGGCCTATTTTGCTGAAATCATCGAAGCCGTTGAAAAAAACTGCTTCCAGAAAGGCTATACCCTGATTCTGGGCAATGCGTGGAACAACATTGAAAAACAGCGCGCTTACCTGTCAATGATGGCGCAAAAGCGCGTCGACGGCCTGCTGGTAATGTGTTCTGAATACCCTGAGTCGGTCCTTTCCATGCTGGAAGAGTATCGCCACATTCCGATGGTGGTCATGGACTGGGGCGAGGCGCGCGCAGACTTCACCGACTCCGTTATTGATAACGCCTTTGAAGGCGGCTACATGGCGGGGCGTTATCTGGTAGAACGCGGTCATCGTGAAATTGGCGTGATCCCGGGTCCTCTGGAGCGTAACACCGGTGCTGGCCGTCTGGCCGGTTTCATGAAAGCGATGGAAGAGGCGCTGATCACCGTGCCGGAAAACTGGATTGTTCAGGGCGACTTCGAGCCGGAGTCAGGCTATCGCGCCATGCAGCAGATCGTCTCCCAGCCGCATCGCCCTACCGCGGTGTTCTGCGGCGGTGACATCATGGCGATGGGCGCGCTATGCGCGGCAGATGAACTTGGCCTGCGCGTCCCCCAGGATATCTCGGTGATCGGCTATGACAACGTGCGCAACGCCCGCTTCTTTACCCCGGCGCTGACCACCATTCACCAGCCGAAAGATTCGCTGGGTGAAACGGCCTTCAACATGCTGCTGGACAGGATCGTCAACAAGCGTGAACAGTCCCAGTCCATTGAAGTTCACCCGCGCCTGATAGAACGCCGTTCCGTTGCGGACGGTCCGTTCCGCGACTACCGTCGTTAATCACTTTCCGGGGCCAGCTATGCTGGTTCCCGCAACCACTCCCGGTTCAGCGTTTCGCTGTCTCCCAGATAATCCAGCAGCCAGGCCATCGCGGGCGAGACGTCGTTTTGCTGCCACGTCAGACAGCATGCGGCATCCGGGAAGGGGTTTTCCAGCGTCAGAGCGACCCACTCTCCCGCGTCGATGCGCGGGCGCGCAAAATGTACCGGCACCATGCCAACGCACAGCCCCGCGCTCAGACAGGTGGCTGACGACTCCCAGTCCGGCGCGACCACGCGGCGCTGATTATCCAGCAACCAGGTAATGCGCTTGGGCAGCGAGCGGGAGGTATCTTCCAGCACCAGCGAGGGCCAGTTGCGTAATGTGTCATCGCTCAGCGGCCCTTCCAGCGCTGCCAGCGGGTGATCGCGCGCGACCACGCAGGTCCAGCTCAGCATGCCCATGTCGCGAAACGCGTAGCGCCCACCAACCGGGATCGCCTGGGTTGCACCAATCGCCATCTCCGCCCTGCCGTCCGCCAGCGCATCCCAGACGCCGTTGAACACTTCCTGCGAAACACGCAGTTCGACGTCGGAAAAATGACGATAGAAATCGACGATCATCTGCCGGGTCCGCTCCGGCTTAACAATGTTATCCACCGCGATAGCGAGATGCCCGCGCCAGCCGTTGGCGATCTGCTGGCACTGCTCACGGGTGATCTGCATTTTTTTGATGACAGACCGCCCTTCCTTCAAAAACCACGCTCCGGCAGGCGTGAGCTCCACGTCGCGATGACGCCGCTCGAACAGCGGCACCGCCAGCCACGCTTCCAGCTGACGCACCGTGTAACTGATCGCCGAGGGAACGCGATGCAGCTCCTGGGCAGCGCCGGTAAAGCTGCCGTTACGCGCCACGGCATCAACCACTTCAAGGGAATAATCTGACCACATCTTTAGCCTGCAAATTTTTTGAATGCACCCGCCAAATATTAGCGTTTCACAAGCCGCTTTGCACTCCCTACACTCTGCGCCAACGTACACCTGCCTCCTCAGGAGAAAAAAAGTGCAACCCAGGAAAGGATTTTTAGTCTGGCTCGGCGGCTTAAGCGTGCTGGGCTTTTTGGCGACCGATATGTATCTGCCCGCGTTCGCCGCGATGCAGGAAGATTTGCAAACCCCTGCCGCCGCCATCAGCGCCAGTTTGAGTTTGTTCCTCGCCGGTTTTGCTTTTGCGCAATTGCTGTGGGGGCCGCTCTCGGATCGTTTTGGCCGTAAACCCGTCCTGTTGTTGGGGCTGGCGATTTTTGCCGCAGGCTGTCTGGGCATGCTGTGGGTCCGCGATGCCGCCTGGCTGCTGGCGCTGCGCTTTATTCAAGCGGTCGGTGTCTGTGCCGCTGCGGTGACCTGGCAGGCGCTGGTAACCGATTACTACCCCGCCTCGCGCACTAACCGCATATTCGCCACCATTATGCCCCTGGTCGGCCTGTCGCCGGCGCTTGCCCCGTTACTGGGCAGCTGGATCCTGGCGCATTTCGACTGGCAGGCCATTTTCGCCACGCTCTTTGCTATTACGCTGGTCCTGATGCTGCCCGCGTTCGGGCTTAAACCGGCGCATAAAAAAGAGACGCATCCGGACGCGAAGCCCATCACCTTTACCTCTTTAGTGCGGTCGAAAGCCTATCGCGGTAACGTGCTGATTTATGCCGCCTGCTCTGCCAGCTTCTTTGCCTGGCTGACCGGTTCGCCGTTCATTCTGCATGACATGGGCTACAGCCCGGCGGCTATCGGCCTGAGCTATGTACCACAGACCATCGCCTTCCTGGTGGGTGGCTATGGCTGTCGCGCCGCGCTGCAAAAATGGGAAGGCCAACAGATGCTGCCCTGGCTGCTGGTGCTGTATGCGCTAAGCGTGATTGCGACCTGGGCTGTCGGCTTTATTCCCGGCGCCGGGCTTGCAGAAATTTTGATTCCGTTCTGCGTCATGGCGATCGCTAACGGGGCCATCTACCCTATCGTTGTAGCCCAGGCGTTGCGTCCATTTCCGCAGGCGACAGGCCGCGCTGCCGCGCTGCAAAATACCCTGCAACTTGGCCTGTGCTTCCTGGCAAGTCTCGTGGTCTCTGCGTTGATTGCAACCCCGCTGCTCACCACTACCAGCGTGATGCTGATCACCGTTGCGCTGGCGGGATTGGGTTATCGCATGCAGTCCTCCGCGCTTCGCGAGCAGAATGACAATGCACAAACCGAAACGTCGCACGCCTGATTGCGCGGGAAACTATGTTAAAAACCAGTGATTAGGTAGCTAACAATTTTCTGTTGAATCACCAAATTTTGCGGCCTATACTGAATTTGGTTCGATTAAATACGATAAATATTAAGTGTTAACGGGAGCCGGAGCGCTCCCGTTTTACCATGGAAGGCATTTCGGCAAGGGTTATCTCCCTTCCTCTGTTCTACGTCGGATATTAGCCTCGCGGGCATTTACCGTGAGATTTCTCACAAACCAAAAAAGCGTCTACGCTGTTTTAAGGTTCTGATCACAGCAAGGTGATGGAGAAGCTATGAGTTCATCGTGTATAGAAGAAGTCAGCGTTCCGGACGATAACTGGTCCCGGATCGTCAGTGAACTGTTGGGACGTGCGGGCATTACGATTAATGGCTCATCCCCCTCCGATCCCCAGATAAAGCATCCCGATTTTTTCAAACGCGTGTTACAGGAGGGATCGTTAGGGCTGGGTGAAAGCTATATGGACGGCTGGTGGGAGTGTGAGCGGCTGGATATGTTCTTCTCCAGCGTATTACGCGCCGGTCTTGAAAAACAGCTCCCTCGTCATTTCAAAGATACCTTACGTATCGCCTCCGCCCGCCTGTTCAATCTGCAAAGTAAAAAACGGGCATGGATCGTCGGTAAAGAGCATTACGACCTTGGTAACGATTTGTTCAGCCGTATGCTCGATCCTTTAATGCAGTACTCCTGCGGATACTGGAAAAAAGCGACGACCCTGGAAGAGGCGCAGCAGGATAAGCTGCAACTGATCTGCGATAAATTGCAGTTACAGCCCGGTATGCGTGTGTTGGACATCGGCTGTGGCTGGGGTGGTCTTGCCTGGTTTATGGCGAAAAATTACGGCGTCAGCGTAGTCGGCGTCACGATTTCGGCTGAACAGCAGAAGATGGCGCAGGAACGCTGTCTGGGACTGGATGTTGATATTCGGCTTCAGGACTACCGCGACCTGAATGAGCAGTTCGATCGTATTGTTTCCGTAGGTATGTTCGAGCACGTGGGGCCGAAGAACTACAAGACCTACTTTGAGGTCGCCGATCGTAACCTGAAGCCTGACGGAATTTTCCTGCTACACACCATCGGCTCTAAGCGCACCGATAACAATGTGGACCCCTGGATCAACAAATATATCTTCCCGAATGGCTGTTTACCCTCTGTTCGCCAGATTGCGAACGCCAGCGAACCGCATTTTATTGTGGAAGACTGGCATAACTTCGGCGCAGATTACGACACGACTCTGATGGCCTGGCATGAACGTTTCCAGGCTGCATGGCCTGAAATCGCCGACAACTATTCGGAACGATTCAAACGGATGTTTAGCTATTATCTGAATGCCTGTGCGGGCGCGTTCCGTGCGCGGGATATACAGCTGTGGCAGGTGGTGTTTAGTCGTGGGATTGAGCACGGCTTGCGGGTGGCTCGCTGAAAAATTAACCCCGGTTTCCCGGGGTTAATTTTTATTCTTCTTCCACGGTCTTTATTATCGCCGCCTCTTTCGCCGCCAGCACGCGCTCAACGGTATCCACGACCGCCTGGGTCTGCGGATCAATTTCGATATTTACGCGCTGCCCCAATTTTTTTGCGCCAAGCGTAGTACGTTGCAGCGTTTCAGGAATTAAATGCACGCAAAAACGCGTTGGCGTCACTTCACCGACGGTCAGACTAATCCCATCGATGCCAATAAATCCTTTATAAAGGATGTATTTCATTAATGACGGATCCTGCACCTTGAACCAGATTTGACGGTTATTTTCCGAGGTCACGATTTTCGCCACTTCTGCGGTGGTCATAATATGGCCCGACATCAGATGCCCACCAATCTCATCGCTGAATTTCGCCGCGCGTTCAACGTTGATGATATCTCCTACCACCAGCTCACCCAGGTTAGTGATGCGCAGCGTCTCTTTCATTAAATCAAAGCTAATCTGATTACCGTTAATTTCGGTCACCGTCAGGCAGCAGCCGTTATGCGCTATCGACGCCCCGGTTTCAATGCCGTCGAGCATATATTCAGGCAGCTCAACCACGTGAGTGCGGAAATTCGGTTTTTCATCAATGGACACCACTTTGGCAGTGCCCTGCACAATACCAGTAAACATGCTTACAGCTCCTGTTCATTCCGAACGGCGATGACACCGTATAATCCCACCACAATAACAGTTGAAAAAACAGGTTGCCAGTGATGCGCAATTTCTGGCGATTTTTTCACTAGATAATTAGTTAAACCCCGCTACAATAGCTGGCATCCCTCTGTTTTTTCTTCTTGCTGCCAGTAACGGCGGCCTTTTTAGTCTCTCAAATAACTACAATACAAAGGTGTTCACGTGCAGAAGTATATGATCGAAGCGCGTCAGTTATTGGCACTGGCCATACCGGTGATCGTCGCGCAGGTAGCCCAAACCGCAATGGGATTTGTGGATACGGTAATGGCCGGTGGTTACAGCGCCACCGATATGGCCGCCGTGGCGATCGGAACCTCAATCTGGCTCCCGGCCATTCTGTTTGGTCACGGCCTGCTGCTGGCGCTAACGCCCGTCATCGCACAGCTTAACGGCTCCGGTCGACGTGACCGCGTGGCCCATCAGGTGCGCCAGGGCTTCTGGCTGGCCGGGTTCGTCTCCGTCCTGATTATGATCGTCCTGTGGAACGCCGGGTATATTATTCGCGCCATGCATAATATCGACCCGGCGCTGGCGGATAAGGCGGTCGGTTATCTGCGCGCCCTGCTCTGGGGCGCGCCCGGCTATCTGTTCTTCCAGGTGGCACGTAACCAGTGTGAAGGGCTGGCAAAAACCAAGCCGGGCATGGTGATGGGCTTTATCGGCTTGCTGGTGAACATTCCCGTGAACTATATCTTCATTTACGGTCATTTTGGCATGCCGGAACTCGGCGGCGTGGGCTGCGGCGTGGCGACGGCAGCGGTGTACTGGGTGATGTTCGGAAGCATGCTCACCTACTTTAAGCATGCGCGATCCATGCGCGACATTCGCAACGACACCACCTTTAGCACGCCTGACTGGTCGATGTTGACCCGCCTGACACAGCTGGGTCTGCCCATTGCGCTGGCGCTGTTCTTTGAAGTGACGCTGTTTGCCGTCGTCGCCCTGCTGGTCTCGCCGTTAGGGATTATTGATGTGGCAGGCCACCAGATCGCGCTGAACTTCAGCTCTTTGATGTTTGTTCTGCCGATGTCGCTGGCGGCTGCGGTGACGATTCGCGTGGGCTTCCGTCTGGGGCAAGGTTCTACGCTGGATGCGCAAACGGCTGCCCGCACCGGGCTGGGCGTCGGCGTCTGCATGGCGGTCTGTACCGCCCTCTTTACCGTGCTGTTGCGTGAGCAAATTGCCCTGCTCTATAACGACAACCCGGAGGTAGTGACTCTGGCCTCGCACCTGATGCTGCTGGCGGCCATTTATCAGATATCTGACTCCATCCAGGTTATTGGCAGCGGCGTGCTGCGTGGGTATAAAGATACGCGTTCCATCTTCTTTATCACCTTTATCGCTTACTGGGTGCTGGGTCTGCCGAGTGGTTACATTCTGGCGCTCACGGATCTGGTGGTGGATCGCATGGGGCCAGCCGGATTCTGGATGGGCTTTATCATCGGCTTAACGTCTGCGGCCATTATGATGATGCTGCGCATGCGTTTCCTGCAACGTCAGCCCTCTACGGTTATTTTGCAGCGCGCTGCACGTTAATGACCCTGTAGCCGCCGGCTGGCGGCTACTTTCTCTTCACTTTGCGCGGTAATGAAGCAATCGCGTGAAATCAGAGAGAAAAATGCATTTTCCCTCTTGCCACCTTGGTGCTGTGCCGCTAATATTCGTCCCCGTTGTCACCGACAACACAATGCGTTCATAGCTCAGTTGGTTAGAGCACCACCTTGACATGGTGGGGGTCGTTGGTTCGAGTCCAATTGAACGCACCATCTTGCGTCTGTAGCTCAGTTGGTTAGAGCACCACCTTGACATGGTGGGGGTCGATGGTTCGAGTCCATTCAGACGCACCAATCTGTTTTCTCTCACATTTCATTCCCGTTCAGCCTCATGCAGAGGCAGCAAACCTTTTAAGCACATCGAAAGTGACCTCCAGCCCGCGCGTACAGGGAAAAGCGGAATGGCATAAGCCATTTTTATCCGTCCAGGCAAAGCATTGACGACTTCAAAAAATGGAGCTGGAGGCGGTCCTGGTACAATAGCAAGAGGTCGTTACAGCATTCGCGACTTAAATAGCCAGTGGCCAGAAAAGCGCCCCATCAGGTTAGCAAAACGCCCGGCGTTTGCCGGGCGTGAAAACAACGTCAGTCAACGATTACGGCTTATGTTCAATCGCCGGGTTGTTGTTGATAGCGATGCGCTGCGGTTTCTCTTCTTCCGGGATATCCTGGTGTAATTCAATTGCCAGTAAGCCGTTTTCCAGCGAAGCGCCGGTCACTTTCACATGCTCCGGCAGACTATAGCTGGCCCGGAAGTCGCTGCGGCTGATACCCCGATGGATCCACCCTTCTTCGCCGTTTTCGGTTTTCTCCTCTTCACGTTTACCGCTGATATTCAGCTGACCGCCAACGGTTTCAATTTCCAGTTCGCTCTCTTTCCAGCCCGGCACGCTGAGCGTCAGTTCATAGCGGTTATCGCCCAGCCGCCGGATATTGTAAGAAGGCGTGGAGGGCAACGGCGTACTGCCGGTTAGCTGGCTAAAAAGGCGATCGATACGGTTAAAACGGTCCGCAAACAGAGAGTCGGAGAGATCGTTCAACACGGGAAAGGTTCTGAGAGTCATCATGTACCTCCTGAACAGTAAAAAAGAATATTCAAAAAGTTCATGTCTTATGGGCAGGTGTTCCTTACCCGCTTTCTATATGAGGTTATCGCAAAATATTTCAACCTCAGGAGCCTGCAAAAATGTAGCTGGAACTTAAAAAAGCAACGGGCCGTTAAGCCCGTTGTTCGTTACATCATCGCAGTTCTATTACTCTCGCCCGCTCAGCCTGCTTTCGGTAGTGGTCATATCGCTCCCGGAACCATGCCTGCTGTTTATTACTCATATTGCCGGTCACGGCATCGATATCAACTGGCTGGCCCAGGGCGTACATACGGGCAAAACTGCGTGCCAGAAAATCAAAATTCTTTAATGCGTTTATATCTTGTCGCTTCATTAGCATATCCCTTCAGTCGCTGTGGTTACTGTTCAAGGTCATATGCTTTTCTGATCTCAGTATCCGCCTGAAAAAGATCGATTTTTGAGCGATGTGTGCGCATCCATCTGCCAGTGTTCACATTTCAGGAGCGACAAAACTCTTCAGCCCTGGTCATGATTTTCCCTCCCTTTTATCACTCATGCAGAAAACCTAAACGCCAGCCATGCAGTAAGTTCGCCACGTATCCGGAAGGTGCGAACGGCGTGCTTTAATGCCAATCGCCAGTATTGAAATACCGCCCATTTTCATCACTTACCTGGACTGGCTCAAACAGCAGAATGCGGCCCGCCTTGCCCGCTATAACGTCGACAGTGAGAAGCTGCACGACCGGCAATTTCTGCCCCGTATTCTGCTGGGTGAATATTTCCACGACCGGTTTCTCGCTGTCGCTGCCGAGGCGAAAAAGGCTGGGTTTCATATCGAGGTTCACCCCAACGCAGAAGTCACTGATATTAAGGCTGATGCAGACGGCGTGGCCCTTTCAGTAAACAATGCCCCTTTCTCAAGGCGGTTTGATCTTGCGGTTGTTGCCACCGGCCACGTCTGGCCTGATGAAGATGAAACCACCCGCGCATATTTCCCAAGCCCATGGTCAGGGCTGATGGACGCGGAGATCCGAGCCTGTGAGGTGGGGATCATGGGTACATCCCTCAGCGGGCTGGACGCTGCAATGGCGGTTGTGATGCAGCATGGCCGGTTTAGCGGGAAGCAGTTCGTTGTCAATAAAGGCAGCGAAGGGCTAAAAATCATGCTGATGTCCCGCACGGGCGTTCTGCCGGAGGCCGATTTTTACTGCCCTATCCCTTATGAACCACTGTCGGTGTTAACGGATTGTGTGGTGGCAAGCGAAATCGACAAAGGCGCGGGTGGGCTGCTTGACCGCATCTTTGCGCTGATGGTGAAAGAGCTTGAGCTGGCCGATCCGCGATGGTGTCAGGCGATAGCGCTCGGCACGCTGAATGCCGACACGCTCCGTGATGCCTGGTTTGAGGATCGTAAAAAGCATGGTCCTTTCACCTGGGCCGAAGCGAATCTGAAAGAAGTGGAGCGCAACAAGCGCGAAAAACGCACCGTTGCCTGGCGCTATACCGTGCTTCGTCTGCATGAAGTGGTACAGGCCATCGTCCCTTCACTCAATGAGCATGACAGAGAGCGGTTTAAATCCGGGCTGGAGCGTGTGTTCATCGATAATTATGCCGCCATTCCACCGCAGTCTATCCGCCGGTTACTGGCGCTGCGCGAGGCAGGGATCATTAGCGTGGTCGCACTCGGTGATGATTACGACCTGGATATCGGCAGCGATCAGACCGTCATCACCACGGCAAAAAAAAGTTACCGCTTCGACGTGTTTATCGACGCGCGCGGACAAAAGCCGCTCAGAAACAAGGACATTCCCTTTCCCACCCTGCGTAAACAGCTTGCGGGAACCGGCGATGACGTCCTGGACGTGGGGGAAGACTATACGTTGCTGGCGCCTGCATCACTGCGGGGGCGTATCGCTTTTGGGGCAATCCCCTGGCTGATGCACGATCATCCGTTTGTTCAGGGTTTGTCTGAGTGCGCTGAAATTGGTAAAGCGATGGCGAAAGCGGCTGGAAAACCTGCGTCGGGCGTGCGAAGGAAGTTACCTTACATGGAGTTTTAACAGGGCTTCCCTGCCCTGCGGTGTCGGATTACTCGAAGAAGACTTCCGGGTTTTCCGACAACGACACGAACGATTTAGTGTTCTTGTCCAGGGCAAGGATTTTGCCGCTTTCGATGTCATATACCCAGCCGTGCAGGCGAATGGCATTGTTGCGCAGGCCTACCGCCACCGACGGATGGGTCTTGATGTTGCTCAGCTGCGCAAAGACGTTTTCCTGCACCATCGCATTCACTTTATCGATTGGCTTATCCCAGGTTTTCTTCTCCACCACCGCTTTTGCCGCATCAGAATAGCGCAGCCAGTGGGAAACGGCCGGCATCGGCTCCAGATCGGCGTTGTCAGCAATCGCCTTCATCGCGCCGCAGTTGGAGTGGCCGCAAATAACGATATCGGTCACGCCCAGGGCCACGACCGCATATTCGATGGTCGCAGAGACACCGCCAGGCTCCGGCCCGAACGGAGGCACAATGTTGCCCGCGTTTCGAATGACAAAGAGCTGTCCTGGCTCCTGTTGCGTAACCAGTTCCGGAACCAGACGGCTGTCGGAGCAGGAGATAAACAGCGCTTTGGGATTCTGACTGGACGCTAAACTACGAAAAAGCTCTTTACGTTGCGGGAAAATCTCTTTTTGAAAGCTGAGAAAACCTTCAATGATATGTTGCATAGCCATTTCTCTTTTATCTGTTTTAGTTTAGGTATGATCGCGATCACACTCGTAAAATTTAACCACCGCGTCTTAGCGGAGACAAGCAATATATTTCTGGCCCGACCGCTGCACGATCTCATCTGCGTTCACCGGGATGTTCTGCCCTTCAAAGGCCCCGTACAGGCGCTGGTACGTTTTCCCGGTCAGTCGGCCGATCACCGACTCAACGGTGCGGGCAGGCAGCGGCAGCATATTCGGATAACTCCACATAAACGACACGGCGTCTTTTCCGGGTGTAACCTGCAAAATATCACCGGCCAGCAGCACACCGTCGCCTGACTGCCAGTGCAGCACCGTGCCGCCTGCAAAATGCCCGCCAAGCCTTAGCAGAGTCACCAAAGGCATAATCTCCAGGGCGTCCTCCTCCCAGAAGCGTATCGCCGGGCTGTCACGCATCACCCACTGCCGATCGCTGGCGTGGAGGTAGATCGGCGCGTTAAACGCGGCGGCCCACTCCTGCATGGTGGTGTAGTAATGCGGGTGCGAAATCGCGATCGCGCTGATGCCCCCGAGCGCGTCAACTAACGCTCTGGTCGCCGGGTCAAGATTGGCGATGCAGTCCCACAGAACATTGCCCTGTGGCGTACGCAGCAGAAGCGCGCGCTGGTTGATGGCAAAAGCGGGAACGGTTTTGATGCTGAACAGCTGCGGCTCCAGCTGTTGCCATTTGTTGGTGTGCGTGGTCGTAAGGCTGTCGAAGTCCGTCCATGCCTGGCCCGTCACCGGGACATACTGGCGCTCATCGTCGCAAATCGGGCAGTTTTTGGGCTGTTCATCGTAAGCGGTACCGCAGGTTTTACAGAGTGTAATCATCGGCTTTCCTCAGCAATAAAGCACTGAGTATGGCAGGGATTATCCATATGTGCTGAGGGGTGCCTGGCCCGCTTTTTTTGACTTATACTGTGCCAGTATCAAAAACTGAATAACGCAGGTGGCACATGGAAATTGATCTCGATAACTTAGTCTTTAACGGGCTGGATGAAGCAGAAGAGCGCAACGCGGAACGTCTCGACGATGCGGATAAAAAAGCCCAGGCGATTGTCGCCGATGACGACTGCGGCGATGCCTGCAAGATCTGAAGAAAAAGCACCGGGCTCCCCGGTGCTTTTTTTATGGATGCCTTTTGCTACCCGATATCAGATCTCCGGCGTTTTGCTAAACCCGGTCAGCATCAGAATCAGGCTTTGTGGAGATGACCCCGTCTCAAACTGATAGTGATTTCCCTGACGATCGCCACCGATATACCACGAAATTTCGGTCTTCCCTTCTGCCAGCGCCTTACGCACCGCTTTATCCACGTCCACCATCCGGTATTCGCGGGAGTGGTTCAGGTAAAGCACCGCATCCGAGCGGTAGTTGCAGGACGGTCGTGAATGCCAGCTTACGGTGGCCGGATCCCAGTCGTTACTCGCCGGATAGAAGAAGATTTGATCCGCGCCGTTGGTTTCCACTTTCCCGCCAAAAATTCTTACGCGGTATTTAAACTGGGCAGGATCCTGTCCGGCAGGCAGCGGTGGAATGTGGAACTTCACCAGCGACAATGTTTCGCTGTTTTTCGTGCGTCCACCGTTCTTCCAGTTATCCTGCACCAGTAAGACCTGGGGATCGGGCTGTGAAAGTGCGGGTTCCATGCTGCTGAGCCAGACGTTGGCCTTCGCTTTTGAATAACCATACGGCACGGTGGTGCCGCAATCCATTCCGCGGTTCATGCACAGGTCGGTCATAAAGCGCGCGGCATCTTCCGTCCAGCCGTTCATGAAGTCAGCATGTGCCGTATACAGGCTACCCCACCGCTCTTCACGCTCACTGCCATGCATGATGGGGTCGAGGGAAAGCTGGACTTTACTGGTATCCAGAGAGCTAATTGTCGGGAGCACGTACGCAATATTCATGTTCACCGTCGGGATCTTCACCGGGAAGGCGGACGGACACTGTCCTTTCGTATCGTAGGTGGCGTTAGCCAGGCCGTGGGCGGGCTTCAGGTTGACCCCGTCCCAGCAGTTCGGGAACTGAATGCCGATATTAAACTGCACGGCATCCTTCGCCTTGCGTAAGCCGCAGACTTCACCCGTTCTGGTGGTGTAACCCTTGCCATTGGCGCATAAAAAGGTGATATGCGGATTTTGCGCGGTGCCGTGGTGATCGCCCGCCAGCAGCGACAGCCCCGCCGGGAACGGGTGCAGCGGCCAGGCGTCAACGTTCGATGCTTGATAATAGGTTTTTTGATAGGCGGGTTTGACCACCGTTCCGTCCGGCAATTTTAGCGACGGAGCCCAGTAGGCCGAGCTGTCTGCTTTGTTATCGCAGGTGGTCTTTTCCTGGGTACGCAGCGATTCACAGCTGGAGTAAGCATCCGTATGCACGTTACCAAAAAAATCGTGCAGCATAGCCTCGTTGGGCATGCCGAACATCATAATGGCATCATCGCCGAGGGTGTGGGAATAACTGCATACAACATGTGCCTGTGGACCAGCGTGTGCCGCCTGCATGGTAAGCAGAAGTGCGGTGGCAGAAAGCGCGGGGGTTAATACTGTCCGTTTCATTATTATCTCCATCTGTGAAAGGAGATAGTGGTAACAAAACGGCCATCAATTACCGAGGATTAGCCTGGGTATTTTTCCCTTCATCCTCGCTTTACAGGCACCACGCACAACTCATTCCAGTACATTTCGCGCGTCCGGCGCAGTTCAGCGTGACGTTTTATCATGGAACCACTCCGGGTCGATGTTGGCTACGTCCACGCCATACAGGCTGGCGACAGGCAGTATTGACTCAAGAACACGTTGCGCGCTGTTCTCCGCATTCGCTGGTCGGGGCGCAAAAAACCGCCGTAACGTGCTTATCCATTTTTTCATCGTCATTACCCTTCTCGCTTAACCTGTCCTCAGTTAAACACCCAAATTGCGCCGGGGGGAAATATCAAAATCCACTGTCGATGTGCAGGATCTGCAAATAGCGCCCCACCGTCTGCTCTCTTCTTTAACACCTTGTTCACTCATGCTTTTTTTCTCATAGCAAAGAACGATTTCTTATTTGGCGATAGCTTTCCCTTATGGGAGCGTAACGGGGTAAAACAAAAACAACGGGATGGCGTATGACTATGGCTGCAAAAATGAAAGGGTTTAAAAAACGGGCGCAGGTTCTGGGATTAGTGGCAGCCTGGGGCCTGGTTTCAGCGCAGGCGCAGGCCGATCGGCTGGCGGATATCAAGGCAGCAGGCGTGGTGAAAGTGGCCACATTTGATGCTAATCCACCCTTTGGCTCGATTGATGCCAAAACGCATGAGATCGTGGGTTACGATGTGGACTTCGCCAAAGCGCTGGCGAAATCGCTCGGCGTCAAGCTTGAACTGGTCGCCACCAATCCGGCTAACCGCATTCCGCTGCTACAGTCCGGAAAAGCGGATCTCATCGTGGCGGATATCACCATCACCCCGGAACGCGCACAGGTCATTGATTTCTCGACGCCTTACTTCGTCACCGGCCAGCAGTTCCTGGTCCCGGTAAAATCACCGGACAAGCTTGATGACTATAGCCGGGCACGCATTGGCGCCGTAAAAGGTACGACGGGTGAACAGGCGCTGCACCAGCGTTTTCCGCAGTCCCGCGTCCTCTCTTACGATGACATCCCGCTGGCGCTGACGGCACTGCGCAATGGCAACGTGCAGGCCATTACCCAGGACAGCACCATTCTGGCTGGTCTGCTGGCGCAGGCGCCGGATAAAGCCGACTTCAAAATCCTGCCCGACCTGCTCAGTAAAGAAGAGATTGGCGTGGGGGTGAAAAAGGGTGAAACGGCGCTGCTGAAAGCCGTTAACGATGAGCTGGTTAACCTGGAGAAAAACGGCCAGGCGGCAAAAATCTATGACGTCTGGTTCGGTCCAGGCACCCCTGCTCCACAGCCTCGTAACTTTAAAATAGAAGCCCGGTAATATGCTCTCAGGTTTATTTTCGCACTCCGCGGCCAATGCCGCGGATTTTTCACGTCTGGAACAGGCCAGCGTTGAGTTTCGCCATGTGGACAAACGCTACGGCGACCATCCGGTTTTAACCGACATTAATCTCACCATCATGCCGGGTGAAGTGGTTGCCATTCTCGGCCCTTCGGGTTCCGGAAAATCGACCCTGATTCGGCTTATCAACCAGCTTGAAAGCCTGAGCGGCGGGGAGATTCTGGTCGACCACAAGCCGACCGGACAGCTTTCCGGCAGCAGGCTACGTCAGTTACGCAGCCGCGTCGGGTTTGTGTTCCAGCAGTTCAATCTCTATGCCCACCTTACCGCCAGCCAGAACATCACCCTGGCACTGGAGCACGTTCACGGCTGGAAACACCTGCCCGCCCAGGAGCGCGCGCTGGCGCTGCTGGAGAAGGTCGGCATGCTGGAGAAGGCGCACCGCTACCCTGCTGAACTTTCCGGCGGACAACAGCAGCGCGTGGCGATTGCCCGCGCTCTGGCCTCGTCGCCGCAAATCATTCTCTTTGACGAGCCAACGTCGGCACTCGACCCGGAGATGATTGGCGAAGTGCTGTTGGTGATGAAAGCCCTTGCCCACAGCGGGATCACCATGATTGTCGTCACCCATGAGATGCAGTTCGCCCGGGAAATTGCCGATCGAATCGTCTTTATCGACGGTGGACACATTCTGGAAACCACGCCCCCGGCGCAATTTTTCAACCAACCGTCGCATCCGCGTGCGAGGCGGTTCCTGCAAAAAGTGCTGGATCCGCTGCATCAGGAGCAACCGTAATGCCCGCTCTGGACTGGCAGGGGGTGCTGGCCGGACAGCCCCTGCACTGGCTCCTCTCCGGATTTCTCACCACTCTGTGGGTGACGCTGGCGGGGATTATGCTGGCCAGCCTGCTCACCTTGTTCTTTATGCTTTTGCGGCTTTCCGGGGGACGTTTCGGGACATTGATCGTCAGCGGCTGGGTATCGCTGTTTCGCAATACGCCGCTGCTGGTACAGCTGCTGTTCTGGTATTTCGCCGCCTGGAACGGGTTGCCGCAGGGGCTGCGTGACGCGGTGAACGCAGACCACAGCTGGTCCATTCTGCCCGGTGACGTCTGGTGGTTTACGCCTGAATTTTTATGCTCCACCTGGGGGTTAGGCGTATTTACCTCGGCGTTTTTAATTGAAGAAGTCGAATTGGGGCTCCGTTCCGTACCTGCCGGGCAACGGGAGGCGGCGCTCGCCCAGGGATTTTCCTCATGGCGTCTGTTTCGCTACATTCTTCTGCCACAGGGGCTCGCTAACGCCTGGCAACCCGTCGTTGGCCAGTACCTTAACCTGATGAAGCTCTCCTCACTCGCGAGCGGAATTGGCTTCGCCGAACTGACCTACCAGGTCCGCCAGATAGAAAGTTACAACGCCCATGCCCTGGAAGCCTTTACCGTCGGTACGGTGCTCTACTTACTTACCGGGATGGTGACGGGGAGCGTGCTGGTGCGCCTCGGCCCCCATTCAGGGAGGAAAAATCATGATCCCCGGATTTAACGTTATTGTCGAAAACCTGGATTATCTGCTTTGGGGACGTGCGATTGCGGGAGAACCCGGCGGCGTACTGCTCTCACTGCTGATGGCCGCTGGCGCCGCCGCGCTTGCCCTGCCCGGCGGGATTGTGCTGGCATGCGTCGCCTGGCGCTATCCCGGCGTGGTGCGCAGTGCGCTGTTTGCGTGGGCAGAGTTGATTCGCGGGATCCCCCTGATCTTCGTAATATTCTGGATGTGGTATCTGCTGCCGCTGATAACCGGCAGGGATCTCCCTGGCGCGACGACCGTCACGCTGGCGCTGGCCTGGTTTACCGCGGCTGCGGTGATGCATTCGGTATTAGCCGGACTGAGAGCCCTACCGTCGGGCCAGAATGAGGCCGCGCTTTCTCAAGGGTTCAGTACGCAGCAAACGCTGTGGCGCGTGCTGCTGCCGCAGGCGCTGAGAAATATTCTGCCGTCGCTGGTGGGGATTTTTATCAGCCTGCTGAAGGATACGTCGTTGGCGTTTATCGTGAACGTTCCTGAACTGACCACGGTGGCGGGACAGGTCAACAACCGGGTGCAAATTTACCCGGCGGCCATTTTTATCTTTACGGGTGTGATCTATTACCTGCTCTGCTGCTCGCTTGAGCTGCTCGCGAAGCGCTGGCGCGTTAGCCGGCCAGCGCTTTAACCACCGTTTCCATCGCTTTGGTGGTCAACTCACTGCGCTTAACGCGCTGGTTCGCCAGCGCGGTACGCAGTACGCCCGCAATGACAATATGTTTCGGCTCCTGCCCTAAATCACGCATTTCGAGAACGACCTTGCCTACCACCCGACACATCTCCTGGTACAGCGCTTCGTCTTTGGTCACATTGCCCATTGCCATCACTCCGTTGCCCTAAACCGTCAGCTTAAATCATTCGTCGGCTGGATACAAAAAAGAAGCCCGGCGTGTTGTTCGCCGGGCTTCGTCTGGAAAATCAGTCGATTAGTTGTTAACCGGGATGACTGCGCCTTTGTATTTGGTGCGGATCCAGTCCTGAATCTCTTTGGAGTGCAGCACGTTCACCAGCGCGACGATATCCTTCTTCTTCTCGTCACCGCGATGAACGGTAATGATGTTGGCGTACGGGTTATTCTCACCGCTTTCAACCGCAATTGGATCGTGGACCGGATCCAGGCCAGCATCAATCGCGTAGTTGGCGTTGATCACCACCGCAGCACCTTCGTCGTTGTTGTACATCTGCGGCAGCAGAGACGCTTCGACGTTAGGGGTAAATTGCAGCTTTTTCGGGTTCTCCACGATATCGCTGATGCGCGCGGTCACTTTATCGATGCCCGGCTTCAGCTTGATCACGCCCTCTTTTTCGAAGATAGAGAGAATACGCCCTTCCTCGGAAACCGCATCACGCATGATGATTTTGCCGCCTTCCGGCAGATCCTTCAGCGATTTGTATTTTTTTGAATAGATACCGATCGGCTCAATGTGGATTGCGCCCGCACTGACAAAATCATAATCCTTATCGCCCGCGTGATCTTTCAGCACGCTGTTCAGGTAAGGGATGTGCTGGAAATAGTTGGCGTCAATGTCATGCCCCGCCAGCGCAGTGTTTGGCAGTATGTAGTCCTGGAAGGGTTTAATCTCCAGATCGATCCCCTGCTTCGCCAGAATCGGCTTAGCCTGCTCCAGAATTTCCGCGTGGGGGGTATTGGACGCCCCCACGGTGAGCGTGTCCGCCCAGGAGGCAAAGCTCAGGGCGCTCAGGGTTGCGGCGGCGATCAGTGTCAGTGTCTTTTTCATGATGTGGTTCCTGTGTGTATTTATTAGCGTTTATCTAACAGTGAAGTAATGGCATCGCCGCAGAACTGGATAATGAACACGATGATCAGAATGGTCACCGTTGCCACCAGCGTGACGTCACCATGGTTGCGCTGGAAACCTTCCAGATAAGCCAGATTTCCCAAACCGCCGGCACCTATCACCCCTGCCATTGCGCTGTAGCTCACCAGCGCAATCAGCGTCACCGTCATACCTGAAACCAGTGCGGGTGAGGATTCCGGCAATAAAACCCGAAACACTAACGTGCTCAGCCGCGCGCCCATCGAACGCGTGGCCTCAATGACCCCTTTGTCCACTTCTCGCAGGGCAATCTCGACCAGACGGGCGTAGAACGGCGCCGCGCCCACAATCAGGGCGGGCAGCGCGGCGTTAGCGCCAAGAATGGTCCCCACAACGGTCTTGGTGAACGGGATCAGCAGAACAATGAGAATAATGAACGGAATCGAGCGGAACACGTTCACCACAATCGACATCACGCTGTAGACCGTGCGGTTGTGGAATAACCCGCCGCGGGCGGTTAGAAACAGCGCCAGACCGAGCGCGATCCCCAAAACAAACGTCGCCACGCCGGAAAGCGCAGTCATGTAGAGCGTCTCCTGGGTTGCAGCCCAAAGTTGATCCCACTTCAGGTGCGGAAAGAGTTGTTCAGCCATGCTTGATTACCTCGCCTTCAATATCGCTTTGCTTCAGGTCGGCGAGGATATTGTTCAGTTGTTCATCCGATGCCACCACGTGCACCCAGAGCTGGCCGAAAACACCGTGGGCGGTTTGCGTCATTTTGCCGTGCAGAATGTTAAACGGCAGGCCGTAGCGCAGGGTTAGTTCACCGACGATCGGCCTGTGCGTGCTGTGCCCGGTGAAGGTCAGCCTGATTACCGTGCCTTCCAGATCGTTTGCCAGTTCGGTATTGAAGGTCTCTTCCTCCGCGTACTGGCTCACCTGGCGGACAAACTGCCGGGTGATCGGCTGCTGCGGATGCGTAAACACGCTCAGTACGTCCCCCTCTTCCACCACCTTACCGTTCTCCATAACCGCCACGCGGTCGCAGATTTTGCGCACCACGTGCATCTCATGCGTAATGAGTACGATGGTCAGGTTAAAGCGACGGTTAATGTCCAGGAGCAGATCGAGGATCTGATCGGTGGTTTGTGGATCCAGCGCCGAGGTGGCTTCATCACACAGCAGTACGTCCGGATGATTGGCCAGCGCGCGGGCAATGCCCACACGCTGTTTTTGCCCGCCGCTCAGCTGCGACGGGTAAGCATTCTCGCGTCCCTTCAGGCCGACCAGCTCCACCAGCTCGGCAACGCGAGCCTGAATTTGCGCTTTTGGCACACCGGCAATTTGCATTGAAAAGGCGATGTTTTCCTTCACCGTGCGCGACCAGAGCAAATTAAAGTGCTGGAACACCATGCTGATTTTCAGGCGTGCCTGACGCAGCGCTTCTCCCTTCGCGGCGGAGATATCCTGACCGTTAATGGTGACGCTGCCGGCGCTGGGCTTTTCCAGACCGTTCAGCAGACGGATCAGCGTACTTTTCCCGGCCCCGCTGTAACCGATGATCCCGTAAATCTGTCCCTGTTCTATCGTCAAGTTGACGTTATCAACGGCTGTCAGCGCCAGCTTCCCGTTGTCAAAGACCTTCGAAATATTGCTGAGTACGATCATTCTTATTCGTTATCCGTTACGCATATAGCGGTTTAGCAGTATGGATGTCCAAAAGATAGTAAACAGCCGTTATCAGCTTTTAAATGACCAAAAAAGAATTTCTTATAATTCTGCGGAATAAGCAGCGAACTGGCGGGTGAAAAAGCATTTAGATGAATATCAGCAATAATTATCTGCCATTTGCATATCAGGTCACACTCACCCGGCGAAATCGGTTAATTTTGCAGCACTTTATGCGGATTTAGCCATCCTCACATCCGGACAACTTTACGTCTTGCTGTCTTTCCATCTGAAAACACAAGGATTATTCCTTTCTGTTCTTAAACCTGGTGAAACGTTCTTTATTGAGAAAATTTCATGGTTCTATCATCCGGTCATCACCTCTTCACAGGACATGACCATGACGCTTTACCACTCCGTCACCGAACTGATTGGCCGTACGCCGCTCATCCAGCTGCACAAGCTGGACACCGGCCCCTGCTCGCTGTTTCTGAAGCTGGAAAACCAGAATCCCGGCGGCTCGATTAAAGACCGCGTCGCGCTGTCGATGATTAACGAAGCCGAGCGTACGGGCCAGCTAAGGCCCGGCGGCACCATTATTGAAGCTACGGCGGGGAACACCGGCCTGGGGCTGGCGTTGATTGCGGCGCAGAAGGGCTACTCGCTGATCCTGGTGGTGCCGGACAAAATGAGCCGCGAGAAGATTTTCCACCTGCGCGCGTTAGGGGCGCAGGTCGTGCTGACCCGCTCGGATGTGAACAAAGGGCATCCGGCCTATTATCAGGATTATGCCCTGCGGCTGGCGAATGAACTGCCAGGCGCGTTTTATATCGACCAGTTCAGTAACGCGGCCAATCCGCTGGCGCATCGCACCACTACCGCACCGGAACTGTTTGAACAGCTTGACGGCCAGATCGATGCCATCGTCGTCGGCGTGGGGTCCGGCGGTACGCTGGGCGGCTTACAGGCGTGGTTTGCAGAACATTCGCCGCAGACGGAATTTGTGCTTGCCGATCCGGCCGGGTCGGTACTGGCGGACCAGGTTGAGACCGGACGCTATCACGATGCCGGCTCGTGGCTGGTTGAAGGGATTGGCGAAGACTTTATTCCTCCGCTGGCGCACATCGAGGGGGTTAACCGCGCCTGGCGCATTACCGATCGCGAGGCGTTCACCACCGCCCGCGATCTGCTAAAAACGGAAGGGATCCTGGCAGGCTCCTCCACCGGCACGCTGCTGGCGGCAGCGCTGAAATATTGCCAGGCGCAGACTACGCCAAAACGTGTGGTCACCTTCGCCTGCGACAGCGGCAATAAATACCTCTCGAAGATGTTCAATGACGACTGGATGCGCCAGCAGGGGCTGATTTCGCGTCCGCAGGCAGGCGATCTCTCGGACTATATTGCCCTGCGCCACGATGAAGGCGCGACGGTGACTGCCGCCCCGGACGACACGCTTTCTACCGTGCTGGCCCGCATGCGCCTGTACGACATCTCTCAACTGCCGGTGCTCGATGACAACAAGGTCGTCGGCATCATCGACGAGTGGGACCTGCTGCGACACATCGGGGGAGATGCCGATCGCTTCTCCCTCCCCGTGACGGCGGCCATGACGCGTCAGGTTGAATATCTGGATAAGCAGGCCCCGGAGAGCGCCCTGTACGCCATCTTTGACCGTGGCCTGGTGGCGATTATTTATGACGAAAACCGCTTTCTGGGTTTGATCACACGCAGTGACGTACTCACCGCCTGGCGTAACCGCCTGACAAAATAAAAGGAGCAAAAGATGAAAAACCTGGCCACCCTCAGCGTTCACAGTGGTGAGTATCACGACCCGCACGGCGCCGTGATGCCGCCAATTTACGCCACGTCGACGTTTGCGCAACCGGCACCGGGTGAACATACCGGCTACGAATACTCCCGGAGCGGCAACCCAACCCGCCATGCGCTGGAGACCGCCATCGCCGAACTGGAAGGCGGCACGCGCGGGTACGCCTTCGCGTCAGGGCTGGCGGCCATTTCCACCGTGCTCGAACTGCTGGATAAAGACAGCCATATCGTCGCCATTGACGACGTGTATGGCGGTACGTATCGCCTGATCGAAAACGTGCGCAAGCGCAGCACCGGGTTACAGGTGAGCTGGGTTAAGCCGGACGATGTAGCCGGACTTGAGGCCGCCATTCGCCCGGACACGCGCATGATCTGGGTGGAAACGCCAACGAACCCGCTGCTGAAACTGGCCGACCTGGAGGCCATCGCGGACATTGCCCGGCGCCATAATGCGATCAGCGTGGCGGATAATACCTTCGCCTCCCCGGTCATTCACCGGCCGCTGGAGGCGGGGTTCGACATAGTGGTCCACTCCGCCACCAAATATCTCAACGGTCATTCAGACGTGGTTGCCGGGCTGGCTGTTGTGGGGTCGAATAAGGATCTGGCGGAGCGTCTGGGCTATCTGCAAAACGCGATTGGCGGCGTTCTGGATCCGTTCAGCAGCTTCCTGACGCTGCGGGGCATTCGCACCCTCTCACTGCGCGTTGAGAAGCACAGCGCCAATGCGCTGGCGATTGCGCAATGGCTGGAGCAGCATCCGCAGGTAGACAGCGTGTTCTATCCCGGGCTGGCATCACATCCCCAGTATGCGCTGGCCCGCAGACAAATGGCGCTGCCGGGCGGCATGATCTCCGTTGTGATTAAAGGCGATGCGCAGCGCGCGACAGAGGTGATCCGTCATCTTACGCTCTTTACCCTGGCGGAAAGCCTTGGCGGTGTGGAGAGTCTGGTGAGCCAGCCCTACAGCATGACCCACGCCTCCATTCCACTGGCGCAGCGTCTTGCAAACGGCATTGTGCCGCAGCTTATCCGCCTGTCGGTGGGGATTGAAGATGCGAAGGATCTGATCGCCGACCTTAAACAAGCGCTGAAAAAGTGAGCAAAAAACGGCGGGCGTTGCGCCTGCCGTCATAAGATGACATTAGGCCTTAACGCCTTGATAACAAACTTATGTGAATCTGCACAGATTGTTTTTGAAACGCTGTTTCCATTTTCCTTTTTACTGTAAATCAGCGTATAATGCGCGCCAAATCCCTGGTGAATGGTTTCAGCGCTTGGAATACAAAAAACAACGTACAACTTCTCCTCTCCTTCGTTGGGCTGGCACTCAGGCACACTTTCTTCTGCACGCTCATTTGATGTCACCTATTCTTAGTGCGTGTCATATACTCTTTCGCAACACAGGTTTGACTCCGCGGCGGTGCGCCCCCGGAGCGAGATTTCCATATCCTTCCCAACTTAAAGACTAAGACTGTCATGAAAAAGACGAAAATTGTTTGTACTATCGGCCCGAAAACCGAATCCGAAGAGATGCTGAGCAAAATGCTGGATGCCGGCATGAACGTGATGCGTCTGAACTTCTCCCACGGCGACTATGCTGAACACGGCCAGCGTATCCAGAACTTGCGCAACGTGATGAGCAAGACCGGGAAAAAAGCGGCAATCCTGCTCGACACCAAAGGTCCTGAAATCCGCACTATCAAACTGGAAGGCGGTAACGACGTTTCCCTGAAAGCGGGCCAGACCTTCACCTTCACCACCGACAAATCCGTTGTGGGTAATAACGAAATCGTTGCCGTGACCTACGAAGGCTTCACCAGCGACCTGTCTGTTGGCAACACCGTGCTGGTAGATGACGGCCTGATCGGCATGGAAGTGACCGCTATCGAAGGTAACAAAGTTATCTGTAAAGTGCTGAACAACGGCGATCTGGGCGAAAACAAAGGCGTCAACCTGCCGGGTGTGTCCATTGCTCTGCCAGCGCTGGCTGAAAAAGACAAACAAGACCTGATCTTCGGCTGCGAACAAGGCGTGGACTTCGTTGCTGCCTCCTTTATCCGTAAACGTTCTGACGTGGTTGAGATCCGTGAGCACCTGAAAGCGCACGGCGGCGAGAACATCCAGATCATCTCCAAGATCGAAAACCAGGAAGGCCTGAACAACTTCGACGAAATCCTCGAAGCGTCTGACGGTATCATGGTAGCGCGTGGCGACCTGGGCGTTGAAATCCCGGTTGAAGAAGTGATCTTCGCGCAGAAGATGATGATCGAGAAATGTGTTCGCGCGCGTAAAGTGGTTATCACCGCAACGCAGATGCTGGACTCCATGATCAAAAACCCACGCCCTACCCGCGCTGAAGCAGGCGACGTTGCGAACGCCATCCTCGACGGTACCGATGCCGTTATGCTGTCTGGCGAATCTGCAAAAGGGAAATACCCTCTGGAAGCGGTCAGCATCATGGCGACCATCTGTGAGCGTACCGACCGCGTGATGAAAAGCCGTCTGGATTACAACAACGACAGCCGTAAACTGCGCATCACCGAAGCCGTGTGCCGTGGTGCGGTAGAAACCGCCGAGAAACTGGAAGCCCCGCTGATTGTCGTGGCGACCCAGGGCGGTAAATCTGCGCGTGCCGTGCGTAAATACTTCCCGGATGCGACCATTCTGGCGCTGACCACCAACGAAACCACCGCGCGTCAGCTGGTGCTGAGCAAAGGCGTAATCCCACACCTGGTGAAAGAGATTGCCTCTACCGATGATTTCTATCGTCTGGGTAAAGAAGTGGCTCTGGAACTGGTTGATTGTGGCCTGGCTCAGAAAGGCGACGTGGTGGTTATGGTTTCTGGCGCGCTGGTTCCAAGCGGCACCACCAACACGGCATCTGTCCACGTGCTGTAATATTTCACGAACAAATTATTGTTTTGTTAAAAAGCGTCCTTCGGGGCGCTTTTTTATTCCCGCCTTTAACCAGAACTATTCAAAAAGCAAATCGGGTTTTTCTATTTAATCGCGATTTATCTAAGATGAATCCGATGAAAAATGCCTTTTTTAACATAGCTTTTTCGTCAAAATTGCCGATTTCGTTGCTTCTTTGAGCGAACGATCAAAAATAGGCGTAATCCCATCAAAAAAATATTCTCAACCCAAAAAACTTTGTGTAATACTTGTAACGCTACATGGAGATTAACTCAATCTAGAGGGTATTAATAATGAATCGTACTAAACTGGTACTGGGCGCGGTAATCCTGGGTTCTACTCTGCTGGCAGGTTGCTCCAGCAACGCTAAAATCGATCAGCTGTCTTCTGACGTTCAGACTCTGAACGCTAAAGTTGACCAGCTGAGCAACGACGTGAACGCAATGCGTTCCGACGTTCAGGCTGCTAAAGACGACGCAGCTCGCGCTAACCAGCGTCTGGACAACCAGGCTACTAAATACCGTAAGTAATAGTACCTGTTAATAAAATGGCGCACATTGTGCGCCATTTTTTTTGCCTTCGTCAAACCTCTACTGAAGCGCTTTCTCTCCCTCGTCTTCCGCCACCGCCGCTGAGACACGACTGTTCTGAACCGACAGGACAGAATTGCTGGCTGACGAACCATTGCCTGTTGAAACGGCAACCGGGATCCCGGCTCTGCGCGCCAGGGCTTTATCGATAAGCGTTTTATCGCTACCTGACTCCGCTGCAAAAGCGGTAAACGCCGCCGAGTGCGTGAACGGCACCGTCTGTGGGTTTTCGCCCTCTGCCTGCGCCAGCGGCCTGTGCACTTCGATATAACGTTTGCCGTCCGGCTCGATGGAGAACTTCACCGGCTCATTGATAATCTGCACCCGCGTGCCGACGCGCACTTGCTCAAACAACGCTTTGATATCCGGCGCGTTCATCCGCATACAGCCCGAGCTGACCCGCAGCCCTACGCTGTCCGGCGCGCTGGTGCCATGAATAAGATATTCCCCATTCCCGATACCCAGACGAAGCGCAAAGCGCCCCAGCGGGTTATTTGGCCCTGCGGGTACCACAGGCGGCAGTTTAATTCCCTGGGCCAGTGAGCGCGCTCTGATGCCCGCTGTGGGGGTCCAGGTAGGGTTAGGGATTTTCTGACTCACACGGGTGGTGCTGACCGGTGTTTCCAGCCCAAGCTGACCAATACCCAGCGGATAGACCTGCACGATATTTTTGCCAGGCGGATAGAAGTAAAGACGCAGCTCCGCCAGATTCACCACAATGCCCTCACGCTCGGTGTCCGGCAGTAGCATCTGGGAAGGGATCGTAATGACCGTTCCTGGCGCAGGATTCACCGGTGCAATGGTATTATTGGTTTCAAGGATGAGCTGTGCGGCGGTATTAAACCGACGAGCGATAGACTGAAGTTTATTGTCCCCTTCCTGAATGGTGTATGTCTGGTTTTGCCCAATCAGGCGGCTGCCTGCGGGCGGTAAAGGATAATCAACCGCCCTGGCTGAATTAACAGCACTGAGCGAACCAAGGAGTAATAGAGTTATTAGAGACGCGCGCTTCATGCTGAGATTCCTTATTCACTGACCAAACGTCAGAAAGCTGAAAAACCAGCGAGGTGGAAACCACCCCGCGAAACAGAATGAATGCTGTTCTGTCAGTTTAGCTAAGGATTGCGGCTTTGGCGCGTATGGCGCGGATCATCGCTTCCAGTCCCTGTGATCGGGACGGGGTGAGGTGTTGGGTTAAGGCCATTTTTTCAAACCACGGGCGAACGTCAAAGGCGACAATATCCTGCGCCGACATCTGGTGATAAAGAATAAATACGACGGCAATAAGCCCCTTCACAATGGCGGCATCGCTGTCACCCTGTAATTGAATTACGCCTTCATCCGTCTGCTGCATCAGGATCCAGACCTGGCTCTGGCAGCCCTGAATGATGTTGTCCGGGTTATGCGCCTCTTCGCTGAGCGGCGGCAGGCGCTGACCCAGTTCGATGATATAAAGGTATTTCTCTTCCCAGTTCGCGCAACGCCCAAAGTTGCGCAGCAATTTATCTCTGTCCGGCAAATCTGCCATCTCTCGCCTCTCCGTTAGCCAAGCAGCTGGTGAATACGTTTTAGTCCCGCCACCAGTCTGTCGACCTCTTCCGTTGTGTTGTACATCACCAGCGATGCGCGGCACATAGCCGGTACCTGATAATACGCCATCAGCGGCATCGCGCAGTGATGCCCGGTACGTACGGCGACGCCGTAATTATCAAGGAAACTGCCCACATCATAGGCGTGATGCTTGCCGAGGTTGAAGGCTATCACACCCAGACGGTCAGCAGGGCCATATAAGGTCAGGTCCGGGACGCTGACCAGCTCCTGCAAGGCGTAATGCATCAGCAGCTGTTCGTACTCCTGAATCGCCGCCAGCCCCGTTTCAGAGACGTAGCTAATGGCCGCGCCCAGCCCGATGATCCCGCCCGTGTTGGGCGTACCCGCCTCGAAGCGCCAGGGCGCACGGGCGTAGGTTGTGCCGTCCGTCAGGCTGACGGTGGCGATCATTGACCCGCCCCCTTCCCACGGCGGCATGGCCTGGAGAATGTCCTCTTTCACATACAACACGCCGATGCCCGTCGGGCCATACAGCTTGTGCCCGGAGAAGACGTAGAAATCGCAGTCCAGGGCCTGAACGTCAACCGCATGGTGCATCACCGCCTGGGCACCATCAATCAACACTTTCGCACCAACCTGATGGGCTTTGTCGACGATCAGCGCCACCGGATTTTCCGTGCCCAGCACGTTTGAAACGTGGGTCACCGCCACCAGCCGCGTTCTGTCGTCCAGCAGAGCGTCCAGCTTTTCCAGCTGGAGCGTGCCGTCTTCATTCAGGGGGATCACCCGCAGTTGCGCCCCCACACGCTCGCAGAGCATCTGCCAGGGCACGATGTTGGCGTGGTGCTCCATCTGGGTGATGATGATGTTATCCCCCGCGTGCACCTGCGCATTGCCCCAGCTGTTAGCCACCAGGTTGATCCCTTCGGTGGTGCCACGCACGAACACCAGCTCTTCCGGCGAACGCGCGTTGAGGAAGGCTGCAACCTGCGTGCGCACGTTTTCCATGCGCTGGGTCGCCTCGGCGCTCAGGGTGTGGATCCCACGATGTACCGCCGCATAACCGTGGCGGTAAAACTCGGCTTCCGCATCCACCACCTGATTCGGTTTTTGCGCGCTGGCCGCACTGTCGAGATAGGCCAGCGGCAGACCGTTCACTTCACGGGTCAGTACCGGAAAATCTGCCCGGACTTTCTCTACGGGAAATGTCATGCTTCGCCTCCAGGCAGTCGCTGACCGATACGGGCCAGCACCTGCTGTTTAAGTCCGCCATCGGGCAGCGCTTCCGTCAGCTCAGCCGCAAAGGCGTAAATAATCATCTTTTGCGCGGCCTGCTGGTCTATCCCGCGCGAGCGCAAGTAGAACATCTGCTCATCGTCAATACGCCCGACCGTCGCGCCGTGGCTGCATTTCACGTCGTCCGCATAGATTTCCAGCTGTGGTTTGGTGTCCACCTCTGCCAGACGTCCCAGCAAGAGGTTATTGTTGGTCATCTGCCCGTCAGTTTTGATGGCGTGCTGCGCCACGTTTATCAGGCCGTTAAACACCGCACGTCCTTTGTCGCTGACGATGGTTTTGTGCAGCTGACGGCTGTTGCAGTAGCCTTTGTTATGCTCAAGCCAGGTGCGCGTGTCGCACACTTCTGACTTCACCGGCATCGCCAGGCTGTTAATACGCAGCGTAGTGTTTTCACCGTTCAGCTGGGTGCTGGTATTGTGGCGCAGCACCGCGCCGCCAAGCAGGAAGCTATGGCTGTACGCCGCGGCATCCTGGCCCAGCAGAATATCGTTGTGGGCGAAGTGGTGACTGAGCGGATTCTCAAACGCCAGCTTGATGTGGTGCAGCTGGGCATTGGCCGCCACGTTCATCGTCAGACGCGAACCGGTAAAATGACGGGTGTCGTTAAGGCTGACGTAATGCTCGATCACCGTCGCCTCCGCCCCTTCTGCCAGCTCAAGATGGTGGCGATAGTGGGCGGTGTTAATCTCATCACCCGCAACGCCCTGGGTGATATGCATCAGCAGCAGCGGTTTCGCCGGACGCTGGTTACGTTTAACGCGAATATGGGTGACAGATTGCGACAGGCTCTCTGTCAGGTGCAGGAAGACTTCAGGCTGAACGGGCGCGTTCAGCGACTGACGTTCATCGTTAATGACGATATCGAACCCGCTCTCCTGTACGCTGTCGCTGAGTTCCTCACGAAACTGCCCGTCTACAAACACCAGACGCACGGCATCCACACTCAGCGCCAGCACATCGCGCTGACCGGGGCTGACCTGCGCCAGACGGGTGACAAACTCGCCGTTCAGCAGGCCATCCAGCGGGGTATATTTCCAGTTCTCATGTTTACGCGTCGGTAAACCGAGACGCAGCATCTGCTGGAGATGGTGCTGAGCCTGTTCAGAGCGCGCTCCAGCCTGCGCTTCAAACAGCCGGTGCCACTGCTGAAGTGCATTACTGCTGTTCGGTAAGCCAGCCATAACCCTGCTCCTCCAGTTGTTTAACCAGCGTAAAGTCACCGGATTTCACAATGCGTCCCTGGTAAAGCACGTGGACATAGTCCGGTTTGATGTAGTCCAGAATTCGCTGGTAATGTGTCACGATGATAAATGAGCGGTTGCCGTCACGCAGGGAGTTCACCCCGTCGGCAACGATCTTCAGGGCATCGATATCCAGCCCTGAATCGGTCTCATCGAGAATGCACAGCGCTGGCTCCAGAACCGCCATTTGCAGAATATCGTTACGTTTCTTCTCACCGCCGGAGAAACCCACGTTTACCGAGCGGGTCAGCAGATCTTCCGGCATTTTCAGCAGCTTGATCTTCTCTTCCATCAGATCCTGGAAGTCAAAGCGATCCAGCGCCTCAAGGCCGCGATACTTGCGCACCGCGTTCAGCGCGGTTTGCAGAAAGAACTGGTTGCTGACGCCCGGAATTTCCACCGGATACTGGAAGGCCATAAAGATGCCCTCGCCGGCACGCTCTTCCGGCGACATCTCCAGCAGATCTTTGCCGTTAAACTCAACGGAGCCGCTGGTAACTTCATAATCTTCGCGTCCTGCCAGCGTCGCTGAAAGCGTACTTTTCCCGGAGCCGTTTGGCCCCATGATGGCGTGAACTTCACCGGGTTTGACGTCAAAATTGAGGCCACGCAGGATCTCTTTCTCTTCCACGCTAACCTGTAAATCTTTAATGCTTAACATGTGCTTTCCTTAACCGACGCTGTGTTCAAGACTAATGGCGAGGAGTTTCTGGGCTTCAACGGCAAATTCCAGCGGCAGTTCAGAGAACACGTCCTTACAGAAGCCGTTAACGATCATTGAAATCGCATCTTCTTCACTGATCCCGCGTTGCAGGCAGTAGAAAAGCTGATCTTCACCAATACGTGACGTAGTTGCCTCATGCTCAAGCTGGGCGCTGTTATTGCGGCATTCGACATACGGGAAGGTATGCGCCCCGCAGTCCGCGCCAATCAGCATGGAGTCACACTGGGTGAAGTTACGCGCGTTGGTTGCCGTCGGCATGATTTTCACCAGCCCGCGATAGCTGTTCTGGCTGTGACCGGCAGAGATCCCTTTGGAGATGATGGTCGATTTGGTGTTTTTACCGATGTGGATCATCTTGGTGCCGGTATCGGCCTGCTGATGACCGCTGGTCAGCGCCACGGAGTAAAACTCACCGATGGAGTTGTCGCCGCGCAGAATACAGCTCGGGTATTTCCAGGTAATGGCGGAGCCGGTTTCTGACTGCGTCCAGGACATTTTGCTGTTTTCGCCTTCGCACAGCGCACGCTTGGTGACGAAGTTCAGAATACCGCCGGTGTTACCATCGCCCGGGAACCAGTTCTGTACCGTAGAGTACTTCACTTCCGCATCTTTATGGATGATGACCTCCACCACCGCCGCGTGCAGCTGGTAGCTGTCGCGCACAGGAGCGGAGCACCCTTCGATGTAGCTAACGTAGCTGCCTTCATCGGCCACCAGGATGGTGCGTTCAAACTGGCCGGTTTTTTCCGCGTTGATGCGGAAATAGGTCGAGAGCTCCATCGGGCAGCGCACGCCTTTCGGCACGTAGATAAAGGTACCGTCTGACGCCACCGCCGCATTCAGTGCCGCGAAGAAGTTATCGTTACTGGGTACCACGGTGCCAATGTACTTTTTCACCAGCTCCGGGTGATCGTGAATGGCTTCCCCGAAGGAGCAGAAAATAATCCCCTGCTCCGCCAGTTTTTCACGGTAGGTGGTTGCCACCGAGACGGAGTCAAAAATGGCGTCTACCGCCACCTCTTTGCCTTCGCGCACGGGCACGCCGAGCTGATTAAACGCCTCTTCCACCTCTTTACTCAGGAAGCTGTTCTCGGCACCGGTTTGCTGTACCGCGCCGGGTTGCGAGGCACAGGTATCATCACAGCTGCCGCAGGAGGGCGCGGAGTAGTAGCTGTAATCCTGATAGTTCAGCTTATCGTAATGCGCTTTCAGCCAGTGGGGTTCTTCCATCTCCAGCCACGCGCGGAATGCGCTCAGGCGAAACTCCAGCATCCACTCCGGCTCGTTACGTTTCGCCGAAATGGCGCGCACGACCTCTTCGTTGATGCCTTTCGCCAGTTCATCGGTTTGCAGCTGCGTGAAGAAACCCTCTTTATAGTTGAGGTGTCCGCCGCTCCAGGTGTTTACATCACTCGTTGCTTCAGTATTACGAGACATAGTACCGCCTATACCCCAAAGCTTTCGCCGCAGCCGCATTCGTTCTGGGCTTTCGGGTTATGAAATTTGAATAACTGGTTTAAACCTTCCCGAACGTAGTCGACTTCGGTTCCATCGATAAACGGCATCGCCTGTAGTGCGACGTATAACTTTGCACCGTCGGTTTCAAAGACCAGATCGTCCTTTTCAGGTTCGGTTACGGTATCCAGCACGTAGCCAAATCCCGCGCAGCCAGTCTGCTTAACGCCTAAGCGTACGCCGAGGATGTCGGGATTTTTTGCCACCAGCTCATGAATATGCGCCGCCGCCGCGGGCGTCAGCGTTAAGCCACGCCAGGCAAAATCGGCCGGATTGAAGGTTTCTGAATGCAGTTCCATAGGTCCACCTCATCTGATAAGCCACCAGGGCATAACACCATGTTAGTGATAACGATTATCACTTCAACCCCCTGCGAGCAGGGGCTTTGGGCTAAACCGCCCTTTTTGGCTACTTTCATTAAGCATAGACCCTGTAACGGGATGCGGATGGGATGGTTAGATTTGTTCAATGCATTGATAAATAATGCATTTCATAAGAAAGGCGGTAAGGTGGCGGGCAATGATAAAAATTGTATTGGAAATACCTATTTTTAAGATAGCTAAAGTACACCCAGGCGCCATATACATTTTTTACGTATGCCTCCCCCTTAAGACAGGTTCTTTTTAATCCTTTTTTGCCTTACCTGGGCGCGCATAAAGACGTTTGATGGATAAGTTAACCATTATTTATCAGTCTGATAGTGGTTAAATTCCGATCATGATTAATTACATAAACTCATCCCTTTTCGGCGTAATGTTTCCCTTGTTAACCATTTATTCAATAAGGGATTAAATTATGTGGAGTGCCCATAAAGCCGCAGTTCATGCTCGCCAGCATGCAGGTCAGTATAGCCAGAAAAGATGTGCAGAATTTGTTTCGAAATCCATTCGCGCCGGCGGTGCTAATCTACAGAACACGCATTATGCTAAGGATATGAAAAGCAATTTAATTCTGGCGGGTTTCCACCAGGTTTACGGTGAGCCTGTTGAGGGCGATGTGGCGGTGATCCAGCCCACTGCGCACCACCCATATGGCCACGCTTGCATCTATGGTGGGAACGGCGTCTGGTACTCTGATTTTGTTCAGCGAACAATGTATCCGGGAAAGGAATACCGGGAATTAAAGCCAGCATATGCAATTTACAGGCATGACTGACATGAAAAAAATAATTCTGGCGATCCTGCTTCTGCCCACTCTCGCATCCGCTGCACAGAAGTTCCCCCCTGAGGTATCCGCTGCCCTTCAGTTTAATAAGTGGTACATCTCGCAAATTATTATCGGGAAAGAGCCCCTGAAAAACTATGAAGCGCTGAGGCCATATGTAACCCGCGAAACTATCAGCAAACTCAAAGCCATGGATAAGCTGGATCCAGATGAATATGACGTGCCTGACGTCGATATGTTCATCAAGGCTCAGGGATATGAAGATGACTGGGACATCGTCAGTGCGCGGGCGCTGGATTACGATGCCGCCTGTATGCAGGTTTATATCTCATTCGGGAAAAAGCGGGATCACACCGTGATTGACTGCATGGTCAAGGAAGATGGCGCGTGGAAAGTTGAATCCGTGGCTAGCATGAATATTTCAGACAACCTGATGATGGAATAAACCGACGATATGACAGGGGTACTGATGCTATGCATCTTCGCGGATACCCCTGTCGTATCGCCAGAAGGCAAAATCCCGCACTGGCGGTTTACCGTTGGCCCCCTTAACATCAGTGATGGATCGAAACGGCGAAACCCTGTTCACGCCAGTGGTCGAGCTGCTCCTGTTGACGAGGCGTAGGCGCTTTACCGGTCCAGACGAAGATTTTTTGCCCGGGGAAGAGTTCCGGACGCGGAGAATCAATCGGCTCAGCCAGCACGTCGATATGCCAGCCTTTGTAGGCAAGACGGGCCGCTTCCAGCCACAAATGCGTACGGTCGTCGCACTCCCACCCAATCAGCAGCGCATCCTTACCTGCTTTTTTTCGCGACTCACCCAGGCTTGCAACGGCAAACTCAATCAGGACACCGTCCAGCAGGCTCGCCATGTGACGCACCGTATTCTGGTCCTGGTTCATTCGCTGCCGCACAGGGGTGATGATGTTATCTATCAGAACATCCATCGCATGGTCACGGCGGAACTCGCCGATTTTAGCGCGCAGTTTTGCCGGGCTGGCATAGCGCAGAACGGTTAACATCTCTTCCTGAAACGATGCCCAGTTCCCCTGAGTCATCACTTCTGTATTTTCAAGAAGCGCTTTTACTTTACCGACCGAAACACCCGTTTTCATCAGGCGTTTGATCTCTTCGATACGCAGGATATCTTCATCGTCAAACTGACGATGGCCCCCTTCGCTTCGCTGCGGCTTCAACAATCCATAACGGCGCTGCCAGGCACGCAACGTAACGGGGTTGATACCGCATCGTTCGGCCACTTCGCCGATACTGTAATAGGCCATTAACTCCCTCACGCACAATACTTCCATACCTAACCAAACCAACCTTATCAGATTGTACAAATCATTTGTATAACTAACTCCTCGTTCTGAGACAAGTGAATGGCTCAAAGAACCACTCACTCGTTAATATATTGTTGTATAAATTTAGCCGTACGTACAGGTCACTTTTAACAGTTACGTACAGGTTTTTTATAAATCGTACTTTTTCTCGGGCCAGGCAATCGCCGGAATGCCCCCCAGACGCGGGCTGGCGAAAAGGTGACCCTGGAACTGAGAAATCCCGGCAGATTCCAGCCACATCCACTCTTCAGCTAGCTCTACGCCTACCGCACAGAACAGAATTTCCAGGGAGGCGCAGCATTTAATGATTGACTGAATGATTGCCTGACGCGGGCCGCTCTTGTGCACGTTAGCAATCAAATCACGGTTGATCTTGATTCTGTCCGGCTGGAACTGGGCCAGCAGTTGCAGACCGGCGAATCCCGCGCCAAAGTGATCGATGGCCACGCTGATCCCGGCGCTTTTAAGCTGTCTGACCGCGCTGGTGAACTCTTCGAAGCGCGAGATCGCCTCGCTCTCGGTGAACTCGACCACAATTTGCTCCGGCACAAAACCGTTCGCCTCAATTGCCGTCAGTAAAAAATCGACGGCGCCAGGAACATTGACCAGCGTCATCGGCAACAGATTAATGGACAACGTTTGAGTCTGTAGGCCCAGCGCGCTGGCCATCGACAAAGCCACCTGCTTACTCTTCAGATCCGATTCGTACAGCGCCTCACGCGACAGGTTGGCAAAGTAGCTTTCCGGGGACTCACCGGACGGCGTGCGGATCAGGGCTTCCCAGGAAACCACCTGCTGCATAAACGGATCGACGATAGGTTGAAATGCGAAACTACAGTCCGCGCCCTTTGCCACTACCGTTGGCTGGGAGGATAATGGCGTGTTTTCGGTGACAAACTCCCAGGCGTCAGCCGGAGGCAGCTCAAAGTAGTTGGCTTTTTCAGTGGCCTCAACGAAGGTGCGGAAAAATTGTAGGGCGCGATCGTTATAGGTCAGCTGATAGCGGGTTGTGCCTTTATCGAGTACCTTTTGTAGCACTTCGTCGGTGTCGTACTGACGAAGGTCAAAGAGCTCCATACCTACGTTGCCAAAACGTCTTGAAGGCCCGTGATCGCTTAATAATTCGACCACGTTGTGATGCCGTGGGTCACGGCAGATGAGCTGATAGATCTCCTTAACGTTATCAGCGGGCCCTTCAAGTAACTGAAAGAAGTGTGTGCCGTTAAACAGCAAAATCCCCGTCACATCGAACTGGCGATTTCTACAATTTGCAGCAGCGACCATGTCTTCCAGCGCTTTCACTGGAACGTCCTCGCAGATATGACTGCGGTAAATAATGGTTGTGAGCATGCTAATCCTGAAGATTGAGGGGGTGACCACGAAAACACGTGGGGAGAACTCTGTTATAGCACATTAATTACCCAATAAATAATTTACATCTCAACAATTTACATGACTTCTTTGCGCCTTTTCCGGGCTTGTACAACTCTGCAACGCCACTTCGAATTGTACAATATATTTTGTGAATTTAGCAGTAAGCTGTATACATATAACCATATGATAAATATATACTTTATCAAATATATTATAAAATATTTAAAAAATTGTACATTTTTAATGTACAGATTTGAAAATTATGTATACCTTAAATGTAACGTTACTGATTACGAAAATTTACAGGAGCGAAACATGCAGCAGAACGGACACCTCGCAGACACAGCAACAGCAATTGCGCAGTACTTCGAAAAAGCCGCGCTTCCAACCCAACAGGAAACATTGGGTCAGGTTGTTGTTGAAATCCTTAGCGACGGGCGGAATCTGAATCGCAAATCGCTCTGCACAAAACTGTTAAGTCGCCTTGAAAAGGCCAATGGCCCGGAAGAGGAGCATCATTATCACATGCTTCTTGGCCTGCTCTTCGAACGTTAATGTTATGAACAGCAGTGATGCGGACAGACTGATCGACCAGCTTATTGGAGAAGCCGCTCTTTCACTTTTGAAGGAGCGCGGTCCTGTAACGACCGAGGGTTTGGTTCAGCGTCTGCGTAACATGCAAGCCTGTGAGACGGATCCCCAGCGGCGGGAGACATTAGCGAGGGTGATAGCTGAAATCAGCTCTGGCACGGTCGCTTTTAAAGGTCGCAGAACCGCACAAGGACGAATTCAGAGAGAGGGATCTCTCAAAAATAACCGAGACAATGTAGTGCCGTTATTTGGAAATGGAAAACCGTCCGATCCCAAAAAGATACATTGACTACAACTTTACAGCTACGGTGAGAACAAATGAGACAAAATATTCAGCTTCAACCCGAATACCACTCCGCCTTTTTAGATAGCGCGTTGTCGGAGTATTTCCGTCACGCAGGCGATCGCTTTGCTGAAGAGTCTGCCATTTTTTCGACTGCGGTTCGTTGTGTTCTTGCTTCCGAAGGTCATCTGACCAACAAAGCGATCATTCTCTGGCTGATCCAGACGCTGGAATCCACCGACGATGTCGTTAAGGCGGATGTGATCCGCAAGACGCTGGAAATTGTCGTCGGTTACACCATGGACGATCTTTAACGCCTCACTCTTCCCATCTCTTCGGATAGCGTGTCATCGTCAATTCTGACGAACGGACTGACGATGACACGCCCTCTCTCCCCTAACGCCCTGTTAATCAAGCACGCCGAATTTGGCATGGATCCTGCTTAGTCCGCTAAGGGACTGGGCTTTCCAGTAAACATTGCTTCATTTCTTAACAGGTCTGTTATTGATGAAAAAAATCGCCAGCGTCTGCCCCTACTGCGGTGCAGGCTGCAAACTTAACCTCGTCGTTAAAAATAACCGGATTATCCGTGCCGAAGCCGCTGATGGCGTAACTAATCAGGGCACGCTTTGCCTGAAAGGGTTCTACGGCTGGGACTTTCTTAATGATACTCGGCTGCTTACCCCCCGCCTGACGCAGCCCATGATCCGCTACAGCAAAGGGGAGGCCTTTACCCCTGTTACCTGGGAAGAGGCCATTCGCTATACCGCTTACAGGCTTAAAAGCATCAAAGATCAGTACGGCCCTCGGTCCATTATGACCACGGGTTCCTCGCGGGGAACGGGCAATGAGACCAACTATGTGATGCAAAAATTTGCCCGTGCGGTGCTGAATACTAACAACGTCGACTGCTGCGCCCGCGTCTGTCACGGTCCGTCCGTTGCCGGTTTACAGGAGACCCTCGGCAACGGCGCCATGAGCAATTCCATTAACGATATTGAAAACTCAAAATGCCTGCTGGTATTCGGCTATAACTGCGCCGACTCTCACCCCATCGTCGCCCGACGCGTGCTTAAAGCACGTGAAAATGGCGCTAAAATCATTGTCTGCGATCCGCGTCATATTGAAACGGCACGCATTGCCGATCTTCATCTTCAGTTAAAAAATGGCAGTAACATGGCGCTGGTCAATGCCTTTGGCTATGTCCTGCTTGAAGAGGAACTGTACGACAAAAACTACGTTGCTCGCTTTACAGAAGGGCTTGAGGCGTACCGACTGACGGTAAAAGATTACGCACCCGAGCAGGTTGAACATCTGACGGGGATCCCCGCGCGGGATGTTCGTCAGGCAATGCGCATGTTCGCAGCGGCGCCTTCAGCAACGGTGATGTGGGGTATGGGCGTCACGCAGTTTGGTCAGGCGGTCGATGTGGTGAAAGGTCTCTCCAGCCTGGCACTGCTGACCGGCAATCTGGGCCGCCCTGCCGTCGGCGTGGGGCCGGTTCGCGGGCAAAATAACGTTCAGGGCGCCTGCGATATGGGTGTTCTGCCCAATATGTTCCCCGGCTACCAGGACGTCACTGATCCGGCGGTCAGACTGAAATTTGCCGATGCGTGGAAAATCAATGTCAACCGGATGGACGATCGCGTCGGAACGCGTATCACCGAAGTGCCGCATCTCGCGCTGGAAGGTAAGATCAAAGCGTATTACATCATGGGGGAAGATCCGCTTCAGACAGAAGCCGATCTGGGTCTGGTCCGCCGCGGCTTTGAGGCGCTCGATTTTGTGGTGGTTCAGGACATCTTTATGACCAAAACGGCAGAGCTGGCTGACGTGCTGCTCCCTGCCACCTCATGGGGAGAACACGCCGGTGTGTTCACCTGTGCCGATCGCGGCTTTCAGCGTTTCGGCAAAGCCATTGAGTCCAGCGGCAATGTCAGGCGCGACTGGGAGATCATCAGCCTGCTGGCCACGGAAATGGGCTATCCCATGCATTACGAGGATAACCAGCAGATCTGGGACGAAATGCGCGAGCTGTGCCCCCTCTTCTACGGCGTGACCTACGAAAAAATGGGCGAGATGGGTCATGTGCAGTGGCCCTGTCCAACCCTCGATCATCCCGGCACTCCCTACCTGTACAAGGATAATCAGTTCGACACCCCCACTGGCAAAGGCCAGCTATTTGCCGCCCCCTGGCGCGCCCCGGCGGAGACACCGGATGCGGATTACCCGCTGGTACTGTGCACAGTGCGCGAAGTGGGCCACTACTCCTGCCGCTCCATGACCGGGAACTGCGCCGCGCTGCAAAGCCTGGCCGACGAGCCGGGCCGGGTGCAAATTAACCCGGCCGACGCGGATGAACGGGGGATTGCCGAAGGCCAGCTGGTCTGGGTACGTTCACGCCGGGGTAAAGTGATCACCCGCGCCAGCATCAGCGAGCGCATCAATGCGGGAGCAATCTATATGACCTACCAGTGGTGGATTGGCGCCTGTAATGAGCTGACGCAGGATAATCTCGACCCGATCTCCAGAACGCCGGAAACGAAGTATTGCGCCGTGCAGCTTGAGGCAATCGAGGACCAGCGCTGGGCGGAGGATTTTGCGGCTTCCGCGTACCAGACCATGAAGACGCGGTTGATCGCTGCGGTTAACGTTTAAATGCTTGCCGGGTGGCGGCTATCGCTGCCCGGCCAGCTATCCGCTGCCGTTTCAGGCTATTTGTTGTGCATAATTATTTTCCAGGTAATCGCGAAGCAGGTTCGGCCGGTTCTTTTTCTCCATCAGCCTTCTCAACAGTACGATCAGCTCGTAATCGCTTCGCAGATTAAATTTTTGCATCATCATATATTTATGGGTAAAGACCGTTTTTTCGCTCATCTCCAGCGCCTGAGCGGTCTGCACTACCGACAGCCCTCGGTAAAAATTGACCAGAATACGAATTTGTTGCCGGGATAACCCTTTATGCTGGCAGTCGAAACAGGTCTTTTTATTCCAGGTGTAACCCGGTAATTGCGTCGTGAACCACGCAATAAACAGAACGCCGCTAATACGATCAAGCGATGCCCGGCGAGGAAGAAAAATAATGTCCTGAAAGCAGGAAGGCAGCGCCGAAAAGCGCAGCTCATCGTCGACGAGACCTATCACAATTCCTTTTTGCCGGGCCAGTAATTCCGGAAAACAGGTCAGCGTTTCCCCCTGACATAATGAAAGAACAATAATATCGGCCTGGCTGACGTTTTCATTGGTCAGCGCCAGGTGAAAAGTGATGGAGCGATGAAAGTTATGCTTAAAAAAATCTTCGAAAAAGCTCTGTAGCCCAGCCTGAAAAAACAGATCCGTTTCCTGAATCAGAATATTTAACATAGTTCACACCAACGTCTTTAAAAAAGGCTTATCACCGGCATTCAGTTGTACTGCATCGTCATCACCACAACCGCGCGGATGCTTCCCGGCGTGGCGCCCCCCGTCATGGATTTTACCGAGGCCAGCATAGCTAATGTCGCGGTTCTGTCCGCGGCAATGGTCTGGGTCATGCTGGAGCCTGTTCCTTTAAGCGCACCGGTTTGGGCATCGCGCATGGCTATCGCCACATGTGTGGCCGAACCGCTGTTCATAAAATAGTCCGCGCCCGCCTCAGGATCGGGGCTGCCGGTGAAAGCGACGGTCACACTCTGCGTTCCCGTTGGGCACTGGGTAAACAGCAGACTGAAAGGCACCGGATCCGATGTTGAGCCCGGCGTCGCCATATTGGTTGCCTGAATATTGCCCAGATTGACATCGAGATTGTTATTGCCGCCATTAAATATGCATGGCGACGCCACGATATTTCCCGTCACACCGATGTTGACGCTATCAGCGGAGCATACCTTCCCGCTGAGTAAGGCAAGTAACAGCAGTGTCCTGCATCTTATTTTCATCTTCTTACCTGCTACTAGTAGGTCAAATTCAGAGTGGCGGAGGCATTCGCTGAACCTGACTCCACGCGGGTTAACGTCTGGTAATATCGGGCCGTTAATGGCAACGTCTCTTGCCCCCCGGCAGACTGTCGCAAAAATAGTCGGCTGTTCATCGCCAGCGGTGCACCGTTATAGATTAGCTGCACCCCCACCCCTTTTGCAGTGCCGGCATTTCCCTGCCCGGTTAAGGCCATCACGCTGGTATTGGCGCTGTCCGGATTCTGTATTCCACTGAGCGAGACCGTAATATTGGTTCCGGCGGCGCAGGTTAAGCCCAGGTTTTGCGTGTTCTGTGCTCCCGCTGGCGTGGTGCCCACCACGGTGCCGAACGCCGAAGCGGGAATATCCCCTATCGGAAACGTCAGCTGGGCCGTATTCACCGTGCACGCCAGGGCATTGATGTTGCCGGAGGTGAGCTGCGTGGTCAGACCGTCACGGTAGAGGCCGTCGCTTCCCTGAAGCGTCACGACGCCAATCACCCCCGGGGTTAATGCCCCCGATGAGACCGGGCCGGTCACCACCAGCTCAATCCTCCCGCCGTACCAGTCCACATAGGAGGTCTGCGCATTGTACGAGAACGTATTGCTCGGGTTTTCAAAATAGCCGTTGGAGGAAAAGCGTATCCCTATCCCGCTGACGTTCGTGTTGTAAACATGGTTGCCGTAGCTGCTCAACGTGGCGCTGTTGTAGCGCATGCTGAATCCCAGCATCAGCGGATTCGTACACCCGGTAAGATAGGAGCCTGTGGCTGACGCCGCGCCGGAAAATACCACCGTGCCGACAGGCGCATCGCGCTGCACGTTGATCGTCCCCACGGACAGGGTGGAAAGCTGCGGGATGATGGTGGTGCAGGTACCGGCACGAGCGATACTTCCCGCCGCGAGCAAACAGAGCAGCAGCATCGAGTTAAGACATTTCATGTTAGCGTTCCTGACGGCAGGTGGCGCGCATATCAGCGATCCCACCGTACATTGAGTGATTCGGCAGCGTGAAATCAGCGCGGCATTGCTGGCTGGATTGACTTCCCCATGTGGCGACTAACGTTCCCTGCTCGCGCATCCCGGTTAAATAGACCTGACCGCGATCGCCGACAATAAAACTGCCGCTTTCATCACCCACAAGGGTGACCACCGCCCCAAACGGAACGGCGCGGTCGTTGTCGGTCAAGGTCATCAGCACCCGGCGACCTGACTTCGGCAGATAATCGGCTCTCACCACCGCTCCCCGCGTCGGCGTCACCGTGCGGGTGTTGATCTCCAGCTCGACATCGTCCGGCATCGTTTCCGGGTCGAGGGTGAGATCGTTTTTCCGGTAGACAGAAAGGTTGCTCACGACCGTATATCCGCGAAAATCTGTCCGTACACCGGGCTGATTGCGGATATCCACGTCGTAGGCGCCTGGGGCTTTGATTAAGACGCTGGTCTCCCCCAGCGGCTGGGAAAGCGTGATGCCATCAGCATGGGCGAGAATGCCGCCTTGCAGCCCGTAATTCAGGCGTTCACTGTTTTTGTCATAACCATAACCTGCCGTGACTTCGCCATAGGTGCCTTTATAGTCCGCGTTCACGTTGCCGGTATTCCCCACGCCCTCTGTGCCATATCCCTGCTGGACGTTCCAGCTCAGGGCACGGTTCTCGAGTGCCACCCCGTTCAGGCCGACGTTATGCGTCGTCCCGTTATTGCTGCTGGCGTTCATGCCATAGTTAGCCCATGTCTGCGGCAAAAATTTATCCAGCGGAATGCTGACGTTGAACGACAGAAGCTGGTCGTGGTCAGCGTTTTTTTGGCTTTTGCGGTTTTCTGACGCTGAGCGGACATTTTTGCTGTAGGTCCATGTCAGGCCATAGCTGATGTTGTGCCAGTAGTTGCTATAGCCGACGCTCCACGAAGCCATCGACTTACCGTCATTCCAGTAATCTTCCCGCGCCGCACTGAGGGTAAGCGCGCCCAGGTTGTCCCCCAGCGTCTGGCTCATCGTCAGCTCGGCACGGTTACGTCGCCTGTCCTGAAGCGCGCTGCTGTCGCCGTACGAACCGAGGACGTCCTGCATCCCGTAATAGCCGCGGGTCGAGTAGCGATACCCGGCAATCGAAAAGTTGGTTCCGGTAGTGATAAAATTCTTGCTGTATCGGGCCCGCCACGACTGACCGCTTGTTTTCGCGGTATGCTCCGGCGTTGACCAGCCCTGAGTGACGTCTGCGGATACAGCCCCGAGATCGCCCATATTCTTGCCCATCCCCAGAGCCGCCGACTGGTACTTATCTGCCCCCTGGACGCCGCTATAGAGCGTGATCCCGTGAGGGAGGCCGTAAATTCCGGTCAGTTGCCCAAAGGGGGTTTTCTCCACGCTACGGTTATACGAGCGATACTGCCCGGCGGTAAGGGCATATTTCAGTCGCCCCTCCCGTTGCAGGACCGGCAGCGAAGCGTACGGCAGGGTGAAATGTTGCTCACTGCCATCGGCTTCGACGATCGTGACATCAAGATCGCCCGCGCCGCCGGTGGAATACATATCCGCGATCTCAAACGCGCCCGGCGCCACGTAGCTTTGGTAGATTTGATAGCCATTCTGACGCACCACGACCTGCGCGTTAGTTCGCGCAATACCGCGCACCACCGGCGCATAGCCTTTCAGGGAATCCGGCAGCATATCGTCGTCGGACGCCAGCTGGACGCCGCGAAACGGCATGCTGTCAAAGACATCGGCAGGCGCGGAACTGTCTCCGAGCGTAAGCTGGGCTTGCAGGGGAATAATCGCGCGCTGCATCAAGGTGTAGACGTTGTCCCACTTATCCTGGCCGGACGCATCGCGGGACCAGGTGGTGTAGTTGCGTAACCGCCAGGGACCGACGTTGATCCCCGGCCGCAGGTTTGCATACTGGCTGTCGCTGCGGGTGCCTGCCCCGCTTCTTGCCCGGCTGTTTGCCCCGCTCAGGCTGTAGTTGAGCATGGCCGCGGTAATGCCTTCATCCCACATATCCGGCGGAACGTAACCTCTCGCTGGCAGGTCTATGGCCGCCTGTGGGATGCTGATCGCCAGGCGCTGGGCGCCAAACTGGAAATCCGCGCTGGCCTGTGGAATCGCCCTGAGATCGGCGCATTCTCCTTCCCCGGCGTCGAGCTGCGGGAAAAGCGCCGTTTTCACGCCCCACGCTTTTAACTGCCCGATACTCAGGCACGGCTGCAACGTTTCACTGCCGTTAGCATCCTTCACTGCCATGAAACGAATATCCCGCGTTTCCAGCAGCCGATCGTCAAGAATAATATCAACATGGTATGTCCCGGGCGCCTGCGAGCCGGATTCAAAGGCAGATAAATCCGCTTTCCCCATTCCGGGATTATCCAGCTCTACCAGTTCCGTATTAAACGTCTCACTGGCATACAGTGTGGGAGAGACACCAGCAAGCGCGAGGGCAATAAATATTGCCAGGCGCGCAGGCTGCATTGTATTCAATGCCGTTGTCATGACGAGCACCTGATTAACGCGTAAGGATCACAAACTGGCCCGGTGTAATTCACCAGGGCTGCCATAATCGTTAATGACTTTAAACGTCAGCGTATTGCCACTGGTTCCATTCGGTAACGGGAAACGGGCTGTGCCCGAAGGCATCACATACGTGACATCGTCAAGTTTCTTATTACCCAACGTAATTTCATTGAAATTGATAACGTACGGCGTTGGATTATTAACCAGAAGGGTATTTCCCGCACGACGCCAGGTTAATTTATTGGCCTGCTCCTCGGGGGTAGACGCACGAAGAGCCTCTGGTCGATAAATTAATTTGATGCGCGTTTTGACGGCAATTTGCAGCGAGTTCATCTGCTTAGAGGCTGACGGAATAGCTTTGATGTTCAGCCAGAATAAACTCTCCTGCCCTTGAGGCAGAGAGCCTGTCATGACAATACGCTCGAGGTTTTTTTGTCCGCCGTCCAGCCGATACAGCGGAGGAGTAATAATAAAAGGCGCTTTACCCGATTGTTCATCCTGAACATCTATCTACGACTGAATTAAATAAGGACCGTTATCAGGATTCGTAATATTTATTGACGCTTCTTTTTTAGCCCCATCAAAAATAACACGGGTGCCGCCAATAATTACTCCTGCACTGGCGGATGTTAACGTCAGCGGTAACAGCGCCATAACCAGGCCCGTTGTGGTGATAAAACGCATTTTTTTACCTCATAAAACAAGGGGCCAGGCGGCCCCCTGCTAATTACTGCCATTGACTTAGTTGTACACCACAGAGAAGTTCGCGACCGAGTTAGCCGGGCCCGCGGTAACGGATGCCGCGGTGGAAATATACTGCGCGTAGAAGCTCAACGTATTATCAGCCGTACTGCTGAGTGCGTAGGTATAGCTGTTGCTGCCGTGCAGCGGCAGATCGGCTTTATCTGCCGTCATCAGGTTAATCGCCACCCCGGTAGCCGCTCCCGCCACGGACGTATCAATCGCCAGCAGGCTGGCGTTGGTTAAATCCGGCGTGCCATCAAAACGGACTTTTGCATTGGTGACCGTTACCGGACAGTTTTTCAAAATAATATTAAACTGCGTCGCAGCCGTTCTCGCCCCGGTTGTCGGGAATTCCGTTTTATAATAATCGCCCAATACCACCACCTGATTCTGGGATGCCACATCAACGTCGCAGGCAGAATCCAGAATATTTCCGTTAAAATTAACGGTACCGGCCGCTGCCAATGCATTGGTCATAGTGAGTACAGAACCTGCCGCTAACATTGCCATCATCAATTTTTTATTCATAATTTTATATCCCGTATTACTCTATTTATTACCGACATTCAGTTGCAGAAATTAAACCCCTTCCGACGAGTCAAAATTTATACAACTCCTTTTCCGCATACAATCAATTTTGAGGTCTAGCTGTAGACCCTCTTTTAACAAATAAAAAACATATTCACTCGGGAATAGCTTAAGAATAATGTCCACAGTCTACTTTTAGACCTGAACAAAAAAAGTTGCAATTTCAATTAATTAACACTTAAAAAAAGATAAGTCTATAATTAGACTCGCTGCTAACATTCCCTGACCTGCTGTTTTTTAAGATAATTCTTTATGCCGATCAAAAAATGATCGCATCAGTCAGTGAGGTCTCAAATGAATACCCGATTCGCGCCTGAGTCAGAAATTGATAAATCAACAGTGCTCGGCGCTAAGCCTTTTAAGCACATTGAAAAAATAATCGATAATGTTTTGCCGCATGCGGAGAGAGGCATTATTGCCAGAGGAGAAATTATCCATTATTGCTCCGGCGATACCCGTCAATGCTTTTTACTGTTGCATGGCAGCGTGGCGTTGCACCGTCGCGGGGACGGTATCGTCTTAAATTCTGAATCTGCGCCATTTATACTCGGCGTGAGCAGCCAGTTATCGTCTGAGCACCTGTACGTCAGAGCGCTGGAAACCTCAGAGGTGGCCAGCGTTTCGCTGGCGCGTTTCAATCATGTTGTCGCACAACAGAATTTATGGGAGCACTTCTCAAACCTGCTGATCTATACCGCATCGCGCGTTTACGAACATTGCGCCCAGATATCGCAAATGTCGGCTTATGACATTATCCGCTTTCAGCTGGTTGAGTTGATGCAGGAGCCTGAAGCCATTAGACAAAACATTACCGCCGCAGCCTATATCAAAAGCCGCACCTATCTTTCACGCAGCGGCATTATGCGGATCCTCGCGGAGTTGCGGACGGGGAAATACATCACCATGGAGCGTGGCGTTCTAGTAGAGATCCATCACTTACCCCGTAAATACTGAGGCTGTATTTATCTCTGGAGAAGGTGGAAAAGAAGAGCGACACTATAGAGAATACAGTCTCTTTCCAGGTTAACGCTATGTCTTCTGACAAACCATCGCATCGCGGATCTCCCTATGCTCAGGAACTGATTTCTCATTTACAGCCGCACTGCACCACGCATAAAACCGATCCCGGCGAGCAACTTAATCTCCAGGTAAACGGGCAGAGCATGTGTTATTTAATTCTTGACGGCACGGTCGCCATATACAGAAGAAGCGACGACATGATGCTTTCGACGGCGCGCAGTCCCGCCCTGTTTGGCCTCGCTAACCTGACGGACATCTATTTTACCGACTACCTTCGAACGGTAACGCCTTGCCTGATTGGTGTGCTCACGACCGATCGGGTGGCTGAAATTATCAAAGAGAAGGCGCTGTGGGGGCTGCTTTCTAATCATCTGATGTTTGTCTATAACCGGCTTTATCACAACGTCATGCCGAAAGGCGCGCCAACCGCGTACGAGATGATTCGCCAGCAGCTCGTGCTGCTGATGCAGGAAGATGACAGCTACCGACGTAGCGTGACGGCGGAAAGGTATATCAGGGATAAAACCCAGCTTTCCCGCAGCGGCGTAATGCGGATCCTGGCTGACCTGAAAACGGGCGGGTTCATCGAAATGGAAGAAGGCCGGCTGATTAAAATTAATAAACTGCCTGCCAGATACTGACTGTCAGACACAAAAAAGGCCGCGCTTGCGGCCTTTTCTTCACTGCTTAATGGACGTGAACGCCCAACCGCCAGGCAAAGTAGATCTCTTCTTTCAGTTCGTTTGAAGAGAGCGCCAGCAAATCCGTAAATTCCAGCTCAAGCTGTTTCAGCTTTTTCAGGTACTGCGCGGGAGACAGATTGCTTTTATCGCGACGTAAATATTCAATTGCCAGCTGTATTGGGGTTATTTCAGTATCCATGATGTCCTCGCTTATGTTCAAAACGTGACCAGTATATCACAATCAGGCGGCTAATTTTTGACCAAAAGCAAGACATCCGGCAACTTTACACAACGGCCGTCGTCAGCCTTGATGAACAACACAGGCGATCCTGCTCGTCCAGGATATCAATCTGCCACACCTGATGGCGGCTTCCAGCATGCAGCGCCCGGCAGACGCCGCGCACGCGCCCGCTGCGAACGGAGCGGATGTGGTTGGCATTGACCTCCAGACCCACCACCTTCTGCTCTCCTTCCGTACACAGGTAGCCCGCCACCGATCCCAGCGTTTCGGCCAGCACGACGGACGCGCCGCCGTGTAACAGGCCAAACGGTTGATGAGTACGGCAGTCTACCGGCATCGTCGCTTCCAGTTCGTTGTCGCCAATGCGCGTGAACTGGATGTCCAGCAAACCGACCATGTTCTCCGCGCCCATGGCATTTAAGGCCTCCAGCGTGACCGCACGTTTCCAGATCATCCGATAATCTCCAGTAAAGCCTGCAATGGATGGCGGACGCCGTTACCTTCCACCCGTTTCACCTGGCTGCGGCAGGAGTAGCCCGTCGCCAGACAGCGGTTGCGTGGCAGGCGCTGCATCGCCTGATGCCATGACAGCTCGTAAATGCCGAGCGAATTAGCGTGGTTTTTGACTTCATGGCCGTAGGTTCCGGCCATACCGCAGCAGCCCACGTTGACGCTTTCCAGCTTCGCGCCAAACCGGGAGAAGATAGAAGCCCACTGGGCAGGCGCCGTCGGCAGCGCCGTCACTTCGGTGCAGTGCCCAAACAGGTACCAGGATTCTCCGCTGACCTCCTGAGGGGGCGTTTGCGTCAGCACCGCAGGCAGCCACTCGTGTACCAGTAAGACCTGAAAATCACCGCGCTTATCGCCGAGCGTCTGCTTATATTCGTCCCGGTAACAGAGCACCAGCGCCGGATCGACGCCCACCATCGGCATGCCGAGCTGCGCCACGCGATTCAGAAAATCTGAAGTTTTCTGCGCGGTTTTCGCAAAGCGGGTGAGGAAGCCTTTAATGTGCTGCGCCTTGCCGTTCGGCGAGAACGGCAGCACCACCGGCTGGTAGCCGATTTTCTCGGCCAGTCGGACAAAATCGGTCACCACCTGCGCATCGTAATAGCTGGTAAACGGATCCTGCACCACCAGCACCACCTTCGCTTTCTGCTCAGGGCTTAATGCTTCCAGTTGTTCCAGGGTCATATTCGCCGAGCGGTGCCCCACCAGCCGACGCTGGAGCGATGGCACCGACAGCAGCGGCAGATCCACCATGCCGATATGTTTTTCAGACAGTTTTCGCACCAGTGGCTGGTTGATAAAGAAGTTAAAGGTTTTTGGCGCACGGGCCATCAGCGGCGCGTAACTCTCCACCGTCGCTACCAGATGATCGCGCATCGGGCGTAGATAACGCGTGTGGTACAGCTGGAGGAAGCGGGAACGGAATTCCGGTACGTCAATTTTAATTGGGCACTGGGTTGAACACGCCTTACACGCCAGGCAGCCGGACATCGCCTCTTTCACCTCATGCGAGAAATCGTATTCGCCTTTGTTCGCATGCCAGCTGTTGCGGGTGCGTTCGATAAGCCCGCGCAGGCTGGCGCGTTTTTCCGGCAGCTCCTGTTCCAGCTTGAGCGGGTCAACGCCGCGGTCGGCCAGCAGGCGCAGCCATTCGCGCACCAGCGTGGCACGCCCTTTTGGGGAGTGGATGCGGTTGCTGGTGATTTTCATCGACGGACACATCGGGCTTTTCACATCGAAGTTAAAGCACAGCCCGTTGCCGTTACACTCCATCGCGCCGCGCCAGGAAGCGCGTACCGCAATCGGAATTTGGCGGTCATAGGTGCCGCGCTTAACGGCATCCACCTGCAACATCGGCGCATCAACGCCCTCCGGCGGGCAGATTTTTCCCGGATTGAGGCGGTTATCAGGATCGAACGCGGCCTTCACCTTACGCAGCTCGGCGTAGAGCTGTTCGCCAAAAAAGGCCGGGCTGTACTCGGCGCGGAACCCCTTGCCGTGCTCGCCCCACAGCAAACCGCCGTATTTGGCCGTCAGGGCCACAACCTCGTCGGAGATCGCCTTCATCAGGATCTCCTGCTGCGGATCGCACATGTCCAGCGCCGGGCGCACGTGCAGCACGCCCGCGTCAACGTGCCCGAACATGCCATAGCTCAGACCATGGCTGTCGAGCAGCGCGCGAAACTCCACGATATAATCCGCCAGATGTTCCGGTGGCACGCAGGTATCTTCCGCAAACGGAATCGGCTTCGCCGCCCCTTTCGCGTTGCCGAGCAGCCCCACCGCCTTTTTACGCATCGCGTAGATTCGCTCGATGCCGGAGAGATCGTTACACAGCTGCCAGCCAATGACGCCGCCTTCCCCCTGCGCAATCAGCTCGTCCAGACGCTGGCAGAGCGTGTTTACCTGGCTCTCAATCAGCTCTGCGTCATCCCCGGCGAACTCGACGATGTTCAGGCCGAGCATCTCTTTATCCGGCACGTCGGTAATCAGTTCGCTCACCGAATGCCAGACAATATCCTCCCGGGCCAGGTTCAGGACTTTTGAATCGACGGTTTCCACCGACAGCGCCCGCGCCTCCACCATAAACGGTGCATTACGCAGCGCGGAGTCAAAGGAGTTGTATTTGACGTTCACCAGACGGCGCACCTTTGGCAACCGGGTGATATCCAGACGCGCTTCGGTGATGAAGGCCAGCGTCCCTTCTGACCCGGTCAGTACGCGGGTAAGATCAAACTGGCTCATATCGTCATTGAAGACATGTCGCAGATCGTAGCCCGTCAGGAAGCGGTTTAGCTTCGGGAATTTGTCAAGGATCAGCTCGCGATTTTCGCGGCAGCGCTCCAGCACGGTGCGATAAATCCGTCCGCTGGTGGTGCTCTCTTTTGCCAGCGTTTCGGCCAGCTCGATCGGCATCGGTTGGGTATCGAGGATATCGCCCCCCAGCAGCACCGCCCGCACACCCATAACGTGGTCGGAGGTTTTGCCGTAGACCAGTGAGCCCTGCCCCGAGGCATCGGTGTTGATCATCCCGCCAATGGTCGCGCGGTTACTGGTGGAAAGCTCCGGCGCAAAAAAATAGCCGTAAGGTTTCAAAAACTGATTCAACTGATCTTTGATCACCCCCGCTTCCACACGCACCCACCCCTCTTCCGGGTTGATCTCAATGATGCGGTTCATATAGCGGGACATATCAATGATGATGCCCTGGTTCAGCGCCTGCCCATTAGTACCCGTCCCGCCGCCACGCGGGGTAAAGACCAGGGAGCTGAAACGCTCCTGCGACGCCAGACGGGCGATGAGCGCCACATCGGCGGTAGAGCGCGGGAAAACGACGGCATCGGGAAGAAGCTGGTAAATACTGTTATCGGTCGCCATCGTCAGCCTGTCGGCATAATCGGTAGCGGTGTCACCTGTAAAACCCTGTTGCTCCAGTGCCTGCAAAAAATTAAGCACCAGCTGAACGACGCCCGGTGCCTGAGAAATCTGTGGGATCATTGCTGTCGACCCTAATGAGAATAGTGTGAAATCGTTTGCGTTGTGTCTGGAAAGTTTTATCACATTTTTTTCTTATGTGCTTCGTAGAATTACGGGCAAAATCCGCCTGTCAAAAATCGCTGAAATCACTAATGATTAGAGAGATGCGGTTTATATTCCCATCAGCCTTGCTGGTGTTCATTTAAGGAAAGTTTCGTTTATGGTCAATCTTCGTCAGCCCAGGGATGTCGCGCAGATACTGCTGTCGGTGCTGTTCTTAGCCATTATGATTATTGCGTGTCTGTGGATCGTTCGTCCTTTCGTGCTCGGATTTGCCTGGGCCGCGACCGTCGTCGTCGCCACCTGGCCTTTACTCTTACGTTTGCAGAAACTGCTGTTTGGTCGCCGCGGCCTGGCCGTGCTGGTGATGACGTTGCTGTTGTTCCTGCTGTTTATTATTCCCATTGCACTACTGGTTAACAGCCTGGTTGACAGTAGCGGCCCGGTTATTCGCGCGGTCACCAGCGGTGATATGACGCTGCCGGATCTCGCGTGGCTGAACAGTATTCCTGTTGTGGGCGCAAAACTGTACAGCGGCTGGCACAGCCTGCTGGAGATGGGCGGTAGCGCCCTGATGGCCAAAGTGCGTCCGTACATCGGCACAACCACCACCTGGTTTGTGGGGCAGGCTGCGCACATCGGTCGCTTCATGATGCACTGTACGTTGATGCTGGTCTTCAGCGCCCTGCTGTACTGGCGCGGCGAGCAGGTTGCGCTGGGGGTACGTCATTTCGCCACCCGACTGGCAGGTAAACGCGGCGATGCGGCCGTGCTGCTGGCAGCCCAGGCCGTCCGCGCGGTGGCGCTCGGCGTGGTGGTCACAGCGCTGGTGCAGGCGGTGCTTGGCGGAATCGGGCTGGCGATTTCCGGCGTACCTTATGCCACCATTTTCACCGTCGTCATGCTGATGACCTGTCTGGCGCAGCTCGGTCCGCTGCTGGTGCTGGTTCCCTGCATTATCTGGCTTTACTGGACGGGGGATACGACCTGGGGCACGGTGCTGCTGGTCTGGAGTTGCGTGGTGGGCACCATGGATAACGTGATCCGTCCCCTCCTCATCCGCATGGGCGCTGACCTGCCGCTGATTCTGATCCTGTCCGGGGTAATCGGGGGGTTAATTGCCTTCGGCATGATTGGCCTGTTCATCGGTCCGGTTCTGCTAGCGGTGACCTGGCGTCTCTTCTCCGCCTGGGTGCATGAAGTACCGCCGCCGGGAACCGATCCAGACGTCATCTTAAGCGAACTTGAAGAGCTGGAAGATAAGAACGCGCAGTAAGAACGGATGCCGGGTGGCGCTAACGCTTACCCGGCCTACACTCTCCACAGCAATACTTAAACGTTGCTAAACTATTTATTCTCTGCACACTGGTCAGACCCGCCTTTTCCTGCCTAAAACCGTCATTCTCTTCAAGAAATCTTTACCTGCCTTTAACTATTGAGACGAATCCGATCGACTCAAAATCCTGGCATGCCTACTATTAAGACACGGTTATAAATCAACACCTTGATTTATAAGCATGGAAATCCCCTGAGTGAAACAACGAATTGCTGTGTGTAGTCTTTGCCCATCTCCCACGATGGGCTTTTTTTTATCCTTTTTACGCCAGTGTAATGTCACAGCGACTAAGCATCCGCCAATCCCCCGCCAGTACCCGCGTCTTTCCGCTTACCTGCACGTTCACCACCGCGCGAATATCCGCCGAGGACGCGCCAACCTGTAGCTCAAACTCCCCTGGCTCGACAATTCGCTTTCCGTCCCGGCGGGTGAAATTAAACATCTCCACCGGCAGGGTAAAGGTCAGCGTGGCGGTTTCTCCCGGTGAAAGCGTAACGCGCTGGAACGCTTTCAGCTCCTGAAGCGGACGCACCTGCGTGGCGACCTTATCGCGTACGTACACCTGTACCACTTCGCTGCCGCTGCGCTCGCCGGTGTTGGTGATATCGACGCTTAACGCCACCTCTCCGTCGATCGGGACGCGGCTTTCAGCCAGGCGGGCCGCGCCCCAGCGAAACTGCGTCCAGCCGAGACCGTAACCGAACGGGTAAAGTGCGCCGAAATGGAACGCAAACGGCGTGCCGCCGCTTTTCAGCTTGTGGTTATAGTAGTACGGCATCGCCCCGGCGTTTTTCGGCACGCTCACTACCAGCCTGCCCTGCGGCTCCGCGCGGCCGGTTAAGACATCGGCAATCGCCCAGCCCCCTTCCTGCCCCGGCGCCCAGGCCATCATCAGCGCGGCCACCTTCTCTTCCAGCCCCTGAAGGTTATAAGGACGCCCGCCCGTCATGACGACAATCACCGGCTTACCGGTTGCCACCAGCGCCTCCAGCAGCTGTTGCTGCACGCCTGGCAGATCCAGCGAGTCGGTATCCGATCCTTCCCCCACGGTGCCGCTCTGGAACAGCCCGGCAAGGTCGCCCACGCAGGCCACCACCACGTCACTCTCTTTTGCCGCGCTCACGGCGTCGGGGATCAGATCCATACGTTGTGAAACCGGCGATTGCTGCATCGGTTTACCGCCGCTGTCGCCCGGAAATACCGGCGCCCCCGCCATCCGTTTTTCGATAATGTGGCACCCTTTCGCGTAACGAACCTGCGATGCGCCAAGATACTGATCCAGCGCCGCGCGCGGCGTCGTTACCTGTGAGGTCTCTTCAACCATATCGCTGATGATCAGGTGAACCGGGAAGCTGTAGCCGCTCAGCAGCGCCAGCGGATCGTCAGCCGTCGGCCCCACCACCGCTACACGGGGTTTTCCGCCGAGAGGTAATATGCCGTTGTTTTCCAGCAGCGTGATCGATTTTGTTGCCACCTCGCGCGCCACCTGCCGGGTCGCCTCACTCTGCAAATCGATGCCGTCTTCGTCGGCGTACGGTTTTTCAAACAGCCCGAGACGGAATTTTTCACTTAGCACGCGCGCCACAATCTCATCCACTTTCGCCATTGAGATAAGCCCACGCTCTACCGCTTCTGCCAGATGACGCGCGCAGTCATCCTTCGGTAATTCCACGTCCAGCCCGGCGTTAAACGCCAGCGCCGCCGATTCCGCTGGATCGTGAGAAATTCCGTGGTGCTGGTGCAGCAGGCTGACGCCGCCGTAATCCGCCACGATAATGCCGTCGAAGCCCCACTGTTCACGCAGCACGGTAGTGAGCAGGAAATGGTCGCTGTGCCCTGGCTGATTATCAATGTCGTGATAGGCTGGCATCACCGAACCGGCGTTGGCCAGCTTCACCGCCATCTCAAACGGCAGCAGGAAGGTATCGTTTAGCTCGCTGAAACCGAGATGGACCGGCGCATGGTTGCGCGCCCCTTCGCTGAAGGAGTGGCCGACGTAATGTTTCAGGGTCGCCAGCAGATCGCGCTTATCGCCCTGCAACCCCTTCACGTACGCCGTCGCCATCACCCCTACCAGCCAAGGATCTTCCCCAAATGTCTCTTCCGTCCGTCCCCAGCGCACATCGCGCGAGACATCCAGCACCGGGGCCAGCCCCTGCTGGCACCCGACGGATCGGGCCTCTTTGCCAATCTGCTCCGCTGCGCGCTGTACCAGCTCCGGGTCCCAGGTGGAACCGTAGTTTAGCGACGACGGGAACAGGGTTGCATCTTTGCACAGCAGCCCCACCAGACACTCCTCATGAAACAGCGCCGGAATGCCGAGCCGGGTCTCCTCCATCATCATGCGTTGCAGGCGGTTGGCGGCACGCACGCCGGTTTTTGCATTAACAATGTGCGTGCCGAGCGGACGGGTGATCTGCCCGACGCCGAGCTTCAGCCTTTCGTTGAGGGACGCCTGTTCGCTCACGCCAGCGAATTCATCGCTCAGATCGCTGCGCTCGCGGTGGTTGCCGTGTTCATCGAGGATCAGCCAGTACGCGTGCATCTGGGCAAATTTCTCTTCCGGCGTCATACGCGCCAGTAAATCAGCGACACGCTCGTGTACGGGACGTCCCGCGTCCTTGTAGATCGCAGTCATGGTTTACTCCTGTAGTGCGGATTGGGTTGCCGGGCTGAGCTGCCCAGCATCGTTTCGACTATCGCGTTTGCTGGCCAGCTCGCGGGCGATGCTGTCCACCAGCCGGCTGTTAAGTTTGTAGATAGCAAGGAGCGCCACCATGCAGAGGAACAGCGCGCAGGGGATCAGGGTGAACAGGGCATTGATGGTTGCAAGAACATGAGGCGCCTGGTTTGCCTGACCCGGAGCGTAATCCACCATGCCAAGCACCCAACCGACCACCGCCCCACCCAGCGCCAGCCCAAACTTGATGGCAAACAGGGCGGTAGAAAAGACCAGCCCGTCCAGGCGGCGGCCGCTACGGTGTTCTTCGTAGTCCACCACATCGGAGAACATGGTCCATTGCAGCGGCGTGGTCAGGTTCTGAATAAAGCTAAACACAATATTCAGACCGAATATCAGCCACACCTGCGAAGGCGGAATGAAGAAAATCAGCGCGCCAAAAATAACGAAAGATATAATGGTCCACTGATAGGCACGCACCCGGTCAAATTTCCCCAGCAGGCGTTCAGATAATAATGCGCCGCTTAAGGAGGCCACCATGCCGGAAACAATAAAGGCAAAAACCAGTTCCGGACGTAACAGAACATAGTTAACGTAATACATGGTCGCAGAGCCACGCGTCACGACGGCGGTTAACAGTAAAATATTAAACAGAAAAACTATTCGCCACTGGCTATTGGCGGCCAGCAGTTTTAAATCCGTCAGCATCGAACCGGAGGTGTCATTGCGCGGCGAGTAACGCTCCCGGGTCATAAAGAAGCAGCAGAAGAATAAAACAATGCCCAGCAGCCCCATCAGGCTCATGGCATAGAAATAGCCTTTTTGCACATTCCCCTGGCCTAATAATGAGACCAGCGGCAGCGCGATGACCGTTACAATCAACCCGCCGATAAACGACAGGCCAAAGCGCCAGGATTGCAGCGAGTGGCGTTCGCGCGGGTCGAGCGTCAGCGCGCCGGGCATGGCACAGTAAGGGACGTTAATCGCAGAATAGATCAGACTCAGGATGGCATAGGTTACGCAGGCATAGACAATTTTCGCCGTCTGCCCGGCATCCGGTACGTAGAAGGTAATCAGGCAGCTCACGCCAAACGGAATGGCAAACCAGAGCAGCCAGGGACGAAAACGACCGTGGCGGGTCTGAGTGCGGTCCACCAGCGCGCCAATGCACGGGTCGACAAACGCATCGACCACGCGCACCACTAAAAACATGGTGCCCATAATGGCGGCAGGCAAACCGAATACGTCCGTATAGAAATAAGCGAGAAATAACGTTGCCGTTTGCCAGACCAGCGCGCTGGCCATATCGCCGAGGCCATAACCTATTTTATCTTTGGTACGTAATACAGAGGAGATTGTCATTGTTATTTGCCTTTTTATCAGGTTAAAACGTATTTCAACCAGTCGCGCATCATCCCGACGGATGTACGCGGTAAGGCTCAAGTATTAGCAACACCCTGCCCGCTAACAATTGTCTAAATTAACAGATAAATTATGATATTTGGTTTTTTGCTTTATTTGTGATGGTGAGCATATTCGCAGGAAAATAAAAAAGGCGAGGACAGATATCCTCGCCTTTTTCAGATTATGCAGGTTTTACTTGTTCAGCTCTGCCAGGCTCAGCCAGGTCTGCACCACGGTGTCCGGGTTCAGGGAGAGGCTATCAATTCCCTCGTCCATCAGCCAGGCCGCAAAGTCTTCATGGTCAGAAGGACCCTGGCCGCAAATCCCGACATATTTACCCTGTTTCTTCGCCGCGCGGATGGCCATGGAGAGCAGCGCTTTCACCGCCTCGTTACGCTCATCGAACAGCTCAGAGACAACGCCGGAGTCGCGGTCCAGGCCGAGCGCCAGCTGCGTCATGTCATTCGAGCCAATGGAGAAGCCGTCGAAGTGCTCCAGGAACTGCTCGGCCAGCAGGGCATTGGACGGAATTTCACACATCATGATGATCTTCAGCCCGTTCTCGCCGCGCTTCAGCCCCTGACGCGCCAGCTCATCTACCACCGCCTTCGCCTGATCCACGGTACGGACGAACGGGATCATGATTTCCACGTTGGTCAGCCCCATGTCGTTGCGCACGCGTTTTACCGCCTCGCACTCCAGCGCGAAGCAGTCGCGGAAGCTTTCCGACACGTAGCGTCCGGCGCCGCGGAAGCCCAGCATCGGGTTCTCTTCTTCCGGCTCGTAGCGTTCGCCGCCCACCAGGTTGGCGTATTCGTTCGACTTAAAGTCCGACAGACGCACGATCACGCGTTTCGGGTAGAAGGCCGCGCCGAGCGTGGCGATCCCTTCCGTCAGACGACCAACATAGAACTCTCTCGGCGAGTCATAACCTTTCATCATCTCGCGGATTTCGTTTTGCAGTTTTGCGTCCTGGTCGTCGAACTCCAGCAGCGCACGCGGGTGCACCCCGATCATACGGTTAATAATAAATTCCAGACGCGCCAGGCCCACGCCTTCGTTCGGCAGGCAGGCGAAGTCAAACGCGCGGTCCGGGTTGCCGACGTTCATCATGATCTTCAGCGGCAGATCCGGCATGGTATCCACGCTGGAGCTTTTCACGCTGAAGTCGAGGATATCAGCATACACGTAACCGGTATCGCCTTCGGCACAGGAGACCGTCACGTTCTGGTCGTCCTTCATGCGTTCGGTCGCGTCACCACAGCCGACTACCGCCGGGATCCCCAGCTCACGGGCAATGATTGCCGCGTGACAGGTACGGCCACCGCGGTTGGTGACGATGGCAGCCGCTTTCTTCATGATCGGTTCCCAGTCCGGGTCGGTCATGTCGGTCACCAGCACGTCGCCGGGCTGAATGCGGTTCATCTCGCTAATGTCGTGGATCACTTTCACCGGACCGGCACCGATGCGGTGGCCGATTGCGCGGCCTTCCGCGACAATTTTGCCCTGCGCGTGCAGGGTGTAGCGCTCCATGACCTGACCGCGTGAACGGACGGTTTCCGGACGCGCCTGCACGATAAACAGCTTGCCGGTGTGTCCGTCTTTGGCCCACTCGATGTCCATCGGACGGCCATAGTGTTTTTCAATCTGCACCGCCTGCTTCGCCAGCTCTTCCACTTCGGCGTCGGTCAGGGAGAAGCGATCCCGCTGCTCCTGCGGCACATCTTCAATGGTGACCTGCTTGCCATGTTCTTGCGTCGGGGCATAGATCATGCGGATTTTTTTCGAGCCCATGGTGCGGCGTACCACTGCCGGACGGTTAGCCGCCAGCGTAGGCTTGTGCACATAGAATTCGTCAGGGTTCACCGCCCCCTGCACCACCATCTCGCCCAGACCCCATGCGGAGGTGATAAACACCACCTGGTCGAAGCCGGATTCAGTGTCGATAGAGAACATCACGCCGGAAGAGCCCACGTCGGAGCGCACCATGCGCTGTACGCCTGCGGAGAGCGCGACGCCGCGGTGGTCATAGCCCTGATGGACGCGATAGGAGATGGCGCGGTCGTTGAACAGGGAAGCAAACACATGCTTCACCGCCACCAGTACCGCCTCGTAACCCTGGACGTTGAGGAAGGTTTCCTGCTGCCCGGCGAAAGAGGCATCCGGCATATCTTCTGCGGTAGCGGAAGAGCGCACGGCAAAGGAGGCCTGCGCGTCGTCAGCGGAGAGCTGGTTGTAGGCGTCATGGATGGCTTTTTCCAGTTCCGGCTGGAAAGGTGTGTCGATAATCCACTGGCGGATTTGCGCGCCGGCTTTGGCAAGCTCGGTGACATCATCAATATCCGTTTTATCCAGCAGGTCGTAAATGCGCTGGTTTACACCGCTCTGGTCTAAAAACAGGTTAAACGCATCGGCGGTTGTGGCAAATCCGTTAGGTACGGAGACACCCATACCGGACAGATTTGTAATCATTTCACCCAGGGAGGCATTTTTGCCCCCAACTCTGTCTACATCATTCATGCCGAGTTGGTTATACCAAAGCACCAGCGGTGACGAGCCATTGTTGGACATCGAAACAATCCTTTTGTGATATTTGATCGGAGTAAGAAACACCTGACTACGTATTTATACTGGCATATTTATTTCCGCTAAAAAAACGGTGAATCGTGTAAGCAATTTAAATTTTCAACTTTTCGGACAGTTTCCCGGCATTCGCTAACCCGATGATTCCTATAGATTCCGGCAAAAACCATAGAAATAAAGCCGCTATTCGGAAAATGAAATCCACTTTTCAGGAAAATCAAAAACACCATTTCATTTTAAATTCAGATAAGTTCTTTGCTGTGAAATTAACTTTTTTAATTTATGCTTTCAGGCAATTACGTACGCTATTCAGGGTGGATAAAATGGATAATGCTGTCGATCGCCACGTTTTTTATATTTCTGATGGGACGGCGATTACCGCCGAGGTGCTGGGACACGCGGTGATGTCGCAGTTTCCGGTATCGATAAACAGCATCACGCTGCCGTTCGTGGAAAATGAGAGCCGGGCCAAAGCGGTCAAGGACCAGATCGACGCTATTTACCAGCAGACCGGCGTTCGTCCGCTGGTGTTCTATTCCATTGTGATCCCTGAGATCCGCAATATCATTCTGCAAAGCGAGGGCTTCTGTCAGGACATCGTGCAGGCGCTGGTTGCCCCCTTGCAAAGCGAACTGAAGCTCGACCCGACGCCGATCGCCCACCGTACCCACGGGCTGAACCCCGGTAACCTGACCAAATACGATGCGCGTATTGCTGCTATTGACTACACCCTGGCGCACGACGACGGGATCTCGCTGCGCAATCTCGACCAGGCGCAGGTGATTTTGCTCGGCGTGTCGCGCTGCGGTAAAACCCCCACCAGCCTATACCTGGCAATGCAGTTTGGCATTCGCGCCGCCAACTACCCCTTTATTGCCGATGATATGGATAACCTGGTGCTGCCCGCCGCGCTCAAGCCGCTCCAGCATAAGCTGTTTGGGCTGACCATCAACCCGGAACGACTGGCGGCGATCCGCGAAGAACGTCGCGAGAACAGCCGCTACGCCTCGATGCGCCAGTGCCGAATGGAAGTTTCTGAAGTCGAAGCGCTGTACCGGAAAAATCAAATTCCCTGGCTGAACAGTACCAACTATTCAGTAGAAGAAATTGCCACCAAGATCCTCGATATCATGGGGCTAAATCGCCGCATGTACTAATATGCTAGTACATTAATCCAGTTTCAGTTATTATCATGCCATCCTCGGGGCGACGAGCCCCGAACTTGAAATCAGCAGGGATTGGTTTAAGGTGATGCCCATCACTTCCCGGTAGTCTGCCGATGAAGCAAAAAATTTCTGAGACATTCCATGAACAAAACCGACGAACTGCGCACCGCGCGCATTGATAGCCTGGTCACACCGGCTGAACTGGCCCGGCTGCATCCCGTTTCCGCCGAGGTGGCGGACCATGTGACGGCCTCCCGTCGCCGCATCGAAAAAATTCTCAATGGTGAAGACAAACGTCTTCTGGTGGTGATTGGCCCCTGCTCCATCCACGACCTGGACGCGGCAATGGATTATGCACAACGCCTTCAGACGCTGCGCGGCACGTATCAGGATCGCCTGGAGATCGTGATGCGTACCTACTTTGAAAAGCCGCGTACCGTCGTGGGCTGGAAAGGATTGATTTCCGATCCGGATCTGAACGGTAGCTACCGGGTGAATCACGGTATTGCGCTGGCGCGCAAGCTGCTGTTACAGGTTAACGAGCTGGGCGTGCCGACTGCCACCGAATTTCTGGATATGGTGACCGGACAGTTTATTGCCGACCTCATAAGCTGGGGCGCGATTGGCGCGCGTACCACCGAAAGTCAGATCCACCGTGAAATGGCGTCGGCGCTCTCCTGTCCGGTGGGCTTCAAAAACGGAACGGACGGCAATACCCGAATTGCCGTAGATGCCATCCGCGCGTCACGCGCCAGCCATATGTTCCTCTCCCCGGATAAAAATGGCCAGATGACCATCTACCAGACCAGCGGCAACCCGTTCGGACATATCATTATGCGTGGCGGTAAAAAACCGAATTACCATGCAGAAGATATTGCCGCCGCTTGCGAAACGCTGGCGGAATTTGACCTGCCGGAGCATCTGGTGGTGGATTTCAGCCACGGCAATTGTCAGAAACAGCACCGCCGCCAGCTGGACGTCTGCGAGGAAGTTTGCCAGCAGATCCGCAGCGGCTCGACCGCCATTGCAGGAATTATGGCGGAGAGTTTTATCAAAGAAGGCACGCAGAAGATCGTCGCCGGACAGCAAATGGTCTACGGCCAGTCAATCACCGACCCGTGCCTGAGCTGGGAAGACAGCGAACGGCTGCTGGAGATGCTGGCTTCAGCCGTGGACACGCGCTTTTAAAATCCTGCCGGGTGACGCTGCGCTTACCCGGCCTACGGTACGTGCCCTTCTCCCTCTCCCCGTGGGAGAGGGTCGGGGTGAGGGCGTCAGACCGCATCTCTCCCCCAAATTTGATCCCGTCACACAATTTTCACAAAAACGCTTGCTGTGAATTTGCAGTTTATTGATAATGATTATCATTGTTACATTGATTGTTATTTATAAACATTATGTCACCGACCGATAACAGCGCGGCAACGCCAACAAAAACACACACAGCGCCGTCCCCTGCTCCCACCGATCGCCGAATCGACAGTAAAAGCCTGTTGGGTGAGGAGGGACGGGTCATTATCGAGCATGACGGCCAGCACTACCTGCTGCGCCAGACCAATGCCGGAAAACTGATCCTGACTAAATAAACCAGACAACACATTCGCCAGCCACCCAGGTGATCCCCAGGCAGCCAGCGCTTTTCAATTCTTATGGAGAGTTGCTATGCCACACCTGCAATCCGCGTCTTTACGCCCGTCTCTTCTGGCGCTGGCGATTGTCAGCACCCTGCCGGGCGTTACGTTTGCCGCTGCAGACGAGATCACCGTCACCGCCACCGGCAATGCCCGCAGCGCCTTTGAAGCCCCCATGATGGTGAGCGTGATTGACGCCACCGCGCCGGAAAACCAGACCGCCAGCTCCGCCGCCGACCTGCTGCGCAAGGTGCCCGGTCTGACGCTGGACGGCACCGGGCGCACCAACGGTCAGGACGTTAACCTCCGTGGCTATGACCGCCGTGGCGTGCTGGTGCTGGTGGATGGCGTGCGCCAGGGCACCGATACCGGACACCTGAACAGCACGTTCCTCGATCCGGCGCTGATCAAACGTATCGAAGTGGTGCGCGGCCCTTCCGCCTTGCTGTACGGCAGCGGCGCGCTGGGCGGCGTAATTTCGTATGACACCGTCGACGCCAGCGATCTGCTGGATGCAGGTAAAAACAGCGGCTATCGCGTATTTGCTACCGGTGCAACGGGCGATCACAGCATCGGGATGGGCGCCAGCGCCTATGGCCGCACCGATACCCTGGACGGTGTGGTCTCCTGGTCCAGCCGCGATCGCGGCGACATTCGCCAGAGTGACGGCGCGAGGGCGCCAAACGACGAATCCATCAACAATATGCTGGCGAAAGGCAGCTGGAAAATCGATCCGGCGCAGACGCTGAGCGGCTCTCTGCGCTACTACAATAACGACGCGCAGGAGCCGAAAAATCCGCAGACCACGGATGCCAGCAGCAGTAACCCGATGACCGATCGTTCCACCATTCAGCGCGATGCCCAGCTTGGCTACCGCATTGCGCCAGCCGGAAACAACTGGCTGAACGCCGATGCGAAAATTTACTGGTCCGAAGCGCGGATCAACGCCCAGAACATCGACGCCAGCGGTGAGTTCCGTAAGCAGACCACCAAAGGCGGCAAAGTCGAAAACCGCACCCGCCTGTTCAGCGACTCCTTCGCCTCGCACCTGCTGACCTACGGCGGGGAATACTATCGTCAGGAGCAACACCCTGGCGGCGCGACCACCGGCTTCCCGGACGCTAAAATCGACTTCAGCTCCGGCTGGTTGCAGGATGAGATTACCCTGCGCGACCTGCCGGTAACGCTTCTCGGCGGGACGCGTTACGACAACTACCGCGGCAGCAGCAGCGGTTACGATGACGTGGATGCGGATAAGTGGTCATCACGCGCCGGGTTAACCGTGAGTCCAGCCGACTGGCTGATGCTGTTCGGCTCTTACGCCCAGGCCTTCCGCGCGCCAACGATGGGCGAGATGTATAACGACTCGAAGCACTTCTCTATCGGCAGCTTCTACACCAACTACTGGGTGCCGAACCCGAACCTGCGTCCGGAAACTAACGAAACCCAGGAGTTCGGTTTTGGGCTACGTTTTGACGATCTGCTGCTCGCCAACGACGCGCTGGAGTTCAAAGCCAGCTACTTCGACACCAAAGCGAAAGATTACATCTCCACTACCGTCGATTTTGCGGCGGCCACCACCATGTCCTATAACGTACCAAATGCCAAAATCTGGGGCTGGGACATGATGGCGACCTACGCGACCAGCCTGTTCAACCTGGACGTGGCCTACAACCGCACGCGCGGGAAAGATACCGACACGGGCGAATACATCTCCAGCATCAACCCGGACACCGTCACCAGCAAGCTGGATATCCCGGTGGCGCAAAGCGGATTCTCCGTGGGCTGGATCGGCACCTTCGTCGAACGTTCAACGCACATCAGCAGCAGCTACAGCGAGCAGCCTGGCTACGCAGTGAATGATTTCTACGTCAGCTATAAAGGTCAGCAGCAGTTCAAAGGCATCACCACCACCCTCGTGCTGGGGAACGCCTTCGACAAAGCCTACTGGTCACCGCAGGGCATCCCGCAGGATGGCCGCAACGGCAAGATCTTCGTCAGTTATCAATGGTAATTCCCTTCGGGGCAACGATTCAGAAGGATAAGATTATGGGTCACTACACACGCTGGCTTGAGCTTAAAGAAGAACATCCGGGTAAGTACGCCCGTGATATCGCCGGATTAATGCACATCAGCGAAGCAGAGCTGGCATTTGCGCGCGTTGGACACGACGCCTGGCGGCTGCGCGGTGAAATCCGTGAGATTCTGGCGGCGCTGGAGTCGGTGGGGGAAACCAAATGCATCTGCCGTAACGAATACGCCGTTCATGAACAGATCGGAGCGTTTACTAACCAGCACCTCGGCGGCCACGCCGGGCTGGTGCTAAATCCGCGTGCGCTGGATCTGCGTTTGTTCCTCAACCAGTGGGCGAGCGCGTTTCACATAAGTGAAACGACCTCCCGCGGCGAACGTCAGAGCATTCAGTTCTTCGATCATCAGGGCGACGCTTTACTTAAGGTCTACACCACGGATCACACCGACGTTGCCGCCTGGGGCGACGTGCTGACCCGTTTTATCATTGCCGATAACCCCGCTCTGGCGCTAAAGGCTGTCGAGGCTCCTGCGCATTCCGACGGTGCTGATGCAGGCTCGGTGGAGAAAGAGTGGCGCGCCATGACCGACGTGCATCAGTTCTTTAGCTTACTGAAGCGCCATAACCTGAGCCGCCAGCAGGCGTTTCGTCTGGTGAGTGACGATCTGGCCTGTAAGGTGGATAACAGCGCGCTGGCACAGCTGCTGGAGACGGCGCGACAGGACAGAAACGAAATCATGATCTTCGTCGGCAACCGCGGCTGCGTGCAGATTTTCACCGGTGTGGTGGAAAAACTGACGCCCATGAAAGGCTGGCTGAACATCTTCAACCCAACCTTTACCCTGCATCTGCTGGAGGAGACTATCGCCGAGACGTGGGTAACGCGTAAACATACGGCGGACGGACACGTTACCAGTCTGGAGCTGTTTGCGGCGGATGGCACTCAGATCGCCCAGCTCTATGGGCAGCGTACCGAAGGCGAGCCTGAGCAGAGCCAGTGGCGTCGCCAGATTGACGCCCTGACGCCAGAAGGGCTGGCCGCATGAAAAACTGGTTTGCACTGCTCTGCGCCCTGCCGCTGGTCGCCGTCGCCGCGCCGGAGAGAATTGTCGCCCTCGGCGGCGATGTGACGGAGATCGTCTACGCCCTCGGCGCGGAGTCTTCCCTGGTTGCGCGCGACAGTACCAGCCAGTGGCCGCAGGCGACAAACGCGCTGCCTGACGTGGGGTATCTTCGCCAGCTGAATGCGGAGGGGATTTTGTCCGTACGCCCGACGCTGGTGCTGGCGAGTGACCAGGCGCAGCCCTCTCTGGCGCTGAAACAGGTTGAACAGAGCCACGTCCGGGTGGTTACCGTTCCCGGCACGCCTGACCTGCGCGCGATTGACGAAAAAGTACGGGTGATAGCTCAGGCGACGCATCATGAGGCGCAAGGGGAAACCCTGCGCAACTCGCTGCGTCAGGCGCTGGCGGCACTGCCCTCAACACCGCTCAACAAGCGGGTGCTGTTTATCCTCAGCCACGGCGGAATGACCGCAATGGCGGCCGGGCAACAGACCGGTGCGGATGCGGCAATACGCGCCGCCGGGTTGCAGAACGCCATGCAGGGCTTTACCCGCTATCAGCCGCTTTCCCAGGAGGGGGTGATAGCCAGCCAGCCGGATCTGGTGGTGATTTCGCAGGAGGGCCTTAACGCGCTGGGCGGCGAAGAAAATCTGTGGAAACTGCCCGGTCTGGCGCAAACGCCAGCGGGACGAAGCAAGCAGGTGCTGGCTATTGATGACATGGCTCTGCTGGGCTTCAGCGTCCGCACGCCGAAAGCCATACAACAGCTGCGTGCCAGAGCGGAGCAACTGCCCTGATGTCCCGGCGCATCACATTATCGTTATGGCTTCTGGCGGGGTCGCTTACCGTCATGACGATCATGGCTACCGGTTTTGGGGCGTTACGCCTGCCGGTGAACGTGCTGTGGAGCGGCAGCGATGAGACGCTACGCCAGATCTGGCTCACCATCCGTCTGCCCCGCGTGCTGCTGGCGCTGGTGATTGGCGGGTCGCTGGCTGCGTCATGCAGGGGCTGTTCCGCAATCCGCTTGCCGACCCGGGCCTGCTCGGGATCAGCAGCGGTGCGGCGCTGGCCGTCGCCCTGTGGGTGGTGCTCCCGCTTGCGCTGCCCGCGCTGGTGATGCTTTACGCCCCTATGCTGGCGGCATTTTTTGGAGCGCTGGCAGCCACAGGCGTGATCTTCCTGCTCAGCAAGCAGCATGACACCTCTCTGTCACGTCTGTTGCTGGTGGGTATCGCCATCAATGCCCTGTGCGGTGCGGCAGTGGGTGTGCTTTCGTGGGTCAGCAATGACGCCCAGCTGCGTCAGCTTTCACTCTGGGGAATGGGAAGTCTTGGTCAGGCGCAGTGGTCCACGCTGCTCGCCGTGACCTCGCTGATGGTGCCTGCCGCTCTGGCGATCTGGCGCTGTGCCAGTGCGTTAAATTTACTGCAACTGGGTGAAGAGGAAGCGCATTACCTTGGCGTGGACGTTGCCCTTGTACAGCGAATATTACTGTTATGCAGCGCCCTGCTGGTCGCTGCGGCTGTCGCCGTCAGCGGCGTGATTGGCTTTGTCGGACTCGTGGTGCCGCACCTGATGCGCATGTGGTTGGGCGCCGATCACCGGGCAACCCTCCCCGGCACGGTACTCGCGGGCGCGTTACTGCTGCTGGTGGCGGATACGGTCGCGCGCACCCTGGTCGCCCCGGCAGAAATGCCGGTCGGCCTGCTCACCAGTATCCTTGGCGCTCCCTGGTTCTTATGGCTCATTTTTCGTCGTGGAGAACAGCATGGCTGAACGTTATACGGCTGCAAATCTGACTTTTACCCGGTCTGGCCGCACGCTGACAGATAACGTTTCGCTGTCACTGTCGCAGGGAGAGCTGGTTACATTGATCGGCCCCAACGGCGCGGGGAAATCCACGCTGCTGCGGCTGCTGACCGGCTATCTGAAACCCGACAGCGGAGGCTGTTCGCTGGCGGGAAAAGCGCTGGATGAATGGCATCCGCAGACGCTGTCGCGCTATCGGGCGGTGATGCGCCAGCAATCTCAGCCTGGATTTGACTGGCAGGTGGAGGAGATCGCTGGAATGGGGCGTGCGCCCTGGACGCGTCACCCGGAACCGTCAATTGTGCGTGAGGTGTTGCAGCTGACCGGTTGCCTGCCGCTGGCCGGCAGGCGCTATCATGCCCTCTCGGGGGGCGAGCAGCAGCGCGTCCAGCTCGCCCGCGCGCTGGCGCAGCTGTGGCGTGACGGAACGCCGCGCGGCTGGCTGTTTCTCGACGAACCCACTTCCGCGCTGGATCTCTACCACCAGCAGCATCTGCTGCGCCTGTTGAAATCGCTGACCCGTCAGGGCCATCTTCACGCCTGCGTGGTGCTGCACGATCTCAATCTTGCCGCATTATGGTCGGACCGGATCCTACTGTTACACAACGGCAGGATTGTTTCTCAGGGCATACCGGAGAAGGTTTTGCAGGCCGACGCGCTGGCACGCTGGTACGGTGCGCAGGTGCACGTCGGCAGACATCCGGCGCACGCCGCGCCGCAGGTTTTTCTCGCCCCTTAGCTTGAGCAGCTCACTTCCAGCCGCTTGCCCCAGTCCGGCGGGCGGCTGACATAGTCATCCTCCCGGTCGGCAAACGGCGTGCGCAGGGCGATATGTAGCCGATGCAGCTCGGTATAGTCCCCCTGCTCTGCCTGCTCAATGGCCCGCTGCGCCAGCCAGTTGCGCAATACCATCGCCGGGTTAACCGCCTTCATCCGCGCCTGGCGGGTATCGTCATCAATTTGTTCCTGCTGTAAACGCGCCCGGTAAGCGGCAAACCAGTCATCAAACGCCTGTCGATCGACGAACTCGTCGCGCAGCGGTGACGCGGCGCTCTGCTGCGCTGTCTGACTCAGCATACGGAAGGTTCGGGTATAGTCGCTGCCTTCACGCGCCATGATGGCAAACAGCCCATTCAGCAGCGCGTTATCGCCTTTTTCCTGCGTCATCAGCCCCAGCCTGGTGCGCATTAACACACCGTATTCCCGCAGCAGGACCTCCTGATAGCTGTCCAGCGCATCGTTCAGGGCATCAACGTCGATAAACGGCGACAGGCTTTGTGCAAGCCGCTGAAGGTTCCACAGCCCCACCGCAGGCTGGTTGTCGAAACGGTAACGCCCCTGATAGTCCGAATGGTTACAGATGTAACCCGGCTGATAGTCACCAAGGAAGCCGTACGGACCGTAGTCAAACGTCAGCCCTAACAGGGACATGTTGTCGGTGTTCATCACCCCGTGGGCAAAGCCGACGGCCTGCCAGCGGGCAATCATTGCGGCGGTGCGCGCAACAATATCACGGAACCAGAGAACATAGCGGTCCGGCTCGTTTTGCAGGTGCGGCCAGTGACGACGAAGAGCGTAATCGGCAAGCTGGCGGACTTTATCCGGCTCGCGGCGATAGTAGAAGTGTTCAAAATGACCGAAACGCAGATGGCTTTCCGCCACGCGGACCAGCATCGCTCCCTGCTCCATCGTTTCGCGGGCCACCGGCGTGTCGCTGGTGACAATGGACAGCGCACGTGAGGTAGGGATCCCCAGAGCGTGCATCGCCTCGGAAGCCAGACCTTCACGTATGGTTGAACGCAGCACCGCGCGGCCATCTCCCATGCGTGAGTATGGGGTTAGCCCTGCCCCTTTCAGGTGCCAGTCGAGCGTTTCGCCATTCGGCAGAACTTGTTCACCCAGCAGGATACCGCGGCCATCGCCGAGCTGTCCCGCCCAGACGCCAAACTGATGTCCGCTGTAGACCTGAGCCAGCGGCTTCATGCCCGGAAGCAGCGTTTCGCCGCCCCAGACGCCGGCGCCTTTTTCTGGCTGAAAAAGCGTCGAAGGGATGCCAAGCGAATCCGCTAATGCATCGTTATGCCAGATAAGACGCGCGTTTTGTAAAGGCGTTGGCTTAAGCGCGGTGTAAAAGCCGGGTAATTCATCGTGCCAGTGAGCAGTAAAAGACAGGGTCATAAGTCCTCCTGCTTTAAGTGTAGAGGGTTTCCCTGGACGTAAACACGGGCGAAGAAAGGGGTTATTGCTGTACGAGAGTCGTGACCCGCTCTGCCGGGACGGCAGGCCACAGGCTTCCCTGCATTGCACCAAAATTGAATGGCAGCACGCGTTGTAAGATGCCGTGATCGTCAATTCCCGAGACCATGACCGACTGACAGTGCGGCGCGATCTGCCAGAGAATAGCGCGCATAAAAGGCTCAAACGAGAGTGCCGAGACACGCTGCTGGATAAAGTTTTTATCCAGAACCACCCGTTTGAACAGACCATCATAAACCGGCTTAAGGGACGCAGCCCCTGCACCGAAGTTAGCCAGCACTAAGGGGAAATGGATCGCCATTCTTGCCAGACAGGGATCGTCTTTCCCGTTATTTAAACCTGGATAGTTCTCATTAACAGTAAACTCAAGAAACGGATATCGTTCAAGGATTGAAACAGCGTTCTCATTAGTTAATAAAAACTCAACAATTGCAGGTGTAATATTGATCCATGCAATTAACTGATGCTGAATAAAAAATAGCTTACAGGTATCGAGTAATTGTAGTTTCTCCTGAAACAGCGCTAATTCATCTTCCTGAGAAAGATGGGGGATAACCAGTTCAGTCGGGATCCGTACGTCCGCACCCACGCCAGTAAAGTTAACCAAAATCTCTAAACCTTTAAGCAAACCTGCACTATCACGCGCCGGAAGGAGTAAAAGTTCAGACTGGTAAGCATTATCTAGCGTAATAATCATCGCGCTTGTCCTGCATTAAAGATGAGAGAGAACATCCTGGAGCAATTGCAGGCACAATTCCACTGTCTTGATTTTAATAAGATTAATTTCATTCTTTCCGTATTAATTTTCAGATTTTTCCCTGAATCTTAATTAATTTTATCCTGGTTATTGAATAATAGCCAGTTTTAGATAAAACAGGCACATGCGGACATAAATAATTGGGCAAAAAATTTAACTTTAATCAACCCGCAAGAAAAGCCTGACGTCTATTTTCACCGCCAGGCCCTCCGCACTGCATTTTTATGCAGCGGTTAAATACGTCTGGCCTGCCAGAAGTTTTTACGCCAGTAAACATTATCCAGAGAGGAGCGCATCACGCCACGGCTGGTCGAGGCATGAATGAACTGATTATCGGTGTCATAAATGCCGACATGAAGGCCGCTTTCACCGGAGCCCGTTTTAAAAAAGACCAGATCGCCGGGCAGGAGTTCGTCTTTATCAATTTCAGTACCGATTTTCGCCTGCATACGCGTTTCTCGCGGAAGCTGGAGGTCAAATTTATCGCGGAAGGTCATCAGCACGAATCCTGAGCAATCCACCCCGCCCCGGCTCATGCCGCCGTAGCGATAAGGGGTGCCGCGCCAGTTGCTGAGCTGATCGTTCAGGCTGGCAATGACCGTAATGGAATCGGAAAGCCGTGGGTTGGGCGGAGGTGCATGATGGCTGCTGCATCCTGCAAGAAATAGCGCCGCAACAAGGAGAAACCAGAATCGCATTTCAGACGAATCCTCTGCTTTTTTTGTTCTTTCGGTAATTTAGCGTGCATCTATGCGACTGTGCAAGAAAGGTTATTCCTGCGCCGTGGAAATGAGCATCTTGTGGCCTTCAATATCCAGCCTCCGGAACGACATGTGGTAAGCGCTCGCAAGATTGGCGGCCGTCAGCACGTTGTCGCGCGTTCCGCTGGCAATCAGTTTGCCACGCGCCAGCAACCACACCCGATGCGCGTGGCGCAACGTATGGTTTAAATCATGGCTGCTCATCACAATGGCGATCCCCTTGCGACATAGCGCGCTGAGCAGGGTATCCAGCGCTGCCTGTTGGGCAACGTCCAGCCCGCTCATCGGCTCGTCCAGCAGCAGCATCCGCCCGTGAGGATTTCCCGCCGGATGGATCTGAAGGATAACGGCGGCCAGACGCACGCGCTGCCACTCGCCGCCGGAAAGCTGATTTGCCTGCCGGGTGAGCTTATCGTCTAACCCGAGCGCCGCAGCAACCTCGTTGAGCAAGCCCACCTGATTTTTATCAGACAGATGCAGCGTCAGGTAGTGCCAGACGGGCATCGCAAAGGGCGGAACCTGCTGCTGAACCAGGTAGCTTCGACGGGAGGCAAGTGTAGCGGGTAGCCAGTCGACGAGCGATTGCCCGAGAAAGGTTATCTCTCCTTCCCCGGTGGTCAGCCCCGCCATACGCGCCAGCAGCGTGCTTTTTCCGGCGCCGTTTGGCCCAACCAGGTGAAGGATTTCACCTGCGTTGACTGCGGCAGTCACAGGCTCAAGACGTCCCTTCCCGGCAACGTCCGTGAGCTGCATCAGCAGCGTCATTATTTCGCCAGCGCCAGCTTGATTGATTCCATCACGATAGGATCTTCCGGCGTCATGTCAGGCGAAAAACGCTGCACGACCTGACCGTCACGTCCAATCAGGAATTTTTCGAAGTTCCACAGAATATCGTCCGGATAGAGCGGCGCGCGGCCTTTACTCGCCATACGCTCATAGAAACCACTCTCTTCAGGCGCAACGGCGGTCGGCGCCGCGGCCACCAGTTTGGCATACAGCGGATGACGATTTTCCCCGTTCACGTCAATTTTGCTGAACATCGGGAACGTCACGCCATAGGTTGTGCTGCAAAAGGTCTTAATTTCCTCTTCGCTGCCCGGCTCCTGGCCCAGGAACTGGTTGCACGGGAAGCCGAGTACGGTAAAGCCGTCTTTTTCCCAGGCTTGATGAATGTTTTCCAGCTGTTCATACTGCGGCGTAAGGCCACATTTCGACGCCACGTTCACGATGAGCAGCACCTTGCCCTTGTAGCCTTCCAGCGTGGTTTTCTCGCCGTCAATGGTCGTCACTTCGGTATTCAGAATATCAGACTGCATAGCATTCCCTCAGGTTGACTTACAGGTTGTGTTTTAACGTCCAGCTTTTAATAGTAGCCAGATAAAGACCGGCGCGCCCAGCGTTGCGGTCACCACGCCTATGGGCAACTCAGCGGCCGTCAGGGCGAGTCGGGCGATGATATCGGCAACCAGCAGCGTTGCCGCCCCGGCAACCGCCGAGGCTGGGAGCAGGGTTCGGTGGTCCGTCATGCCGCACAGACGCAGCATATGCGGGATCACCAGCCCAATAAAGCCAATCGCCCCCGCCAGCGCCACGCTTACGCCCACCATCCAGCCGATGGCGATAACCAGCACGTTGCGCCAGAATCCAATCGGCATCCCGAGCTGGCGAGCAGACGTTTCGCCCAGCGCGAGAATATTCAGCGGCTGCGCCTGGAAAACCATCCACAGGATAACCGGGATCAGGAGCACCATCAGCCACCCCTGACGCCAGTCGACGCCACCAAATCCCCCCATCATCCAGTACATTAACTGGCGCAGATCGAAGGAGGTGGAGAAGTAGACGGCCCAGGTCATCAGCGCACTACAGATGATCCCCAACGCTACCCCGGCAAGCAGCAGCCGGCTGGTGGATAAATGGCGACGAGCAAAGCGCAGAAGGATAAGGGTTATCAACAGCGCGCCTAGGATGGCGCTGAGGCTAATCCCCCAGGCGGAGAGCTCGCCTCCCCCCAGCATCACGGCGGCGATAAGCCCGACGCCTGCACCATTCGAGACCCCGAGAAGCCCGGGTTCTGCCAGAGGGTTTTCAAATAATGCCTGCATGATCGTACCGCACAGCGCCAGCGCAGCGCCGACTAAAAGGACAGCCAGCGTCCGCGGCAGGCGGATCTGCCAGACAAAGAGCTGCCCTTCAGGCGTAAACCAACTTTCCGGCCCCAGCCACCGATCGCCCGCGCACAGGCTGACGGTGGTGGCGACAATCAACAGCACCCCGAGCAGACACAGGCGGCGGAGATCGGAGCGGTGCTGAAGTCGGGCAAAATCAAGCATAGACGATAGGTTATCCGGTTGAGATATCATTGATTTTACGGCGGGTTTAGCAAATAGCGCAAAGAAAAAAGGCCGCGTGAGCGGCCTTTTTAGTTAGTTCATATTACTCTGCTTTGGGCGTTGCGTTTTCGACACGGCTTTTTAACTTCTGTCCGGGTCTGAAGGTCACCACGCGGCGGGCTGTAATGGGAATATCTTCCCCCGTCTTCGGGTTACGGCCCGGACGTTGGTTTTTGTCTCGCAAATCAAAATTGCCAAAGCCGGAGAGTTTAACCTGCTCACCATTTTCCAGAGCACGACGGATCTCTTCGAAAAACAGCTCTACCAGCTCTTTGGCATCCCGTTTGCTAAGCCCAAGCTTATCAAACAGATATTCTGACATTTCAGCTTTTGTAAGCGCCATAGGTTCAATCCCTCAATGATGCCTGGAATCGCTCTTTTAATGCCTCTACACATTTGGCGACGGTAGCGGCAATCTCCTCTTCTTCGAGTGTACGGCTGGTATCCTGAAGGATAAGGCTAATAGCGAGGCTCTTGAAACCTTCTGCTACGCCCTTGCCGCGGTACACGTCAAATAAGTTTACGCCAACTACCTGATTTACGCCAACTTTCTTACATTCGGCCAAAATATCTGCTGCGGGCACATTTTCAGCGACCACAACCGCGATATCACGGCGGTTTGCCGGGAAGCGTGAGACGTCCTGCGCCTGAGGAATGACGCGGTCTGCAACCGGGTTCCACTCCAGTTCGAATACGATGGTACGGCCATTCAGATCCAGCTTACGTTCCAGTTCCGGGTGAACAACCCCAATGAAACCAACACGTTTGCCGTCTAAATAGATCGCCGCACTCTGACCCGGATGCAGGGCTGGAATCGCTTCTGCGCGGAATTCAATTTCGGATAATTTACCGGTCAGATCGAGAATTGCTTCCAGATCACCCTTCATATCGTAGAAATCAACCGTCCCTTTTGCCAGGTCCCAGTGCTCTTCATAGCGGTTACCGCTGATGGCGCCGGCCAGCATGAGATCCTGACGGATGCCTAAATTCGCCTGAGTATCCGGTACAAAGCGCAAACCGCTTTCGAAAATACGTACACGGTTTTGCTGACGGTTCTGGTTATAAACGATAGTGCCCAGCAGTCCCGTCCACAGGGACAGACGCATCGCTGACATCTCGCTGGAAATCGGGCTTGGCAGGATCAGCGCTTCCTGACCCGGGTGGATCAGCTGTTGCAGCTTAGGATCAACGAAGCTGTAGGTGATCACTTCCTGGTAGCCTTTGTCGTTCAGCATGGTTTTCACACGCTTCAGAGACAGATCGGCTTCGCGATGGCTGCCCATCACCAGACCCGCCTGCACCGGCTCGTCAGGGATGTTGTTGTAGCCGTAAACGCGGGCCACTTCTTCCACCAGATCTTCTTCGATCTCCATGTCGAAACGCCAGGATGGCGCAACGGCTTTCCACTCGTCCTGACCTTCTGTGACTTCGCAGCCCAGACGCGTCAGAATGTCGGTCACCTGCGCATCGGCAACGTGGTGACCAATCAGGCGATCCAGCTTGCTGCGGCGCAGGGTAATGGTCGCACGCTTCGGCAGTGTCGCTTCGTTGGTCACATCAATTACCGGACCCGCTTCACCGCCGCAGATATCGATCAGCAGGCGAGTTGCACGCTCCATCGCTTTGTATTGCAGCGCAGGATCCACACCACGCTCGTAGCGATGAGAAGCATCAGTGTGCAGACCGTGACGGCGTGCGCGGCCAGTGATGGAGAGCGGGCTGAAGAACGCGCATTCCAGCAGGACGTTTTGCGTCTCGTCGTTAACGCCAGAGTGCTCGCCGCCGAAGATACCGCCCATCGCCAGCGCTTTGTTGTGATCGGCAATCACCAGGGTGTCGGCGTTCAGTTTCGCTTCGCTGCCGTCCAGCAGAACCAGGGTTTCGCCCTCTTTCGCCATGCGCACGACGATCCCACCTTCGATACGATCTTTATCAAAGGCGTGCATTGGCTGGCCCAGCTCCAGCAGAACATAGTTGGTGACGTCCACCACGGCGTCGATAGAACGGATACCGCAGCGACGCAGTTTCTCTTTCATCCACAGCGGGGTTGGCGCTTTAACGTTAATACCTTTCACCACACGACCGAGGTAGCGTGGGCAGGCCTCAGGCGCGTCTATCTGAATCGGCAGCACGTCACTGATGGTTGCCTCAACCGGCGCGATCTCTGGCACGTTCAGTTCGGTCTGGTTCAGCACGGCCACGTCGCGGGCCACACCGATGATGCCTAAGCAGTCGGCACGGTTTGGCGTTACGCTGATTTCGATGGTGTTGTCATCAAGCTTCAGGTATTCGCGGATATCGGTACCGACTGGCGCATCCTGCGGCAGTTCAATAATGCCGGAGTGATCGTCGGAAATACCCAGTTCGGAGAAGGAGCACAGCATACCTTCAGACGGCTCACCGCGCAGCTTAGCCGCTTTGATTTTGAAATCGCCCGGCAGTACCGCACCGACGGTCGCCACGGCCACTTTCAGGCCCTGACGGCAGTTTGGCGCACCGCAGACGATATCCAGCAGACGATCACCGCCCACATTGACTTTTGTTACGCGCAGTTTGTCAGCGTTAGGGTGCTGACCGCATTCAACCACTTCGCCCACGACCACGCCGGTGAAGGCGCCAGAAACCGGCTCTACACCGTCAACTTCCAGACCCGCCATGGTGATCTGGTTGGAAAGCGCGTCGCTGTCCAGCGTGGTGTTCACCCATTCGCGTAACCACAGTTCACTGAATTTCATTGTTCTGTCCTGCCCTTATTTAAACTGTTTGAGGAAACGCAGATCGTTTTCGAAGAACGCACGTAAATCGGTTACGCCGTAGCGCAGCATGGTCAGACGCTCCATGCCCATACCGAACGCAAAGCCGGAATACACTTCTGAATCGATACCCACGTTGCGCAGCACGTTTGGATGCACCATGCCGCAGCCCAGCACTTCCAGCCATTTACCGTTTTTACCCATCACGTCAACTTCCGCAGACGGTTCGGTGAACGGGAAGTAGGACGGACGGAAGCGAACCTGCAAATCTTCCTCAAAAAAGTTGTTCAGGAAATCGTGCAGCGTGCCTTTCAGGTTGGTGAAGCTGATGTTTTTATCAACAATCAGACCTTCCATCTGGTGGAACATTGGGGTGTGGGTCTGATCGTAGTCGTTACGGTATACGCGGCCAGGCGCGATAATACGGATTGGCGGTTCCTGATCCTTCATGGTACGGATCTGAACGCCGGAAGTCTGGGTACGCAGCAGACGGGTAGCGTCAAACCAGAAAGTGTCGTGGTCAGCACGTGCCGGATGATGGCCAGGAATGTTGAGGGCATCGAAGTTATGGTAATCATCTTCAATTTCCGGGCCAGTCGCCACGGTAAAGCCGAGCTCACCGAAGAAACTTTCAATACGATCGATAGTACGGGTAACCGGATGCAGACCGCCGTTTTCGATACGACGACCCGGCAGAGAAACGTCAATCGTTTCTGCCGCCAGACGCGCATTCAGTACTGCGCTTTCCAGCTCGGCTTTACGCGCGTTCAGCGCCTGCTGTACCTGCTCTTTGGCTTCGTTAATCACTGCACCGGCTGCCGGGCGCTCCTCTGCTGGCAGTTCACGCAGGGTAGTCATCTGAAGGGTCAAATGCCCTTTCTTGCCCAGATATTCGACGCGGACATTGTCTAACGCGGCAACATCTGAGGCCTGGTTAATGGCGGCCGTTGCACTGGCAACCAGCTCTGCGAGATGTGACATGGTTTTCCTCATTATGTCGGTGCAGACACCGAATTGTTGGACGTATTCTCTTAACTTCAGGCACAAAAAAAGCCTCCATCGGGAGGCTTATCTGGCGCTGTTTTTCGTTTCATCTTTCACGCGCTAGCCTCCTGAAGTCAGGTGCTAAAGTAAAAGAAGAAGCGGAAAATAGCAGCATTCATGCTTGCGTTACCTTGTAGGGTAAAAACCGTTAAGACCTTATTGAAAAGCCTGCACGGATAAATGTCAATCTTCTGATGGTGTTAAATGAAAAGAGGAGGCAAAGCCCCCTCTCTCAACTGGCTTATGCCAGTGCTGCTTTCGCTTTTTCGACCAGAGCGGTGAACGCTACTTTGTCGAATACTGCGATGTCAGCCAGGATCTTACGGTCGATTTCAACAGAGGCTTTTTTCAGGCCGTTGATGAATTTGCTGTAAGAAATACCGTTCTGACGTGCTGCTGCGTTGATACGCGCAATCCACAGTTGACGGAACTGACGCTTACGCTGACGACGGTCACGGTAAGCGTACTGACCTGCTTTGATAACAGCCTGGAAGGCAACGCGGTATACGCGTGAACGCGCACCGTAGTAGCCTTTAGCTTGTTTCAAAATTTTCTTGTGACGTGCACGTGCAATTACACCACGTTTTACGCGAGCCATGTGTGCTCTCCTGTATCTATTCTAAGTTAAAAAAGTTAAACGTTAACGACTTATGCGTACGGCAGGCACGCGATGACCAGGCCCAGATCGCCTTTAGAAACCATGGCTTTTGGACGCAGGTGACGTTTACGCTTGGTAGCTTTCTTAGTCAGAATGTGACGCAGGTTAGCGTGCTTGTGCTTAAAACCACCTTTACCGGTTTTTTTGAAGCGCTTAGCAGCACCGCGTACGGTCTTAATTTTTGGCATTTTAATAACTTCCACTTCGCATTGTTAAATAAACGAAACATAGGCGAACAAAACCTATGAAACCCGAAGGCTCCACAGATTTTGCTGCTTGAAGGCCTTACTGTTTCTTCTTAGGAGCGAGCACCATGATCATCTGGCGGCCTTCGATCTTCGTAGGGAAGGATTCGACTACTGCCAGTTCACTCAGATCGTCACGGACGCGGTTAAGCACTTCCATACCAATCTGTTGGTGGGCCATCTCACGACCGCGGAAACGCAGCGTGATCTTGGCCTTATCGCCATCTTCCAGAAAGCGAATCAGGCTGCGGAGTTTTACCTGATAATCGCCATCGTCGGTACCAGGACGGAATTTGATTTCCTTAACCTGGATAACTTTTTGCTTCTTCTTCTGTTCCTTAGAAGACTTACTCTTTTCATAAAGGAACTTGCCGTAGTCCATGATACGACAAACTGGCGGTTCGGCGTTAGGGCTGATTTCAACTAAATCTACTCCAGCTTCTTCAGCCTTTTCGATCGCTTCTCTCAGACTCACAATCCCCAGCTGCTCGCCTTCCAGACCTGTTAAGCGAACTTCCTGGGCGCGAATCTCGCCATTGATACGATTCGGACGTGCCGTTTGAACTCGTTTTCCGCCTTTAATACCTTATTCCTCCAGTTGTTGAAGACTGCGGCTGCGAATCTCTTGTTGCAGCTTCTCAATCACTTCACTTACGTCCAGGCTCCCCAGGTCTTTACCACGGCGGGTGCGAACGGCAACTTTGCCTGCTTCCACCTCTTTATCACCACAGACCAACATATACGGGACACGACGTAAAGTGTGCTCGCGGATTTTAAAGCCAATCTTCTCATTTCTCAAGTCTGCTTTTACGCGAATGCCCGCATTTTGTAGTTTCTGCGTCAATTCTTTAACGTAATCCGCCTGAGAATCGGTAATGTTCATCACCACGACCTGCACTGGCGCAAGCCAGGTTGGGAAGAAGCCTGCGAACTCTTCGGTCAGGATGCCGATGAAGCGCTCCAGTGAACCGAGAATCGCACGGTGAATCATAACCGGCACCTGACGCTCGTTGTCTTCGCCAACATAAGAGGCGCTTAAACGCTGCGGCAGGGAGAAGTCAAGCTGTACCGTTCCGCACTGCCATGCGCGATCGAGGCAGTCATACAGGGTAAATTCAATTTTCGGACCGTAGAATGCGCCCTCGCCCAGCTGGTATTCGAACGGAATACCGTTCTCTTCCAGCGCTACGGCGAGATCCGCCTCTGCGCGATCCCATGTCTCATCGCTGCCGATACGTTTTTCCGGACGCGTTGAGAGTTTGACCACGATCTTCTCGAAGCCAAAGGTGCTGTACATATCGTAGACCATACGAATACAGGCGTTAACTTCTTCACGGACCTGATCTTCAGTACAGAAGATATGCGCATCATCCTGAGTAAAGCCACGAACACGCATCAGACCGTGCAGCGCACCTGATGGCTCGTTACGGTGGCAGCTACCGAACTCCGCCATACGCAGCGGCAGATCGCGGTAGGATTTCAGACCCTGGTTGAAGATCTGAACGTGGCCCGGGCAGTTCATTGGCTTGATGCAGTATTCACGGTTCTCAGACGAAGTGGTGAACATCGCATCTTTGTAGTTGTCCCAGTGGCCGGTTTTTTCCCACAGCACACGGTCCATCATGAACGGGCCCTTCACTTCCTGATACTGGTACTCTTTCAGCTTGGAGCGCACGAACGTTTCCAGTTCACGGAAGATAGTCCAGCCGTCGTTATGCCAGAACACCATCCCCGGCGCTTCTTCCTGCATATGATACAGGTCAAGCTGCTTACCGATTTTACGGTGGTCACGCTTAGCCGCCTCTTCCAGGCGTTGCAGGTATGCGTTCAGGGCTTTCTTATCGGCCCACGCGGTACCATAGATACGCTGCAACATCTTGTTGTTGCTATCGCCACGCCAGTAAGCGCCTGCGATTTTCATCAGTTTGAAGTGATGACAGAAGCGCATATTCGGCACGTGCGGACCACGGCACATGTCGACGTATTCCTGGTGATGGTACAAGCCTGGCTTGTCATCATGAGCGATGTTTTCATCAAGAATCGAGACTTTGTAGCTCTCGCCGCGCTTCACGAAGGTTTCACGCGCTTCGTGCCAGCTGACTTTCTTCTTAATGACGTCATAGTTGGTTTCGGCGAGCTCGTGCATACGTTTTTCGAGCGCGTCGATATCTTCCTGGGTCAGGGTGTGGTCAAGGTCAACGTCGTAGTAGAAACCGTTGTCGATAACCGGGCCGATCGCCATTTTGGTGTTTGGCCACAGCTGCTTGATAGCATGGCCTAACAGGTGCGCGCAGGAGTGACGAATGATCTCCAGACCTTCTTCGTCTTTCGCGGTGATGATCGCAAGCGTTGCATCGCTTTCAATCAGATCGGACGCGTCTACCAGCTCGCCGTTTACGCGGCCTGCAATGGTTGCTTTTGCAAGTCCAGGACCGATATCCAGGGCAACATCCATTGGGCTAACAGCGTGGTCGAAATGGCGTTGGCTGCCATCAGGAAGAGTAATTACAGGCATTTTATATCCTTATTTGCAGTGATGCCCCACACATAAGAGCATATACAAAGAAAATAATCGTGATTAAACAGTAGATTACGAAACCATCTGACCAACAATCGTCAAATTGGTTCATCATCATTCACCGGCCGATTTCAGAATAATGCGGGTTTACGACAGGCGACGTAATGGTAACACTATTGACAGGGCGAATGCACCTTCCTGCGACCGTTTTGAACCGCACATCCTGTTGTCTGCATTAATGAACTTTTGTTGACGGGTGCTCGCAATCCGAAAGTGCTGAGCTATTCTTGATCTGGTCCTTAAACATCGAAGGGGTATCACATGAACGTATCGAGTAGAACCGTTGTGATATTAAATCTACTTTCCGCTGCTGGCCTGGTATTGATTCTGGCTGACAGATTCCATTGGTTTTAAGCCGAACCGGTGTTCCGGCATAACCTGTTCTCCCTTGTTGAGCGCTTTCTGGCGCAGACTTTGGTAGACTAAGGGTATCAACTGACAAGGATTAGGTTATGCCAACAAAAAGATTTGCCGTGAAGCACTGGAAAATGGTCGTGGTGTTAATTGCTATTTGCGGCGCGATGTTGCTGCTGCGCTGGGCCGCAATGATCTGGGGCTAATATTTTGTCAGCGAAAACGTGCCGTGAATTTACTGAATAAATCTTAACTATCTTTACGATAATTTATGGTCCAAAACCGGTACGTCATAATCCGGTTTTCGACAGGCTGTGGCAGCGTATATATTCCGTCACACGTGGCAGTTGAAATATCAGGACCACTCACCCGCCACCAGCTTGTGTACATCAAATGCATCATTCATTGACTGGCCGGTAGACTGAGAGCCAGGGGCAATGTTGGAGCCTGCTTCTACATCCGAGGCTTTAGCGATCCCGATTGGGCTGTTAACGTCACTGGCAGGTTGCGTCATATTATCAGCAGCAAATACGCCAAATGAAAGTGCGGAAAGCACCATCGCTGCTGTAGCGGTTTTGATTTTTTTCATAATTTTATTCTCATACTTATTTAATGCGATATGCCTGAGGCGAGTTTTTCGCCTGTGTCGTAAGTGTAGATCTGGATCACATTCTTGCCTAGTCAAATTATTTATCAATTCGTGTCAAATAAACTGAATAAGCCCTGACCGGCTAATTATGGAGAAATTATGAAGATGAAACCAGACCCATTATTTTAAAACGCCGTTTAATATAAATAAGCACAGTTTCAGAAAATAAAAAACGGGCCGAGAATAATCCCGGCCCGACGATATTACATTTTATAACCTAAAGAAATCGTGGTTCGGCGATCGGTATGTTCCGGCGCAGAATCAGGTGGGGATGAGTTCCAGGTTACGTTGTACGCCACCTTGAGTCCAAAGTGTTCGTTGATGGCCACATTCAACGCACTTTCTGAGTTCAGCGTTGTATCTTCAGCACCAAACACCGACACACCCTGGGTGAATTTTGCGTTGTCGGTCATCTGCCATGCATAGGTGCCCGATGCATAACCCAGCGGCTGGGTTTCATCTTCGCCGTTGGTGTACTCGTCGTAACGGACACCCGGACCGAATTCAAAACGCAGGCTGTGCACCGGCCCATTGAGGAACTGACGACCATAACCCGCAGTTACGACATCACGCTGGCGATAGCCGTTGTAGCGGTCAGCCAGCCAACTCGCCTGCCCGAACAGGTAGTCATAATCGGTCATGTTGTATCGGCTACGTCCGCCTACCGCGTATTTCTCCGATGAGCGTTGATCGTTAGCAGAGGTGTTGCTGGCATTTCCCCACAGCGACCAGGCCGTGGTGTTGCCGTACCAGGTCAGGGTGCTGTCTGCGGTCAGGGAGGAGCTTTTCGTATTACCGGATTGCGCCAGATACCCGGCATTCACGTTACCTTCAAAGGGTTTTTTGGCAGTGGAGGGATCGTCCATGACAGTAAAAACGGTATCATCGGCGGTTGCATTCAGTGACGCAAATACGCCACCCGCCAGCATCAGTGCTGCGGGTACTGTCTTCAAAAGCTTCATTTTATTTAAGGAGTCCGTACAACATAAAAAGAGACCGTCACGGTCTCGGAAACTTTCTTGCGGATCAATGACAAGGCGACCTTAGAAAGGTAACAAATTATAAAAAGCCGCAAATAACATAGCAATATTTTCTTCTTTCATTTTTTGAATAAGAACGATCCCAAAACGCGTTTTATTTTATATGCCCGGCGCAGCTTATTTGTCAGCATTCATATTTAAAATCATACTGTTATTTACGTTGCCTTCCTGCCAAACGGTGCCAGGCTTAAAAGAACCCATGATAAAAGGAGGTCATGATGGCTTCGATTTATACGCTGACACTCTCCCCTTCCCTCGACTCCGCGACCATGACGCCGCAAATCTACCCGGAAGGTAAGCTGCGCTGTAGCGCGCCGGTGTTTGAGCCGGGCGGCGGCGGCATCAACGTGGCGCGCGCTATTACCCATCTCGGCGGAAAAGCCACCGCCATCTTCCCCGCTGGCGGCGCCACGGGAGAACATCTGGTGGCGTTGCTGGCAGATGAACAGGTGGCCGTAGACACCGTCGACGCTAAAGACTGGACCCGGCAGAACCTGCATGTCCATGTTGAATCCAGCGGCGAGCAATATCGCTTTGTGATGCCGGGGGCGAAATTGACCGATGATGAGTTTCGTCAACTGGGAGAGAAAGTGCTGACCATTGAAAGCGGCTCATTACTGGTGATCAGCGGTAGCCTGCCGCCGGGCGTCAAAACAGGGAAACTGACGGCGCTGGTTCAGGCTGCGCTCCAGCGCGGCATCCGCTGCGTTGTCGATAGCTCGGGCGAAGCCCTGAAGGCGGCGTTAGAACCCGGACAACTTGAACTCGTTAAACCTAACCAGAAAGAGCTCAGTGCCCTGGTTAATCGAGAACTCAGCCAGCCTGATGACGTTCGTACTGCCGCAGAAGAGCTGGTACGTACGGGCAAAGCGCATCGCGTTGTTGTTTCTCTCGGTCCTCAGGGGGCGCTGGCCGTCGATAAGACGGGCTTTGTGCAGGTTGTGCCACCGCCGATGAAAAGCCAGAGCACCGTGGGTGCCGGTGACAGTATGGTTGGCGCGATGGTGCTGAAGCTGGCGCAGGGCGCTTCGCTTCTGGAGATGGCACGCTATGGCGTCGCGGCAGGGAGTGCAGCCACCATAAACCAGGGAACGCGTCTGTGTTCGCTTGCGGATACCCAGAAAATTGTCGATTACCTCAAGAGAAGCTGAACCTGCTTCCCCTTCCCATGGAGGGGGAAGTCGCTAAACAGGGCATATCGACTATGCTAAGAAAACTTTCAGGATAACAACGAGGTGAATTATGAGCAGTGGTGATATCACCCGCTACGTCGTAACCGTGAATATTCATGAGGCGTCGCTGACCGAACTGAATGAACTCAACAACGCGTTCACGCGCGCCAATTTTCTGCTTACGCTGACGGACGATGAGGGCAATATTCACGATCTCGGCTCACTGGCATTTGGCCTGATAAGCCCGCTGAGTCAGGAAGAGGTGAAGGCGCTGGCCAGTAGCCTGGTGGAAAGCGTGACTGACAAAGCCACGGAAATTGATGTGGATAGCTGGGAAAACTGGCATAAAAAAGAACAATAAGTGCCCTGTATAAAATTAAACCGCTCAGTTGTGCGTTAGTTCCTGTTTTTTTATAGCCGTTTTGCGCTAACTTTATGATCTGGCAGACAACATGGGAGAGACATCATGTGGCAGGCTATCAGTCATCTTTTAAGTGAGCAGCTGGGTGAAGGTGAAATTGAACTGCGTAACGAACTGCCAGGCGGAGAGATCCATGCCGCATGGCATTTACGTTACGCCGGGCGCGATCTTTTCGTTAAATGTGATGAGCGCGAATTGCTCCCCATTTTTACTGCCGAAGCCGATCAGCTTGAGCTGTTATCGCGCAGTAAAACAGTCACCGTTCCGCAGGTTTTAGCCGTCGGCAGCGATCGTGACTATAGCTTTCTGGTGATGAACTATCTTCCCGCGCGTCCTCTGGATGCGCACAACGCCTTTATTCTCGGGCAACAGATCGCCCGTTTGCACCAGTGGAGCGATCAACCTCAGTTTGGGCTCGATTTCGATAACGACCTCTCCACCACCCCACAGCCAAACGCATGGCAGCGCCGCTGGTCGACTTTTTTCGCCGAACAGCGCATCGGCTGGCAGCTGGAGCTGGCCGCTGAAAAGGGATTAGCGTTCGGCAACATCGACGCGATTGTTGAACATATTCAGCAGCGTCTGGCTTCGCATCAGCCTCAGGCTTCCCTTCTGCACGGTGATTTATGGTCAAACAACTGCGCGCTTGGGCCTGATGGTCCCTATATATATGACCCGGCCTGCTACTGGGGCGACAGAGAGTGTGACCTCGCGATGCTGCCGTTGCACCCTGAACAGCCGCCGCAAATTTATGATGGCTATCAGTCTGTCTCGCCGTTACCTGCGGGTTTCCTTGATCGTCAGCCGGTTTATCAGCTGTACACCTTGCTAAACCGGGCTATTTTGTTTGGCGGGAGTCATCTGGTAAATGCCCAGCGGGCGCTGGACCGTATTCTGGCGGCATAGCGGGAAGGGGCGGCATCACGCCCCTTCCCTTAGGATTTACAGGAAGCCAAGCAGCGTAAAGAAGAAATACCCGGCCACAATGATGATGACCGGCAGAATGTAGAGCGGGAAAAACTGCACAAAAATGGTATGACGCGGAACGACAATGCGCGATTCGATCTGCTCGCGGCTCATCCCGTCAGGGCCTTTCGCCTTCTCAAGTATCAGCTGATCTTCCACCCCTTCGCGTAAAAAGCGGGTCTGGCGACTCATGCGCGCGCCGGAGGCCTGCAACGCCATCGCGATAAATATCAACGCATAGATTATCCAGAAACCGACATTCAGCTGGTGGTGAAAATCCGGCGTGGGCGAGTTGAACCAGAAGACGTTCAGGAACGGGGTGTTAAACCGCATCATCTCAATCATGACGTGGGCAAAATCAAGCATAACGGCATTGATGCCCGGCTGTTTTTCGCTGTGATCGTACATAAATTTGAGTACGGAGATCAGCGTTGAAATCAGGGCGGGAATAAAAATAACCCAACCAGCAACACGTTTTAAGACCGCGATGCGTCCAGCTTGTTGATACGTCATTAGTTCCTCTTCATAAAGACGCGTTATTTGTGCCTAAGTCTACCTGCTGTCGGTCAATTTCGCCCGCTCTTTGCATGCAATATGCTAAATTGCTTGTGCTTAGCACCGTTCGTCTTACCCCAAGATAAGGAGATGTTGTAATGTCGACACCGCGCCAGATACTTGCCGCTATTTTTGACATGGATGGATTGCTGATTGATTCCGAACCCCTGTGGGATCGGGCTGAACTGGACGTGATGGCCAGCCTCGGCGTCGATATCAGTCGTCGTAGCGAGCTTCCCGATACCCTGGGGCTGCGCATCGATATGGTGGTTGACCTTTGGTATGCCCACCAGCCATGGGTTGGCCCGGATCGCGACGAAGTTACGGCGCGCATTATCAACCGCGCCATCTCCCTCGTAGAAGAGTATAAGCCTCTGTTACCGGGCGTACGCGACGCTATCGCCCTGTGCAAGGCGCAAGGGCTGAAAGTGGGGCTGGCCTCCGCCTCACCGCTGCATATGCTGGAAAAAGTGCTGACGATGTTCGGGCTGCGCGACAGCTTCGACGCGCTGGCCTCGGCCGAAAAGCTTCCGTACAGCAAGCCACATCCGCAGGTGTATATGGACTGCGCCGCGAAACTGGGGCTGGATCCGCTTACCTGTGTGGCGCTGGAAGATTCGGTTAACGGCATGGTGGCGTCCAAAGCCGCACGTATGCGCTCCATCGTTGTGCCGGCTGAAGAAGGCCGACACGATCCCCGTTTTGCCCTGGCGGATGTCAGGCTGACGTCTCTTGAAGAATTGACTGCCCGCCATCTGCGTGGGGAGTAACGCTCTTTCAGGCAGCTTCGGCTGCCTGCCCCGCAAAATCAAAACAACGTTTTACTTTATTTGCTTTTCTCATTCCAGACTCCTATTCTTACGTGCAGAATGACAATAACCTGACTTCTGAGGCGCGTATGATACTGGATGCTTTTACTCTGGCAGGAAAAGTGGCGATGGTGACCGGGTGCGATACCGGTCTGGGGCAAGGCATGGCCATTGCCCTCGCCGAAGCAGGATGCGATATCGTGGGGGTTAACCGCAAGGTTCCTGACGAAACGGCAGCGCGCGTTACGGCGCTGGGACGACGCTTTATCGCGATTCGCGCCGATCTTGGCAAGCAGGAGAGTATTCAGAGCGTGGTGGATACCGCAGTCGCTGAGATGGGCCGCATCGATATTCTGGTTAACAATGCCGGCACCATCCGCCGTGCCGATGCGCTGGAATTTAGTGAGAAGGACTGGGACGAGGTCATCGATCTCAATCTGAAATCAGTCTTTTTCCTCTCTCAGGCAGTGGCGAAACAGTTTATCGCGCAGGGTCAGGGCGGCAAGATCATTAACATTGCTTCCATGCTATCCTTCCAGGGCGGCATCCGGGTGCCCTCCTATACGGCGTCCAAAAGCGGCGTGCTGGGCCTCACCCGCCTGCTGGCGAACGAATGGGCGCCGCTAGGTATTAACGTGAACGCTATCGCGCCAGGTTATATGGCGACCAATAACACCCGGCAGCTTCGCGATGATGAGCAGCGCAGCCAGGCGATCCTCGACCGGATTCCGGCGGGCCGCTGGGGTCTCCCGGAGGATTTACAGGGTCCGGTGGTGTTTCTGGCTTCAAGAGCATCTGATTACGTTAACGGTCATACTCTCGCCGTAGACGGTGGCTGGCTGGCGCGCTAACCGCGCGTTTGTGACAAAGAGTTACACCGTCACCTCTTTCACACACTGTATAAAAACCCTATACTGTATGAATCGACAGTTTACCGGGTTTTATCATGACGGCGGAAGGCCACCTGCTTTTTTCACTTGCCTGTGCAGTGTTTGCCAAAAACGCTGAACTGACCCCTGTGCTGGCACAGGGGGACTGGTGGCATATTGTCCCTTCCGCCGTACTTACCTGCCTGCTGCCGGACATAGATCATCCAAAGTCATTCCTTGGCCAGCGGCTAAAGTGGATTTCAAAGCCCATCGCCAGAGCCTTTGGTCATCGCGGGTTTACCCACAGCCTGCTGGCCGTATTTGGCCTGCTTACACTCTTCTATTTAAAGGTTCCGGAGAGCTGGATCGTCCCGGCGGATGCCATTCAGGGCATGGTGCTTGGCTACTTAAGCCATATCCTCGCCGATATGCTGACGCCAGCGGGCGTACCGCTGCTCTGGCCCTGCCGCTGGCGTTTCCGCCTGCCAATCCTCGTGCCGCAAAAAGGCAACCAGCTGGAGCGCGTTCTGTGCATGGCGCTGTTTGCGTATGCCGTCTGGATGCCGCAGACATTGCCCGAAAATGGTGCAGTGCGCTGGTCATCGCAGATGATCAACTCGCTGCAATTTCAGTTCAATCGTTTTATTAATCACCAGATTGAACATTAAACCGACAATATAATCACTTTTGTCATAAACCATTCCATATGGATATAAGCGTGACATCACACTTCTGATAACCTTGCGCCAACAGGTTCGGTAAAAACCGACCGTATAATAAATCAGGAGAACGGGGATGAATTTTCCACTCATCGCGAACATTGTTGTGTTCGTCGTATTGCTATTGCTTCTCGCCCAGGCTCGCCACAAACAGTGGAGCCTGGCGAAAAAGGTACTGGTCGGTCTGGTCATGGGTGTGGTGTTTGGCCTGGCCTTACACGCTATTTACGGCTCCGACAGCCCGGTACTGAAAGACTCCATTCAGTGGTTCAACATTGTCGGTAACGGCTATGTACAGCTGCTGCAAATGATCGTTATGCCGCTGGTATTCGCCTCTATTCTGAGCGCCGTAGCCCGCCTGCACAATGCCTCTCAACTGGGTAAAATCAGCTTCCTGACCATTGGTACCCTGCTCTTCACCACGCTGATTGCAGCGCTGGTGGGTGTACTGGTAACCAATCTGTTTGGCCTGACTGCTGAAGGTCTGGTGCAGGGTAGCGCTGAAACCGCGCGTCTGACGGCGATTGAGACCAACTACGTGGGTAAAGTGGCCGATCTGACCGTTCCGCAGATGGTGCTCTCCTTCATTCCTAAGAACCCGTTTGCTGATCTGACCGGCGCAAGCCCAACCTCCATTATCAGCGTGGTGATCTTCGCGGCATTCCTGGGCGTGGCTGCGCTGAAGCTGCTGAAGGACGATGCGCCGAAAGGCGAGCGCGTTCTGACAGCCATCGATACCCTGCAAAGCTGGGTGATGAAGCTGGTGCGTCTGGTCATGCAGCTGACGCCGTACGGTGTCCTGGCGCTGATGACCAAAGTCGTTGCAGGTTCTAACCTGCAAGACATCATTAAGCTTGGCAGCTTTGTGATTGCCTCGTACCTCGGTCTGGGCATCATGTTTGTTGTGCACGGCATTCTGCTGGCGGTGAACGGCGTTGGCCCGCTGAAATACTTCCGTAAAGTCTGGCCGGTGCTGACCTTCGCTTTTACCAGCCGTTCCAGCGCGGCATCTATCCCGCTGAACGTCGAAGCACAGACCCGTCGTCTGGGCGTACCGGAGTCTATCGCCAGCTTCTCGGCCTCCTTTGGCGCCACCATCGGGCAGAACGGCTGTGCGGGTCTCTACCCGGCGATGCTGGCCGTAATGGTTGCCCCAACAGTGGGGATTAATCCGCTGGATCCGGTCTGGATTGCGACGCTGGTCGGTATCGTGACCATTAGCTCCGCCGGTGTTGCGGGCGTGGGCGGCGGCGCGACCTTCGCTGCGCTGATCGTTCTGCCTGCGTTTGGACTGCCGGTGACGCTGGTTGCCCTGCTGATCTCTGTTGAACCGCTGATCGACATGGGTCGTACCGCCCTGAACGTGAGTGGCTCAATGACCGCCGGTACACTGACCAGCCAGTGGCTGAAGCAGACCGACAAAACAATTCTCGACAGTGAAGATGATGCCGAACTGGCCCATCGTTAATCACGGCCGAAATAAAAAAACCGCCTGAGGGCGGTTTTTTTATGGCTGTTATTCTTCAACCTCTTCATCCTGGCGGGTCTGCATAGCCCATCGCTGCGCCGATTCTGGCACCGTAAACGCAGGGGAGCGACGGAAGTGCTCGCCAATCAGCACGAAGGCAACGTATTTACCCCGTAACATCCAGACATCGCGAAAACCATCCACTTTCAGGGCATGGTCAGGCGGCGCGGGTTCAACGCGGGGCACATAGCTAATAACCTGGCGGTTTTGTTGACGAAGAGGTTTCATAAGCGACGGGTTCACTAAAGCAAATTCTTAAAGCAGGAAATTTCTATCATAGCCGATTCTCCCCCCACCCGTCGCGCCTGACATGTGGCAGATGGCTCCTTTCGCTAATCACTTCCTCTGAAAACGCTTAGTTCGCCTGCTAATTCATCACATTGTTCTATCCTTAATAGGGTTTTCAGGAACGAACAAAGGAGAATCGTGCAATGTCGAACAATGATAAACCCCATCAATCCCCTATTCATGGCACCGAAGAATCTCAACCGGGAATGGACTCACTCGCCCCTGCGGATGGCTCTCATAAACCGTCGCCGGGCCTCTCCGCGCCGGGCGAGCAACCTACTGCACCGGGAAGCATGAAGTCACCCGATGCGGACAACGAAAAGTTAAAATCTCTCGACCCGCACCGCAAAGGGGGTGAAGGCTATGCGCTGACCACCAATCAGGGCGTGCGCATCGCCGATGATCAGAACTCCTTGCGCGCCGGAACGCGCGGCCCGACGCTGCTGGAAGATTTCATCCTGCGGGAAAAAATCACCCATTTCGACCATGAGCGTATTCCTGAACGTATCGTTCACGCTCGCGGCTCTGCGGCGCACGGCTATTTCCAGCCGTACAAGAGCCTGAAGGAGATCACGAAGGCGGATTTCCTTTCCGATCCGAACAAAATTACACCGGTATTTGTGCGCTTCTCTACCGTACAGGGCGGCGCGGGTTCGGCCGACACGGTGCGTGATATCCGCGGCTTCGCCACCAAATTCTATACCGAAGAGGGCATTTTCGACCTCGTCGGGAATAACACCCCGGTTTTCTTCATTCAGGATGCGCATAAATTCCCTGACTTTGTCCATGCGGTAAAACCAGAGCCACACTGGGCCATACCGCAGGGACAAAGTGCGCATGACACCTTCTGGGACTACGTCTCCCTGCAACCGGAAACCCTTCACAACGTGATGTGGGCGATGTCTGACCGGGGGATCCCACGCAGCTATCGCACCATGGAAGGCTTTGGTATTCATACCTTCCGTCTGATTAACGCTGAAGGTAAAGCGACGTTTGTGCGTTTCCACTGGAAACCGGTCGCGGGGAAAGCGTCCCTGGTGTGGGATGAAGCACAGAAGCTGACCGGGCGCGATCCGGACTTCCACCGTCGCGAACTGTGGGAATCCATTGAAGCCGGTGATTTCCCGGAATACGAGCTGGGGTTACAGCTGATCCCGGAAGAGGACGAGTTCAAATTCGACTTCGACCTGCTCGACCCGACCAAGCTTATTCCCGAAGAGCTGGTGCCGGTTCAGCTGGTGGGCAAAATGGTGCTTAATCGCAACCCGGATAACTTCTTCGCGGAGAATGAGCAGGCTGCGTTCCACCCGGGCCATATTGTGCCGGGGCTGGATTTCACCAACGATCCGCTGCTCCAGGGCCGTCTGTTCTCTTATACCGATACGCAGATCAGCCGTCTCGGCGGACCGAACTTCCACGAAATTCCTATCAACCGTCCGACCTGCCCGTACCATAACTTCCAGCGTGACGGGATGCATCGCCAGGATATCGATACCAACCCGGCGAACTACGAGCCAAACTCCATTAACGATAACTGGCCGCGTGAAACCCCGCCGGGGCCAAAACGTGGCGGATTCGAGTCGTATCAGGAGCGCGTGGACGGAACAAAAATTCGCGAGCGCAGCCCGTCATTCGGCGAATATTACGCTCAGCCTCGCCTGTTCTGGAACAGCCAGACCCCGATTGAACAGCAGCACATTATCGGCGGTTTCAGCTTTGAGCTGAGCAAAGTGGTGCGTACCTACATTCGCGAGCGCGTGGTCGACCATCTGGCGCATATTGATATCCAGCTTGCTCAGGGCGTGGCGAATAATCTCGGCATCACGCTCACCGATGAGCAATGCCATGCCGCACCGCCAAAAGACGTGAACGGGCTGAAGAAGGATCCGTCCCTGAGCCTGTACGCGGTACCTGGCGGGTCAATTAAAGGCCGCGTAGTGGCTATTCTGCTGAACGATAAACCGCGCGCCAGCGACGTACTGGGGATCATGCGGGCGCTCAAAACCCAGGGCGTACATGCCAAACTGCTTTACTCTCGCATGGGTGAAGTGACGGCCGATGATGGCTCCGTCCTGCCGATTGCCGCGACCTTCGCCGGAGCACCGTCGCTGACGGTTGATGCGGTGATTATGCCGTGCGGCGACGTTGAGAGCCTGCTCGGTAACGGTGATGCCGCCTATTATCTGCTGGAAGCCTATAAGCACCTGAAGCCAATCGCTCTGGCAGGCGATGCGCGGAAGTTTAAAACTCTGCTGAAGGTACCGGATCAAGGGGAAGAAGGCATTGTCGAAGGTGATAACGTCGATGATGCGTTTATGACCCGGTTGTTTGACCTGCTCGCCGCGCACCGCGTGTGGTCGCGCAGCAGTAAGATTGACCAGATACCGGCGTAAAAAACCTGAAGCCCTCACCCCGGCCCTCTCCCCTGGGAGAGGGAGAAAACAATAAAAACGGTAACCAAAAGGTTACCGTTTTGCTTTTACCTCGCCACCGGGCTTTGCCTCAAAGATCCCTGAACGTCCCCAGACGATACCCACGCTCGGCAATCGCATACTTTAACGACGCCGATGTCAGCACATCCAGTTCTGCCAGACGCGGCCAGCAGTAGGCGCTCTTACGTACTATCTCATCGACAAACGCCGGGTGCGCCATTACCTCAAGCGAGCGCTCCCCTTTTGCGGCGGAGTCATCCAGCACCTCCAGGAACAGCGCTTCATCGATCTCGTCGCCATAAAATGCGCTGCTGAACCCCTCCGTTGACGTCACCGCGACGTCCGGCAACCCGCGCACCTCACGATCCACGCGCATCGCCACGCCTTTACGTTGCGCAAACTCTGCCACAAGCGGGAAAATCGCCGGGATCATATGCACATGATGATGGCTGTCAATATGGGTAGGTTCGCGGCCAAACACATCCACAAAGCGGTTAAACTGGCACTCCAGCTCGCGGGCAATCTCATCGAGCGGCAGAGCGTCCTGCTCCGCCATTTCCCAAATCCATTTCCCCAGTTTTCCCTCGCGCGTCAGACCCGGCATCGGTGAAAGGGGCAACCCAAGCGTCAGCACAAAATGCATGCCCACGCCCAGCTCGGGCAGCTCACGGCTTAACTGCGCCGCATGTTCCACCGCCTCACCGTTGATGAGCGCTGTTGTAGAGGTCACGACGCCCCGGCGACAGGCTTCAATAATGCCGTAGTTCTGCCCTTTTGACAGGCCAAAATCATCGGCATTGACGATCAGCAGGTTTTCCATCGCGCCTCCTCTTAACGGTGTGTGAGTTTCAGTTTCTCAACCGTTGCAGCAAAGTTTGGCAGCCATTTTTCATGCGCCAGGATCATCTCACTCGCGAGTTTTTCAGCGTCACGGTCAGAATGCACCAGCGGGCTGAGATTCAGCGCCAGCAGCACGTCATTCAGTTCGCCGCTCAGGGCAGCATTGCTCGCCGCCACTTCAAAGCCTTTGATGGTGTGAATCAGCCCCATCACCTTATCGTCGAAGTGGGTAATGCGGGGATGCGGTTTTGCACCCTCGCGTCCAAGGATGCAGGTCATCTCAACGGCCCAGTCTGCCGGGATATTGTCGATGTGCCCGTGATGGGGAACGTTCACATAGTGCTCGGCCTGCTTGTCATTGTAAATGGCGTTAATCACTTCACACGCCGCATCCGAATAGTATGCCCCGCCGCGCTGCTCCAGCTCTTTCGGTTTGACGTTCAGGTTCGGATCTTTATACAAATCAAACAGCTGCTTCTCTACTTTCTGCACAACCTGAGCGCGTGCGCCACCTTTGTAGTATTCGCCCATTTCAATGGCCAGCATCTCTTTCTGCTTGAAGTAGTAAAGCAGATACGAGCACGGCAGCAGATTCAGGGAGCGGATCAGCCCTTCGCTGAACGGCAGATCGAAGATGTTTTTCACCGAGGCCGCAGTCAGGCGACCAGAGGCGACGCCGTCGAGCAGTTCCGCAAAGCGCGATTGCCCGTTCACAATCACATCTTTGATAAAGACCATGTGATTCAGGCCGAACAGGTCAATGGACAGATCATCGTGCTCGGTCAGTTCCAGTACATCGCGGATGAACATCTTCATGCCAATCGGAATATTGCAGACGCCGATAAAGCGTTTGAAACCGGTATGGCGATAGACTGCCTCGGTGACCATCCCGGCCGGGTTGGTAAAGTTAATCACCCAGGCGTTCGGGCAGATCTCCTCCACGTCTTTAATGATGTCAAAAATGACCGGAATAGTACGCAGGCCTTTAAACAGGCCACCTGCCCCGTTGGTTTCCTGGCCCAGATAACCGTGGCTCAGCGGAATGCGCTCGTCCAGCTCACGCGCCTTCAGCTGGCCGACGCGCAGCTGCGTGGTCACGAAGTCAGCATCTTTCAGTGCCAGGCGACGATCCAGCGTTTTATGCACGGTTAAGGGCACGCCCGCTTTTTCAACCATGCGTTTGCACAGTTCAAAAATAATATTCAGCTTCTCCTGACCTTCTTCAACATCCACCAGCCATAATTCGCTGACCGGTAATTCATGATACCGTTTCAGGAAACCTTCAAGTAATTCCGGGGTATAGCTGCTGCCGCCACCAATGGTTACGACTTTTAATTTCTGTTGCATAATATCTCCCTTAGCGTATCAGGTTAATCGCCTGCAAGGTATAGCGTGCTCTTCCCGCTATTTGGGCAAGCCATTACGTCACTGTTCCTGGCGGATAAACCGCCGAAAGTTAATTAATTACCGTTAAATTTTTGCGGTAACTGTTCGGTGTGAATGAAGTCAATTTTTTAAAGGTTTTAATAAACAGACTGGGACTGCTGTAACCCGATTCGTAAGCGATATCGGTGACAGAGTAATTAGTAATTTCCAGCTGTTTTTTGGCAAAGTTAATGCGGATTTCATTAATAATTTGCACAGGCGTTTTACGGTAATAACGCTGCGTGGCGCGCGTCAAATATTCCTGCGATTTACCCGACAGCGCCACCATATTCTCCAGGGCGTTATCGCTGAACTGTCCTTTGTCGTGCATCAGCTCCACGGTACTACGCAGCCACTGAGGAATATCATCCACCACCTGCTGTTCTTCACGGTGATGGCGGAGGCGATTCATGACGTAGAACGTCACGGTTTCAATAAATTCATCAAATTCATTGTCGCGGAAATTCAGCGAGGCGATAACCGTTTCAATCCAGGTCATAAACTCATTTTTAACGCGATACACCTGTGACGCCACAAAGCAGAACGGCACCAGCGGCAGATAATGCTTCTCGAAGAAACGCCTGCTCACGCCTACGTTCAGAATGCGCGTCGCACCAAACTCATAAAAGCTCTGGTGATAAGATCCCATCGGCAGGAAGACGAAATCGCCACGCTCAAGCAGGACGCGCTTACCGTTGATCTCCTGATAGTAGCGGCCGGTCAGAACAATCGTGAACTCGTAGTAGTCATGCTGGTGCAGACCGCTGGCGCTCTCCGTTTTGTTGTAAATCACCACGTGAAAATTCTTGCCATTAAACAGCTGCTGCTCATGTGCGGTTTTGATTTCCATCGTGCTGACCTCCTGCTACTTCATCCTGACTTATTGCATCTTCTCGTGAAGCTCGATGAGCTCCGCTACCAGCTCGCGTGCCAGCATGGAGGTCATCAGATGATCCTGCGCATGTACCAGCACCAGACTCACTTTCATCTTCCCTTCGCCCTGGTCGCTTTCGATAAGCTTCGTCTGCACCAGATGCGCTTCGTTTAACGCCGTACGGGACTGCTCCATCATGGTTTTCGCGGCAACGAAGTCGCCCTGCTTAGCCTGCTTAAGCGCCGCATACGCCAGGCTGCGTGCCTGCCCGGAGTTGATGATGAGGCCCATCACCACCTCTTCCAGATCGTTCTCTGCGGTTTCTTCGGCAACGATACTCTCTAAATCTAACATTTTTTAAGCTCCTTTCCGCTGGCGCGGGTTGCCCCGCGCCGTGCAATTTTAGAATTTCAGTGCGAGGGCGATATCCTCTTCGCTCTCTTCTTCATCGATAACCGTTGCGGCCTTGTTCGCAATCGCCACGAACGGCATGTAGAGCAGGGTTGCAATCCCGAGGTTGAATATCGCCAGCAGGAAGGCGGCCACGCTACCATTGGTGTTGAAGAACGCGCCCAGACCAGCCGGCATCGTCCACGGCGCAATGTTGGTCACCGGCGGGATAATGCCCAGGTAGTACGCCGTCAGCGTAATCGCGGCCAGCAGCGGCTGAACCAGGATGAAGGGAATGAACATCACCGGGTTCATGATAATTGGCAGACCAAACAGGATCGGCTCGTTAATCTGAAAGATGCCTGACGGCAGGGCCAACTTCGCAACCTGACGATGGTCAGCGCGGCGAGAGACAATAAAGACCGCGATGATCAGACCCAACGTCGCCCCGGTACCGCCCAGGAAGATATAGGAGTCAAGCATCGGCTTCGCCCACACATGGAAGGTTTTACCGGCCGCCAGCGCCGCATCGACGGAGCCGTACTGCTGGTAAAGCGCGACGTTTTCCAGTGCCCATGGGGTCATAATACCGCTGTCCAGCGCCGCCAGTGCCAGTGAACCATGCACGCCGAAGAACCACAGCAGGGAGGTAAAGATGACATACGCCCAACCGACCACGCTACCCATCGACGCCAGCGGCGTTGAGATAGAGTCCATAATGATCTGGTGGAAGTTAGTTCCCCAGTGAGAGAGCGCCCAGGCAATAATCCCCATGATGGAGAGAATAATGAAGCCCGGAATCAACGCGGAAAATGAACGAGAAACAGAGGCCGGAACGCTATCCGGCAAGCGGATAACCCAGTTACGGCGAATAATGAAGGTGAACATTTCGGCCACCACCAGCCCGATAATAATACCGGAAATGATGTTTGCCCCACCCAGCCAGTTGGCGCCAACGGCATAAGCGTCGCCCACGCTGTACGGTGTGACGGTCATGAACGCGGCAATGGACAGTAAGCCTGCCGCCAGCGGATCCACTTTACGCTCTTCCGCCAGCGCCATTCCAATAAAGAAAGGCGCCATTAGCGACATAATACCCAACGTACCGTTGTATACGTTGCCGCCAATGGCTTTTAAACCATTAAGGGTTTCAATAGTTGAAGCATCTAGCCTAATTCCTAATGAATAAAAAAAGGAACCTTCTCCAAAGCTCAGAAAAACGTTGTTAATTAAAACGAACATTGCCCCGGCTAATGTCAACGGCATTAATTTAATAAAGCCGTTCTTAATGGCATTAACATGAGGCTGCTTTCCTATTTTAACAGCAAAAGGAAGGAGTACCTTTTCAAGTGAAGCGATGACTTTACTCATAGGAAAATACCCTTAAAGGCCGCAACGATCGTTACGGCAGATTGTGTGTGAAATAGCTCTTTGACGGGAAAAATAAAAAATTAATTAGCAGCTTTTTTAATCGCCGCAACGGCAGCTTTTAATACACCTAAACCATCAATCTTGCCGTATAAAACGGAATCGATCACTTCGACCGGCTTATTGGGTAGCAGACGTTGAATTTCTGGCAGCATATAAGCGATTTGCGGCCCGAGTAAAATAACGTCTGCTGTCTGGCCCTTCTCGCCCGCCAGCGTTTCCGGAAACGCCTCAATCACCACAGGGACTTCATATTTTTCGGCCTGCGCGCGCATTTTAGAAACCAGCAGCGAAGTGGACATGCCCGCAGAGCAAAACAGATAGATATGTTTCTTTTCCATGATAACTTCCCTCTTGTTTGGCTACCCGCCGTCTCGCTATCACTCGACTCGCTATCCTGGCTGACGGGCAGTGTGCTGAACATTGTTTATCGTTGAAGTGAGTATACGCAATGGTACAGGGAGGGGATAATTCTGGATAGACTGAAATTGTCTCTCATTGACCTGGCTTGTTGACTACCTTCACATTTCAGGCAAATAATTCGCGCCAAGAAATAAGATTCACGTATGCATAAAAAAACCGGCCTTCAGGCCGGTTTGTTAACGCTCTCAGGCAAACAGGCTTACTGTGCCTTAGGTGCCTGTGGGTCGGTGTCGTATTCGGCACAGGTCTGGTAACCAGAATTGATCACGTGACCCGTATCATCCAGGGCGACAAAGTAGGTCTCTGCCTTACCATCACGTTGACCCAGAATATAGGTCTGGCAGGTACCACGCGCGTGGATCATAGTAACTTCTGAAGAAGGTTTACCGGCAATGGCTGCAACCTGGGAACGCGTCATGCCTTTTTTGACGTCTTTTACCACTGGCTGTGTGAACTGATCTTTGGTGCGATCGTAAGCTGTACACCCTGCCAGCATAGTCAGTACCGCCGCTGCGCTTAAAATTCCTGCTACGTTCTTGTTCATATTCCGTCCTCTTGTTTATCAGCGTGTTAACTAAGCATGGGATAAAAATTACTATTGTTCAACTTTGCGAGTTACGCCAGACGAATTTCGGAAAATTCTAATAAAACAACGGTAAGCTGCTAAATCGCTGTAAAACAGTACACTCAAAACTGTGATCCTTGTCGTTTCCCCGACAAAGGGTTAGTTTTAACAGATCACACTTTCTGTTTGGTTCTGCATAGGGAGGGCGTAATGGCTCTGCAACAAGAAATTATTCAGGCGCTGGGCGCGAAACCTGCGATTGATGCCAATGAAGAGATCCGTCGTAGCGTTGATTTTTTGAAAGCTTACCTGTCTGCACACCCTTTCCTGAAGACGCTGGTGCTGGGTATCAGCGGCGGTCAGGATTCCACTCTGGCCGGCAAGCTGAGCCAGATGGCCATCTCCGAGCTGCGTGACGAGACCGGTGACACCGCGCTGCAATTTATTGCCGTACGTCTGCCGTATGGCGTGCAGGCTGACGAGCAGGACTGTCAGGATGCGATCGCGTTTATTCAGCCGGACCGTGTTCTTACCGTAAACATCAAAGGTTCGGTACTGGCAAGCGAGCAGGCCCTGCGTGAAGCCGGTATTGAACTGAGCGATTTTGTCCGCGGCAACGAGAAAGCCCGTGAGCGCATGAAAGCGCAGTACAGTATCGCAGGGATGACCAAAGGGGTCGTCGTCGGCACCGACCACGCCGCGGAAGCCATCACCGGCTTCTTCACCAAATACGGCGATGGCGGCACGGATATCAACCCCCTCTTCCGCCTGAACAAGCGTCAGGGCAAGCAGCTGCTGGCGGCGCTGGGCTGCCCGGAGCACCTGTATAAGAAGGCGCCAACGGCGGACCTGGAGGACGATCGCCCTTCCCTGCCGGATGAAGCCGCGCTGGGCGTCACATATGACAACATTGATGATTATCTGGAAGGCAAAACGCTCGACGAAGGTACCGCCAAAATTATCGAAGGCTGGTATCTGAAAACCGAGCACAAGCGCCGTCCGCCGATTACGGTGTTTGATGATTTCTGGAAAAAGTAAAAGCAAAACGGTAACTCAGTTTTACAGGCCGGGTAAGGCGTAACCGCCACCCGGCTCTTTTTTAACCACCGAACACCTGCTACACTGTATGCCTGAACAGTATATGGAGCAGTATGTGAGCAGGCGTCAATCCGCCCCGCGTCTTGAGTTTGAAGCGGCGGCTATCTACGAATATCCCGAGCATCTTCGCCCCTGGCTTGAGGCTCTGCCTAAACAGCCTGGCGTCTATTTCTTCCACGGCGACAGCGATACCATGCCGCTCTATATCGGCAAAAGCGTGAATATCCGCAGCCGGGTGATGTCGCACCTGCGTACGCCGGATGAAGCATCGATGCTCAGGCAGTCCCGGCGGATCACCTGGATCGAGACGGCAGGCGAACTGGGCGCGCTTCTGCTCGAAGCCCGGCTCATCAAGGAACAGCAGCCGCTGTTTAACAAACGCCTGCGCCGCAACCGCCAGCTGTGTTCCTTGCAGGTTAACGCAGGAAAACCGCAGGTTGTTTATGCCCGGGAAGTGGATTTTTCGCATGAACCCAATCTTTACGGTCTGTTTGCCAACAAACGTGCCGCACTGCAAACCCTGCAATCCCTGGCTGATGAATTACAGCTTTGTTACGGCCTGTTAGGACTGGAAGCCACCACCCGCGGTCGCGCCTGTTTCCGCTCCGCGCTGAAACGCTGCGCCGGGGCGTGTTGTGGAAAAGAGAGCGTTGAAGAACATCATGCCCGGTTTATGGCGGGCCTGGCCTCTATCAGCGTTAACTGCTGGCCGTGGGAAGGCGCGGTGGCGCTGAAAGAAACCCGCGATGCGATGACGCATTATCACATCATCCGCAACTGGCTCTGGCTTGGCGCCGTTGAAAGCCTGGATGACGCTACCGCCCTGCTGCGCACCCCTGCCGGGTTCGATCAGGATGGTTACAAAATTCTCTGTAAGCCATTATTAACCGGAAAATATGAGATCATCGTCCTCAGTGACCCGGCAGCCAGCTAATTTCACTGAACAGCAGCGACCCCTTCGTTTCCAGTAAACGTAGGGTATGACTGCCCGCTTCCCAGCTGGCACCCTGATCGGCGGTCAGTAATTTGTCGCCCAGTTGCCAGGCGCCACTTAAGACAAAGACCACCCCACCGCGTGACGCGAAGGTAGTGAACGTTCGGGTAGCAACGCGCACCTTTGCCTGGCAGCAATCCCGTCGGGTCATGATGTTGAAGTCCATCGACATCTGCCCCTCTGTGAGCACGGCTTTCACCGCCAGATCGCCCGCAAATCGGTAAGGCTGGTGATGCTTCAGGGTATGACAAAACGCCCTGCCTGCATCCAGGGTCACCTCGCCGCCTTCCAGCAGCGTAATCACCCGGTCAACGCCCGGGAACGCGGAGAATTCGCCGTTACTGGCGATGGAGGCAATACTGGCCCGCCAGAAAAAATCCCGCGTCGCGGGAGGAAAACAGCAAATCTCACGCGTCTCACCCGCACCATTACGCCAGAGACTGACCGGCATTTTACGGATATCAAAGAATTCCATGACCACTCCTGAAGGACGCACCGTGCGCCAGGGCATTTTCACAGACGTATTATCGGCAGCAGTCAGGCCAGACCTTAGGCATGGGATAAAAGAAAAACCGCCGGTCCTGTCCACAGCGTTTTCGCTTTTGTAGACAGGAGCCCGGCGGTCTTAAGAGAGTGAACCGATTATTCGGTTGGTGCAGGCATTTTACCTTCCGGCGCTGCACGTTCTGTCAGACGCTTCTCAAAATTGGCATTAAATTGCTTTTTCTGTTCCGGCGTCAGAATGTTGTAAATCTTGTTCTGGGTTTCCATGTGGGCCAGCATGCGTGCTTTATGCTGCTCGGCCATTTTGTCGATCTGCGCTTCCGCTTTTGCTTTATCGAAGCTGTCGCTGGCAATGATGTCATGCATTGCGCGGCGCTCTTCCAGCGGAGGACGTTTCATCTGGTCACGCTGGCTTTTCATGATGTCGCGGATCTGCTGCTTCTGCGCATCGGTGAGGTTCAGATCTTTAAACATCATCATCTCATGGTGCATACCCGGCTTGCCTTTATGATGCATCATCATTTTGCCTTCCGTCGGCGCGGCGGTAGTGGTCGCGGTATCGGCGGCGAACGCCATGCTGGTAGCGCCCAGAGCCAGGGTAGAGGCAACAAACAGTGCAGTTAATTTACGCATAATGTCTTTCCTTACTTTCAGTTATTCTTCGGCGCTATGCCGTGTTGACGAGATTAACTTTACGGCGTTTATCGTCAATTAGTCAGAGCAACGGTAAAACAATGAAAGTGTAAAAAACAACTTTTCGCCAATTGTGGAGAAATTAAGGAAAAAGCGTGGAGAGATGAAACAAAAATATTCAACAGGATGATTTTAAAGAGATTATGGAGAAGTATAGCGAAGTGCCGTTTAATAATAAAGCAATTCTCCAGGAATATTCCGCAAACAATACCAGAGCGCTTTTAACGCTAAGAAATTTATTCTTCATTTCCCCTCCGGTCTGCGCGAGGGGAGACGTTCAGGGCATTTTTTCCAGCATCAGACCTGCTCGCAAACCAAACGCGACCGACGGATTAGGAAATAAAACATATTCCGTGGATTTCTGTACCGCATAGCGCGTCTCACCATCTTCCGCCAGCAGGACGCCCTGGCGAAACGGCGTAAAGTTCAGCGTATGGGGTGCCATATGAAGCTGGAAAGCCTCGCTTTGACGCGTGATCTGCTGCACGACCCGATAGCGCACGACGGGTTCCCGGGTGGGTTCCGGCGCAACCCCGGCGAGCAACGCCCGGAGCGCCTGATGCGTAGGGGTAAAACGCGTCAGGTCGTTTTGCCCGAACGGCAGCGCTTTTCCGAGCTCCAGAGTGCAGGATAACGCGCCAACATTTTCGCAGGTGAAGTGGGTAAAAGTGCCGCCTGGCGTCTGGTGGAAAACCAGTGCCTCCAGCCCCGCATCGCCAAGCCAGGTCAGAAACGCCTCATCCCACGGCTGATGACGCTGCGGTAACACGCCAAAACGCACATGGTACGAGGCGCGAATGGCCGTATGCAGATCAAGGTGCCAGCGCGTTTCCCCCGCCCCGGCAAAAAACGCCGTGACCACCTTCTCCAGCCATTGCGCGCGAGTCGTCTCATCACTCTGTGGAAACTGCGCCCAGCGACCACCAAACATGCGGTTGATGTCGCTCACGAGATACCGTTTATTTTGCGCCAGCGCAGGCGGATTTCCCAGTACCACCAGCAGACGGCAGTGCAGCGTGATCTCTGCGCGATACAGCGCGCGCAGCAATAGTTCGACAATCTCCACGGGCGCGGTTTCGTTTCCGTGAATGCCGGTAGAAAGCAGCAGCGACAGGTTATATTTCCCCGTCGGCGTGAGTTCAAGCACGCCCGGCCCCAGCCATCGCCAGTGGAACGAAGGGCCTGCCCCCTCTTGCCGCTCCGGTGTCTCTTCGGCCAGCGTCAGCGCCAGTAAGTTTTCCATGTCGTCTCCTTAGCGCTGGAACGGATAAACCGATCCCAGTTGCAGGATGGTTGATAATGCATCCAGCGCTTCGCGGCCTTCGCGCAGCAGCTGCGGATCAACCAGATCGGCCTGAACCAGACGGTCACGATAATAGCGGTCCACCCAGTCATTGAGAGTATTGAACAGCGTGTCGTTCATCATCACCGCCGGATTCACGGCCTGCAATTCCTCCGGCGTTAACACCACGCGTAGTCGCAGGCACGCCGGTCCCCCGCCGTTGGCCATACTTTCCCGAAGATCAAACACGCGCAGTTCATCAATCGGGTTATCCGCCTGCACCAGTTCGCTGAGATAGCGCCAGACGCCCTGATGGTTTCGGGATTCCTGCGGCAGCACCAGCATCATGCTGCCGTCATCCCGGCTCAGCAGCTGGCTGTTGAACAGATACGTTTCGACCGCGTCCTGCACGCTTACCGCCTGCGTGGGCACCTGAATCGGCATAAATCCCGGCACGCGTTCGCGCAGCGTGGCCAGCAACTTTTCCTGATGGGCAAACGCCTGCTCGTGGCAGAACAGTACCTGACGGTTGGAAACGGCAATGACGTCGTTATGAAACACGCCCTGGTCGATCACCTGCGGATTTTGCTGGGCAAAAATCACCTGAGAAGGATTAACCTGGTTCAGCCGCGCAACCGCCTGGCTTGCGGCTAAGGTTTGTCTCGCCGGATAACGAACCGGCGCGGCGTGGCCGCCCTCTTCCCGTCCATAGATAAACAGCTGCAAACCCGGCTCGCCATAGTCGCCGCCCAGACGGTTGTGGTTTGCCGCCCCTTCATCGCCAAACATCGCGACCTGCGGCAGCGCCGAATGTACCTCGAAATGCGCATCATGATTAAAAATGGCGCGCAGCACGCGCCCGGTGGTCTCCGCTTCGCTGGCGCGGTGGAATTTGTTGTTCAGGTTAGCAACGGTCAGATGCACTTTGCCGTCCAGCGTATCCGCCGACGGCGCAACGGTGGCGGCATTCGCCACCCACATCGAGGAGGCTGAACTGGCTGCGGAAAGCAGGTGTGGCGTCTGCGTGCCTGCTTTTTCCACCACCTGTTCATCCGTACCGCTGAACCCCAGCTGGCGCAGCACGGCCACGTTTGGGCGCTCCTGCGGCGGGATCACCGCCTGCGGGAAACCGGCATCGGACAGCGCCTTCATTTTCAATAGCCCCTGCTTCGCCGCCAGCTTCGGGTTCGAGACCTGGAAACGGTGCTTCGTCGAGGCTTCATTACCGAACGACAGCCCGGCATAGTGGTGCGTCAGCCCCACGAGGCCGTCAAAGTTAACCTCACGCGCTTTCATGGGCGTCACCCTCTGTAAAATCCAGCCCCGGATTCAACGTCTCCGGCAGCTTCAGCGCCGGGGTTTCGAGGCTTGCCATCGGCCACGCGCAGTAATCGGCGGCATACCAGGCGCTGGCGCGATGGTTGCCCGACGCCCCTACGCCACCAAACGGCGCAGTGCTCGCCGCACCGGTCAGCGGTTTGTTCCAGTTCACGATCCCGGCGCGCGCTTCCAGCAGCAGCTGGTCGAATTTCTCGCGATGCGGCGATATCAGGCCGCTCGACAGGCCGTAGCGGGTATTGTTGGCCATCTCGATCGCCGACTCAAAATCGTCATAGCGCCAGACGCACAGCAGCGGGCCAAAGACCTCTTCATCCGGCACGTTGCTTGTCGCACTCATATCAATAATCCCCGGCGTCAGCAGCGACGTGCCGGGCTGAACCAGCTTCGGCTCCAGCAGGGTTTTCGCCCCGCGCGCCACGTGCTCCTGCCACGCTTTCAGTACGTTCAGCGCCGCCTGCCCGGAGATCAGCCCGCCGATAAACGGCTGCGGGTCGGCATCCCATTTCGCGGGAACCAGACGCGCGCTCACCTCCACCAGACGCTTCAGGAACGCATCCCCCTGCGCGCCGCGCTTAACCAGCAGGCGGCGGGCGCATGTGCAGCGCTGTCCGGCGGTAATGAACGCCGACTGAATGGTCAAGTGGACCGCGGCATCGATATCCTCCGGATCTTCCACAATCAGTGGGTTGTTGCCGCCCATCTCCAGCGCCAGAATTTTTTCCGGTTGCCCCGCCAGCTGACGATGCAGCTGATAGCCCGTTCCGGCACTGCCGGTAAACAGCAGACCGTCAATGTCGCTCAGCGCACTCAGCGCCTGACCGGTTTCACGCCCGCCCTGTACCAGATTCAGCACCCCCGGCAGCAGCCCCGCCTGCTCCCAGAGTTTTACCACTGCTTCTCCGGTTAAGGGGGTTAACTCACTCGGCTTGAAGATGACGGTATTCCCCGCCAGCAGCGCAGGCACAATGTGCCCGTTCGGCAGATGCCCGGGGAAGTTATACGGGCCAAACACCGCCAGTACCCCGTGCGGACGGTGGCGCAGCGTGGCCGCGCCGTCTGGCATCTCGGTATGCTGCTCGCCGGTGCGGGTATGGTACGCCTTCACCGATATCGCAATTTTGTTGATCATCGCCGTGACTTCGGTTGTTGCCTCCCAGCGCGGCTTACTGGTTTCGCAGGCAATGATGCGGGTCAGCTCGGCTTTATTGGCCTCCAGCAGCGCAGCAAATTTCTCAACCAGCGCCTGGCGCTCGGAGAATGGCCGTTTCGCCCACGCCGGAAACGCGCGGCGTGCAGCCTGACAGGCCTGCTCAACCTGCCCGGCGCTTGCGTCGTTCCCAGACCAGAGCACCTCCTGGCCGACCGGGTTAGTTTTTGTCCGCGCGTCACCTTCGCCCGTAACCCAGTCACCGTTAATCCATAGAGTCATGCTGTTTTCTCCTCAGGGCAGAGCCGCACCAGGCGAACCGTGTCGCCAGCGTTACATTTCAGGGCATCCAGTTGCGCAGCCGTCAGTACCAGACGCTCGCATGATGGGTTGGTTCGCACCAGCATGGCGCGGAAGTTGGTGTAATTCTCGTTCGAGACCAGGCAGGCTGGCCACTCGCCCGGCGCGGGCTGGCCTTCTGAAACCTCAACCAGGCGGCTTTTACGGATGGCGCGAACGCGGTCAATGTCGCATTCCAGCGTCGGGCCGCCGTCGAAGATGTCGACGTAGTTACGGTAGCGAAATCCCTCTTTCTCCAGCACCGCGCGGGCCGGGGCGGTTTGCGGGTGAACTTCGCCGATCACCGCCTGCGCTTCTGGCGTTAGGAAATGGGTATAAATAGGATGCTTCGGCATCAACTCGGCGATAAACGCCTTCTGACCGGTGCCGCACAGGTAATCCGCCCGGCTAAATTCCATGGAGAAGAAGCGTTCGCCCAGACTCTCCCAGAACGGCGAGTAGCCCGTCTCATCAATCACGCCGCGCATCTCCGCGACCACTTTTTCGTTGAAGCGGTCGCGAAAGGCGGCCATAAACATAAAGCGCGATTTGGAGAGCAGATAACCGTTGCCCTCTTTGCGCCAGTCCGGATCGAGAAACAGGGTGCAGAGTTCGCTGGCGCCGGTATGGTCATTACAGAGGAAGAGCGTCGGCAGCGCGTTGTAAACGTTCAGCTCTTTCGAAGCGTGGACCATCGTGCCGACGCGGTAGTTGTACCACGGATCATTAAGCCCGACGGCCACCTCGATAGCGCAAATCCCCGCCACGGTCCCCGTGTCGGTATCTTCCAGCACGAACACATAGCCCTGTTCGCTTTTTGGCAACGTCCCCTGCCAGGTTTGCAGGGCGCGCTCAATGCGCGCCGACAGCGTTTTTTCATCGGCAGGCAGCGAGGTCAGCCCGCCCCCTGTCTTACCGGCAAGCTGCATAAGCCCGGCGAGATCGCCGTGCGCAACGGGACGGATGACCATCATGATGACACCCCGGGCTTCACCTGTTCGCAGGCCAGCGCAAAACGATCTAAGCCAGTTCTGACCTCTTCCTCGCTGACGATCAGCGCAGGGGCAAAGCGCACCACGTTAGCACCGGCAATCAGCACCATTACGCCCTGCTTTGCCGCTTCCTGTGAAATCAGCTTCGCTTTGCCGGCAAACTCAGGGGCAAGCTCACAGCCTATTAACAGCCCCAGACCGCGGATCTCTTTGAACAGGCCAGTTTTGCTGTTAATGGCCGTGAGTCGCTCAACAAACCACTGGTGACGCTGCTTCACGCCGTTCAGCACCTCAGGGGTGTTGATGATATCCAGCACCTGTCCGGCGACAGCGGTTGCCAGCGGGTTGCCGCCGTATGTGGTGCCATGAGTGCCCACGGTCATCACGCTGGCGAATTTTTCGGTGGTCAGCATCGCCCCCACCGGGAAACCGCCGCCGAGCGCTTTGGCTGTTGAGAGCACATCCGGGGTCACGCCATAGTGCATGTAGGCATACAGCTCACCCGTGCGGCCCACGCCGGTCTGGACTTCGTCAAAAATCAGGACCGCGTTATGCCGATCGCACAGCTCGCGCAACCCTTGCAGGAACGCTTTCTGGGCGGGCATGACGCCGCCTTCCCCCTGCATGGGCTCGACAATCACCGCACAGGTGGTGTCGTCAATCAGCTCGCTGGCAGAGTGTAAATCGTTATACGCCGCATGACGGATATCCGGCGGCAGCGGCGCAAAATCCTGAGAATATGAGGGCTGACCGCCCGCACTGACGGTAAACAGCGTGCGGCCATGGAAAGCATTTTTAAAGGCTACGATGCCGCTCTTATGCGCGCCGAATTTATCGTGCGCATATTTGCGCGCCAGCTTCAGCGCCGCTTCGTTCGCTTCCGCGCCGGAGTTACAGAAAAAGACTTTTTCTGCGAAGGTGGCGTCGATCAGCTTCTTCGCCAGACGCAATGCCGGTTCGTTGGTATAACCGTTGCCGGTATGCCAGAATTTCGCCGCCTGGTCATTCAGCGCCTGCCGCAACGCCGGGTTTGCATGCCCCAGCGCATTCACCGCAATCCCACCTGCAAAGTCGATATACTCTTTGCCCTGCTGATCCCACAGGCGAGAGCCTTCCCCACGTACCGGAATAAAAGCCGCCGGAGCGTATACCGGCATCATCCATTCATCGAAATTTTCACGCGTAACTGACAGAGACATAGCGACCTCATCCGGTAAATAAAAGGTTGTTTAAATGTTAAATAATTGAGTGTTTGCACTGTGAATGTAGATTGCAGCGTTCGTGCCAGCCAGCGATAAAAATGCATAAATGGGTTTGGGTAACAGAATATCAATGAGTTACAATATGGAGTTATTCACTTATAATGCATAAATAGTGAATATTTTTACGACAAGCGGCGCTTTGCCGCATGAAAACAAGAAAGAGTATGCAGAGGCCAAATATAATTCTGGAATTGTGATCGCTCGCGAAATTTATCGGTCGTTTACGCCCTGTTCGAGGGCAAAACGCGCCGAAATGGTGCAAATATTGCACCGTTGGCATTATCTGTCGCAGTAATTGGGCGAAGCGGATAACAGACGACGTAAATTCTGCTACCATCCTTGCACTATTCACCTTGCATTGGCAGCGACTATGAAATTTGTCTCTTTTAATATCAACGGCCTGCGTGCCCGCCCTCACCAGCTTGAAGCGATTGTTGAGCAACATCAGCCAGATGTGATCGGCTTGCAGGAGACAAAAGTTCACGACGATATGTTCCCGCTCGAAGAGGTAGCGAAGCTGGGCTATAACGTTTTTTACCACGGTCAGAAAGGCCACTACGGCGTTGCGCTGCTGACCAAAGATACGCCGGTGTCGGTGCGCCGTGGCTTCCCGGGTGACGGTGAAGAGGCGCAGCGCCGCATCATCATGGCGGAAATTCCTTCCGCACTCGGCAATGTGACCGTCATCAACGGCTATTTCCCGCAGGGTGAAAGCCGCGATCATGAAACCAAATTCCCGGCCAAAGCGAAGTTTTATCAGGATCTGCAAAACTACCTGACAACCGAACTCAAAAAAGAAAACCCGGTGCTTATCATGGGCGACATGAATATCAGCCCGACGGATCTGGATATCGGTATTGGCGAAGAGAACCGTAAGCGCTGGCTGCGCACCGGCAAATGCTCTTTCCTGCCGGAGGAGCGCGAGTGGATGGAGCGCCTGCTGGGTTGGGGGCTGGTGGATACTTTCCGCACGGCTAACCCGGAAACGCAGGACCGTTTCTCGTGGTTTGACTACCGCTCTAAAGGCTTCGATGACAACCGGGGCCTGCGTATTGATCTGCTGCTGGCGAGCGCCCCCCTGGCCGAACGCTGCATCGAAACCGGTATCGACTATGACATCCGCAGCATGGAAAAGCCGTCCGACCATGCGCCGGTATGGGCAACGTTCAAGCTGTAAACTTCAGTGAATATTAAAAAAATCAGTCTCCTGTGCGCCCTTCTGGGCGCATTTGTTTTAATTGTTGTTTTGCTTCCACCGGGCATGCTCTCCCTCGACACGCTAAAAATACACCAGCAAACGTTGCTCGCTCGTGTGGAGCAAGCGCCCCTTCAGAGCGCGCTGTTCTATTTTGCGGTTTACGTTCTGCTCTCCGCGCTATCGATCCCCGGAGCCGCGCTTCTGACGCTGCTCGGCGGGGCGCTTTTCAGCCTGTGGGAGGCGACGCTGTTGGTGTCATTTGCCTCGACGCTCGGCGCCACGCTTGCCATGCTCGTCAGCCGTTATCTGCTGCGCGACTGGGTGCAGCGGCGCTTTGCCGCACAGATGAATACGATCGATGCGGGGATGGATCGCGACGGCGCACGCTACCTTTTTGCCCTGCGCCTGATGCCGTTGTTCCCGTTCTTTCTGGTCAATTTGCTGATGGGGCTAACCCGTCTCAGGGTGCGTCACTACTGGTGGGTCAGCCAGCTTGCGATGCTACCTGCCACCGTCATTTATCTGAACGCCGGACGCGAGCTGGGAAAACTTACCTCGCTGCGCGATATTCTGTCGCCGGGACTGCTGTTCGCCTTTACACTGTTAGGGTTATTACCGCTGGTCACTCGCTGGCTGTTTTCCCGTTACATCCCTTCGATTAAAAAGTGAGGCATTATGCGCCGGGTGCGTTTTTGCGCGTTTCTGACGAGTCTGCTGCTGGCAACCTCTGCCTTCGCCGCAGAGAACTGGCAATCCATTCAGCAACAGGCCACCGGGCAGACCGTCTGGTTTAACGCCTGGGGCGGTGATGAGGCCGTTAACCGCTACCTCGACTGGGTGAGCGGCGAGATGAAAACGCACTACGCCATCAACCTGAAGATCGTTCATCTGGCCGATGCCGCCGACGCGGTGAAGCGGATCCAGACGGAACATGCCGCAGGACGTAGCAGTAACGGGTCGGTGGATCTGCTCTGGGTAAACGGGGAAAACTTCCGCAACCTGAAAGCGGCAAACCTGCTGCTCACCGGCTGGGCGCAAACCCTGCCCAACTGGCGCTACGTCGATACCCGTAAACCGGTAACGGAAGATTTTGCCATCCCGACCGATGGGGCAGAATCCCCGTGGGGCGGCGCGCAATTAACCTTTATCGCCCGTAAAGCGAGTACGCCGACACCACCGGCAGATCCCCACGCGCTGCTGGTATACGCCCGACAGCACCCTGGCAAGGTGAGCTATCCGCGACCGCCGGATTTTACCGGCACGGCGTTTCTTGAGCAGCTACTGCTGGCGCTGACCGCCCATCCGGAGGCGTTAAAAAACGCGCCAGACAGTACCTTTGCGCAGGTCACCGCGCCGCTGTGGGATTACCTTGATACGCTGCACCCCCTGCTGTGGCGCGAAGGAAACGATTTTCCTCCGTCGCCTGCGCGCATGGATACGCTGCTGGCCAGCGGCAGTCTGAACCTGTCGCTCACCTTTAACCCCGCCCATGCGATGCAAAAGGTGGCGAGCGGTGAACTGCCTGCCGACAGCTACAGTTTCGGCTTTCTCAAAGGCATGATCGGCAACGTCCATTTTGTCGCCATCCCGGCAAACGCCAGCGCGAGCGCAGGTGCGAAAGTGGTGGCGAATTTCCTGCTGTCACCACAGGCGCAGATCCGCAAAGCTAATCCTGCCGTCTGGGGTGACCCGAGCGTACTGGATGGCGAAAAACTGCCTGCGAAAGCGGCAAAACAGCTTCGCGCCTTTACCCCCTCAGGCACGCCTGATGTGCTTCCCGAACCGCACGCCGCCTGGGTTAACGCCCTGGAGCAGGAATGGCTTCGCCGCTACGGAACCCGCTAAGCGGGCTGGTCTGGGCGGCAATGGCGGTCATCTATCTGCCCCTGCTTCCCGCCAGCGGCATGCTGCTGGCCCCGGCGTTTTCTCCCGGCAACTGGGCGACGCTGTTTGCCGACCCGCAGCTGCCGCAGGCGCTGGCCGCCACGCTGGTGTCAGCGCTTATCGCGACGCTGGGCTCACTGTTTATCGCCCTGACCCTGCTTGCGCTTCTCTGGCCGGGTGAAGGCTGGCAGCGCCTGAGCACCCGTTTGCCGTGGCTGTTAGCCGTGCCGCACGTCGCCTTCGCCACCAGCGCGCTGCTGCTGTTTGCGGAAGGGGGGCAGTTTTACCGGATCTGTACAGTCTGTTCGCCGCAGCTTGACCGCTACGGTATCGGGCTTGGCCTGACGCTTGCGGTCAAAGAGAGCGCGTTCGTTCTGTGGGCAATCTACGCCGCGCTGCCTGAAAAGCGCCTCGCACAGCAGAAAATTGTCCTGCATACCTTCGGCTACGGACGAATGCAGGCGCTCTACTGGCTCGTCCTCCCGGCAATCGCCCCCGCGCTGGGCGCCGTGATGCTGGCGGTGCTCGCCTGGTCCCTTTCCGTGGTGGATGTGGCGATCGTGCTCGGGCCGGGCAACCCGCCTACGCTGGCGGTGCTGGCCTGGCAGTGGCTCACCCAGGGCGATGCGCAGCAGCAAACCAAGGGAACGCTGCTGTGTCTGGTGTTGCTCCTGCTGCTGGCGGCGCTTGCCGCGGTGGGATACGGCTTCTGGACGGCATGGCGGCGCGCCCAGCGTGCTCCCTCCGGGGTTCGTCGCGCTTCGCATAGTGTGCTGCCCGCACGGGTGCTGGGCGGGTTACTGCCGCTGTGCGGCGTGCTCTGTGCGCTGGTTCTGCTGATGCTGGCACGCCGGGACGACATCGGCCCCGTCAGCGACAGCCTTTCACTGGGACTGCTGTCCAGCCTGACAGCGCTGGCCATCCTCATGCTCTGGCTTGAGTGGGGATCCCAGCGCGGCGCGGTGTGGATCTGGCTGCCGCTCGCCCTCCCGGCGCTGCCCCTCGTGTCCGGGCAATACGCCGTAGCGCTGTGGCTGGGCATCGACGGCCAGTACGCTGCGGTGCTCTGGAGCCATATGCTCTGGGTCCTCCCGTGGATGCTCCTGGTGCTGCAACCGGCCTGGCGCCGGCTCGATCCCCGGCTTATCCTCACCGCCAGAACGCTGGGCTGGCGGCGGGCGAAAATTTTCTGGCTAGTGAAATGCCCATTGATGGTTCGTCCGGCCCTGCTGGCCTTTGCCACCGGCTTTTCCGTGAGCATGGCCCAGTACATGCCTACCCTCTGGCTGGGGGCGGGACGTTTCACCACCCTGACGACGGAGGCGGTCGCCCTCAGCAGCGGCGGCAGCATTCCGATCCTCGCCAGCCGGGCGCTGGGTCTGTTGTTGTTGACCAGCAGCGTATTTGCCCTTGCCGCGCTGCTCTCCCGGCTCGTGGGCCGTCACAGACAAGGATTACGTTAATGCTGACCGTGAAAAATCTCACCATTGCGCCGCTCTTACATGAGGTCAACTTCCGCGTCCCGGCAGGGGAGATCGTCACGCTGATGGGGCCCTCCGGGAGTGGGAAATCGACCCTTTTCGCCTGGATGGTGGGGGCGTTATCCGCTGATTTTAAGGCGCACGGCGAGCTGTGGCTGAACGATCGTCGCTGCGATATGCTCCCCGTGGAAACGCGCGGGATCGGCATTCTGTTTCAGGATGCCCTGCTGTTTGACGCCTTCAGCGTGGGGCAAAACCTGATGCTGGCGCTGCCGGCGCACATCGTCGGGCGCGCCCGCCGCAACGCGGTCGAGCAGGCCCTGGAGACTGCCGGGCTGGCAAACCACTACACCAGCGATCCGGCGACCCTTTCCGGCGGCGAGCGCGCCAGGGTCAGCCTGTTGCGCGCCCTTCTCGCCCAGCCGCAGGCATTGCTGCTCGACGAGCCGTTCAGTCGACTGGATAAAACGCTGCGCGCCTCATTCCGGGCGTGGGTATTCGAGGTCACTCGCCAGCGCAGGATCCCGGTGGTGCTGGTCACGCATGATGAGGACGATATTCCGCCCGGCGGCGAGGTGATTGAGATTTCTCGCTGGCAATAATGTGCTAACGCAATGTTTTTGGCTTCAGGAGAGACGACAATGCCCCCCTCTTTTAATGACGTCAGGTTTTTCGATGAAACGTGTTTCTCAACTGACCGCGCTGGCCCTGATCTGCGGCCTCGCCTCACTCTCCTCCACGGCGGCTGATATGCCCCACTCCCTCACGCTGGACCAGCTCCAGGCGCAAAACGGCGCGGTAATTGATACGCGCGTCAGTGCGTTCTTTAACGGCTGGCCGCAGACCCTGAGCGGAACGTCCGGGCATGAACCCGCCGCGCTTAATCTCTCTGCCAGCTGGCTTGGGGCAATGAGCGATGAACAGCTCAGCGGCTGGGCAAAACAACATCGGCTTACGCCAGACATGCCGGTTGCGCTCTATGGCAACGATAATGACAACCAGACCGTCAAAACACGGCTGGAGAAAGCGGGCTTTACCCACGTCTCCACCCTGAGCAATGCCCTGCAACAATCCGACCGTCTGCAACGTCTGGCGCATTTCGAACAGCTGGTTTATCCGCAGTGGATCCACCAGTTGCAGCAGGGCAAACCCGTTACCGCCGCTCCAGCCGGAGAGTGGAAGGTGATCGAGGCTGGCTGGGGTGCGCCGAAGCTTTATCTCCTGAGCCACATTCCCGGCGCGGGCTATATCGACACCAATGAAGTGGAAAGCGAACCGCTGTGGAATAAGGTCTCTGACGAAGAGCTGAAAGCGATGCTGGCGAAGCACGGGATCCGTCACGATACCACCGTCATTCTGTATGGTCGCGACGTGTATGCCGCCGCGCGCGTGGCGCAGATCATGCTCTACGCGGGCGTGAAGGATGTGCGGATTCTGGATGGCGGCTGGAAGGCGTGGTCCGACGCCAGCCTGCCCGTTGAGCGCGGAACGCCTGCAAACGTGAAGCCAGCCCCTGATTTTGGCGCGCCGATCCCGGGCCAGCCGCGGCTGATGGTGGATATGGAGCAGGCCCGGGGAATGCTGCACCGTCAGGACGCGTCGCTGGTGAGCATTCGTTCCTGGCCAGAGTTTATCGGTGAAACCAGCGGCTACAGCTATATCAAGCCAAAAGGTGAAATTGCCGGTGCGCGTTGGGGCCATGCGGGCAGCGACGCGACCCACATGGAAGATTTCCACAATCCGGATGGCACCATGCGCAGCGCCGATGATATTGCCGCCATGTGGAAAACGTGGAATATCCTGCCGGAGCAGCACGTTGCGTTTTACTGTGGTACCGGCTGGCGCGCGTCTGAAGCCTTTATGTACGCCCGCGCCATGGGCTGGCAGAACGTTGCCGTCTACGACGGCGGCTGGTACGAATGGAGCAGCCATCCGCAGAACCCGGTCTCCACCGGGGAGCGCGGACCGGAGAGCGCACGCTAGCGGGGAAGTGACTTCAGCGTGATATAACCGCTCCAGATGCGCGTTGTGGTGGTCAGCCAGCACAACGCGCCAAACACCCATGCAAAGAGCGCGAAATGCGCCGGAAACAGGCTGCACAGCACAAACAGCGCGATGGTCTCTGTTCCTTCCGTTAATCCTCCAATGTAATAAAGCGACTTGTGCGCATAGCCGGGGTTGTCGATATCATGCTTCCCCGCCAGCGCGGCAAAGGCCAGAAAACTGCTGCCCGTCCCCATAAACGCGAACAGCAGCCAGGCGGCGGCGATCGCATTATCAGCCGGAGCGGCCAGCGCAAAACCAAACGGCACCAGGGCGTAAAACAGGAAGTCGAGGGCGATATCAAGAAATCCTCCCGCGTCCGTCAGGCCACGGCGACGCGCCAGCGCGCCGTCCAGACCATCCAGCAGCCGGTTCAGCACAATGGCGATCAGCGCCGCCGGATACCAGCCCAGCGCCAGAAAAGGTAACGCCAGCACGCCAATCGCAAACCCGGCGAGCGTTAAGCCATCAGGCGTGATAAACGGTTTATCCAGCGCGGCGGCCAGCTGATTTAATCCGGGTTTCAGCCGGGGGTGCAGATGTTTATCCAGCATGTGGTTTACCTTTAAACGTGGCGCACAGCCCCTGAGTCGGGATATCCAGCGCGGCGTTAAAGCGGGCGGAAAGATTCTGAAAGGCAATCAGAGCCGTCATTTCGGTGATGGTCTCTTCCGTAAAGTGGCGCTTCAGCAGGCTTTTGATATTTTCATCCACCTCAGGCGGCGTGGCGGTGACCGCTTCCGCATAGGCCAGCGCCGCGCGCTCCTCTTCGCTGAACAGGGTGGAATTTTGCCAGTCGCTGATGGCCTGCACTTTATCCAGCGCCCCGCTCCGCTCGGCCAGACGCAGGCTGTTGGCATCAATACAAAATGCGCAGTGGCAGATCTGCGAGACCCGCGTCATTAGTAGCGATCGCAGAACCGGGGTCAAACGCGCCTTGCGCCGCTCCAGATAGCCGACAAACAGCGCCACCAGCCAGAAAAGACGCGGCATACGACCCCACCAGCGAGTGGGGTTCAGCACCGCGCCGAAGTGTTTTTTCTGCATGGCGGCGATGGGGCTAAGGCTGACGGGAAGGGTTTCCATGGGCGCAACCCAGGCGGATATCTCTTTCACCTGATTCTCCTGATGACTGGACTCTTTGGAAGGGCACGATAATATGTCGTTTTTCGCTATTAATTATTGACGAACATGCTGAAAACACTCGATGTGGTTGCGGCCATCCTCGAAAATGAGGGCAAGATTTTGCTGGCGCAGCGTCCCGAACATGCCGATCAGCCAGGAATGTGGGAATTTGCGGGCGGGAAGGTTGAAGCCGGTGAGACCCAGCCGGAAGCGCTGATCCGCGAACTGCGCGAAGAGCTCGGCATTGAGGCCGTGCCCGCGCAGTATGTGGCAAGCCACCAGCGGGAGGTGTCGCAGCGGCTGATTCACCTCCACGCCTGGCATGTGCCTGAATTTAGCGGTGAGCTGAAGGCGCATTATCACTCGGCGCTGGTATGGTGTACGCCAGAAGACGCGTTCACGTATGATTTAGCCCCGGCGGATATACCGCTGCTGGAAGCGTTTATTCTTTTACGCGACGCCAGACCAGCGGGTTTGTACTGAGGGTGCGTTCATCACGCTGGCACTGCAACAGCACGCCATCCGCCCTGACCACTGCGCCTTCGGAATAGTTTTGATCCTGATAGATACAGCACTGATTACACGGCTGCGCACGCTGGCCGCCAGCGCTAAAGACCTCTGGCGGCACGTTAACCTCGACATCCGGGCGAATGCGATCAGCCTGTGCCCCGGCGGACACCATCAAACATAACGCGGCCATTGCGTAACGGTTCATAGACTTTGTTTCCTTTGCAACGTTTATATCTATAACGGTCGATCCGGACGGGATCTTTAATGTATCTCGTCATCGCTTTTAGTTATGACGCGCGCCCTGTCATTAATTTCCCTTGCAGCATAAATTTCTGCTTGCCTCTCAAAGCGGTGCGGGTGGTATAGTCAAAAAAACGACACAAAACATCTCCGCCACACGCATAAATTATTATAAGAGGTTCTTATATCTATGGATCAGACACGCTCTCTGGAAAGCTTTCTTGCCCATGTTCAGCAGCGCGACCCGCACCAAAGCGAGTTTGCCCAGGCCGTTCGTGAAGTCATGACCACCCTGTGGCCCTTCCTTGAGGAAAATCCGCGCTACCGCCAGATGGCGCTGCTTGAACGTCTGGTAGAGCCAGAGCGCGTCATCCAGTTCCGCGTGGCGTGGGTGGACGATCGCAATCAGGTGCAGGTCAACCGCGCATGGCGCGTGCAGTTTAACTCCGCCATTGGGCCGTTTAAGGGCGGGATGCGCTTCCATCCTTCGGTGAACCTGTCGATTCTGAAGTTCCTCGGCTTCGAGCAGACCTTTAAAAATGCGCTCACTACCCTGCCGATGGGCGGCGGTAAAGGCGGGAGTGATTTCGATCCGAAAGGCAAGAGCGAAGGCGAAGTGATGCGCTTCTGCCAGGCGCTGGTCACTGAACTCTATCGCCACCTTGGGCCGGACACCGACGTTCCCGCCGGAGATATCGGCGTGGGGGGGCGTGAAGTGGGCTTTATGGCAGGGATGATGAAAAAGCTCTCCAACAACAGCGCCTGCGTCTTTACCGGCAAAGGTCTGTCGTTTGGCGGTAGCCTGATTCGCCCGGAAGCGACGGGTTACGGTCTGGTCTATTTCACTGAAGCGATGCTTAAGCGTCACGGGCTGAGCTTCGAGGGGATGCGCGTGGCGGTCTCCGGCTCCGGCAACGTGGCGCAGTACGCTATCGAGAAAGCGATGGCGTTTGGCGCGCGCGTGGTGACCGCCTCCGACTCCAGCGGCACCGTAGTGGATGAAGCTGGCTTTACGGCAGAAAAACTGGCGCGTCTGTGCGAAATCAAAGCCAGCCGTGACGGTCGGGTAGCGGATTATGCCCGTGAGTTTGGCCTGACCTATCTGGAAGGTAAACAGCCGTGGGGCGTGCCGGTGGATATCGCCCTGCCGTGCGCGACGCAAAACGAACTGGACGTGGATGCCGCCCGGACGCTGATTAGCAATGGCGTGAAAGCGGTAGCGGAAGGGGCAAATATGCCCACCACCATTGAAGCGACCGATCTATTCCTGGACGCGGGCGTACTATTTGCACCAGGCAAGGCGGCGAACGCTGGCGGCGTGGCAACATCCGGTCTGGAAATGGCGCAAAACGCCGCGAGAATGAGCTGGAAGGCTGAGAAAGTGGATGCCCGTCTGCACCACATCATGCTCGATATTCATCACGCCTGCGTGGAGTATGGCGGCGAGGCGTCTCAGACCAACTACGTGCGCGGGGCGAATATCGCCGGGTTCGTGAAGGTGGCGGATGCGATGATTGGGCAGGGTGTGATTTAGTTTCGCTGCATTCTCGTCCTTGTAGGCCCGGTAAGCGTTAGCGCCACCGGGCTTTTTTCAGGCCGCAGAGCGGCTTTTCGCCGTGTGGCGGCTTCGCCTTACCCGGCCTACGGTTTAAGCGGTTGTATTTTTGGCTGCGCTTTTCTTCTTTTTGAACGGTTTCTTCGCCCCGCCGCCCGGGGCGACCATTCCCCGGAAGCGCTTCACTGGCGTGCTGCGCGCCTGATCGATCAGCTGGTAAAGCGTCCCCACCAGCGGCTGCATAAAGTCCTGATAGCGGCACTGCTTCTCGCTAATCTGCGTCAGCACCGATTCCCAGTGCGCGGTCATGTCCGGCCTGGCGGCCAGCTCCGGCAGGGAATGAATCAGCGCGCGCCCCGGCTCGGTCGAATGGATATAGCGCCCCTTTTTCTCAAGAAAACCGCGCTTAAAGAGCAGCTCGATGATCCCCGCGCGGGTTGCTTCCGTACCCAGACCGTCGGTGGCGCGCAGGATCTTCTTCAGATCTTTATCCTGCACAAAACGGGCGATCCCGGTCATGGCCGAAAGCAGCGTCGCATCGGTGAAGTGGCGCGGCGGCTGGGTCTGTCGTTCAACCACCTCCCCCTTCTCGCACAGCAGTTCGTCGCCTTTGGCCACGACCGGCAGCGGCGTACCGTCGTTCTCTTCGTCACGCTCTTTGTTGCCGAGCAGCGTGCGCCAGCCCGCTTCCGCGAGGAAACGCGCTTTGGCGATAAATTTGCCTTTGGCAATTTCCAGCTCAATAACGCACTTGCGGAAAACCGCGTCCGGGCAGAACTGCATCAGATACTGACGTGCGATCAGGTTATAGACTTTTGCTTCGTTGTCGGTCAGGTTGACGTTGCTAGTGCGCGCCGTCGGGATTATCGCGTGGTGGGCATCGACTTTTTTATCGTCCCAGCAGCGGTTATGGGTATCCGGGTTTACCGCCGGTTGCGGCAACAGATCCGGCGCATGGACACCAATGGCGTTCATCACCGAGTGGCGTCCGGCGAAGTGTTCCTCCGGCAGATAGCGGCTGTCCGAACGCGGATAGGTGATCAGCTTGTGGGTTTCATAGAGCTTTTGGCAGATATCGAGCACGTTCTGCGCGCTCAGGCCAAACTTTTTCGCGGCCTCGATCTGCAACGCCGAAAGGGAGAACGGCAGTGGTGCGGGCTCTGATTCCCGTTTGTCGTTATAGCTGGTGACGATCGCGGGTTGGCCGGTAATGCGGTTAACCACGTGCTCCGCCAGCGGACGATGCAGCAGCCGTCCCTCTTCGTCCTGATATGACTCACAGGCATCGCTCGGCTGCCAGACGGCGGTAAAGCGTTCGTCTTTCGGCGTGACGATATGCGCTTTGACTTCGAAGAAGTCTTTGGCGACGAAATTTTCGATCTCTTCGTCGCGACGCACCACCAGCCCCAGCACCGGGGTTTGAACACGCCCAACAGAGAGTACGCCCTGATAACCCGCGTTGCGACCGAGAATGGTGTAGGCGCGGGTCATGTTGATTCCGTACAGCCAGTCCGCGCGGGCACGCGCCAGCGCGGAGACACACAGGGGAATAAATTCGCTGTTGGCGCGCAGGCGTGAAATGGCCCGCTCTACCGCCTGAGGGTTGAGGTCGTTGATCAGGCAGCGCTGTACATGCTGACGCTTTTCCGGCGCCAGCTCCAGGTAGTCCAGCACTTCATCGACCAGCAGTTGCCCTTCCCTGTCCGGGTCACCCGCGTGGACCACTTCCGTCGCCTCATGCAGGAAGCGCTTAATGACGTTGAGCTGTTTGGTGACGGAAGGACGCGGTTGCAGACGCCACTTTTCCGGCACAATTGGCAGATCGTTGAGATTCCAGCGGGCGTAGCGGCTGTCGTAGACATCCGGCTGCGCCTGTTCAAGCAGGTGCCCGATACACCAGGTGACCACCTGTCCGTTACCGCATTCGATAAAGCCATCACCTTTGCGATGCGGCTTGGGCAGCACATCGGCGATGGCACGCGCCAGACTCGGTTTTTCGGCAATAAACAACCGCATCGAATTAACGGATCTCAATCATCGGGCGACCACCGCGGGCGGTCACCAGCTCGCCAATGGCCGTCAGGGTGATGCCAAACTCGGCAGCCGTCGCCTGAACGTCAGCTTCAGCTTCCGGCGTCACCGCCAGCAGCAGACCGCCGGAGGTTTGCGGATCGCACAGCAGGTTACGCCATGCTTCCGGCATTTCGCCCATTAAATGGCCGTAGCTGGCGAAGTTGCGCTGCGTCCCGCCCGGCACCGCGCCCTGAGCAATGTACTCTTCCACGCCCGGCAGTTTCGGCACATCCTGATACCGGACCTGCGCCTGCACGCCTGCGCCCTGACAGACTTCAGAGAGGTGCCCCAGCAGACCAAATCCGGTCACGTCGGTCATGGCCTTCACGCCGTCGATATTGGCGAATGCCGCACCGGCGAGGTTCATCTGGCACATCACTTCCGTTGCCAGACCAATATGCTCGGGCTTCAGCAAGGACTTTTTTTCTGCGGTCGTCAGTACGCCAACGCCCAGCGGCTTGGTGAGAAACAGTTTGCAGCCCGGTTGCGCCGTGCTGTTGCGCTTCACGCGTTCGGTGGGCACCACGCCGGTGACGGCCAGGCCGAAGATCGGCTCCGGCGCATCGATAGAGTGACCACCGGCCAGGGCAATACCCGCCTGCTGGCAGGCAAAGCGTCCGCCTTCAATCACGTCGCGGGCAATTTCCGGCGGCAGGGTGTTAATCGGCCAGCCCAGAATGGCGATCGCCATGATCGGTTTCCCGCCCATCGCAAAGATATCGCTGATGGCGTTGGTGGCCGCAATGCGTCCGAAGTCGAATGGGTTGTCGACAATCGGCATAAAGAAGTCAGTAGTGCTGATAATGCTGGTGCCGTTACCTAAGTCATAAACCGCTGCATCGTCACGCGTTTCGTTACCGACAAGCAGGTTCGGGTCGACAAACTTCGCCTGCTCACTGTGCAGGATGGTTTCCAGCACTTTCGGGGAAATTTTACAACCGCAACCGGCTCCGTGGCTGTATTGCGTTAAACGAATGGTTTGCTCGCTCATGGACGTCTCCTGTCATCTCAATCGCGCTATGGTAGCGCTCATTCCATAAAGAGGTAAGTATGACTGTCTGAATTCTGCGGCGGATGCTCAGAATCCAGACAGTTTAGCGCGGGTAATTAAAAACGGCTGACGAAAGGCGTGGTGTCCGGCACGCTGATGGTGCTGGAGGCTTTAAGCTGCGGGGTGCCGAGATAGAGGAAGCCGACAATTTTATCGTGCTCGCCACAGGCAAAGCCATCACGCACGACCGAACTTTCGGTCAGCGGTCCGGTGCGCCAGATGCCATTGAAGCCCTGCGCGACGGCGGCCATTTGCATTGCCATTACCGCGCAACCGGCAGACATCTCCTGCTCCCAGACCGGCACTTTATGATCGGCCTGGCATTTTGCGACTACCGCGATGATCATCGGCGCACGGAATGGCGCGTTGCGGGCTTTATCAATCCCCTTCTCATCCTGGCCTGCGGCAACAGCCCCCTGCTCCAGCAGCTGGCTGAAGCGGCCGCGCCCTTCGCCTTCAATAATAAAGAAGTGCCACGGCTGCAATGTGCCATGGTCCGGCGCACGCATTCCGGCACGCAGAATGTTTTCCAGCTGCTCGCCGACGGGTGCCGGTTCGGCCAGGCGGGAAGCGCTACGACGGTTAACAAGCAGTTCAAGTGCGTCCATTGGTTAACTCCTTTCATGAAATTTACTCACAAAATTAACACGACAGCAGAATTTGTTACAGCCTGGCAGGCGATTCCTGCTGACAAGTGGCGGTTGGGTCATTACGATAACCGCACATTACCGTCCCGTGGCGACGGAAACAGTCCTTTTCTGGTTAGGGAGAATACATGCGAACCCTTTGGCGAATCTTTGCCGGTTTCTTTAAATGGACGTGGCGACTGCTCAACTTCGTCCGCAACCTGGTGATGAACATCTTTTTCATCTTCCTGGTCCTGGTATGCGCTGGTATCTGGATGCATATCAGCAACGCAAACCAGTCGCAGCATTCGACGCGCGGCGCACTGTTACTCGATATCACCGGGGTGATTGTTGATAAGCCATCGACCAGCAACCGTCTGGGCGTGATTGGCCGCCAGCTGTTCGGCGCAACGTCAGACCGTCTCCAGGAAAACTCCTTGTTTGATATTGTCGACACCATCCGTCAGGCCAAAGACGATCGTAACATTACCGGTATCGTGTTGGACCTGAAAGATTTTGCCGGCGCCGATCAGCCGTCAATGCAGTACATCGGTAAAGCGCTGCGCGAATTTCGCGACAGCGGTAAACCGGTTATTGCCATTGGCGACAGCTACACCCAGGGGCAATATTATCTGGCGAGCTTTGCCAATAAGATCTGGCTTTCGCCACAGGGCACGGTCGATCTGCATGGCTTCGCCACTAACGGTCTGTACTACAAATCGCTGCTCGACAAGCTGAAGGTCACTACCCACGTCTTCCGCGTCGGGACCTATAAATCCGCCGTGGAGCCGTTTATCCGCGATGATATGTCCCCTGCCGCTCGTGAAGCGGACAGCCGCTGGATTGGCGAGCTGTGGCAGAACTACCTCGGCACCATTGCCGCTAACCGTCAGATTACCGCTGAGCAGGTCTTTCCGGGCGCGCGCGGCGTGCTGGACGGCCTGCGCAAGGTGGACGGCGATACAGCGAAATACGCGCTTGATAACAAACTGGTCGATCAGCTGGGTTCCAGCGCTGAAATTGAAAAAGCGCTGACCAAACAGTTCGGCTGGAGTAAAGAGGACAAAAACTACAGCGCCATCAGCATGTATGACTACGCCGCGAAAAAATCGGACGACAGCGGTGACAGCATCGCCGTGGTGTTTGCTAACGGGGCCATTATGGACGGGGAAGAAACGCCGGGGAACGTCGGCGGAGACACCACCGCGTCGCAGATCCGCGATGCGCGCCTGGATCCGAAAGTGAAGGCAATTGTCCTGCGGGTGAACAGCCCTGGCGGCAGCGTCAGCGCCTCTGAAGTGATCCGTGCTGAACTGGCCGCCGCGCGCGCCGCAGGCAAGCCGGTAGTGGTCTCGATGGGCGGCATGGCGGCTTCCGGGGGGTACTGGATCTCGACGCCAGCCAACTACATCGTGGCTAACCCAAGCACGCTGACCGGCTCGATTGGCATCTTCGGTGTGATCAACACCGTTGAGAACAGCCTGGATTATCTCGGCGTCCACACCGACGGCGTTTCCACCTCGCCGCTGGCAGACGTGTCCGTTACCAAATCCCTGCCGCCTGAGGTGTCTGAGATGATGCAGCTCAGCATTGAGAGTGGCTATAAACGTTTCATCACGCTGGTTGCGGACTCCCGTAAAAAGACGCCAGACCAGATTGACCAGATCGCGCAGGGCCACGTCTGGACCGGCCAGGATGCGAAGAGCAACGGTCTGGTAGACAGCCTGGGTGATTTCGACGACGCCGTGAAGAAAGCGGCGGAGCTGGCGAAGCTCAAGCAGTGGCACGTGGACTATTATCAGGACGAACCGACGTTCTTCGATATGGTCATGGACAGCATGTCCGGCTCCGTCCGTGCCATGCTGCCGGACGCGCTTCAGGCTTATCTGCCGGCGCCGGTGGCGACCGCGGCGAAAGCCATGAAAGCGGAGAGCGACAAGCTCGCAGCCTTTAATGATCCACAGAGCCGTTACGCGTTTTGCCTGACCTGCGCGAACGTGCGTTAAAAACCGTCCCCTCTTCCCGTGAAGAGGGGATTTTTTCTTTTGAAGAACAAGAACTCATTACCATGCAGAAGAAATCAATATATGTCGCCTATACCGGCGGTACCATCGGTATGCAGCGCTCAGAAAATGGCTATATCCCGGTTTCCGGCCACTTGCAGCGCCAGCTGGCGCTGATGCCTGAATTTCACCGTCCGGAAATGCCGGACTTTACCATCCACGAATATGAGCCGCTGATGGACTCCTCCGACATGACGCCGGAAGACTGGCAGCATATTGCGGATGATATTAAAGCCCATTACGACCAGTACGACGGCTTCGTGATCCTTCACGGTACCGACACCATGGCGTTCACCGCCTCGGCGCTCTCCTTCATGCTGGAGAACCTGAGCAAGCCCGTCATCGTGACCGGTTCGCAGATCCCGCTGGCGGAACTGCGTTCAGACGGGCAGATCAACCTGCTTAACTCCCTGTACGTGGCCGCTAATTACCCGATCAACGAGGTAACGCTGTTCTTCAACAACCGACTGTACCGCGGGAACCGTACCACTAAAGCGCACGCCGATGGCTTTGACGCTTTTGCCTCACCTAACCTGCAACCGCTGCTGGAAGCGGGGATCCATATCCGTCGTCTGGGCACGCCGCCCGCACCAAATACGGCAGGCGAGTTGATCGTTCATCCGATCACCCCGCAGCCGATTGGCGTGGTGACGATTTATCCGGGGATCTCCGCCGACGTGGTGCGCAACTTCCTGCGCCAGCCGGTGAAGGCGCTGATCCTGCGCTCCTATGGTGTGGGTAACGCCCCGCAGAACGGTGAGTTCCTGAAAGAGCTTCAGGAGGCGAGCGATCGCGGGATTGTGGTGGTCAACCTCACCCAGTGTATGTCCGGCAAGGTCAATATGGGCGGCTACGCCACCGGTAATGCTCTGGCTCACGCAGGCGTGATAAGTGGTTTCGATATGACCGTTGAGGCAACGCTGACTAAACTTCACTATTTACTGAGTCAGGATCTGGATATTGATTCCATTCGCCGCGCCATGATGCAAAACCTGCGCGGTGAACTGACGCCGGACGAATAAGGAGATCCCATGAAGCAACGCGCCCTGTTACTGGTCGATTTGCAAAATGATTTCTGTGCGGGTGGTGCGCTGGCCGTCGCGGAAGGCGACAGCACCGTAGACGTCGCGAATTCGCTGATTGCGTGGTGTAAAGCTCGTGGTGAAGCGGTGGTGGCGAGTCAGGACTGGCATCCGGCAAACCACGGCAGCTTTGCCAGCCAGCACAACGTTGAGCCTTACAGCCAGGGCGATCTGGACGGGCTGGCGCAAAACTTCTGGCCCGATCACTGCGTGCAGCAGACGGAGGGCGCTGAGCTGCATCCGCTGCTGAACCAGAAGGCCATCGACGCGGTGTTCCACAAAGGTGAAAACCCAACCATCGACAGCTACAGCGCGTTCTTTGATAACGGTCATCGTCAGAAGACGGCGCTGGACGCGTGGTTGCGCCACCATGAGATCACCGAGCTGATTGTGCTGGGCCTGGCGACGGATTACTGCGTGAAGTTCACCGTGCTGGATGCGCTCCAGTTGGGCTATACCGTGAATGTCATCACCGACGGCTGTCGCGGGGTAAATATTCAGCCGCAGGACAGCGCTCAGGCGTTTATGGATATGGCAGCAGAAGGCGCAACGCTGTATACGCTGGCTGACTGGATGGAGACGCAGGCGTAAGCTTTTTAGCCGGGTGAAGGCTTAGCCTTACCCGGCCTACTTTCTCTGGTTTTGTAGGCCGGGTAAGCGTCAGCGCCACCCGGCATTTCTTCCCCAATCCCCATAAAGTGAACTCCCTCGCATCACAAGCGAAACGGCGATGCTATTCTCTTCAGGCTGTTTTTTCGCCACGCCTTTTCTGTGGCGTGGTTATTTTTATTCAGTCAAAGAGGAACTTATATGAAACGTTTGCCCTTGCTGGCAGCATTACCCTTGCTTTGCGCGTCACTGGCTTCCGCCGCGCCCCTGATGTCCGTGGGTTACTTCAATGGGGGTGGCGATGTTACCGCCGGACCGGGTGGCGATATTAATAAACTGGACGTCCGCCAGATCACCCACCTCAACTACTCGTTTGGTCTGGTCTATAACAACGAGAAAGACGAAACCAACGCCGCGCTGAAAGATCCGGCAAAACTGCATCAAATCTGGTTATCACCTAAGGTGGCATCCGATCTGGCGTTACTTCCTCAGCTTCGTAAACAAAACCCGAACCTGAAAGTCCTGCTTTCCGTTGGCGGCTGGGGGGCGCGTGGTTTTTCTGGCGCAGCGGCAACCAAAGAGAGTCGCGCGGTGTTTATTCGCTCCGCGCAGGAGATCGTCAGTCAATACGGCCTGGACGGGATCGACCTGGACTGGGAATATCCGGTCAACGGCGCGTGGGGACTTGTCGAAAGCACCCCTGCCGACCGGGATAATTTCACCGCGCTGTTAAAAGAGATGCGTGACGCGTTTGGTAAGAAAAAGCTGGTCACGATTGCGGTGGGCGCGAATGCGGAAAGTCCGAAAAGCTGGGTGGATGTGAAAGCTATTGCCCCCCTGCTCGATTACATCAACCTGATGACCTACGACATGGCGTACGGTACTCAGTATTTTAACGCGAATCTGTATGACTCCAGCGACTGGCCAACGGTAGCTGCCGCAGACAAATACAGCGTCGAGTTTGTGGTGAATAACTATCTGGCCGCCGGGCTGAAGCCGCAGCAGATGAATCTCGGAATTGGTTTCTATGGGCGCGTGCCGAAACGTGCCGTAGAGCCAGGGATCGACTGGAGCAAACCAGACGCGCAAAACAATCCGGTGACGCAGCCCTACTTCGGGCCGCAGGAACTGAGCCTGTTCAAATCGCTTGGCTATGATCTGACCAAAGATACCTATGTGAAATACAACGATATCGTCCGCAAGCTGCTGAACGATCCGCAAAAACGCTTTACCGAGCACTGGGACGAACAGGCGAAGGTGCCGTGGCTGTCGGTGAAATCCGCCGACGGGAAGGCGCTGTTTGCGATTTCCTATGAGAACCCGCGCTCCGTGGCGATCAAAGCGGATTACATCAAGGAGAAAGGACTTGCCGGCGCCATGTTCTGGGAGTATGGGGCTGACGACGAAAACCAGCTCGCGAAACAGCTGGCGGAGTCGCTTGGGATCCCGCATCAGTAGTAAGACAATCAAGCCCTCTCCCTTTGGGAGAGGGTTGGGTGAGGGCATAAACCCGCACCGTTATTGCATTTTCATCGTCGCAATCGGCTTCGGCGTGATGCCGAAGTCTTCTTTCAACTCGCGCTTGCTTTTCATCACCATCTGACCGTTAGTGTCGATGGTCATGTGCTGGGCGTCGGTATTGTGACGCGCCTGCCACAGCATCACCAGCTGCAAGCTGTTCTCTTTTTGCTCAGGTGTGAGCGCCACACCGTCCGGCCATTTTCCCAACTCAACGGCCGTCACCAGACGCTGATAAACCTCCGGGGTCATACCTGCAATCATGTCATCAATATTCATGATCTCTCCCTTTCAAAGGAATAATTTGCTGAATCGTTTTTTCAACCCTTGGTCTGGTCGCCGTTTTCATCATCGGTAAAGCTCATGGAAGCCGAATTTACGCAGAAACGCTCCCCCGTCGGCTGCGGGCCATCCGGGAAGACATGCCCGAGATGGGCGTCGCAGTTCCCGCAACGAATTTCGGTGCGCACCATGCCGTGCGAGGTGTCCGTCAGGTAGCGGATCGCATCATCGCTGACAGGCTCGTAAAAACTCGGCCAGCCGCAGCCAGAATCGTACTTCGTCTGGGAGTTAAACAGCGGTGCATCACACACCAGGCAGTGGTAGACGCCTTCCCGTTTATTGTGCAGCAAACGCCCGGAAAACGGCGGTTCTGTGCCGTGATTTTGCGTCACGTAAAACTGCATCTCTGTAAGGTTTTTTTTCAAATCGTCGGGGTTACGTTGGTTCGACATATGCTTACATCTCGCTGTTGAAACAGACATCTTTTAACCCAGATTCTAACAAAACATTAACACCCGCGCGTGCACTTTTGTTCTAAACTTATGTGTCGCGAAAAGGCGGTCAGGCAATTGTGATCAATTTCACATTTTAATCCTGCGAGGCCTTTAAAATTCCGGGCGCAGCCCCCATGTGGTTGCTAGCTCAAAGGGAAAGTGAGGCGAGTCAGTCGCACAAACGTTAGTCACAGGATTGATTTGTCGCAATGATTGACACGATTCCGCTTGACGCTGCGTAAGGTTTTTGTAATTTTACAGGCAACCTTTTATTCACTAACAAATAGCTGGTGGAATATATGACTATCAAAGTAGGTATCAACGGTTTTGGCCGTATCGGCCGTATTGTTTTCCGTGCTGCTCAGGAACGTTCTGACATCGAAATCGTTGGTATCAACGATCTCCTGGACGCTGAATACATGGCGTACATGCTGAAGTACGACTCAACTCACGGTCGTTTCGACGGCACCGTTGAAGTGAAAGACGGCCACCTGGTTGTTAACGGCAAAACCATCCGCGTTACTGCTGAGAAAGACCCAGCTAACCTGAAATGGAACGAAATCGGTGTTGACGTTGTAGCTGAAGCTACCGGTATCTTCCTGACCGACGAAACTGCACGTAAACACATCACTGCGGGTGCGAAGAAAGTTGTTCTGACTGGTCCTTCCAAAGACAACACCCCAATGTTCGTTCGCGGTGCAAACTTTGAAACTTACGCTGGCCAGGACATCGTTTCCAACGCATCCTGCACCACCAACTGCCTGGCACCGCTGGCTAAAGTTATCAACGACAACTTCGGCATCATCGAAGGTCTGATGACTACCGTTCACGCAACCACCGCTACTCAGAAAACCGTTGATGGCCCGTCTCACAAAGACTGGCGCGGCGGCCGTGGCGCGGCTCAGAACATCATCCCATCTTCTACCGGTGCTGCTAAAGCAGTAGGTAAAGTACTGCCAGAACTGAATGGCAAACTGACTGGTATGGCGTTCCGCGTTCCAACTCCTAACGTATCCGTTGTTGACCTGACCGTTCGTCTGGAAAAAGCTGCTTCTTATGAAGAAATTAAGAAAGCAATCAAAGCTGCTTCCGAAGGCCCAATGAAAGGCGTTCTGGGTTACACCGAAGACGACGTTGTATCTACCGATTTCAACGGCGAAGTGTGCACTTCCGTGTTCGATGCTAAAGCAGGTATCGCACTGAACGACAACTTCGTGAAACTGGTTTCCTGGTACGACAACGAAACTGGCTACTCTAACAAAGTACTGGACCTGATCGCTCACATCTCCAAATAAGTTGAGATGAGTGCTTGATCCTAAAAGGCGACTTCGGTCGCCTTTTTTATTGTTTTTAGACAGAGGATTGCTTAATGATTAATAAAATTTTTGCACTTCCGGTAGTCGAACAACTTACCCCTGTGCTCTCCCGCCGTCAGATTGACGGTGCCGATATCATCGTCGTTGATCATCCGCGCGTTAAAGCCTCCGTCGCGCTCAACGGCGCCCACCTGCTCTCCTGGAAACCAGAAGGTGAAGAAGAAGGCCTGTGGCTGAGCGAGGCCACCTCGTTCAAAAGAGGGGCGGCGATCCGCGGCGGCGTACCGATTTGCTGGCCATGGTTTGGCCCGTCAGCGCAGCAGGGATTACCGTCTCACGGTTTCGCCCGTAACCAGCAGTGGACGCTGAAAGCCCACAACGAAGATGAAAACGGCGCGGTGTTGACCTTTGAGCTCCAGGCGAATGATGAAACGCGCGCCCTGTGGCCACATGAATTCACCCTGTATGCCCGCTTCAAGCTGGGTAAAACCTGCGAGATTGAACTGGAAGCGCACGGCGAATTCGAAACAACGTCCGCCCTGCACACCTATTTCAACGTAGGCGACATTCAGGCCGTTAAGGTGAGCGGACTTGGCGATACCTTTATCGACAAAGTGGATAACGCGAAAGAAGGCAAGCTGGACGACGGCGTGCAGACTTTCCCGGATCGTACCGACCGCGTATACCTGCACCCGGAAGCCTGTAGCGTCATCCACGACAGCGCGCTGAACCGCGGTATTGATGTGGTTCATCACCACCACAGCAACGTAGTGGGCTGGAACCCGGGCCCTGCCCTTTCCGTCAGCATGGCGGATATCCCGGATGACGGTTACAAGACCTTCGTCTGCGTGGAAACCGCGTGCGTGACCGCGCCGCAGAAAACCAGCGAAGAAAAACCGTCCCGCTTAGGCCAGACGATCAAGATTGTGAAGCGCTAATATTGTTCAGGCATCATAAAAAACAAACGGGGCGCAAGCGCCCCGTTTTAATGCATTACGTTCTGGTCAGAACTTGTAGGTCACACCTACAGAGAAGATGCCAGACCAGGACTTGTCGACCATCGGGCTGTCTTTCACTTCATCGCTCAGACGAATGTAACGGCCAGTACCGTACACATTCCAGTCACCGAGGAAGTTATACGATGCGGTGAGTTCCAGGTACGGGTCCCAGCCATCATCCGCGCTGTAGCTATTCAAACCACTGCGGCGAGACTCCGCTTTAGACACGCCATAGTAGTAGTCGTTGTAATTTTCGCTGCTGTACTGCACACCGATACCCGGCGTCAGCGTCACTGCGCCGTTGGTATAGCGGTAAAGCCACGCCAGATCCCAGATGAAGCCGTTGCTGTTGTCCAGGGTATCGCCCGCCAGCGCAGTGCGCAGGAAGCCATACTCGGTATTATGGACGTAAGAAAGCCCCGCTATCAGTGAGCTTCTGCGTTTGTCCAGTTGACGAAGCGCATTGCTGTCGCTGTCGCCTGGTTTAAAGTGCGTTGGGTCGTAATAGGCCATGATGGAGAGCTTATCGGCCGTATCGTTCCACAGATAGTAGCCGCCGCCCAACCCACGGAACCAGAAGTTATCGCCTTCATAGGTGACAACGGGGACAGGATAAACGTCGCGGTCATACTGCTTGTACGGGCTGTTAATCACGCCAGCACCCGCGCCAACAGTCCACTGGCTCTCAGCCTGTACGGTGCTCGCTGCGGTAGCGGCAAGGATGCCCAATGCCAGAAGTTTGAGTTTGGTCACAATCCATTCTTTCCTGTAGTCAAATAATCAGCGGGTGAAGTGTAACCGCCATTCCCGTACATCCCAAAATTTTTTGCGCACTAATCCGTTTGATTAACCCGTTATTTTTCATTTTTCAGATGACATCCCGCTTTCATTTATGTGACCGATAAATGAAAAACCCGCTTTTCGCTTATAACCGCAGTGGAAATTTTTGGATGAGTTATTGATATGTCATTGAAAGTAGATTTTATCCGTATGCAAGTTTTGCAATTGCCATCTACGCTTTAATTTAAGAAGAGGTTTTGCTGAACACCCTGCGGTTCATAGCCTTCGACCTGGCACACAGGTTGCTGCTCTGGCAGTGAGGTGCGAAAAATTCTCTTCCGGGAGCCTCCACTACTCATACGAACGGCTCTTATCCTGTGCTAAAAAACGAAAGGACGGCATGCCATGAATATATTCGATCACTATCGCCAGCGCTACGAAGCTGCCAAGGACGAAGAGTTCACACTGCAGGAGTTTCTTACCATTTGTCGGCAAGATCGCAGTGCCTATGCCAATGCGGCAGAACGGCTATTGATGGCTATTGGTGAGCCAAACATGGTTGATACTGCCCTGGAGCCACGGCTTTCCCGTCTCTTTTCGAATCGGGTGGTCGCCCGATACCCGGCGTTTGAAGAGTTCTATGGCATGGAAGATGCCATTGAGCAGATCGTCTCCTACCTGAAGCATGCCGCTCAGGGGCTGGAAGAGAAGAAGCAGATCCTTTACCTGCTGGGTCCTGTCGGTGGGGGTAAATCCTCCCTGGCTGAACGGCTGAAAGCGCTGATGCAGCGCGTGCCGATCTATGTGCTGAGCGCCAACGGCGAGCGCAGCCCGGTCAATGACCATCCGCTGTGCCTGTTTAATCCGCAAGAGGATGCGCAAATTCTGGAAAAAGAGTTTGGCATTCCGCATCGCTATCTCGGTACGATCATGTCGCCGTGGGCGGCAAAACGTCTGCACGAGTTTGGCGGGGACATTACCAAATTCCGCGTCGTGAAAGTGTGGCCGTCTATCCTCGAGCAGATCGCCATTGCCAAAACAGAACCCGGTGACGAGAACAACCAGGATATCTCGGCGCTGGTGGGTAAAGTCGATATCCGTAAGCTGGAGCATCACGCGCAAAACGACCCGGATGCCTACGGCTATTCCGGTGCGCTGTGCCGTGCCAACCAGGGGATTATGGAATTCGTCGAGATGTTTAAAGCACCGATCAAAGTGCTGCATCCGCTGCTGACCGCCACCCAGGAGGGGAACTACAACGGGACGGAAGGTATTTCCGCCCTGCCGTTTAACGGGATTATCCTTGCCCACTCTAACGAATCTGAATGGGTGACCTTCCGTAACAACAAAAACAATGAGGCGTTCCTTGACCGTGTGTACATCGTCAAAGTGCCTTATTGCCTGCGGATCTCCGAGGAGATCAAGATTTACGAAAAACTGCTCAACCACAGTGAGCTGGTCCATGCCCCTTGCGCACCGGGAACGCTGGAAACGCTGTCGCGCTTCTCGATCCTGTCGCGCCTGAAAGAGCCGGAAAACTCCAGCATCTACTCAAAAATGCGCGTGTATGACGGCGAAAGCCTGAAGGATACCGACCCGAAAGCGAAATCGTACCAGGAATACCGCGATTACGCCGGGGTCGACGAAGGGATGAACGGTCTGTCGACGCGTTTCGCGTTTAAGATCCTCTCCCGCGTCTTTAACTTCGACCACGCGGAGGTGGCCGCCAACCCGGTACATCTGTTCTACGTGCTGGAACAGCAAATTGAACGTGAACAGTTCCCACAGGAGCAGGCTGAACGCTACCTGGAGTTCCTGAAAGGCTACCTGATCCCGAAATACGCCGAGTTCATTGGCAAAGAGATCCAGACCGCCTATCTGGAATCCTATTCCGAATACGGCCAGAACATCTTCGACCGGTACGTCACTTACGCTGACTTCTGGATCCAGGATCAGGAGTATCGCGACCCGGATACCGGCCAGCTGTTTGACCGTGAATCCCTGAACGCGGAACTTGAAAAAATCGAGAAACCAGCCGGGATCAGCAACCCGAAAGACTTCCGAAACGAGATTGTGAACTTCGTGCTGCGCGCCAGAGCGCATAACAACGGCCGCAATCCGAACTGGACCAGCTACGAAAAACTGCGCACGGTTATAGAGAAGAAAATGTTCTCTAACACGGAAGAGCTGTTGCCGGTCATCTCGTTCAACGCCAAAACCTCAACCGACGAGCAGAAAAAGCACGACGATTTTGTCGACCGTATGATGGAAAAAGGCTATACGCGCAAACAGGTCCGCCTGCTTTGTGAATGGTATCTGCGCGTGCGTAAATCGTCTTAAAACAAGTGCCCGGTAACGCGCTTACCGGGCCAACAAAATGTCCGGCACTTACGGACGCTGCAAGTTGGCAAATGCAGTACGGGGGATATATGACCTGGTTTATTGACCGGCGTCTTAACGGCAAAAACAAGAGCACGGTGAATCGCCAGCGCTTCTTGCGCCGTTATAAAGCGCAAATTAAACAGTCGATCTCCGAGGCCATCAACAAACGCTCGGTGACCGACGTCGACAGCGGCGAATCCGTCTCCATCCCCAACGATGACATCAGCGAACCGATGTTTCATCAGGGGCGTGGCGGCCTTCGCCACCGTGTACACCCAGGTAATGACCACTTCGTCCAGAATGACAGAATCGAGCGTCCCCAAGGCGGAGGCGGCGGTTCTGGCAGCGGTCAGGGGCAAGCCAGCCAGGACGGAGAAGGCCAGGATGAGTTTGTCTTCCAGATTTCAAAAGACGAATATCTCGATCTGCTGTTTGAGGATCTGGCCCTGCCGAATCTGAGAAAGAATCAGCACCGTCAACTCAACGAATACAAAACCCATCGTGCGGGCTATACCGCAAATGGGGTGCCCGCCAACATCAGCGTGGTGCGTTCACTGCAAAACTCGCTGGCGCGACGCACGGCGATGACGGCAGGCAAACGGCGCGAACTGCGCGAGCTGGAAACCAGCCTGAAAGTAGTGGAAAACACGGAACCGGCGCAACTGCTGGAAGAGGAGCGCCTGCGAAAAGAGATTGCCGAACTGCGGGCGAAGATCGACCGGGTGCCGTTTATCGACACGTTCGACCTGCGCTACAAGAACTACGAAAAACGCCCTGAGCCTTCCAGCCAGGCGGTGATGTTCTGCCTGATGGACGTGTCAGGTTCAATGGATCAGGCCACCAAGGATATGGCTAAGCGTTTTTATATTCTGCTCTATCTGTTCCTGAGCAGAACGTATAAGAACGTGGAGGTGGTCTACATCCGCCATCACACTCAGGCGAAAGAGGTGGATGAACATGAGTTCTTCTACTCGCAGGAGACCGGTGGCACCATCGTGTCGAGCGCCCTGAAGCTGATGGATGAGGTAGTGAAGGAGCGCTACGATCCGGCGCAGTGGAACATCTACGCCGCGCAGGCATCGGATGGCGATAACTGGGCGGATGACTCGCCGCTGTGTCATGAAATTCTGGCGAAGAAGATCCTGCCGGTGGTGCGTTACTACAGCTACATTGAAATTACCCGTCGCGCCCACCAGACGCTATGGCGTGAGTATGAGCATCTGCAAGCGATGTTTGATAACTTTGCGATGCAGCACATTCGTGACCAGGATGACATCTATCCGGTCTTCCGGGAACTGTTCCAGAAACAGTCATCCACCAGCAACGCATGACCCAACAGCCAGCGCTCCCGCTGGCTGTTTTCTTTCAGCCCTCTCCGTCCCGTGCTAATGTAGCAAGCTACGTATTGGCAAATCACAGGTGAAATCGTTATGTCTGATGACGTGACCGGGACGACGACCCATCAGCGCCTAATCAGCTTATTAACCGAGCAGGAGGCGCGCTTTCGCGTGGTGGCGCATGAGGCCGTTGGGAAATGCGAAGCGGTCAGTGAAATTCGCGGGACCGATCTCCGGCAGGGTGCAAAAGCACTGGTCTGCAAGGTAAAAGGCAACGGCGTTAAGAAACATATTCTGGCAATCCTTGCCGCCGATCGGCAGGCCGATCTGAGCCTGCTGGCCAGCCATTTCGGTGGGCTAAAGGCCTCTCTCGCCAGTCCGGCAGAAGTGGATGCGCTTACCGGCTGCGTTTTCGGCGCCATTCCCCCCTTCAGCTTTCATCCGGATCTGACGCTGGTCGCCGATCCGCTGCTGTTTGAGCGCTTCGATGAGATCGCCTTTAACGCCGGCCTGCTGGAAAAGTCGGTGATTATGGATACCCAGGACTATCTGCGTATCGCCCGTCCTGAACTGGTGACGTTCCGTAAACAATAAATACAGCGGCTGGCTAACGGTCAGCCGTTTTCCAGCAGCAGCACGGAAGCAATCAAAATAATCGCGATGATAAAAAATGATGAGGAAATAATTAGCGTTTCGACAAACATAGGATCGTTCATGATGCCCTCTGCTTTGCCCATTTACCTCTTTTTTTACTCCCCCACAATGACAGCTAAATGACAATGACGCGTCCGCGAAAAGACGATTTTTTTCGCTGAAACGATTCGCTGTTAACTATCCTCCTCCGTATAAAGTCACTGTTTAAACACTTTATTTGTTACCGGTATCACGAAAAGAAATTTACGTAACCCCGATGCCAGATCTCGCAATTGTTAACCTTTTCATCCTGGTTAACCCTGTTTACGGAGCACCTCAAAAATAAACCTTACACTGGCAAGGTGAATACAATGACCGAGATAATTACCCGTAAAGAAAAGATCAGTTATGGGTTAGGCGATATGGCGAGCCATATTGGGCTGGATAACGTCATTATTTTTCTGACGTTTTACTATACGGACGTGGTGGGGCTACCTGCCGCATTCGTGGGCACCATGTTTCTTCTGGCGAGAACCGCCGATGCCATAATAGACCCGGCGATGGGCTATATCGCTGACAGGACGCGCACGCGCTGGGGCAAATTCCGTCCCTGGATGCTGTGGCTGGCGCTGCCCTTTGGCGCAAGTTGTCTGCTGACCTACGCCGTGCCGGCGTCCCTCGATCTGCACGGTAAAATGATTTTCGCCACCGTCAGTTATACCCTGATGATGCTGATGTACACCGCAATCAATATTCCCTATTGCTCCATGGGCGCGGTGATTACGCCCGACAACGATGCGCGAATTTCCCTCCAGTCTTATCGCTTTTTCCTTGCCACTTTGGGTGGCGCGCTGTCGACATTCTTTATGATGCCGCTGGCAGAGTTTTTAGGTGGCGACGATAAATTACTGGGCTACCGCTGGGCAATGGCCATTATGGCGACCGTCGCGGTCGTCATGTTCTGGATCTGCTTCGCCAATACGCGTGAACGTATTAAGGCTCCCGCTACCCACAATAATTATCTTGCGGAACTGCGGGATTTATTACGAAACGACCAATGGCGGATTGTCGCCGTCCTGGTATTAACCAACATTGGTTTTGGCGTTATTCGCCTTGGCGCAATGATGTATTTCGTCACTTATTATCTCGGTAGCGCAAGCTATTTTATGTGGATGCTCGGGGCGCATATTCTCGGGAAAGCCGCAGGCAGCGCGCTGGCCAAACGTCTGACGCAGAACGTCAGCAAAGTGCAGATGTTTGGATACTGTTCCGTACTGGCGGGGGTACTCAGCATCGCTCTGTTCTTTGCGCCTAAGTCGGTGCTTATTCTGGTGCCCATGACGTTTATCGTCTCCACCCTTTACCAGGCCACCACCACGCTGATGTGGGTAATGATGGCGGACGTCGCCGATTACGGCGAATGGAAACAGGGCAAACGCATGGACGGCGTGATCTTCTCCACTTTCCTCGCCGTACTCAAGTTGGGGATGGCGATCAGCGGCGCGATTGTTGGCTGGACGCTGGGCTTAAGCGGTTATGTTGCCAATGCCCCGGAGCAGACCAACACGGCCATGTACTGCATCATCGCCCTCTTCACCGTCGTGCCTGGCGTCTTGTCACTCTGCGCGTTTGCCACGCTGCGCTGGTATAAGCTCGACGACAGCACAATGCAATCCATCCATCTCGCCAAACACCCTGTTTAGAAGGACGCGTTATCCATGAGTGAGCTGATTCAACATTCCAACAGCATCGAATGGCGTTTTGAACGCCAGATCCTGCGTATTGAACCGTGGGGAGAAAACAGCCTGCGCGTCAGGGCCACCTGCTCCCCGGCTTTTGAGGACGCCTTACAGGCACTGTTGCCCGCCGCCCCTTGCCAGGCTGAGATTATCGCCGAAGCGGAAAGCCTGACGCTGCGCAACGGCAATATTACCGCGACGCTGAACCTTAAAGGTCAGCTGGCCTTCTACAATCAGCGCGGCGAACTGCTGCTGGAAGAGATGTGGCGCCAGCGTTCAACGGTGGGTATCGGTGCCAGCGAGAAGAGTCAGGATAAATATGTCAGCGCCCTGAAGCTGGATGGCCGTGAATTTAAGCCGCTAATGGGGGGAAAATATCAGCTCACCGTCCGGTTTGAATCGCGTCCGGATGAACGCATCTATGGCATGGGTCAGTATCAACAGCCGTGGCTGGATCTGAAAGGCTGTACGCTGGAACTGGCGCAGCGCAACTCCCAGGCCAGCGTGCCCTTTATGCAGTCCAGCCTTGGCTATGGCCTGCTGTGGAACAATCCGGCGATTGGTGAAGCCAGCTTTGCAAAAAATCAGACGGAATGGCGCGCCCGCGTGACGGGAGAAATGGACTACTGGATCACCGCCGCTGACACGGTGGCGGATATCACCCGCCAGTATGTAAAAGCCACCGGAACTCCGCCCGCCGCCCCGGCGTTTATCAGCGGGCTGTGGCAGTGCAAATTACGCTACCGTACCCAGCAGGAGGTGCTTGAGGTTGCGCGGGAGTATCGCCGCCGTAATCTGCCGCTGTCGGTAATGGTCATCGACTTTTTCCACTGGCCGAATCAGGGCACCTGGTGCTTCGACCCCGTAGACTGGCCCGACCCTGAAGGGATGGTCGACGAGCTGCGCGAAATGGGTATTGCGCTGATGGTGTCGGTGTGGCCAACGGTAGAGGCGCGCAGCCCTCTCTATCCGCTGATGAAAGCCAAAGGCTGGCTGGTCAGCAGTGAACGTGGCGTGCAGGTCAACCTCGACTTTATGGGCAATACCACCTTCTTTGATGCGACCCATCCTGAGGCGCGGAAATTCGTCTGGGATACGGTGAAGAAAAATTACTACGACATGGGCATTAAGCTGTTCTGGCTGGACGAAGCGGAACCGGAATACCGCGCCTATGATTTTGACAACTATCGCTACCACGCCGGTCCGGTACTGGAAGTGGGCAATCGCTACCCGCGTGATTTTGCGCAGGGCTTTTACGATGGGCTCCAGGCAAACGGTGAAACCGACATTGTTAACCTTGTACGCTGCGCCTGGGCAGGCAGCCAGCGATTCGGCGTGCTGGCGTGGTCGGGTGATGTCCACTCCTCATTCCATGCTTTTCGCAATCAACTCGCCGCGGGACTGAATATGGGGCTGGCGGGGATCCCATGGTGGACGACCGATATCGGCGGCTTCCAGGGAGGGAACGTTAACGACCCGGCGTTCCACGAATTACTGATCCGTTGGTTCCAGTGGGCGGTGTTTACACCGGTTCTGCGCATGCACGGCTATCGCGAACCGCAGATTCAGCCTCCGGAGCGCTACCGTGACGGCATTCCTCAGTGTAACAGCGGTTCGCCTAATGAGCTGTGGAGTTACGGAGAAGAGAATTACGCCATCATGCAGCACTGGCTTACCGTGCGCGAAACCCTGCGCCCGTATATTGACGCGTTGTACCAGCAGGCTCATCTGCACGGAGACCCGCTCATGCGTCCGCTGTTCTGGCACTATCCGCAGGACAAGCAGAGCTGGGCGTGTGAAGATCAGTATCTGTTTGGCGAAGATCTTCTGGTGGCACCGGTTATGCAGGCCGGCCAGCGTGAGCGCGATGTCTGGCTGCCGACGGGCAATAGCTGGGTCGCTCTCAACGGTGAGCGCTACGCCGGTGGGGAGCATATCCGGGTGCCTGCGGCGCTGGAAACCATCCCGGTGTTTATCCGCGAAGGGAGTCCGCTTATCCAGCAGCTGGTGGACTGACGTCAGGCAAGTGCCCAAAAATAGACAATTTTTTCAGTAAAGCCTGCCTGCCGACGCGTTTGCGCGTAAAGTAAGCAGGCTTACTATTTTTGGCAAGGATCCCGTCATGTTCGACCCTACACTGCTCATACTTCTGGCCCTGGCTGCACTGGGTTTTGTCAGCCACAACACCACCGTCGCGATTTCCATTCTGGTCCTGATCATCGTTCGCGTCACACCGTTGAACACCTTCTTCCCGTGGATAGAAAAACAGGGGCTTACCATCGGGATCATTATTTTGACCATCGGCGTGATGGCCCCGATTGCCAGCGGAACGCTACCGGCCTCAACGCTGCTGCACTCCTTTGTAAACTGGAAATCGTTGATGGCGATTGCGGTGGGCGTTTTTGTCTCGTGGCTTGGCGGTCGCGGCGTGACGCTGATGAGCAGCCAGCCTTCGCTGGTGGCCGGGCTGCTGGTGGGCACCGTGTTAGGCGTGGCGCTGTTTCGTGGCGTGCCGGTTGGCCCACTGATTGCTGCCGGTCTGGTTTCGCTGTTTATCGGGAAGTCGTAGTCAGGCTGGCGATATAGCGGGCCGGCGTCTGTCCCAGTCCTTTCTTAAACATGGTGATGAAGGCGGTGGTGGAGTCATACCCCAGCGCCTGCGCCGCCTGCTGGACCGACTTCCCGCCGATCAAAAACTGCAATGCGACAATCAGCTGGAGCTGGTGCCGCCAGCGGCGAAAGCTTAAGCCGGTCTCTTTCACCACCAGCCGCGCCAGATTGCGTTCGCTCATGGCAAAGTGGCTTGCCCACTGCGCCAGCGTCTGCCAGGCGGCAGGTTCGTTTGCCATGGTCTCACTCATCAGGCGAATTTTTGGATGCGGAGATACCGGCAGCTGTAGATGCTCCTGCGGTTGCAGGGGCAGTTCATCAAACAGGACGTCTACCAGCCTTCCGGTAGCGGGAAGAGGCAACTCTTCCCGTGACCTGTCCGCAAGCGCCAGCACCAGCTCCCGCACCAGGGGCGATATTTTCAGCGTACAGGTACGCGTCGGCAATTCGAGCGCACCGGGTTCAATAAACAGCAGGCAGAGCTGCGCGCCGGGCGTCGCCTTGTTGCTGTGCGGCGTTTGTCCTGGGATCCACACCGCATACTGGGGCGGCACCATCAGCATCGCGCTCTCCACTTCACAGGTGATCGCTCCACCCAGCGCCATAATCAGCTGCCCTTTGCGGTGCTGATGCAGCGGAATAAATTGTTCCTGTGCCACCACGCGGATGCGAAAGGCCACCGCCGCGTCGTGCTGGCTATCGGGATCGTAGCCGTCGAGCCCCAGTCCGTACATAAAGTTGTCCGATATTAGCGATAAACTGTCATTTTAGCCTGATTTCAACCACAACTTAAATCGGTATGGTATGCGCTCGCCTGAACGTAAGAGACAATAATGACTACTGCTATTCAACCTTCCGGGAAACAGGGTGCACTGCTGGTTGCAGGCATCCTGATGATCGCCACGACGCTGCGCGTCACATTTACCGGTGTCGCCCCCCTGCTCGACACCATCCGACAGGACTATGGCTTAAGCACGGCGCAAACCGGCCTGCTCACAACGCTGCCCCTGCTTGCCTTCGCCTTTATCTCTCCCCTTGCCGCAGGCGTCGCCCGGCGCCTGGGCATGGAGCGCAGCCTTTTTATCGCTCTGCTGCTGATTTGCATCGGGATTGGCGTACGTTCGCTGCCGTCGGCCGCGCTGCTGTTTATCGGTACGGCGATCGTGGGCTGTGGGATTGCGCTGGGCAATGTCCTGTTACCTGGCTTAATCAAACGTGATTTTCCGGGCCAGGTCGCAAAACTCACGGGGGCGTATTCGCTGACGATGGGGGCCGCCGCTGCCGCAGGGTCGGCGCTGATCGTCCCGCTGTCGCTGGGGAGTGGTGGCTGGCACGGAGCGCTGTTGATGCTGATGTTCTTCCCGCTGGTGGCGCTGCTGCTGTGGTTACCGCAATGGCGCCAGAGGCCGGCCGCCACCCTGACCGGCGCGGGCGCGTTGCACAACCGGGCTATCTGGCGCTCGGCACTCGCCTGGCAGGTGACGCTTTTTCTGGGCATTAACTCGCTGATTTACTATGTCATTATCGGCTGGTTACCCGCGATTTTGCTTAGCCACGGCTACAGCGAAACGCAGGCTGGCTCCATGCACGGGCTTCTCCAGCTGGCAACCGCTGTTCCCGGTCTCGCCATTCCGCTGATCCTGCACCGTCTTAACGATCAGCGTGGCATAGCCGGGCTTGTCGCTCTGATGTGCGCTGTCAGTGCGGCCGGGTTCTGGTTCGCGCCGGGGCTGGCCGTCGTCTGGACGCTGGTGTTTGGCTTTGGATCCGGCGCCACCATGATCCTCGGCCTGACGTTTATCGGACTGCGGGCCAGCTCGGCACATCAGGCCGCCGCGCTCTCCGGCATGGCACAGTCGATTGGCTATCTTCTGGCGGCCTGTGGCCCACCGCTGATGGGGAAAATTCACGATACCGCCGGAGACTGGCGCATTCCGCTGCTGGCCTGTGCGCTGGCTGCGGTAGTGATGGCCCTGTGCGGCATGCTGGCCGGGCGTGACCGGGAGATCACACCCCGCTGACATTCAAGGCAGACCTGACGGTCTGCTTTTTTTATCCCTGCGCCGCCCGCAGCATGGCCTGTACCAGCACGACAGGTCGCCCTTGAAGCGCAGCCCGCTCATGCTGGAACAGGGTGATGACAAAGAAAGGATGGGTTATCAGCTCTGCCGCGCGGATCTCGCCCTGCTCGTCCCAGCCCGTTACGCGCATGTCGCCCCGCTCAAGCTGGCTGGCAAACTCAGGTGAGACGCCGTAATTGCAGTGATACCCCTCCTGAATTTCCGGCTTGCCATACGCTTTGGCAATCAGCGTGTTATTCCGCAGCTCTATCGCGTCGGTTTTTTCTACCAGCGAGCAGGTCAGCGGCGCAATCACCATCCTTCCCTCGGTATCGGTTTCGGCATGGCCTGCATCGTGCCAGCCCAGTACATTACGCGCATACTCAATCAGCGCATGCTGGAACCCGCCGCAGGTGCCGAGAAAGGGGATGCTATTCTCACGCGCGTAACGCGCCGCAATAAACGCCGCCTCGGTGTTTTTATACGGGCTTGCCGGTACCAGCCAGATGGCATCGTACCCGACCAGGTCTTCGGGGCTGGTCAGCTCAGGCGTGGCGAGCCAGTCATAATCAGCGGTGAGATCCAGAACCGCAGCGGCGTCGTCAATCGCCAGCGGGATCGCCTGGTGCGCAATAACATCAGGATTGAAATCACCAACCAGCGCAATGCGCAGCGTCGTTTTAACCAGGGAGAGTTCCATGAGAGATTCCTTATGCCGGAGGATTTTCAGATAACATAAGGAGCCTCAGACTACCGATCTTTTGCAATTATCACAATACCTTAAATTGGGTGGATAAAAGCCGGGTGCTATAGTGTTCTTGCCGAACGTCGCACGGCAGGAGGAAAACGGATGATTCAATGTAAGCGCGTATATGAACAGGCAACATCAGACGATGGTTACCGGGTGCTGGTAGACAGACTCTGGCCGCGAGGAATAAAAAAGACCGACCTCGCCTGTGATGAGTGGTGTAAATCGCTAACGCCGTCCAGCGAACTGCGAAAAGCTTTTCACAGTGAAACGATAGATTTCACTGCGTTCAGTGAAGCCTATCGTAAAGAGCTGGCGCAGCATCAGGATGAAGGCAAACGCCTGGCGGCCCTCGCCCGACAGCAGACCGTGACGCTACTCTACGGGGCGAAAAACAGGGAGCAGAATCACGCGCGGGTACTGGCGGACTGGCTACGTAAACTGTGATTAACCGATCGCCAGCTCATCCACGTTGTGTGGCATCTCGTCGGGAGTTAGCGGCATCAAATGTTCCGGGCGAACAAACGCAAAACCGTGCTGGTTATCAAAGGCGTAAACATCACCGGTGACCAGCCACAGCGCACGTGCTGATGTATCAGGTAATTGCGTCATGACGCCGTTAACCGGGTTTACAAAACGCTGGCCCGGCTGACAAAGGCCAAACAGCTCCACGGATTTACCGATATTTCGACGGCCTGCCGCCGTACGCGCACCCACGATCATCGCCATGCTGCCCGGTTTTAACTGAAACATACTTCTTCTCGCAAACGTACTGCCAGAAACTGGCTAAGAATAATCCTAAAGAGAAGTGTATCGCAGTTTTATTGCCCTTGTCATCTGGTTGGTTGCGGGTGATCGCGTCGGTAGAGATCCCATTCATCGATCACTTCCCCGCCTGGTAATTTGCACTCGGTACGTACACCCTGCGGGCTTTGAACAGGGATTTGCTCTCCCCCTTTCTCCAGACAGTACACTGACGCCGGGTTTGCCATACCAATAGCGTGCGGCGGTTGAGGCGCATCAGGAGGGGTAGTCTTTGTTGAGCAGGCGGCCAGCGGTACAACCAGCGCCAGGAGTAGATATTTCATTATCATGATCCTTCAGGATGTAAAAAACGTCAGAGTAACGGGTCATCGCCATTTTCTCCATGATTTCTCCATTAAACCTGCACGATTCCCACTTATAGTGATACCTGTTCTCACACTGACCAGAGAACATCATTCCGTAATCAAGATGTTTTGCCCCGATCTCAACATCGGGGCTTTTTTTAGCCTCTCCCTCATCCGCTTTCAGAAGAATCTATAAAATTAATCCTGTTCATGTTTTACTATGACCGGAGTCTAAATTTTCAGCATAACATGCAGATACAGAGGTCTTCTGCATGGGAGTCAACCTGCCTCATGTCAGATATCATTCTTGCCCGTGTTTCAGAAACCCTCTCCACTGAGCAATCTCTCGACAGTCTTGTGCGTCAGCTACTGGAAATGCTGGAAATTGTGACGGATATGGAATCAACCTACCTGACCAAAATCGATATTAACGCGCGTTTGCAGCACATTTTATATGCCCGTAACAGCAAGCAAATGCAAATCCCGGAAGGGTTCAGCGTGCCCTGGGACGAAACGCTCTGTAAGCGCGCCATGGATAGCGACACCTTGTTCAGTAACGAGGTGCCCGACCGCTGGCCGGAGTGTGAAGCGGCAAAAGCACTGGGTATTACAACCTATATGAGCGTGCCGGTTCACCTGGCTGACGGTTCTCTGTACGGCACGCTTTGCGCTGCCAGCACCGCACAGAAACAGTTCAGCGAGCGTGGCGAGCAGGTGATCAGGCTCTTTGCCGGGTTAATTGGTCAGTACATTCAGAAAGAGTCGCTTGTGCTTCAGCTTCGCGAAGCAAATGCGGCGCTCATTGCCCACTCTTACACCGACGCCCTTACCGGCCTGCCGAATCGTCGCGCCATTTTTGAAAACCTTACCACCCTGTTCTCACTGGCGCGCCATCTTAGCCGCAACGTCATGATTGCCTTTATTGACCTCGATGATTTCAAGCGAATCAATGACCAGTACGGGCATGAGGCGGGCGATCGCTTCCTCGTACAGGTCGGCAAGCGACTGACTCACGAGCAAACGCAGGATGAGATTATTGGCCGGCTCGGCGGCGATGAATTTCTGGTTGCCAGCCTGAGTCACAGCGATGATGGCGACGCCAGTACAGAGATCAACGCAATCAAAACCCGCCTCAATGGTCTCATTGCGGGCGAATACGGGTTAGGCAATGCCACCATTCTTTATCCCGGTGCAAGCCTTGGCGTCGTTATTGTCGATCCTCACAGCACGGATGAAGATAGCGCCCTGCGCACCGCGGACCTCGCGATGTATCAGGATAAAAAAGGAAAAAGCAAAACAGGCTTTGTCGCGTTAGATTAAAACCGTACACTCTACGGCCTTATACAAACTCAAACAGGTGATGGCATGAGAATAGGGATCCTCTTTCCGGTGGTTATTTTTATCATAGCGGTGGTGTTTTTAGGCTGGTTTTTCCTTGGCGGTTACGCCGCGCCGGGGGCATAAATGAGAAAAACGACCATCATCATGCTTATTGTCGCCATCGTGGCCGTCGCCGGTACGCAGTTAGGCTGGTGGTAACGCCCAAAGTAAAAAGGCCGCCGTCAGGCAGCCTTTTTTAACACAGGTCAGATTTAGCTTTTGATTTTTCTGTAGATAAACAGAACAACCAGCGCGCCAATCACCGCGACGACAAAGCTGCCGAAGTTGAAGCCATCAACTCTGCCAAAGCCGAACAGGGTACTGATCCAGCCGCCGACGACTGCACCCACAATCCCCAGAATGATCGTGACGATGAAACCGCCGCCATCTTTGCCCGGCATAATCCACTTCGCCAGGATCCCCGCAATCAGCCCAAAGATAATCCAGGATAAAATTCCCATAGCTTTCCTCTCTGTATGGTTTTTGTCATTAAATCAACGACACAGAAAAGGATAGCACAGGATCTGAGAAAGGAAATTTGTGATAAGAATCACACGGCTCGTTTGAGTAAAATATGAGCAGTAAAAAATGTCGATCCACACACATCCTGGGGTTGCATCTTCTACTGAGAAAGATTATCTTTCTCATTACTGAATAGTTGAGCAAATAACTCAGGTATTCAGTACGACATTGCTCACATTGCTTCCAGTATTTCTTGCCCACTTTTTAGTGGGCTTTTTTTTTGCCTCAACCCACCAAAATCTGGCGTTTTTTCTGTGGAGGTGAAACGCTATTCTCTGTTGCTTCTGAATAACCAAAAAGCGTTGATAACATGAACGTATCGAGCAAGTTCGTCATCTGCCTTAATCTTGTTTCTGCCAGTACGCTACTGCTACTGCTCTCAACACGGTTTGAGTGGTTCTGAGTTGAAAGGAGCCTGGCAGGGTGGCTTTCCTTTCGATTCCGTGCAGCCTCAACTCTCATACTTGTAGCTTTTATGACCTGTGATAAGATCCCTGCACCTCAGGACGTGGCGGGACAGCAGGAAAATGAAGAAGGCCATTGCCGTTGCTATCATCTCAACCCTAATGGTCGTCCTGTCGCTGTATGCGGTTAACGCCATTATCGTTGAGCAGCAAAAGAACCGGCAGAGGGAGATCTCCCACACGCTCTTAAGCTATTCCGAAGAGTTAACACAAAATATCGCCAGTACGCTTAAAAATACCACCGTGCAGGGATGCGATAGCGCCAGTCTGAACGTCTACCGAAAATTAAAGATGCGTAGTCTCTATTTCGCCGATGTGGGGTTTATTGAAAAGGGGAAAATCACCTGCACCGCGTTTTGGGGCAAGCTGGCAAATCCCATCGCCCTTCCCCCTGAGCTGCATAAAACCCAGAACGGATTCAGTCTGGCGCAGTTTTCGCAGAAAGATTTCTTTATCGGTAATGCGACAATTTATAACCACCTTATTATTTTCACCTCCCGTTCAGCCTACGATAAATTTGCCCCCGTTACCGCCAACTATTCGCTTCGTTCTTCCACTAAAGATTTCGGCCGCACCTTTTTCACCGTTACGCCGCCATCAGAAAACTTCAGCCGCTTACAGTCTCTGTTATTTACGCTGGCTGTGACAGAGTGCAGTACACGCTGGGATTTGTGCGTTACCGTCACACACCATGATGCCGGACTGGCTTCGCTCTCCCACGTAGTGATGGTGCTTCTGTGCTTGTTTTTATACTTTATCTGGGTATCCCTGACGCTGTTTTCTCTTCGACTTTATGAAGACCGACGTTCTCTGGAACGAACGCTGGTCAAAGCGGTAAAAGCGAATACCATCAGCGTTCATTTTCAGCCTGTTATTCGGGTTGCTGATAAGAAAATCGTTGGGGTTGAAGTGTTATCAAGATGGCAGGATAACAATCACAAAGAGGTTTCTCCTGAGCTGTTTATCCCGTTAATTAAAAAAATTGGCCTGTATAACGTTTATTATCAGAACATGATAAAGAAATCCCTGGCGGAAATTGCCGCGCTGGCCGCTGAACATCAGTTAATGATTTCACTGAACGTTGGCCGGACGGAAATTGAAGACGGCAAATTCCTGTCGGTATTACGTCATGCATGCTCAGAGAACGCGATTCCTTTATCGTTAATCAAAGTTGAGTTATCCGAGAATGGCGTTTCCACCTCGGCCATCCTTGAAGAGTTTTGTGAGGAGCTTAAATCGGCAGGCGTCAAAATTTCAATAGACGATTTTGGCGTGCAAAACTCTAATCTTGCCAGGCTCACAAATCTCAAATATGACGAAATCAAGGTAGATAAGTCGTTAGTGGACGGCATCAGCGAGCACTATAAACAGGATATCCTGGTGATCTTCAGCGACGCGCTCGCTAAACTGAACAAAACCCTGGTTTTTGAAGGGGTTGAAAGCGAAACACAATTTCAGTTCATCGCGCAGAGATACCCCGATGCCCTCGTACAAGGCTGGTACTTTTCAAAGTCGCTAACCCGGCACGACCTCGCCAGGCTGCTGGCAGACTCAGCGCGATGATGCGTTATTCATTGCCCCACTGATTCAGGAAGTTCGCAATATCGTCAATGCGCGCTTCGTCTATCTCCGCCTGGACAGCCATCTCCCGCTGCGCCTCTTCACTGATTTCCTCATTGTTGTATAAGCGAGTGAGCAGCAGCTGGAAATAGTGTGCCAGCGGCGTACGCTCTGCCTCTTCTACCGGTTTCGCCGTTTCAGTCGCATACTCGTCGACGATGTCATAATACTTGAGCGGGATATCATGGGTCATAGCGTTGTTTCCGTCTTGTGTGCATAAAAAACGGGAACCCTCAGGCTCCCGTTGTCATTTAACCCAGCGAGTGGATTACATGTTCGCGATAATCGCGTCGCCAAACTCTGAGCATTTCAGCAGTTTAGCGCCTTCCATCAGACGTTCAAAGTCATAGGTGACGGTTTTCGCGTTAATCGCGCCTTCCATACCCTTAACGATCAGGTCTGCGGCTTCGAACCATTCCATATGACGCAGCATCATCTCTGCGGACAGAATGATAGAGCCTGGGTTGACTTTATCCTGGCCTGCGTATTTCGGTGCAGTACCGTGAGTGGCTTCGAACAGGGCGCACTCGTCACCGATGTTCGCGCCCGGGGCGATACCGATACCACCCACCTGTGCTGCCAGCGCATCGGAGATGTAGTCACCATTCAGGTTCATACAGGCGATCACGTCATACTCAGCAGGACGCAGCAGGATCTGTTGCAGGAACGCATCGGCAATCACATCTTTAATGATGATCTCTTTACCGGTGTTCGGGTTCTTAATTTTCTGCCATGGGCCGCCGTCGATCAGTTCACCGCCGAACTCTTCGGTCGCCAGCTCGTAGCCCCAGTCTTTGAACGCGCCTTCGGTGAACTTCATGATATTGCCTTTGTGCACCAGGGTCACAGAGTCACGATCGTTGGTGATAGCGTATTCGATGGCGGCACGCACCAGACGCTTGGTCCCTTCTTCGGAGCACGGCTTGATGCCGATGCCGCAATGCTCAGGGAAGCGAATTTTCTTCACGCCCATCTCTTCGCGCAGGAATTTAATCACTTTTTCTGCGTCAGCAGAGTCCGCTTTCCATTCGATACCCGCGTAGATGTCTTCAGAGTTTTCACGGAAGATAACCATGTCGGTCAGTTCCGGGTGCTTAACCGGGCTTGGGGTGCCCTGGTAGTAACGCACCGGACGCAGACACACATACAGATCCAGTTCCTGACGCAGCGCCACGTTCAGGGAGCGAATGCCGCCGCCAACTGGCGTGGTCAGAGGGCCTTTGATAGCAACGCGATAGTCGCGGATCAGGTCCAGCGTTTCGGCTGGCAGCCAGACGTCCTGGCCATAAACTTGAGTGGATTTTTCACCGGTGTAAATTTCCATCCAGGAAATTTTACGCTCGCCTTTGTAGGCTTTCTCAACAGCGGCATCAACCACTTTCAGCATCGCCGGGGTAACGTCTACACCGATACCGTCACCTTCGATGAACGGGATAATCGGGTTGTGAGGAACGTTAATCTTGCCGTTTTGCAGGGTGATCTTTTTACCTTCCGCCGGAACAACTACTTTGCTTTCCATTAACCTCTCCTTCGAGCGCTTCTGGTTGTTACTGATCTTATGTTAATAAATTGTAATGAGCCTTCCGATAGTACCTGATTGTCCGACGCCATGAAAGGTCTTCGTTATTAGGCTATAATGCGGCAATTGATAACGCCTGAAAATACCATGACGAAAACTTCTTTTAGAAAACACCGGGTTGAGCGATTCAGCTCACGACAAGCCACCAGAAGAACGCCAGAACCCCAGCCAACGCGGGTCATACTGTTCAATAAACCCTACGATGTATTGCCGCAGTTTACCGACGAGGCCGGGCGCAGCACGCTGAAGGACTTTATCCCCGTACAGGGAGTCTACGCAGCGGGACGCCTGGATCGCGACAGCGAGGGGCTGCTGGTCCTTACCAATGACGGCGTGCTCCAGGCCAGGCTTACTCAGCCGGGCAAACGTACCGGAAAAATTTACTATGTGCAGGTTGAAGGCGAGCCGGACGACGCGTCGCTGGCAAAGCTGCGCAACGGCGTAACGCTGAACGACGGTCCCACCCTGCCGGCTGGTATTGAACGTGTGAATGAACCCGAGTGGCTGTGGCCGCGCAACCCGCCGATTCGTGAGCGTAAATCCATTCCTACCAGCTGGCTTAAAATCACCCTTTATGAAGGCCGCAACCGACAGGTCAGGCGCATGACTGCGCATGTGGGCTTCCCTACCCTGCGACTCATTCGCTACGCCATGGGCAGCTATACGCTGGACTCGCTGGCAAACGGGGAATGGCGGGATGTTACCCCTAAGGAGAACTGATGTTTAAACCTCATGTTACGGTCGCCTGCGTGGTCCACGCGCAGGGGAAATTCCTGGTGGTGGAAGAGACCATTAACGGCAAAGCGCTGTGGAACCAGCCAGCCGGGCATCTTGAAGCCAATGAAACCTTATTGCAGGCAGCGAAACGCGAGCTCTGGGAAGAGACGGGTATCCGCGCCGAACCGCAGCACTTTATCCGTATGCATCAGTGGATAGCGCCTGACCAGACACCTTTCCTGCGCTTTTTATTCGCCGTTGAGCTTAACGAAACGTGCGCCACTGAACCGCACGACGACGATATCGATCGCTGCCTGTGGGTGACCGCAGAGGAGATCCTGAACGCGCCAAACCTGCGCTCGCCACTGGTTGCGGAAAGCATCCGCTGCTGGCAGTCTACGGCGCGCCTGCCGCTGGATGTCATTGCAGAATTTAACTGGCCGTTTACAGAGGGTGTCAATGGTGGGGGGGCGTGATAGAATACGCCGCCTTGAAGTTCAATGTCGTGAGTATTCCATGTCAGATAACAGCCAGAAAAAAGTAATCGTCGGCATGTCCGGCGGTGTCGATTCCTCCGTTTCCGCCTACCTGTTGCAGCAACAGGGCTATAAGGTGGAGGGCCTGTTCATGAAGAACTGGGAGGAAGACGATGGCGAGGAATACTGCACTGCCGCTGCGGATCTCGCCGATGCGCAGGCCGTGTGCGATAAGCTCGGCATCGAACTGCACACCGTTAACTTTGCCGCAGAATACTGGGACAACGTTTTTGAACTCTTCCTCGAAGAGTACAAAGCGGGCCGCACGCCAAACCCGGATATCCTGTGCAACAAAGAGATCAAATTCAAAGCCTTCCTGGAATTCGCTGCGGAAGACCTGGGCGCAGACTACATTGCGACTGGCCACTACGTGCGTCGCGCGGATGTGAATGGCAAAAGCCAGCTGCTGCGCGGCCTGGACGGCAATAAAGATCAGAGCTACTTCCTCTATACGCTGAGCCACGAACAGATTGCCCAAAGTCTGTTCCCGGTCGGCGAGCTGGAAAAGCCGGAAGTGCGTAAGATTGCTGAAGATCTGGATCTGATCACCGCGAAGAAAAAAGACTCCACCGGTATTTGTTTTATCGGCGAGCGTAAATTCCGCGAGTTCCTGGGGCGCTACCTGCCTGCACAGCCGGGCAAAATCGTCACCGTTGACGGTGATGAGATTGGTCAGCACCAGGGACTGATGTACCACACTCTCGGCCAGCGTAAAGGTCTGGGTATCGGCGGCACCAAAGAGGGCAGCGAAGATCCGTGGTACGTGGTCGACAAAGACGTCGAAAACAATATTCTGGTTGTGGCTCAGGGTCACGACCACCCGCGCCTGATGTCCGTTGGACTGATCGCGCAACAGCTGCACTGGGTCGATCGCGAGCCGCTGAAAGGCACGCTGCGCTGCACAGTGAAAACGCGCTACCGCCAGACGGACATCCCTTGCACCGTAACCGCACTGGATGGCGATCGCATTGACGTGCGTTTCGACGAGCCGGTTTCCGCCGTTACCCCTGGCCAGTCTGCTGTTTTCTACAGCGGCGAAATTTGCCTCGGCGGTGGGATCATTGAACAGCGCCTGCCGCTGCCTGCTGTTTAAACCGTTTGCACACATAAAGGAGACCGTGTGGCGAAGAACTATTACGACATCACCCTGGCGCTGGCGGGAATTTGCCAGTCAGCCCGTCTGGTGCAACAGCTGGCGCATCAGGGTCATTGCGACGCTGACGCCCTGCACGTTTCACTTAACAGCGTTATCGACCTCAACCCAGGCTCCACGCTGGGCGTCTTTGGCGGCAGTGAAACCAATCTTCGTCTCGGTCTTGAAACTCTGCTCGGCGTGCTCAACGCCAGTAACCGTCAGGGGTTGAATGCGGAACTGACCCGCTACACCTTAAGCCTGATGGTGCTGGAACGTAAGCTGAACGCGGCAAAAGGCGCAATGAATACCCTGGGCGATCGCATCGCCGGGCTACAGCGCCAGCTCGACCACTTTGACCTCCAGTCTGAGACCCTGCTGAGCGCGATGGCCGGTATCTACGTTGACGTGATTAGCCCGCTCGGCCCGCGTATTCAGGTCACCGGTTCGCCTGCCGTATTGCAAAGCCCACAGGTACAGGCGAAGGTACGCGCTTCGCTGCTGGCAGGCATCCGTGCCGCCGTGCTGTGGCAACAGGTCGGCGGTGGCCGCCTACAGTTAATGTTTTCTCGTCATCGCCTGACGACTCAGGCAAAACAAATTCTTGCTCATTGTTAACCTCCCGGAGTTGCGAATTATGGAATTATCCTCACTGACCGCCGTATCCCCTGTCGATGGACGCTACGGCGATAAAGTCAGCGCGCTGCGCGGGATCTTCAGCGAATATGGCCTGCTGAAGTTCCGTGTTCAGGTTGAAGTACGCTGGCTGCAAAAGCTGGCCGCCCAGACAGCAATCAAGGAAGTTCCTGCTTTTGACGCAAAGGCAAACGATTACCTTGATAAAATCGTTGCTGAGTTCAGCGAAGAAGATGCCGCGCGCATTAAAACCATCGAACGCACCACCAACCACGACGTGAAAGCAGTTGAATACTTCCTGAAAGAGAAAGTGGCATGCGTCCCTGCCCTGCACGCGGTATCTGAATTTATTCACTTCGCCTGTACGTCTGAGGATATTAACAACCTGTCTCACGCGCTGATGCTCTCTACCGCGCGGAAAGAGGTGGTACTCCCTTACTGGCGTAAAATCATTGATGCGGTGAAAGCGCTGTCCGTGGAATACCGCGACATTCCGCTGCTGTCCCGTACTCACGGCCAGCCAGCAACCCCATCTACCATGGGTAAAGAAATGGCGAACGTGGCGTACCGCATGGAACGCCAGTATCGTCAGCTGGAGCAGGTTGAGATCCTCGGCAAAATCAACGGCGCGGTGGGTAACTACAACGCCCACATCGCCGCGTACCCGGAAGTGGACTGGCACCAGTTCAGCGAAGAATTTGTGACCTCTCTGGGGATCCAGTGGAACCCGTACACCACCCAGATTGAGCCGCACGACTACATCGCCGAGCTGTTTGACTGCATTGCGCGCTTCAATACCATCCTGATCGACTTCGATCGTGACGTATGGGGTTACATCGCCCTGAACCACTTCAAGCAGAAAACCATCGCCGGGGAAATCGGTTCGTCCACCATGCCGCACAAAGTGAACCCAATCGACTTCGAAAACTCCGAAGGTAACCTGGGTCTGGCGAATGCCGTGTTGCAGCATATGGCGAGCAAGCTGCCGGTATCCCGCTGGCAGCGCGACCTGACTGACTCCACGGTGCTGCGTAACCTGGGCGTAGGTATTGGCTACGCGCTGATCGCCTACCAGTCAACCCTGAAAGGTGTGAGCAAACTGGAAGTTAACCGCGACCGTCTGCTGGACGAGCTGGATCACAACTGGGAAGTGCTGGCGGAGCCGATTCAGACCGTGATGCGTCGTTACGGCATTGAAAAACCGTACGAGAAACTCAAAGAGCTGACCCGCGGTAAACGCGTTGATGCTGAAGGTATGAAACAGTTTATCGACGGTCTGGCGCTGCCAGAAGAAGAAAAAGCGCGCCTGAAAGAGATGACCCCGGCAAACTATATTGGCCGTGCCATCACTATGGTTGACGAGCTGAAGTAATCGCCCTTCCCCCTTTCCATCCGGAAAGGGGGCTGTTTTTCATCATCGAGTTGATGTTTTCACGTCACATTACCTGTTTTGCCGGGATTAAAGCCTGCCGTCAGGATGGTTGTTAATTTTCGTCGTGGAATAACTTTCCGGAATATATCGTTTTAAGCCGAACGGGCACAGTTTGAACTGGCATGGGGTTTCAGCCGTGCACGGACGATCCATCTCTTGCCGGTTGCCTGGACACGCGTTTTTCTGTTTGAACCCCATCCAGCCTATGGATGTAAAGGGCATTGCCTGCGCTATCCATACTCTACGGCGTCGATCGTTAATCAGGATCCCCTGGTTTGAGGTGGTGATGATTTCACCTGTACGAACGTAATAATCTCCCTTTAACCACAGGATATAATTCAGGCCATACTGTGTTTCAACTTTGCAAAAGATAGTTCCGCTTTCCGGGCTCGCAATAGTCTCAACAACCTTCCATTCCATAAAACCCTCTTTACTCGCTATATTGCTGTTTTGTCGTGTAAAAATGCTGCTTTTCTGGCACATCTTATGCAAATCTAATTTCGCACCATAAAATAAGCGTAGACAAAGGCAGACATAGTGAGAACATCCTTACAAAAAAAAGGGCAATCTTTACAAAACTGGCGTGACCCTTCTGTCAAAAAAGCGACTCGCCTTCAACATTTCATAAACGGATGGCTGTTTTATCCGGATTGCAGAAGCTTGCGAAAACAAGTCCGTTTATATTACCCGCGCCTGGCGTCATGCCCCCTGTGTTCTGGAGCATGCAAAAAAATCATTTAATTTCATCGCGCTGGTGTCAACCTGAATAATCAGCGTTAAACTATTCATACCATTTATAAAGGGAGAAGTGATGATGCGCGTACTGGTTGTTGAGGATAACGCATTGCTACGTCATCACCTGAAAGTTCAACTTCAGGAGATGGGTCATCAGGTGGACGATGCTGAAGACGCAAAAGAGGCCGATTATTATCTCAATGAACACCTGCCGGACATCGCCATTGTCGATTTAGGGCTACCGGATGAAGACGGATTGTCCCTTATCCGCCGCTGGCGTAGCCATGACGTTTCCCTGCCGGTGCTGGTGCTAACTGCCCGTGAAGGCTGGCAGGACAAGGTTGAAGTCCTGAGCGCTGGCGCGGATGACTACGTGACCAAACCCTTCCATATTGAAGAAGTCGCCGCGCGTATGCAGGCGCTTCTGCGCCGCAACAGCGGGCTGGCGTCGCAGGTGATCTCTCTGCCGCCATTCCAGGTGGATCTCTCCCGCCGCGAATTTTCTATTAATGATGAAGTGATCAAGCTGACCGCATTCGAATACACCATCATGGAAACGCTGATCCGTAACAACGGTAAAGTGGTGAGCAAAGATTCCCTGATGCTTCAGCTCTATCCGGATGCCGAACTGCGCGAAAGCCACACCATTGACGTGCTGATGGGCCGCCTGCGTAAAAAAATTCAGGCGCAGTACCCGCATGACGTGATCACCACCGTGCGTGGTCAGGGCTACCTGTTTGAATTACGCTAAATGAAAGGGATTTTGCGTCACATTTTACCCCTTTCGCTGCGGGTTCGCTTTTTGCTGGCAACCGCCGCCGTCGTGCTGGTGCTGTCGCTCTCTTACGGGATGGTGGCGCTGGTCGGGTATAGCGTGAGCTTCGATAAAACCACCTTCCGCCTGCTTCGCGGCGAAAGTAACCTGTTTTATACCCTGGCGAAGTGGGAGAACAACCGAATCACCGTCGAGATGCCGGAAAACCTGAATCAGCAGAGCCCGACGCTGGCGCTGATCTATGATGAAAAAGGGAAATTGCTGTGGGCCCAGCGCGATGTCCCGTGGCTGAAAAAGCGCATCCGTCCGGAATGGCTGAAAACCAACGGTTTTCATGAAATAGAAGCCGATCTCAACTCCACCAGCAGCCTGCTGCGTGACGATCGCGCCTTACAGATCAAGCTTAATGAGATCCGTGCCGAAGATGACGACACGGAGATGACCCACTCTGTGGCCATCAACCTTTATCCCGCCACCCTGAACATGCCGCAGTTAACCATTGTGGTGATCGATACCATCCCGGTTGAGCTGAAACGCTCATATATGGTATGGAACTGGTTTGTGTATGTTCTGGCTGCCAACCTGCTGCTGGTGATCCCTCTCCTGTGGGTTGCTGCATGGTGGAGCCTCCGCCCGATTGAATCCCTTGCCAAAGAGGTGCGCGAGCTGGAAGAACATCACCGCGAGAAGCTGAACCCGGAAACTACGCGCGAACTGACCAGCCTGGTGCGCAACCTCAACCGCCTGCTGAAAAGCGAACGTGAACGCTACGACAAGTATCGCACGACGCTCACCGACCTTACGCACAGCCTGAAAACCCCGCTGGCGGTGATGCAGAGTACCCTGCGTTCCATGCGCAGTTCGAAAATGAGCGTGGATGATGCAGAGCCGGTGATGCTGGAACAAATCAGCCGTATTTCACAGCAGATCGGCTATTACCTGCACCGCGCGAGCATGCGCTCCGGAAGCGCCCTGTTGAGCCGTGAACTGCACCCGGTAGCCCCGCTGCTGGATAACCTCACCTCGGCGCTGAACAAGGTGTACCAGCGTAAAGGGGTCAACATCAGTCTGGATATCTCACCGGAAATTAGCTTTGTTGGCGAGAAGAATGACTTTATGGAAGTGATGGGAAACCTGCTCGATAACGCCTGCAAATATTGTCTGGAGTTTGTCGAGGTCTCCGCGCGGGTAACGGATAACGAACTGCATATTATCGTTGAGGATGATGGTCCTGGCATTCCCCGTAATAAACGCGAAGTAGTGTTCGATCGCGGCCAGCGCGCCGATACGCTGCGGCCAGGCCAGGGCGTCGGATTATCCGTCGCCAGGGAAATAGTCGATCAGTACGAGGGCAAGATTGAAACCGGTGAAAGTTTGCTGGGCGGAGCCCGGATGGAAGTCATTTTTGGCCGCCAGCATCCCGTATCGAACGATAGTTGACCCGGAATGTGAAAAATACGCGGATCTCGCAGCCAGGGAGCGGGGCTTCCGTTATAATCCGACTCAGTAAGAGCCTGCGGAATACATAAATATGGATTATCAATTAACGCTTAACTGGCCCGACTTTATTGAACGTTACTGGCAAAAACGCCCGGTCGTTCTTAAACGCGGGATCAGCAATTTTATCGACCCTATTTCTCCTGACGAACTCGCTGGTCTGGCGATGGAAAACGAGGTAGACAGCCGTCTGGTAAGCCACCAGGACGGGAAATGGCAGGTCAGCCACGGTCCCTTTGAAAGCTACGATCACCTGGGCGAAAACAACTGGTCTTTACTGGTGCAGGCGGTCAACAACTGGCACGAACCTACCGCAGCCTTAATGCGTCCCTTCCGCGCCCTGCCAGACTGGCGAATGGACGATCTGATGATCTCCTTCTCCGTTCCCGGTGGCGGCGTGGGTCCGCATCTGGATCAGTACGACGTGTTTATCATTCAGGGTACCGGTCGCCGTCGCTGGCGCGTGGGCGAAAAAGTGCCAATGAAACAGCACTGCCCGCACCCGGATCTGCTCCAGGTTGATCCGTTTGAAGGGATCATTGATGAAGAGCTGGAGCCAGGTGACATTCTTTATATCCCACCGGGCTTCCCGCATGAAGGTTATTCCCTGGAAAACTCGCTGAACTATTCGGTTGGTTTCCGCGCGCCAAGCGGGCGCGAGATGATCAGCGGATTTGCTGACTATGTTTTACAGCGTGAGCTGGGCAGTTACCGTTACAGCGATCCGGACGTTCCGGCGCGTGAGCATCCGGCGGATATTCTGCCAGAGGAGCTGGATAAGCTGCGCGGGATGATGCTGGATCTGATCAACGAACCGGAGCACTTCAGACAGTGGTTTGGCGAGTTTATCAGCCAGTCGCGTCACGAACTGGACGTCGCACCGCCAGAGCCGCCTTATCAGGCAGATGAAATTTATGATGCGCTCCAGCAGGGCGATAAGCTGGTTCGTCTGGGCGGATTACGTGTACTGCGCATTGGCGAAGAGGTATTCGTCAACGGCGAGCGCCTGGACTCTCCGCATCGCCCGGCGCTGGAAGCAATTGCCAGCCATATGGTGCTGACTGCGGATACCTTTGGCGACGCGCTGGACGATCCCTCCTTCCTCGCCATGCTGGCCGCGCTGGTTAACAGCGGGTACTGGTTTTTTGAGGACTGAACCATGATGTTTGCCGGGTGGCAGCTACGCCTTACCCGGCCTACAAAAGCCGTTCCTGTAGGCCCGGTAAGCGAAGCGCCACCGGGCTTTTTTTACCGCTTCGCGGTTAACTCCGCTATCCGCACAATCACCTGCACCGCTTTCTCCATCCCTTCCAGCGTCACGAACTCATGCTTGCCGTGGTAGTTATATCCACCGGTAAACAGGTTCGGGCACGGCAGGCCCATAAACGACAGCTGTGAACCATCGGTTCCACCACGGATCGGTTTCATCACCGGCTCGATGTCACAATCGCGCATCGCCTGCTGGGCGATATCAAGAATGTGCGGATGTTCCATCACCTTCTCGCGCATATTGTAATAGCTGTCTTCGATGATGAGCTCAATATAGCAATCCGGATGTAGCCCCTTGCCGACTTTTTTCGCGATCTCCATCATCTTACGCTTGCGCGCTTCAAAGGCTTTGCGGTCGAAATCGCGGACAATATAGTGCATCTGCGCGCTGTCCACGGTCCCCTTGATGCTGGTCAGATGATAAAAACCCTCATACCCTTCCGTCATCTCCGGGCTTTCTTCGGCGGGCACTTCCGCATGAATACGCGCAGCCAGCGACAGTGCATTCACCATCACTCCTTTCGCAGAGCCCGGGTGCACGTTATTCCCGACGATTTTGATCGTTACCGATGCCGCGTTGAAGTTTTCATACTCAAGTTCACCCACGCCGCCACCGTCAACGGTGTAGGCCCATTGCGCGTTAAACGCCTCAACGTCAAAGTGTTTCGCGCCTTTTCCAACCTCTTCATCCGGCGTGAAGGCCACGCGGATATCGCCATGCGGGATATTTTTGCCCTTCAGCACCGCCAGCGCCGTCATGATCTCGGCGATGCCCGCTTTGTCATCGGCCCCCAGCAAGGTTTTGCCGTCGGTGGTGATTAACGTCTGCCCCAGCAGCTGATGCAGTACCGGGAACATCACTGGCGACAGCACTTCGTCGCCAATGCCCAGTGCTATATCACCGCCGCGGTAGTTTTCAACAATCTGCGGATTAACGTGTTTACCGCTAAAATCAGGTGAGGTATCGACATGAGAAATAAAGCCAATTGCCGGGATATCGCCGTCAATATTCGCCGGCAGCGTTCCCATCACGGTCCCTTTTTCGCTGAGCGTGACGTCAACCAACCCCATAGCCTCCATCTGCTCTTTCAGCAGATTTAGCAGCTTCCACTGGCCTTCGGTGCTTGGCACCTGTCGGACCCCCGGCTTAGATTGGGTATCCAGCGAAACGTAATGTAAGAAACGCTCAAGTAGTTTATCCATGCAGTCACCCTCACTTTTTGTGACAACATTATCATTAAGCAGCAAAACGCAAATATTGCGTCAGGTCACTTTTATCCCGCAAACGAGAACTTTTTACGTTTATATCGTTCTGCGTTAATAAATGTAGCTTATGAATAAGTGAGAAGGATTGGCGATTCAATGGGTTTGCCGTAGAATGTCCGCCCTCATTACGAGTCACCAAGGTGGTTACACACAAACCCCGCTTCAGTCTGCTGCCTGAGGCGTCTATATGGGACAGCGCGAAAATTGAATACACAACACCGTTCCCTTTCACCGCTGGTGCAACTGGAACGAATTCGTAAAAGTTTCGATGGCAAAGATGTCATTTCCGACCTTAATCTGACCATCAATGACGGTGAGTTTCTCACGCTGCTCGGCCCCTCCGGCTGCGGCAAAACCACCGTCCTGCGCCTTATCGCCGGGCTGGAAAGCGTCGATAACGGCCATATCCATCTTGAGAACCAGGACATTACCCAGGTTCCTGCCGAAGATCGCCACGTCAATACCGTCTTTCAGAGCTATGCCCTGTTCCCGCACATGACCGTGTTTGAGAACGTGGCGTTTGGCCTGCGGATGCAAAAAACACCGGCCAGCGAGATCCCGCCTCGGGTTACCGAAGCCCTGCGCATGGTGCAGCTGGAGGCATTCGCCCAGCGCAAGCCTCATCAACTTTCCGGTGGTCAGCAGCAGCGTGTGGCCATTGCCCGCGCCGTGGTCAACAAACCTCGCCTGCTCCTGCTGGATGAATCCCTTTCCGCGCTGGACTACAAGCTGCGCAAGCAGATGCAGAACGAGCTGAAAGCACTTCAGCGTAAGCTCGGGATTACGTTCGTGTTTGTCACGCACGATCAGGAAGAAGCCCTGACCATGTCAGACCGTATCGTGGTGATGCGCGACGGCAAGATTGAGCAGGATGGCACCCCGCGTGAAATTTATGAAGAGCCGAAAAACCTGTTCGTCGCCAGCTTCATTGGTGAAATCAATATTTTCAACGCCACGGTGATTGAGCGTCTGGACGAGCAGCGCGTGCGCGCAAACGTGGAAGGCCGCGAATGCAACATCACGGTTAACTTTGCCGTGGAAAAGGGGCAAAGGCTCAACGTCCTGCTGCGCCCGGAAGATCTCCGCGTTGATGAGATCCACGACACGGCTGACGTCGAAGGTCTGATCGGTTACGTTCGCGAACGTAACTACAAAGGGATGACCCTCGAATCCGTGGTCGAACTGGAAAACGGCAAAATGGTGATGGTCAGCGAATTCTTTAACGAGGACGATCCGGACTTCGACCACTCGCTGGATCAGAAAATGGTCATCAACTGGGTAGAAAGCTGGGAGGTTGTACTGGCTGATGAAGAACACAAGTAAGTTCCAGAATGTGGTGATTGCCACGATCGTCGGTTGGCTTGTGTTGTTTGTCTTTCTTCCCAACCTGATGATCATCGTGACCAGCTTCCTGACCCGCGACGACGCGAACTTCGTGGCGATGGTCTTTACGCTGGACAACTACGCGCGCCTGCTCGATCCGCTCTATTTTGACGTGCTGCTGCACTCGCTCAATATGGCGCTGATTGCCACCCTCGCCTGCCTGGTACTGGGGTATCCGTTCGCCTGGTTCCTGGCCCGCCTGCCGCAAAAAGTGCGGCCGCTGCTGCTGTTTTTACTGATTGTGCCGTTCTGGACCAACTCGTTAATCCGCATCTACGGGCTGAAAATCTTCCTCAGCACCAAAGGTTATCTGAACGAGTTTCTGCTGTGGCTGGGGGTGATCGAGACGCCGATCCGCATCATGTTCACCCCGGGCGCGGTGATTGTCGGCCTGGTCTATATCCTGCTGCCGTTTATGGTGATGCCGCTCTACTCCAGCATTGAAAAGCTCGATAAACCGCTGCTGGAAGCAGCGAAAGACCTGGGCGCCAGTAAGTTACAAACCTTTGTCCGCATCATTATTCCGCTGACCATGCCGGGTATTATCGCCGGCTGTCTGCTGGTCATGCTGCCTGCGATGGGGCTGTTCTACGTCTCGGACCTGATGGGCGGGGCGAAAAACCTGCTGATCGGTAACGTGATTAAGAGCCAGTTCCTTAACATTCGCGACTGGCCGTTCGGCTCGGCCACCAGCATAACGCTGACGGTGGTGATGGGGCTGATGCTGCTGGTTTACTGGCGTGCCTCACGCCTGCTGAATAAGAAGGTGGAGCTGGAATGATCGGTCGACTGCTTCGCGGTGGTTTTATGACCGCCATTTATGCGTATCTTTATATTCCGATAATCATTTTGATCGTGAACTCCTTTAACAGCTCGCGCTTCGGGATCAACTGGCAAGGGTTTACCACCAAATGGTATGGACTGCTGATGAACAATGACAGCCTGCTACAGGCCGCTCAGCACTCGCTGACGATGGCGGTATTCTCTGCCACCTTCGCGACGCTGATTGGCTCGTTGACCGCCGTGGCGCTGTACCGCTACCGTTTTCGCGGTAAGCCGTTCGTCAGCGGTATGCTGTTTGTGGTGATGATGTCCCCGGACATCGTGATGGCCATTTCACTGCTGGTGCTGTTTATGCTGCTGGGCGTCCAGCTCGGTTTCTGGTCGCTGCTGTTTTCGCATATCACCTTCTGTCTGCCGTTTGTGGTGGTAACCGTCTACGCGCGTCTGAAAGGGTTCGACGTACGCATGCTGGAAGCGGCGAAAGATCTGGGTGCCAGCGAGATGACCATTTTGCGCAAAATCATTCTGCCGCTGGCGATGCCCGCCGTGGCAGCAGGATGGCTGCTCAGCTTTACCCTGTCGATGGACGACGTGGTCGTGTCCTCCTTCGTCACCGGGCCGAGCTATGAAATTCTGCCGTTGAAGATCTACTCAATGGTTAAAGTCGGTGTTTCACCCGAAGTGAACGCGCTGGCGACTATTCTGTTGGTGTTATCGCTGGTTCTGGTGATTGCCAGCCAGGTTATTGCTCGTGATAAAACAAAATCTCAGGGGACACAGAAATGAAAAAAATGCTTGCCGCTGCGGCACTGGTGCTCGGAATGGGCGCTGCGCATGCTGATGACAGCAAAACGCTCTATTTCTACAACTGGACCGAGTATGTGCCGCCGGGCCTGCTGGAGCAGTTCACCAAAGAGACAGGCATCAAGGTGATCTATTCGACCTACGAGTCGAATGAAACCATGTACGCCAAGCTCAAAACCTATAAAGATGGCGCGTATGACCTGGTGGTGCCGTCGACCTATTTCGTCGACAAGATGCGCAAAGAAGGCATGATCCAGAAGATCGACAAAACGAAGCTAACCAATTTTTCTAACCTCGATCCTGAGATGCTAAACAAGCCGTTCGACCCGAACAACGACTACTCCATTCCGTACATCTGGGGCGCGACGGCAATTGGCATCAACAGCGATGCCATTGATCCCAAAACGGTTTCATCCTGGGCTGACCTGTGGAAGCCGGAATACAAAAGCAGCCTGCTGTTAACCGACGATGCGCGCGAAGTGTTCCAGGTGGCGCTGCGTAAACTCGGCTATTCCGGCAACACCACCGATCCGAAAGAAATCGAAGCAGCGTATAACGAACTGAAAAAGCTGATGCCAAACGTGGCGGCGTTCAACTCGGATAACCCGGCTAACCCGTATATGGAAGGTGAAGTGAATCTGGGGATGGTCTGGAACGGCTCTGCGTTTGTGGCGCGTCAGGCCGGGACGCCGCTTGAGGTGGTCTGGCCGAAAGAGGGCGGCATCTTCTGGATGGACAGCCTCGCGATCCCGGCGAATGCGAAAAACGTCGAGGGTGCCCTGAAGCTGATCAACTTCCTGCTGCGCCCGGATGTGGCAAAAGAGGTGGCGGAAACTATCGGCTACCCGACGCCAAACCTGGCCGCACGGAAGCTTTTAAGCCCTGAAGTGGCAAATGATAAATCGCTTTATCCGGACGCTGAAACCATCAGCAAAGGGGAATGGCAGAACGACGTCGGTGACGCGAGCCGCCTGTATGAAGAATATTATCAGAAGCTCAAAGCAGGCCGTTAATGCATAACGGGCGACGCAATGTCGCCCGTTACTCTTATAGCCCCTTCAGGAGTTTATCCACAAAGGCTGGCACCACCTCGCTCGCCAGACCGTAATGTTTCTCTTCAAACTCACTCCCGACCTGGCTTGGCTCCAGATTAAGCTCCACCGTATGGGCACCTTGAAGTCGCGCTTCGTGAACAAATCCCGCCGCCGGATAGACATGTCCCGAAGTACCAATGGCGATAAAGACGTCCGCCATGGCCAGGGCGCTGTAGATCTCATCCATTCCCAGCGGCATTTCGCCAAACCAGACCACATGCGGACGCAGACGCGAAGGGAACTGACAGCAGTGGCAGCGGTCTTCGTCCAGCACGTCCTCTTTCCACTCCAGCACCTGACCACTCCAGGCGCACCGCACCTTGAGCAGTTCGCCGTGCATGTGAATGATGTTGTGGTTTCCGGCCCTTTCGTGAAGGTTGTCGATGTTCTGCGTGACCAGCAGAAAACGATCCCCCAGCGCCTCCTCCAGCTTTGCCAGCGCCAGGTGCGCCGCATTCGGCGCAATCTCCGGCTGCTGAAGCTGGCGACGGCGGGCGTTGTAGAACGCCTGCACCAGCGCCGGGTCGCGGGCGAAACCTTCCGGCGTCGCCACATCTTCAACTCGGTGTTCTTCCCACAGTCCATCCGCTGCGCGGAAAGTCTGAATACCGGATTCGGCGGAGATCCCCGCCCCGGTCAACACCACCACTCTGGGTTTATCCATCGCTTCTGGCATCATCCTGTCTCTGAAAAAGATCCGCTGACGCAGGCGTTCACGTAAGCGGCGTTTATTTTTGCGAAAACGGCTGAGTCGACCCTGGCGACGCGACAGCATAATAACCTCGTAAACTAATCGGTGAGATGAAGGAATGCGGCTCCGCGCATGCCTCCTGCGTCCCCGTGTCGCGCACGCTCAATGCGCGGCACGCGGGCGACCGGCAATAAATGTCGGGTCAGACGCCCGGACAACTGTTCCGTAATCGCAGTGAAATTTGACAGCCCTCCCCCGATCACCAGCAGATCCGGATCGACGATAGTCAGGATATTCCCCAGACACACCGCCAGCAGATCCAGATAGCGCTCGACGTGCTCACGCGCCTGCGCATCCCCCTGCTCCCACAGGGTAATGATTTGAGGGGCCTCAAGTTTCTGATGATAGAAGTGTTCGTAAAGCCATGCAAACCCGCGGCCTGATAGGTAGTTCTCAATACAGCCGTGCTGCCCACAGCCGCAGCGGGTCAGCGGGAAATCACGTCCGACGACCTCCAGAGCATCCACCGGCAGGCGGATATGGCCAAATTCGCCGGTAATATAGCTGCGCCCGGTAATGGGCTTACCGTTAATGACAATCCCGCCACCGACGCCCGTTCCGAGGATCAGCCCCATCACCAGCGGGAAGCGACGGAATTCATCATCCCAGGCTTCAGAGAGCGCGAAGCAGTTGGCATCGTTATCTAAACGCACATCGCGTTCAAGGAGCGCGGAGAGATCGTCCCGCAGCGGTTTGCCGCTGGCGGCAGGCACGTTGGCCGCGTACAGCGTGCCATCGTCGGTTTCGGGCATACCCGGAATACCAATGCCAACGCTGCCTTTGACGCCAAAGCGTTCATCCGCTTGCGCCACCAATGCGGCAATGGCGGTTAAAAATTCATCGTAGCTTTCGCGCGGCGTGGGGACGCGGGTTTCCCATTGTAGCTTAAGATCTTTATCGAACACGCCGAGCGCAATCTTGGTGCCGCCAATATCAAATCCGTAATACATGATGCATTCCTCTGTTTGATTCAGCGGCCAAAAGACCGCTAAACCATGACGAAATTACTGGCCACTTAATACCCTCGCCGGATCAATTCGGCTAGCGCGACGCGCCGGATACCAGCTTGCCAGCAGACTCAGTAAAAGTGCTGTAACCAGCACATAAATAACGTCCAGCCAGTGCAGTTCAGACGGCAGGAAGTCAATAAAATAGATATCGCCTGACAGGAACTGATGGCCAATAAGCGCTTCAATCCCGTTGATAATCGGCGTCAGCTGAAGGGAAACCACCACGCCGATCGCCACGCCGCAGAGGCTGCCAAACAGCCCCGCCAGTAAACCGTACCAGACGAAGATGGCGCGAATAAGACCGTCTTTCGCCCCTAAGGTACGCAGCACGGCGATGTCGCCGCTCTTATCCTTAACGGCCATCACCAGCGTCGAGACGATATTAAAACACGCCACCCCAATAACCAGCACCATCGCCAGATACATAATCGCGCGGATCATCTGGATATCACGGTACATATACCCGTAAGTGCCGATCCAGCTTTTGATGTAGACATAGTTATTGGTCACGCTGCCAGCGTCACGCACCAGTTTATTGGCGTTGAAGACGTCGTTAACCTTAATGGCAATGCCCGTCACGCTGTCGCTCATATCCAGATACTGGCGTGCATCTTCCAGCGGCACCATCGCGAAGCTGTGATCGAGCTGGCCGCTCAGCTGCAAAATACCGGTGACGTGCAGACGTACGCGCTTAGGCTGCTGCAATTTGTGATCAGCGCTGGCGTTCGGGATCATGATCGAGACCCAGTCGCCCTGCTTCACCTTCAGCGCATCGGCAACGCCTTTGCCCATGATAATCTGCTGCTCGCCAGCCTTAAAGTTTGCCCATGCGCCATTTTGCACATAGCGCGGCAGCGCGCTCAGACGCTCTTCCTGACGAGGATTTACCCCTTTCACCTGAATGGCGCGCAGGTTTACCCCGCTCTCTACCAGCCCGGTAAAGTTAATGTAAGGTGCAGCCGCCGCAATACCGGGCACCTTTTCCACTTTGTTCAGGGCATCCTGCCAGTTGGACCACGGCTGGTTAACCGGCTCGATTTCACCGTGAGGGACAACGGCCAGAATGCGGTTATTCAGTTCACGCTCAAAGCCATTCATGGCGCTTAAGCCCACAATCAGCACCGCCACGCCCAGGGCGATACCGATGGTGGAGATCACGGAGATAAGGGAAACCATCCCGCTCCGGCGACGACCGCGGCTAAAGCGTAACCCGATGAGTAACGATAACGGTGAAGCCATTACTCCGCTCCCATCAGCGTCAGTTCAGCATTCAGACGACCGTCGCGCATTTCCAGCTGACGCCCCATCCGCTTAGCCAGTTGTAAATCGTGGGTGACCACCAGAAACGCGGTTCCCTGCGCGGCGTTCAGTTCGCCGAGAAGCTGGAAAATGCTGTCTGCGTTACGCGCATCGAGGTTACCTGTCGGTTCATCCGCCAGCACCAGGCGCGGGTTGTTGACCAGCGCACGGGCGATGGCCACACGCTGACGCTCACCGCCGGAAAGCTCAGACGGACGGTGATTCCCGCGATGACCCAGCCCTACCGCTTTTAGCATGTCGCTGGCGCGGGCATTAATTTCCGCGGGTTTCTTTTTACCAATCAGCAGCGGCATTGCGACGTTTTCCAGCGCCGTAAAGTCCGGCAGCAGATGGTGGAACTGATAGATAAAGCCCAGCTCGCGGTTACGCAGCTCGGCTTTCGCCGTAGACGACATTTTACTCAGCGGCTGCCCGGAGAGGATCACATCGCCTTCGGTTGGCGTGTCCAGCCCGCCAAGCAGGTGCAGCAACGTACTTTTACCGGAGCCAGAGCTGCCGACAATCGCCATCATCTCGCCTTCGCCCACGCTAAAACTCACATTGTGCAACACGTCGGTCTGCACAGTGCCTTCCTGATAGCGTTTGGACAGGTTGTCGCACTGCAACAGGATCTTATTCATAACGTAAAGCCTCAGCGGGTTGAGTGGCGGCAGCCCGCCAGGAAGGATAAAGCGTAGAAAGCAGCGCAATGGCCATCGCGGCCAGCGCAATACCGACCACCTGGAGCGGCTCGATAGCCACCGGCAGCGCCGCGCCATCAAGCAGCGCGCCGATAATCGGCATGAGATTGTTGAGCTGGCTGGCGAGCAGCGCCCCCAGCGCCGCGCCGAGCAGCGCGCCGATGATGCCGGCGCTGGCGCCCTGGACCATAAATACCGCCATGATCTGGCGCGGAGTCAGCCCCTGGGTTTGCAGAATGGCGACTTCGCCTTGCTTCTCCATCACCATCAGCCCGAGCGAGGTGATGATATTAAACGCGGCAACGGCCACGATCAGGCTCAGCAGCAGCCCCATCATGTTTTTCTCCATGCGCACGGCCTGGAACAGTTCGCCTTTCCGGTCGCGCCAGTCCTGCCATTTCGTCCCTTCCGGTAGCGTCTGCTGGCTGAGGGTATCCACCTTCAGCGGCGCATCAAGCCACAGACGCCAGCCGGTAATATTTCCCGCGGGGTAGCGCATCAGACGCGAGGCGTCCTGAATGTTCACCAGCATCTGGTAACCATCAACTTCGCTGTTCGCCGCAAACGTGCCAATCACGTTGAACAGGCGCTGGCTTGGCAGACGCCCCATCGGCGTAAACTGACTGGCTGACGGCACCATCACGCGCAGCTGATCGCCACGGTTGACCCCGAGCTGCCCGGCAAGCTGCTCGCCGAGGATGACGTTGTATTTACCCGCTTCCAGGTCGGTTTGTTTCACATTGACCAGGAACGGCGTCAGCGGATCTTTTTGCGCGGGATCGATACCCAGCATCACCCCGACCGCCACGCTACGGGCGCTTTGCAGCACCACATCGCCCGTCGTGAGCGGCGCAACGCGCGTGACACCCTGTAACTTCACCGCGCTTTCCGGCAGCTGTTGCGGATTAACGGAACCCTGAGTGGAAGAGAGAACGGCCTGCGGCATGAGCCCCAGGATATTGTTTTGCAGCTCGCGCTCGAAGCCGTTCATGACGGAAAGCACCGTCACCAGTGCCATCACGCCAAGCGTAATGCCAATAGTCGAAAGCCAGGAGACAAAGCGACCGAAGCGGTCCGCGGCGCGCCCACGCATGTAACGTAAGCCTATAAAGAGTGCGACAGGTTGATACATGAAATCCGTCTGTTTGCTGATAGCAGACCCACGAGTATATAAGCGAATCCGTTAAGCGTAAATGACTGAAACCGTAAGATTCGGTAATCATTTTTCCGAAAAATTCAGATAAATCATCATGCTACTGACTGAACTTCCGCCAGACAGCCTCCACCTTTTCCGAAAATCGTCCTGATACAGACTGTTACCCATTACATCAGGGCTTCATTTTACAACAATCGGCGTTTCGTTTATGGCAACAAGGTCGTCACGCACCATGAAACAAAAAGCATTATGGATTAACCAGATAAAAGGCCTGTGCATCTGCCTGGTGGTAATTTACCACTCGGTGATCACCTTTTATCCTCACCTTGACGGGCTACAGCATCCGTTATCGGGCCTGCTCGCCAAATGCTGGGTCTACTTTAATCTTTACCTTGCCCCGTTCCGTATGCCGGTGTTTTTCTTTATCTCCGGCTATTTGATCCGTCGTTATATTGACGAGGTGAACTGGCGCACCAGTCTCGACAAGCGGATCTGGAGCATCGTCTGGGTTTTGGCCCTGTGGGGCGTCCTGCAATGGCAGGCGCTGACCCATCTGAATGCCTGGCTCGCCCCCGAGCGAGAACTGGCGACAGCATCCAATGCGGCCTACGCCGATTCCGTTTCAGGGTTTGTACTGGGAATGCTCACGGCCAGCACCAGCCTGTGGTATTTGTACGCGTTAGTGGTCTACTTTACGCTCTGTAAGCTGCTGAGCCGCTGGAAACTGCCGATGCTGGGGATTCTGGCGCTGGCAAGCATCGCCATCAACTTCCTGCCGTTACCGTGGTGGGGAATGAACAGCGTGGTGCGCAACATGATCTACTACAGCCTCGGCGCATGGTACGGCGCGCAGTTGATGGCGTGGATGAAAGGGATGAATTTGCGCCGCAGCTGGCTGGTACTTATCGCCTCTGGCGCGGTGTCGGTAGTGCTGTGGTTCGCTAATGTTCCTCTGCCGCTCTCACTGCTGTCGATCGTAGTCATCATGAAGCTCTTTTACAGCTTCGAGCAGCGTTATGCCGTTCATCCCAATAATCTGCTGAACGTCATCGGTTCAAACACCATCGCGATTTATACCACCCACCGCATTTTAATTGAGGCGTTTAGCCTGCTCCTGATTCGCGAAATGAATGCGGCGTACTGGCCGATCTGGGCGGAGTTAACGCTGATTCTGGTCTATCCGTTTATCAGCCTGCTCGTCTGCACGCTGGTTGGGCTGGGGGCACGTAAGCTCTCAACCGCCCTCTTTGGCGACCTTTTCTTCTCCCCTCCCGCGCGGCTTTCTCCACAGACTGCTACCCGTTAATCTCCTCGGCCCCCATCCGGGGGCACTTTCCCTCTTGTGCGGTTACGATTTGCTTATGCATAACGATCGAGGATAATAAAGACATTGCGTATCAGTGATATGCCCCAATACTGTTGGTATATCCCCAAGAGACTCTGACATAGCCATGCCTGAACACTATCGTTTTTCCTTGCCTGTAAAAGCAGGTGACCAACGCCAGCTGGGCGAACTGACAGGCGCGGCCTGCGCCACGCTGGTGGCGGAAATTGCCGAGCGGCATCCAGGGCCGGTGGTGCTGGTTGCCCCGGACATGCAAAACGCCCTGCGCCTGCACGACGAAATTCGTCAGTTCACCGACAGTCTGGTATTCAGCCTGGCCGACTGGGAAACGCTTCCCTACGACAGTTTCTCTCCGCACCAGGAGATCATCTCCTCGCGCCTGTCGACGCTGTATCAGCTCCCCACCATGCAGCGCGGCGTGCTGATTGTGCCGGTGAATACCCTGATGCAGCGCGTCTGCCCGCACAGCTATTTGCACGGCCATGCGCTGGTGATGAAAAAAGGCCAGCGCCTGTCGCGCGATGCCCTGCGCGTGCAGCTGGATGGAGCCGGCTATCGACATGTCGATCAGGTGATGGAGCACGGCGAATACGCGACGCGCGGTGCGCTGCTTGATCTCTATCCGATGGGCAGCGACCAGCCGTACCGTCTGGATTTCTTCGATGATGAGATCGACAGCCTGCGCGTGTTCGACGCCGACACCCAGCGCACGCTGGAGGAAGTGGACTCTATTAATCTGCTGCCCGCCCATGAGTTCCCGACGGATAAAACCGCCATCGAACTGTTCCGCAGCCAGTGGCGCGACAGGTTCGACGTGAAGCGTGATGCCGAACATATCTACCAGCAAGTCAGCAAAGGCACCCTTCCGGCCGGGATCGAGTACTGGCAGCCCCTGTTCTTTAACGAACCGCTGCCGGCGCTGTTCAGCTACTTCCCGGCAAATACGCTGATTGCTAACACCGGGGATATCGACGCCAGCGCCAGCCGCTTTGAAAGCGAAACGCGCGCCCGCTTTGAAAACCGGGGCGTTGACCCGATGCGTCCGCTGCTGCCGCCGGAAATGCTGTGGCTGCGTACCGACGAGCTCAACGCCGAGCTGAAACGCTGGCCGCGTATGCAGCTCAAAACCGATTCGCTTGCCGATAAGGCCGCCAACACTAACCTCGCCTTCCGGATGCTGCCTGACCTGGCCGTTCAGGCGCAGCAGAAATCCCCGCTCGATAATCTGCGCAAGTTTCTTGAGTCCTTCACCGGGCCGGTGGTCTTCTCCGTTGAAAGTGAAGGTCGCCGTGAAGCGCTGGGCGAACTGCTGGGAAGGATCAAAGTCGCGCCAAAGCGTATTCTTCGCCTGAGCGAAGCGACCGGAAATGGCCGTTACCTGATGATCGGCGCCGCCGAACACGGATTCATTGATACGCTCAATAACCTGGCGTTGATATGTGAAAGCGACCTGCTGGGCGAGCGCGTCGCGCGCCGTCGTCAGGACAGCCGTCGCACCATCAACCCGGACACCCTGATCCGCAACCTGGCCGAACTGCACCCCGGTCAGCCGATTGTTCACCTGGAACACGGTGTGGGTCGCTATCAGGGGATGACCACCCTCGAAGCAGGTGGCATCAAAGGTGAATACCTGATGCTGACCTACGCTAACGACGCCAAGCTGTATGTTCCGGTGTCGTCCCTGCATCTGATCAGCCGCTACGCCGGGGGCGCGGAAGAGAATGCGCCGCTGCACAAGCTGGGCGGCGATGCCTGGGCGCGTGCACGCCAGAAAGCGGCGGAAAAAGTGCGCGACGTGGCCGCCGAGCTGCTGGATATTTACGCTCAGCGTGCGGCCAAAGAGGGGTATGCGTTTAAGCATGATAAAGAGCAGTACCAGCTGTTCTGCGACAGCTTCCCGTTTGAAACTACGCCGGATCAGGCCCAGGCCATCAACGCCGTGCTGAGCGACATGTGCCAGCCGCTGGCGATGGATCGCTTAGTCTGCGGCGACGTGGGCTTCGGTAAAACCGAGGTGGCGATGCGCGCCGCTTTCCTGGCGGTTGAGAACAACAAGCAGGTGGCGGTGCTGGTGCCGACCACCCTTCTTGCCCAGCAGCACTTCGACAACTTCCGCGACCGCTTCGCCAACTGGCCGGTACGTATCGAAATGTTGTCCCGCTTCCGCAGTGCCAAAGAGCAGACGCAGATCCTGGAACAGGCAAGTGAAGGCAAAATTGATATTCTGATCGGCACTCACAAACTGCTGCAAAGTGACGTGAAGTGGAAAGATCTGGGGCTGCTGATCGTCGACGAAGAGCACCGCTTCGGGGTGCGCCACAAAGAGCGCATCAAAGCGATGCGCGCCAACGTCGATATTCTGACCCTGACCGCAACGCCGATCCCGCGCACCCTGAACATGGCGATGAGCGGCATGCGCGATCTGTCGATAATCGCTACCCCACCGGCGCGCCGTCTGGCGGTGAAAACCTTTGTTCGCGAGTACGACAATCTGGTGGTGCGCGAGGCGATCCTGCGCGAAGTGCTGCGCGGTGGCCAGGTCTATTACCTGTACAACGACGTTGAAAATATTCAGAAAGCCGCCGACAGGCTGGCAGAGCTGGTGCCGGAAGCGCGCATCGCCATTGGTCACGGCCAGATGCGCGAGCGCGAGCTGGAGCGGGTGATGAACGATTTCCACCACCAGCGTTTCAACGTGCTGGTGTGTACCACCATCATTGAGACCGGAATCGACATTCCGACGGCGAACACCATCATCATCGAACGGGCGGATCACTTCGGCCTGGCCCAGCTGCACCAGCTGCGCGGGCGGGTCGGGCGTTCGCACCATCAGGCCTACGCCTGGCTGCTGACGCCGCATCCGAAGGCAATGACCACCGACGCGCAAAAGCGTCTGGAAGCGATCGCCTCGCTGGAAGATCTGGGCGCTGGCTTTGCGCTGGCGACCCACGACCTGGAGATCCGCGGCGCCGGTGAGCTGCTGGGTGAAGACCAGAGCGGCTCCATGGAAACCATCGGTTTCTCGCTGTATATGGAGCTGCTGGAAAATGCCGTCGACGCGCTTAAAGCCGGACGTGAACCGTCTCTGGAAGATCTCACCAGCCAGCAGACCGAAGTGGAACTGCGCATGCCTTCCCTGCTGCCGGATGATTTTATTCCTGACGTGAATACCCGTCTGTCGTTCTACAAACGCATTGCCAGCGCGAAAAGCGAAGGCGAGCTGGAAGAGATCAAAGTCGAACTGATTGACCGTTTTGGGATATTGCCCGATGCGGCGCGCAACCTGCTGGATATTGCCCGCCTGCGTCAGCAGGCGCAGAAGCTGGGCATTCGCAAACTTGAAGGCAATGAGAAAGGCGGCGTAATTGAGTTTGCCGAAAAGAACCACGTCGATCCGATGTGGCTGATTGGCCTCCTGCAAAAACAGCCGCAGCATTTCCGTCTTGATGGCCCTACGCGTCTGAAATTTACTCAGGATCTGACGGAACGTAAAACCCGCATGGACTGGGTGCGTAACTTTATGCGTCAGTTGGAAGAGAACGCCATCGCATAACGGTTTCCCCCGCCAGCGCCCGGCTGGCGGGGGGACAATTTACAAACTCTTTGCACTTCGCCCGATCTTCCCGACTATACATTCGCCATAATTATCATTAACGCCTTATAAAATAATAACCTTATCATTTGCATGGATTATCATAATGATGATTTCTTCGCGTTTTACCCGCTGGTTAACTCTGGTTGCGCTGGCCGCGACGGTTGCCGTCGCGCTCCCTGCTCGCGCCAATACCTGGCCTCTTCCGCCCGCCGGCAGCAACGTCGTAGGTGAAAACCGCTTTCACGTGGTTGAAAACGATGGCGGCTCGCTGGAAGCGATTGCCAAAAAATATAACGTCGGGTTCCTGGCGCTGTTGCAGGCCAACCCGGGCGTAGATCCGTACGTGCCCCGGGCGGGCAGCGTACTGACGATTCCGCTGCAAACCATCCTGCCGGACGCGCCGCGTCAGGGCATTGTGATTAACCTCGCCGAGCTACGTCTGTATTACTACCCGCCGGGCAAGAACGAAGTGACCGTCTACCCTATCGGTATTGGTCAACTGGGGGGCGATACGCTCACACCTACCATGGTCACCACCGTCTCTGATAAGCGCGCTAATCCTACCTGGACCCCGACGGCAAACATTCGCGCCCGTTATAAAGCTCAAGGTATCGACCTGCCCGCCGTGGTACCTGCTGGCCCGGATAATCCGATGGGGCATCATGCAATTCGCCTGGCGGCATATGGTGGGGTTTATCTTCTGCACGGAACGAATGCGGATTTCGGGATCGGGATGCGCGTCAGCTCCGGCTGCATTCGCCTGCGCGATGACGATATCAAAACGCTCTACCGCGTGATCGCCCCTGGCACGAAAGTGAATATCATTAATACGCCGATTAAAGTATCTGAAGAGCCAGGTGGCGTCCGTCTGGTTGAGATCCACCAGCCGCTATCGAAAAACATCAATGACGATCCGCAGACGTTGCCGATTAATCTGAATGCCTCCATGGTGAGCTTTAAAACGAATGCCAACACCGATGGCGCAGTGATGGAGCGGGCGATGGAAGCACGTTCGGGGATGCCAACCGATGTTACGCGGCATCATGAGGTTGCTCAGCAGTCAATGTAAAGCAGCAATAACGACAAACGCCCTGCATCAGCAGGGCGTTTTTTATTGCAGTGGCATAACGGAGGGTTGCGTTACGCTTATTTGTAGATAACTGCGGTACCGTGCAGGGTGTTAGGACCGGTCACAGAGGTGATGCGGAATGATTTCGCACCCATTTCGTCAGCTTTTTGCGCCAGCTGATCTTCCAGAGAGCCCAGGTTAGTCCCGGCAGTGGCAGAGATGGTACCGACTTTCTGCTGGTCTGCTGGAGTGGATTGCACTTCAACAGCAGCGAAGCTTGCGAAAGAGAGTGAACTCAGAACGGCGGCAGCGATCAGGGTTTTAACGTTTTTCATGATTTTATACCTTTAGGCAGATGATGTAGTGGTCGTTAGTTATTTAGTTAACGATCGATAGGTAAATGATAGATGTGATCCAGGTCACACGTCAACTCATTTTTATAATGGTCGTTAAATTAATTTCATTTGCCTTATATTTCAAAAAGATAAAATTAAATTATTTTTCAGAAATCACCGCTGGTCGTTGCAGACGTTTATTTTTATAATGACTATTCAACAAAACAACAGAGGATCAACGGCACATGACAACCGATGTCACGCGTTGCGCAAAGAAAAGCCGTGGCCGACCAAAAGTGTTCGACAGGGATGCGGCGCTCGATAAGGCCATGACGCTCTTCTGGCAGCATGGGTATGAAGCCACGTCGCTTTCCGATCTCGTGGAAGCTACGGGTGCTAAAGCCCCTACCCTGTACGCAGAGTTCACCAACAAAGAAGGCTTATTCCGGGCCGTTCTGGACAGATACATCTCGCGCTTCGCGGCAAAACATGAAGCCCAGCTATTCTGTGAAGAAAAAACGGTTGAGCAGGCATTACAGGATTATTTCACGGCAATCGCGACCTGCTATACCAGCAAGGACACGCCTGCGGGGTGTTTTATGATCAACACCTCCGCGACCCTCGCGGCATCGTCTAAAGAGATTGCCAACACGGTCAAATCGCGACATGCGATGCAGGAGGAGACGCTCAGCACGTTTCTGGCTCAGCGTCAGCTGCGTGGCGAAATCCCGGCGCATTGCCGTCCGCAGGAGCTGGCCCAGTATCTGAGCTGTATTTTACAGGGGATGTCCATCAGCGCCCGTGAAGGCGCGACGCTGGAAAAATTGCAGGGGATTACGCACACAACGCTGCGCCTGTGGCCTGAACTTCTTAAACTCTGACGCAAAAAAAAGCTCCTCAGCCTGAGCGCATGAGGAGCTAAGTTCAGAGAACATCTTTTTTACACTTTGTTATTCAGTATCAGCTGACCATTGCTGTCGAGAGGGATCTGCGTACCAGGATCTTTATCCATGCGGATTTTGCCCTGCTGATCGCCAATTTTGTAGGTTACGTCGTAGCCCAACATTTTTTCAGACTTGTCATACACGGTTTTACAGCGCTGCTGCGTTGTGGTGTAGGTATCATTTTCCTGCATCGCGCCCTGCACCTGGTTACCGGCATAACCGCCACCCAGCGCACCAACCACCGTCGCGACATCCTTACCACGGCCGCCACCAAACTGATGACCAATCACCCCACCAGCAACCGCGCCCAGCACGGAGCCAGCGATACGGTTTTCATCCTGAACCGGACGACGATGGGTGACAGAAACATTACGGCACTCCTGACGAGGCGTCTTGACCGTCTCTTTGATCGGTGTAGCGGAAACCACCTGCGCATACTGCGGGCCACGATCAAGTACGTTCAGACTGGCAACGGCAGCCACACCTAACGCAGCTGCGACGCCAATCCCTATACCCGCCAACATTGATTTATTCACGGGACTTCCTCCTTTGTTGCAATTGGTAGCAATTTTGCAGCGCAATAAACGCTTCGCCAATAAGATAAAGGATCAAAATCAGGGTTGTTGGCCGGGACAACGTGGGTTTAAGAGAACTCTTAAGCGTCAGGAGGGAAATGCACAGCATGATGTGCTAAGAATTCCCTCCGGAGGGTCCGGAGGGAGAGAGAAATTAGTGCAGCTTCAGGCGTGGACGGATCACGCGGTTGATGCGGCCAACCAGCATCATCAGGCCGGTTTTGAAGTAGCCGTGCAGCGCAATCTGGTGCATACGGTACAGAGAAATGTACACGAAGCGGGCGATGCGCCCTTCCACCATCATGGAGCCGCGCATCAGGTTACCCATCAGGCTGCCCACGGTGGAGAAGTTTGAGAGCGACACCAGAGAGCCGTGGTCTTTGTAGACATAGGCTTTCATCGGTTTGCCTTTTATCTGCGCCAGGATGTTATGCAGCACGAGGCTTGCCATCTGGTGCGCAGCCTGAGCGCGAGGCGGTACAAATCCGCCTTCCGGACGTGCGCAGGAGGCACAGTCGCCGATGGCGAAGATGTCCGGATCGCGCGTGGTTTGCAGCGTCGGTTCTGTCACCAGCTGGTTAATGCGGTTTGTCTCCAGCCCACCGATATCTTTCATGAAATCAGGCGCTTTGATCCCCGCAGCCCAGACCATCAGGTCGGCCTGGATGTACTCGCCGTCTTTGGTATGCAGGCCGCCCTCATCCGCGCTGGTCACCATGGTCTGGGTCAGCACGCGCACGCCCAGTTTAGTCAGCTCGTTGTGCGCCGCGCCGGAAATACGCGGCGGAAGCGCAGGCAGAATGCGTTCACCTGCTTCCACCAGCGTCACATTCAGCGCTTCGTTAGTCAGCCCTTTGTAGCCGTAGCTGTGCAGCTGCTTGACCGCATTGTGCAACTCCGCCGATAATTCAACGCCCGTTGCGCCGCCGCCCACGATAGCAATGTTGACCTTGCCGTTAGCACCCATGTTGTTGGTGTACTTCAGGAACAGGTTAAGCATCTCCTGATGGAAACGACGCGCCTGATGCGGGTTATCCAGGAAGATGCAGTGCTCTTTTACGCCTGGGGTGTTGAAATCATTGGAGGTACTGCCCAGGGCCATCACCAGCGTGTCATAGGCCAGCTTGCGCTCAGGAACCAGCAACTCGCCTTTATCATCACGCAGCTCAGCCAGCGTGATGGTTTTGTTTTCACGATTGATATCCACCACCGAACCCAGCTGGAACTGGAAGTGGTGGTTACGCGCATGCGCCAGATAGCTGAGCGCATCCACGCCCTCATCCAGCGACCCGGTCGCCACTTCGTGCAGTAACGGCTTCCACAGATGGCTGTGGTTACGATCCACCAGCGTGATTTTGGCTTTCTTACCGCGACCCAGTTTCTTACCCAGCTGCGTCGCCAGCTCCAGTCCGCCAGCACCACCGCCGACAATCACTATCTTTTTCAATGGCGTAGTCAACGTGACCCCCTCAAATTATTAACCAATTGTTAATTAAAAGTTATATAAATAACCCTTAATTAACAACAGGTTACTGCGCTGAAACCATTCAGATTCATTGAGAATAGCACGTCAGGCGCATTGGTCATACCAAAATTGATATGTATCAAGTTTTGATGGTTTAAAAGTAGACAACTCTGACAAAAAAGAGGCCCGGTACGCTTTCGCGTACCGAGCCTTTACCAGGTTCAGGGAGATCAGCCCAGCGTTTTAAAGGCTTTAATACGCTGCAAGTGCGGGGAAATGTTTTTGAACTTGTGGGTCTGCTCTTCGTCCCAGACAATTTCGTAGTAATGGTGCAGAAGCTCGGCGGCGCGGGAGCTGTTCAGCGCTTCATCGTTGCGGGAGAGGATCACCAGACACCGATCGCGGTTCTTTTCACGGAAATTGCTCACGCATTTGGTTGCGATGTCGGCGTACTCCTCCGGGCGATCGATTTTGCCTTCCATGTTTTCGTTCGGAAACAGGTTAGGATTAAAAATGACCTGACGGATATCGCACAAAAAACCGATGCGCTCTGCCCAGTATCCTCCTAACCCCACGCCGCAGATCAGCGGGCGATCGTCGATATTGAGCTGCAACATTTTATCCACTTCTTTAAGCAGATGCTGCATGTCATGCTTCGGATGACGTGTGCTGTAACTGATCAGCCGGACATCCGGATCGATAAACTGCAATTGCAGCACTTTCTCATGATTACCAGGACTGTTTGAGTCAAAACCGTGTAAATAGATGATCATCGTCTCACCACGCTACGCCTTCCGGGATGAATTAAAGGGCTGCTTTATGTGCCTGCCAGCGCTCGTTCAGGGCTTCAAGCCGGGCGTTTACCGTTTTCCAGCGCGCCGAGTCCATCAGCTCCTGACGACTAAATGAACCTTTATGATACAATTGTGTAACACGTTCAGCATTGATCGGCGACAGGTTATCCAGCACGCTCACCGCCCCTTTACGATTATTGCAGACGAGGATCATATCGCAACCCGCATCCAGCGAAGCCTGCCCACGTTCGGCATAGCTACCCATAATCGCCGCCCCTTCCATGGATAAATCGTCAGAGAAAATTACGCCATTGAAGCCTAACTCCTGACGCAGCACGGTTTTCAGCCAGTGTGGAGAGCCGCTGGCCGGACGCGGATCGACCTCACTGTATATGACGTGCGCAGGCATGATGGCATCCAGCTTGTTATCAGCGATCAACGAGCGGAAAACCGACATATCTTTAGCGCGAATGTCTGCTTCCGGGCGCGGATCGCGCGGGGTTTCTTTATGGGAATCCGCCGTCACCGCCCCGTGGCCCGGGAAATGTTTGCCGGTGGTTTTCATGCCCGCAGCATGCATACCGTCAATAAAGCGCGTCGCCATTGCCAGCGCAATACGCGGATCGTCATGATACGAACGCTCACCAATTGCCGCGCTAATGTGTCCTACGTCCAGCACCGGGGCGAAGCTGATGTCGATATCCATGGCGATCATCTCGCTGGCCATCAGCCAGCCGGCATCCTGCGCCAGTTGACCGCCCTCTTCGATCCCCAGCAGCGCAGCAAAAGATTGCGCGGCGGGTAAACGGGTAAACCCTTCGCGGAAACGCTGCACACGCCCACCTTCCTGGTCTACGGCCACCACCAGGTGATTGCGCGACGCCGCACGGATCTGGCGAACCAGCTCACGCAACTGCTCCGGATCATGATAATTGCGGGTGAAAAGAATCAGCCCCCCTACCAGCGGATGCGCCAGAATTTCGCGCTCTTCCGCATCCAGCTCAAATCCTTCGACATCCAACATTACTGGACCCACACCAACCTCTCTTATCCTTTCGTTTGTAACTGACGCCAGGCATCATTTGCCAGCGCAATAAATTGTTTGTCACATGTCTGCTGAAGGCGCATTTCAAACCATCCCGCCATCAGCATCAACACCCACGGACGCCAGCGCGCGACCTGCCGCGCAAGGGTGAGCGCATTGATGTTGGCGTTTCGGGCATAGGCGGTTATCAGCTGCTCGCGCGACGCCTCATCAGGCATCCAGACCGCAGCAAGTTCGAGCGCCACGTCACCGTCTCCGGCATATTCCCAGTCGATAAGTTTCTCGCCTGCCGTGGTATGAACGATATTCCCCGCGTGGACATCCATATGCAGCGGCGCCAGACGTAACGCCTGCGGCTCTCCCGCTTTACGCAACCGCTTAAGCTGCGCCAGCCAGTAGGGCGTGCGTCGTCCAGGCGCAGCCTGCTGCCAGTAGTGATCCAGCAAAGGAAGTAACGTTACCCGCCAGCCCAGACGCGGCTGGCGATGCAGATGATACAGCATGGCTGTCAGCGCAGGCGTATCGGGAAGCTCGCTTTTGATCTCACCCGCAATAAACGCCACCGCCATCCAGTCTCTGATAAAGAGATGAGGTTGTGGCGCAAGGTCGGCGGGCAGGCGCTTCAGGGCGCGGAACTGGCGACGAAAATGGGAGGCAGGCGCGGCGGCATCGTGATGCTGACGTAAAACCAGCCGATGGTCGCCATGCTCAATAATGCAACTCGCGCCGCCAAGCCCGGCGGGGGCTTGCGGCGCGATAACATGGTATTGAGGGAAATAACGCGTCAGGACATCATGACGCGTGCGCTTATTGTTGCGTAACGGCACCTTTACCTGACCAGATAATTTCGCCGGTCTGAACCAGCATTAACTGCATCTGCAACGACGGCGTGTTCACGTTGCCTGTCGCGTTAGAATAAAGGACATACTGCGCGCCAACGTTGCGGGCAATACCAATCGCTTTACTGCGCGAACCCAGGCTGTCCTGAGGCGACAGACCAAGCTGCTGCTTGGCGACCGCGAGCTGCTGAGCAGAGACCAGCGTAAATTTACCGTTGTTTGCCAGCGCGTTGCGCAGGGTTTCCGTCGCTTCTCCCGCATTCAGGGAACCGTTTGTACGGTTGTTCACGCTGTCCACCAGCAGCACGCTGCCGGGCGTAACACCCTGTGCCTGCAACATTTTACCCACCATCGGCTGCATTGCGCCATTCCAGTCATAGTGGCGTACTCGCGGCGCAGGCTGTGCGGTGTCGTCCGGATGTTCGATCGGGCCAGGCTGCGCCGGAATGGTCGGTACAGACGGCACGGTTGGAACAGGCTGCGCTGGCGTTGTTGGCTGTTCCGTTCCCGGCTTCGCCTGATCCACCGGTGCAGGTTCTTCCGTTCGCGTCACACAACCCGCCAGAAAGAGTGCAAAGGCACTCAGGAGCGCATAACGGCTCATTGTTTTAATCAAGGTTCACTCCTTACAAATAAAGATAAAGTCTCACCTTATGTGCACCCAGATAGCTGGCGCTGCCGTAGAGCGTGACCGACGATCTTGCTGGGATGGTCACGCTGCGCGGCGCCTCAAGCGGGTGCATCTCAAGACCTCTCACGTCATACCAGTAGAAGCGATAATGCACCGTCACTGGCTCTTGCCTTTCGTTATAGAGCGTAGAAGAGGCTGAAGACTGGATTTCGCTTATGGTCAGCGAAGGCTTCTCCGCCGTGATGCCCGCAGCAAGCACTGAGGACTCCATCACCAGCGTCTGTTCTTCACTGACCGGGATGGCGGGACGCGCGCTGCACCCAACCATTACCAGCGTCACGATCAGCGCTGCAATACGCCCAGTTAACATATTAAAGACCTTTATGTGCCAGCATCGGTCCCAGTGGACGTCCACCCAGCAGATGCATATGAATATGATAGACTTCCTGGCCGCCATGGCGATTACAGTTCATGATCAAACGGTATCCGTCTTCAGCAATCCCTTCCTGCTCAGCGATTTTCGCGGCCACCGTCAGCATACGGCCCAGCGCCACTTCATGCTCGGTTTTAACGTCATTAACGGTCGGGATCAGAATATTGGGAATAATAAGGATGTGCGTCGGCGCCTGGGGAGAAATGTCGCGGAAAGCCGTGACCAGTTCATCCTGATAGACAATATCCGACGGAATTTCGCGGCGGATAATTTTACTGAAAATCGTTTCTTCAGCCATGACCTTTTCCTTTTAAGTTTAATCTGGCGTCGTGCGTCCGTTGTTAACACACATTGTCTGATTTACTGCGTGACACAAGACAAGAGTATGAGCGAGTTTCTCCTGTCCTTTCAACCTTCTCCCGTGATTTCTTTCCTGATCGTCCCCCATCTGGCTGAAGAGGCATCGCTTTAGGACATTTCTTTTCTGAAACCTTATTTCAGTTCATCCCGAAACATCTGTTTACAGCGTTAATCACAATGCGTATATTTCGCATTTGCATTTTCATGCGCATTTTTAACATAGAAAACGACGTCAGCCCGTGCTAGCGGGACTGTCGCGAAATACCTTCACCATTCACTAAGGGTTTGATGATGTCTTTCATTAATCACACCAGGGATGGGCAACGTCAGCCTGCCGCAACACCTTCGTTGCTGGCCGCCTGCATTGCTATGGCATTGACGCCAACCGCCGCTTTCGCTGCTTCAACCACCGAAGATACCGTTGTCGTTGACGGGGGTTTTGACAACACACAGGATCTTTCTGCCAGCCAGGATCAGGATTACAGCGTAAAAACCACCACCACCGGCACCAAACTGTTGCTGGTTCCCCGCGACATCCCGCAGTCCGTCAGCGTTATCAGCCAGCAACGTATGGCTGACCAGAATCTGCAATCCATCGGACAGGTGCTGACGAACACCACGGGCATTACGGCCCAGGTGCAGGACAGCGACCGTACCGTGTTTTACTCACGCGGCTTTTTCGTCAGCAACTACGCCTATGACGACTTGCCAACCTCCATCAGTGAAGTGTGGAACTTTGGTGATACCGCCGCCGATACCGCGATTTATGACCGCATTGAAGTGGTTCGCGGCGCCACCGGCCTGATGTCCGGCACGGGGAACCCGGCGGCGTACGTTAATATGGTGCGTAAGCACGCGGACAGCCCGGAATTTAAAGGTAACGTCTCCGCCAGCTACGGCAGCTGGGACAAGCAGCGCTACGTGCTGGATCTCCAGGCGCCGCTGGTAGAGTCAGGTAAGGTACGGGGTCGTCTGATCACCGGTTATCAGGACAACGACAGCTTCGTGGATAACTACCACTACCGGAAGAAATTCCTCTACGGCGTGATGGACGCGGATGTCACCGACAGCACGACTCTCTCGGTAGGGTATGAGTATCAGGAAAGCCATACCGCCGACCCAACCTGGGGCGGACTGCCGACCTGGTACAGCGACGGAAGTAAGACTAACTACAATCGCAGCCAGACCGTCGCGCCTGACTGGGCCTATTCGGATAAAGACAGCACCCGCATCTTCGCTAACCTGACCCAGCGTTTCGATAATGGCTGGGAAGCGCACATCAACGGCATGCATGCTGAAACCAACTTTGACTCTAAGCTGATGTATATGTCCGGCTATCCGGATAAAGAGACCGGCGCGGGCCTGGTGGGTTACGGCGGCTGGAACCGCGGGGAACGTAAACAGGATGCGGTCGACGCCTTCCTGCGCGGCGGCTTCGATCTCTTTGGTCGTCAACATGAAATGATGTTCGGCGGCAGCTTCAGCCGTCAACGTAACCATTACGACAACTCCATGCCGGATGCGGTATACGGCATGGTGGATGTCGGCAACTTTAAGAACTGGAACGGGAACATCGCCGATCCGCAGTGGACGCCGTGGAAACTCTACAGCAAGGATGATATTCGCCAGTCTTCAGCCTATTCTTCGGCTCGTTTCTCGCTGGCCGATCCGCTGCACCTGATCCTGGGCGCGCGCTACACCCAATACAATATTCGTTATAACCCGGCAGGATCGCCGAATACCCGTCTGGAAAGCACCAAAGATGATGTCACGCCGTACGCTGGCCTGGTGTATGACATCAATGAGGACTGGTCGACCTACGTCAGCTATACCTCTATCTTCCAGCCGCAGGATAAGCGCGATGCCAACGGACGTTATCTCGACCCTACCACGGGCAAAAGCTACGAAGCCGGGGTGAAGGCAGACTGGTTTAATACCCGCCTCACCACCTCACTGGCGATTTTCCGCATTGAGCAGGATAACGTCGCCAGCAATACCTACACCTACATGCCGAGCGGTGAGTCGATCTATGAATCGCTGGACGGGGTGGTCAGCAAAGGGGTCGAGTTCGAGCTCAACGGTGCCCTGACCGATAACTGGCAGCTGACCTTCGGCGCGACGCGTTACATCGCAGAAGATAAGAATGGCAACGCCGTCAGCTCCGATCAGCCGCGCACAACCATGAAGCTCTTCACCCGCTATCAGTTGCCAATGCTGCCGGAACTGACCGTGGGCGGTGGCGTAAACTGGCAGAACAAAGTGTGGACGGACGTGGAAGGCGGCCCGGCAGGACGTTCCCGCGCGGAGCAAGGCAGCTATGGGCTGGTGAACCTGTTCAGCCGTTATCAGGTCACCAAAGATTTTGCGGTACAGGCTAACGTCAACAACCTGTTCGACAAAGAGTATTACGACTACGTCGGATCGTATGCGGTGTATGGCGCGCCGCTGAACGTCTCGGTGAGCGCGAGCTACGATTTCTGAGTGACAGAAGCCCGGTGGCGCTGCGCTTACCGGGCCTACCCATCACGTAGGCCAGGTAAGGCGCAGCCGCCACCCGGCACCACAAGCCGCAATAATAAAAAAGGCAGCCATTCGGCTGCCTTAGTCTCCCCAGGTCACAGCTTAGTTGTTGCGGATGTACTCATCCATTTCAGTTTTCAGGTTATCGGATTTAGTACCGAAGATTGCCTGAACACCAGAACCTGCAACAACGACGCCCGCTGCGCCCAGTTTTTTCAGACCCGGCTGGTCTACTTTCGCAACGTCGGCAACGCTCACACGCAGACGAGTGATACACGCGTCCAGGTTAGTGATGTTCTCTTTACCGCCGAAAGCAGCTACCAGAGCAGGCGCCATTTCGCTGGTCGCACCGGCTTTGCTGTCTTCCGTTGCATCTTCACGACCCGGCGTTTTCAGGTCCAGTGCTTTGATCAGCACGCGGAAGACGGTGTAGTACACCACTGCGTAGCCTGCACCCACGATTGGGAACAGCCACAGCTTGCTGCTGTTACCGGACAGAACGATGAAGTCGATCAGACCGTGAGAGAAGGACGTACCGTCACGCATACCCAGCAGGATACAGATTGGGAATGCCAGACCTGCCAGTACCGCGTGGATGATGTACAGGATCGGCGCAACGAACATGAAGGAGAACTCGATCGGCTCGGTGATACCGGTCAGGAACGAGGTCAGCGCTGCGGAGATCATGATACCGCCCACTTTTGCACGGTTCTCTGGTTTAGCAGAGTGCCAAATCGCAATTGCGGCAGCTGGCAGACCGTACATTTTGAACAGGAAGCCACCAGACAGTTTACCTGCCGTTGGGTCACCCGCCATGTAGCGTGGGATGTCGCCGTGGAACACCTGGCCTGCTGCGTTGGTGTATTCACCAATCTGCATCTGGAATGGAACGTTCCAGATGTGATGCAGACCAAATGGTACCAGGCAGCGCTCAATGAAGCCGTAGATACCGAACGCCACAACCGGGTTCTGGTAAGCCGCCCACTGAGAGAAGGTCTGGATTGCCGTACCGATTGGTGGCCAGATGAAGGACAGGACAACACCGGTGAAAATCGCGGCCAGACCAGAAATGATCGGCACAAAACGTTTACCCGCGAAGAAGCCCAGATACTCAGGCAGCTTGATGCGATAGAAGCGGTTAAACATGTACGCTGCAATCGCACCGGAGATGATACCGCCGAGAACACCGGTGTCTGCCAGGTGCTTAGCGGCAATCTCTTCAGCAGGTAAATGCAGGACCAGCGGCGCAACCACAGCCATGGTTTTCACCATGATGCCGTAAGCAACAACGGACGCCAGAGCGGATACACCGTCGTTATTGGTGAAGCCCAGAGCAACACCGATAGCGAAGATCAGCGGCATGTTAGCAAAAACAGAACCGCCTGCTTCGGCCATCACGTGGGAAACTACGGCTGGCAGCCAGCTGAAGTTTGCAGAACCGACACCCAGCAGGATACCTGCGATAGGCAGTACGGATACTGGCAGCATCAGCGATTTACCGACCTTTTGCAGGTTAGCAAATGCATTCTTAAACATAATTGAGAGTGCTCCTGAGTATTTGTGCTTTTTTTACGTTTTCACGCATTGGCCCGGGGGGAGTACCGCGCCGTGGACAGGACATCTAAGCGCCCTTTATTTATTACACAGAGTAAAATAATTCCCTCTGAGTTTGTTTGACGGCTATCACGTTTCAGTTCAAGACGGCCAAAAAACTTGCAGATATTTACATAAAGCATGTCTGGATGTGTCTAAAAACGCCATCACCGCCCCAAATGAGGCGGTGAACTTTACTCGTTTTACTTATTAATTACGAGCCTAAAAATAACAGGTGTATCAGACAGATTGCAGGCGGGCGGGGTCGATATGGAACAGGCTGGCGAAGTTTTTCGTTGTCACGCGAGCCAGTTCTTCGATACTGACACCTTTCAGAACGGCCATATACTCAGCGACATCCCGGGTCATCGCTGGCTGATTCTCTTTGCCGCGATGAGGCACCGGCGCCAGGTACGGGGAATCGGTTTCCACCAGAATACGATCCAGCGGAACATAGCGCGCCGCATCACGCAGTTGCTCAGCATTGCGGAACGTGACAATCCCCGAGAATGAAATATAAAAGCCTAAATCAAGCAGCTTACCCGCCGTTTCTCTGTCTTCTGTGAAACAGTGTAGTACGCCACCGCAATCCGTCACCTTTTCTTCCCGCAGGATCGCCAGCGTGTCGGCGCGCGCATCGCGGGTATGAACGATAACCGGCTTATTCAGCTCACGGCCAATACGGATGTGGTTGCGGAAGGATTCCTGCTGGCGAGGTTTTGTTTCGGGGGTGTAGAAATAGTCCAGACCGGTCTCGCCCATCGCCACTACGCCCTCTTCTGCGGCAAGACGGCGTAAATCCTCAACGTCGTAAGCTTCATCCTGATTCAGCGGATGCACGCCGCAGGAGAAGACGACATTATCGCGCTCGCCTACCAGTTCACGCATGGAGCGGTAACCCGGCAGCGTGGTCGCCACGGCCAGGCAAAATTTCACATCGCGCGCGGCGGCTTTCGCCAGCACGTCGTCCACATTTTTATGCAGGGATTGATAATCCAGGCCATCGAGATGGCAGTGTGAGTCGACTAAAAACATAATGTCTCTCTCAGAGGTGGGAAACCGGCGGTATGACACCCGGTTGCAGGTAGTGTTCGATACGCAGTAACTGGTCGGTCAGTAAAAGCTCGCGATTGAGACCGGTTACCGTCAAAAGTTGTTCACGACTCTGGCAGATATCATGAAGGATAGCGTGCAGCGACTGCCCTGACAGGCGATTCGCAAGTGTGGTGACCAACGCCCACACGTCAGGGTTAGTCAGAAGCGTAGCCCCCTGCTGGATTTTGAGCGCATCCAGCAGCAGTGCGGCCAGCCAGTGCAGCCGTTCCGGAGCCTGATCGCTGTTCAGCGCTGGCAGCATGCTCAGCCAGTCATGGCTGTCGAGGGCTGATTCAACCGCACGACACAGCGTTTCACGCTGGGACCACACCTCCGGCTGCAATAAGGCCAGCGCAGCCGCAGGCGCACCGCTGCACAGGCGCAACGCCGAGCGCGCCGCGCCTTGTGACACCGTCACTTCTCGCTCAAGCCAGGCGAGCGACCAGGATTCCTGAGGGACAGCGAGGTGGTGAAGACGGCAGCGACTGCGCAGCGTCGCCAGCAAGCGTTCCGGCTCGCGGCAGGAGAGGAAAAACCAGGTGTTCTCTGGCGGCTCTTCCAGGGTTTTTAACAGGGCGTTGGCTGCGGCTTCCGTGAGCAGCGCGGCGTCTTTCAGCCACACTACTTTCGCCCCGCCCAGACGCGCATATTCGTACAGTTTCTCACTGACCTCACGCACCGCGTCGATACCGAGCGTATTTTTGCCCTTCTCGGGTTCGAGGGTGTAATAGTCAGGATGCGTGCCCGCCTGCATGAGCTGGCAACCCCGGCACTTACCGCAGCTTTTATGTCCTTCCGGCTGTTGGCACATCAGAAAGCGGGTGATGGCGTAAATCAACGCATCATCACCCATTCCCGGAAGCGCCTGGATCAGTAACGCATGATGCCCCCGACCAACCTGATAGCTGCCGATCAGCTGTTCAAAGTGTGGGCGCAACCATGGATACCATTTCATGCCTGCTGCTCCTGTAGCCACTGCGTAACAGTCTGCTGAATATCACGCGTAACGTCTTCAAGGGATTGCGTCGCATCGATGGTACGAATGGTGTTGTCCTGCCCGGCCAGCTCCAGATAACGCGCACGGGTGCGGTTAAAGAAATCAAAAGATTCCTGTTCAATGCGGTCCAGTTCGCCGCGGGCACGGGCGCGCTTCAGGCCCACCTCAGGGGTCACGTCCAGATACAGCGTCAGGTCAGGACGGAAATCGCCCAGAACCGCGTTGCGAAGCGTAGCCAGCATGGTCTGGTCGATACCCCGGCCACCGCCCTGATATGCCTGGGTTGAGAGATCGTGGCGATCGCCAATCACCCATTTCCCTTCTGCCAGAGCGGGTTTGATCACCGTCTCCACCAGCTGAACGCGCGCCGCATAGAACATCAGCACTTCCGCTTTGTCGGTAATAACTTCATCGCCAACGGATTTGATATCCAGAACCAGGCTGCGCAGTTTTTCCGCCAGCTGCGTACCGCCCGGCTCGCGGGTGAAGACCATATCGGCAACGCCAAGCGACGTAAGCGTATCCACCACCACGTTACGGGCAGTTGTTTTGCCCGCCCCTTCGAGTCCCTCAATGACAATGTATTTACTGCGCATTTTTTTCCTTAAGTGCCTTCAGATAGTCCTGAACGGAGCGATTGTGGCTGGCCAGGTTGGTATTGAACGTGTGCCCCCCTTTTCCGTCAGCCACAAAATAGAGATACGGCGTTTTGGCCGGGTGCGCGGCGGCCTTCAACGATGCTTCACTCGGCGTCGCAATCGGTCCAGGCGGCAGGCCGCTAATCACGTAGGTATTATACGCCGTTGGCGTCTCCAGATCTTTTCTGGAAATCCTGCCGTTGTAGTTTTCGCCCATGCCGTAGATGACGGTAGGATCGGTTTGCAAACGCATGCCGATGCGCAGACGGTTAATAAACACCGAGGCAACCTGGTCACGTTCGGCAGCAACGGCCGTCTCTTTCTCGATGATCGAGGCCATCGTCATGAACTGGTTTTGATCTTTATAAGGCAGGCCTTCAGCTCGCCCTTCCCAGGCAGCGTCTACCGCCGCGACCATTTTGTTGTGCGCGCGCTTCAGAATGGCCACATCCGTCGTGCCTGCCGTATACATCCACGTATCGGGCCAGAACCAGCCTTCCACCCACTCGAGATGTTCGAATTTTAAGGCGTCTGCCACGGTCTGATAGCGGTCATCTTTCAGCGTATGCTTGATGTACGGCGCGTCACGCAGCTGCCTGAGGTAATCGCTCAGACGCATACCTTCCACGAAACGCAGCGGGAACTGGGCTTCTTTACCACTTTCCAGCAGTTGCAGCATCTCGCGCACGGTCATGCCAGGGGTAAAGCGATAGGTACCGGCTTTGAAATGGGACAGGTCCGGTTCAATACGCAGCAGCCACTGGAATACGCGTGGGCGAAGGATAATTTTGTCGTCATACAGCTGCTGACCAAGCGCCTGCCGCCCGGTCCCCGCTTTCAGGGTAAAAATCGTCTCGTCTTTTATCAGGATCTGACTCTCCGCCAGCTGACGGACTTTCCACACTCCCGCTCCGCCAGCGAGACCTAACGCAACGATCAGAAGGAGGACAAAGCGTAACATTTTCTTCATGACTACCTGGTTTGCTCACATAACGGGGCCAGAAACTGGAACAGCTCGCGGGATGACCAGCATTTGCGGCCATAAGCGCGAACGGGGACAACGGGCATCAGCGCATTGCAGATAACGACTTCATCGGCAGCCAACAGCGCCTCTTCCTTAGCGTTGACTTCGACAACGCGAAAGCCTGCGCGTGCCAGCTGGTGCATACAAAACTGCCGCATAATGCCGTTGACGCCGGCCTGCTCCAGCGAAGGCGTGAACACGTCACTGCCCTTCCGCCAGAGTAAATTAGCCGCACAGCATTCCGTAATGTACCCTTCGCTGTCAAGAACCAGCGCCTCCCCGGCCTCCGTCTGCTCAAGATGAGTACGAATTAGCACCTGTTCAAGGCGGTTGAGGTGTTTTATGCCAGCGAGCATCGAGTTTCTTCCCAGACGTACCGGACTTAGCGCCACGGCTACGCCCTCTTCACGCCAGTGCGCATAATGGGAAGGATAATCTGAAACGGAAAGGATCCGCGTAGGATGCAGACAGGCAGAACCGCTATAGCCCCGGCCACCGCTCCCGCGGCTGATAATGACTTTCAGGACGCCGCTTGCTTTTTCTGACGCCAGCCGACGCATCTCACTTTCAAGAATGTCCCACTGCGAGAAGGGGATCAGTAATGTTTCGCAGGCTTTTTGTAAACGAAGGATATGGGCCCCGAGCAGGCACACGTCACCGTCGAGAATACGCGCAGTCGTGAAACAGCCATCGCCAAACTGGGTCGCCCTGTCGCTTGCCGGCAGCGTGTCTTGCTCAAGGCCATTAATCAAAAACATAGTGGCTCCTTATGCGTGGAGGCTCAGTCTGGCAGGATGTGAACAGCCGGACAAGGGGATTTCGCCTAATAAAAAAGGCCCGGCAAGCGGACCTTTTTTATCGTCAGCGACCAACCAGACTCAGACCTTTTTGAAGATCAGAGAACCGTTAGTCCCACCGAAGCCGAAGGAGTTACACAGGGTATACTCCATACCGCTAACCTGGCGCGCTTCGTGAGGAACGAAGTCCAGATCGCAACCTTCATCCGGGTTATCCAGGTTGATGGTTGGTGGTACAGCCTGATCGCGCAGCGCGAGAATAGAGTAGATTGACTCTACTGCCCCCGCAGCGCCCAGCAGGTGACCGGTCATGGATTTCGTGGAGCTCACCAGCACACGGCTGGCAGATTCGCCGAAGATAGACTTAACAGCCTGCGCTTCTGCTTTATCGCCCGCAGGGGTAGACGTCCCATGCGCGTTAACGTAGCCAATCTGTGCCGGCGTAATGCCCGCATCACGGATGGCGTTTTCCATCGCCAGCGCAGCACCTGCGCCATTCTCTGGAGGAGACGTCATGTGATAAGCATCGCTGCTCATGCCAAAGCCAACAACTTCAGCATAAATTTTCGCGCCACGTTTTTTCGCGTGTTCGTACTCTTCCAGTACGATCATGCCTGCACCGTCACCCAGCACGAAACCATCACGGTCTTTATCCCACGGACGGCTCGCCGCCTGAGGATTATCGTTTCGGGTAGAGAGCGCACGCGCTGCACCGAAACCACCGACGCCCAGTGGGGTACTGGCTTTTTCAGCGCCGCCCGCAACCATAGCATCTGCATCGCCGTACGCAATGATACGCGCGGCCTGGCCGATGTTATGCACGCCAGACGTACAGGCTGTCGCGATTGAGATGCTTGGGCCACGCAGGCCGAACATAATGGTCAGGTGACCTGCCACCATGTTGACAATCGTAGACGGAACGAAGAACGGGCTGATTTTACGCGGGCCGCCATTCATCAGAGATGTATGGTTTTCTTCAATCAGTCCAAGACCGCCAATCCCGGAGCCGATAGCGGCGCCGATACGGGTCGCGTTCTCTTCCGTAATCTCAAGGCCAGAATCCTGCATGGCCTGAACGCCAGCGACAATTCCATATTGAATGAAGGCATCCATCTTGCGCTGTTCTTTGCGCGAGATGATCTCTTCACAGTTAAAATCCTTTACTAAGCCAGCAAATTTCGTTGCATAGGCGCTAGTATCGAAATGGTCGATTAGGCTGATGCCGCTCTGACCGGCAAGGAGAGCTTTCCAGGTGGACTCTACGGTATTGCCGACAGGAGACAACATGCCAAGTCCGGTCACAACTACACGACGCTTAGACACGCTTGTCCTCCAGGGAGGGATAAAAAAAGAGATTCGTGGGACAACAAAAGATAAAACTCAGGCGGTCGAATGACCGCCTGGAGATGTTCACTTACGCCTGGTGACCGTTGATGTAATCAATGGCAGCCTGAACGGTGGTGATTTTCTCAGCTTCTTCGTCCGGAATCTCAGTATCAAACTCTTCTTCCAGAGCCATTACCAGCTCAACGGTGTCAAGAGAATCTGCGCCCAGGTCTTCAACAAAGGAAGCGGAGTTCACAACTTCTTCCTGCTTAACGCCCAGCTGTTCGCCGATAATTTTCTTAACGCGTTCTTCGATAGTGCTCATACTCTTAAATTTCCTATCAAAACTCGCTTTCGCGATGGTTTTCGTAGTGTATAAAATGTTGAAAAATTTGCAACTAAATCCCGGCAGGTCTTACCACGATTTTACGTTATTTTGAGGCCATTTGCCCAAATAACGCAAATATTTTCGATCGTGATTAAACCATGTACATCCCGCCGTTGACGTGGAGGGTTTCACCAGTGATGTAACCCGCTTCGTCAGAGGCTAAAAATGCAACCGCGCTGGCGATTTCTTTAGGGTCGCCAAGACGACCCGCTGGAACTGCCGCCAGCGTACCCGCACGCTGCTCATCAGTTAGCGCACGCGTCATGTCCGTTTCAATAAAGCCCGGAGCAACAACGTTTACAGTAATTCCGCGGGACGCGACTTCACGCGCCAGCGACTTACTGAAACCGATCAGACCTGCTTTCGCCGCAGCGTAGTTAGCCTGACCAGCATTTCCCATGGTACCAACCACAGAACCTACAGTGATAATACGACCATGACGCTTTTTCATCATAGCGCGCATTACCGCTTTTGACAGACGGAATACAGATGACAGGTTGGTTTCGATAATATCGTTCCACTCGTCGTCTTTCATTCGCATCAGCAGGTTGTCGCGAGTGATCCCGGCATTATTGACCAGAATATCCACTTCGCCAAACTCTGCGCGAATATTTTCCAGAACAGATTCGATAGATGCTGGTTCAGTCACATTCAGTACCAGACCTTTACCGTTCGCACCCAGATAGTCGCTGATGGCCTGTGCGCCATTCTCGCTGGTCGCAGTCCCGATCACCGTTGCGCCGCGCGCAACCAGTGTTTCAGCAATAGCGCGCCCAATACCGCGGCTTGCGCCGGTCACCAGGGCAATTTTTCCTTCAAAACTCATGGTATTCCTCTTTTATTGCGAGAGTGCCGCTTTCATGGCTTCCGGCTCGTTAATCGCCGAGGCAGTCAGGGTATCTACAATACGTTTTGTCAGACCGGTAAGTACTTTACCTGGACCGACTTCATACAGATGTTCCACGCCCTGAGACGCCATAAATTCAACAGTTGTAGTCCACTGAACCGGGCTGTAGAGCTGGCGAACCAGCGCGTTACGGATAGCCTCCGGCGCGGTTTCGCACTTCACATCGACGTTATTCACAACGGAAATCGTCGGTGCGTTAAAGGTCATTTTTTCCAGCTCAACCGCGAGCTTATCGGCTGCGGGCTTCATCAGCGCGCAGTGAGACGGCACGCTCACCGGCAGGGGCAGTGCACGTTTTGCGCCCGCAGCTTTACAGGCAGCGCCTGCACGCTCAACCGCTTCTTTATGACCCGCGATTACCACCTGGCCTGGCGAGTTAAAGTTTACCGGAGAAACGACCTGACCTTCAGCAGATTCTTCACAGGCTTTAGCGATAGAAGCATCATCCAGACCGATGATGGCAGACATGCCGCCCGTGCCTTCTGGCACCGCTTCCTGCATGAATTTACCACGCAATTCAACCAGGCGTACCGCGTCAGCGAAGGCAATCACGCCAGCGCAGACCAGCGCAGAGTATTCACCGAGGCTATGACCCGCCATCAGCGTCGGCGCTTTGCCGCCCTGCTGCTGCCATACGCGCCACAATGCGACGGATGCCGCCAGCAGTGCCGGTTGAGTCTGCCAGGTTTTGTTCAGTTCTTCAGCGGGGCCCTGTTGGGTCAGCACCCACAGATCATAACCCAGCGCGTCAGAAGCTTCACGGAAAGTCTCTTCAATAACCGGATAGTTTGCTGCCATTTCAGACAACATCCCAACAGTTTGCGAGCCCTGTCCCGGGAACACAAAAGCAAATTGCGTCATTTTTTAATCCTTATCCTAGAAACGAACCAGCGCGGAACCCCAGGTGAACCCGCCACCAAAGGCTTCAAGCAAGACCAGTTGGCCCCGTTTAATTCGTCCATCGCGTACCGCTTCGTCAAATGCGCACGGTACCGATGCCGCAGAGGTGTTGCCGTGGCGATCGAGCGTCACCACAACGTTATCCATAGACATGCCCAGCTTCTTCGCCGTCGCGCTGATAATACGCAGGTTAGCCTGATGCGGTACCAGCCAGTCGAGTGCGGCGCGGTCCAGATTGTTCGCTTCCAGCGTCTCATCAACGATGTGAGCCAGTTCAGTCACGGCCACTTTAAACACTTCGTTACCTGCCATTGTCAGGTAAATTGAACTGTCCGGATTAACGCGATCGGCGTTAGGCAGCGTTAACAGCTCGCCGTAGCGGCCATCGGCATGCAGGTGCGTGGAGATGATGCCCGGCTCTTCGGACTGCCCCAGCAGCACCGCGCCCGCGCCATCGCCAAAAATAATGATCGTGCCGCGATCGGTTGGATCGCAGGTACGCGCCAGCACGTCAGCGCCGATCACCAGCGCATATTTTACGGCGCCCGATTTTACATACTGATCGGCGATGCTCAGTGCATAGGTGAAACCCGCGCATGCTGCTGCAACATCAAATGCCGGGCAGCCTTTGATGCCGAGCATGTTCTGCACCTGGCACGCTGCGCTTGGGAAGGCATGCGTGGCAGAGGTGGTCGCCACCACAATAAGCCCGATCTGTTCTTTATCAATGCCAGCCATCTCAAGCGCTCGCTGAGCGGCTTCGTAGCCCATGGTGGACACAGTTTCGTCTGGCGCGGCGATACGACGTTCACGGATACCTGTGCGCGTGACAATCCACTCGTCAGACGTATCTACCATTTTTTCAAGATCGGCGTTGGTACGCACTTGTTTTGGCAGGTAGCTGCCGGTACCTAAAATCTTCGTATACATGTACGCTCAGTCACTTTTAGCTAATACAGATCCCAGGCGAGCGGCAATCCTCTGAGGGACTTGACGCTGCACCGCCTGCACTGCCTGTTCAATCGCGACGGTAAATGCTCGCTGATTGGCGGCGCCATGACTCTTAATCACGATGCCGCGCAATCCTAACAGACAGGCGCCATTATACTGGTCGGGGTTGAGGTGACTGAATCGCCGCGTCAGGCTTTTTTGTAACCAACGCTTTAATATAATCAGCCACCAGGACCTTTTTTTACCGTCTCCCTGCGATTTCAGCAGAGAAAGGAACATTCGTACGACCCCTTCCATGGTCTTCAACGTCACGTTTCCGGTGAAGCCATCACACACTAATACATCCGTTTTGCCCGTCAGCAACTCATTGGCTTCGAGATAACCAATATAGTTGATGGAGGGGACCTGTTTGAGTATTTCCGCAGCGTCGCGGATACTGTCCAGACCTTTGGTCTCTTCTTCACCAATATTCAATAACGCAACGCGGGGATTGTTAATCCCGACCACGTCTTCTGCCAGCACCGACCCCATAACGGCAAACTGAGCCAGCATTGTACTATCACAATCCACGTTAGCGCCCAGATCCAGCACCACCGTTTTGCCCTTCTGCTGATGCGGTAACACCGTCACCAGCGCCGGACGCTCAATGCCCTCAATCGGCTTGAGCAATAATTTCGACAGCCCCATCAGCGCGCCAGTATTTCCCGCGCTGACGCAAGCCTGCGCTCGCCCTTCTTTCACCAGCTCCAGCGCCATTCGCATAGAGCTGCCGCGGCTATTACGAATAGCCTGCGATGGCCGGGCATCACTGGCAATAACTGACTGCGCAGGAATAATCTGCAGACGCGAACGTTGTTCAAAGTCAGCTTTTGCAAGTAATGGCGTGATTGTGTCGGGATTACCGACTAAAAGAAGTGTGAGTTGCGAATTAGAATTCAGTGCCTGCAATGCTGCAGGCACTGTCACGGTAGGGCCAAAATCTCCCCCCATGACATCTAACGCCAGGGTTAGACGTGTCAAGGTATCGTCGCAGCCTGGTTCGGTAAACTCCCCGTTTGCACGGGGAAGTTCCTCACTAAGCCTAATCACGCTGACGCGTGATTACTTAGTGATAACCTTGCGGCCGCGGTAGAAACCGTCAGCGGTGATGTGGTGACGCAGGTGTTTCTCACCAGAAGTCTTGTCTACAGACAGGCTGGTAACTGCGGTCAGCGCGTCATGGGAACGACGCATGCCACGTTTGGAACGGGTTGGTTTATTCTGTTGTACGGCCATGGACCTTACTCCTCAATTACTTACGCTTTAAGCTGGCTAATACGGCAAATGGGTTTGGTTTTTGCGCTTCATCAGGCAGTTCCCCAAAGACCATGTCCGCCTCGGACACTTCACAGTGTTCAGAATCATGCACCGGAACGACTGGCAGGGAGAGGATGACTTCATCTTCAACCAGCGCCAGAAGATCGATTTCACCGAATTCGTTAACCTCAATCGGCTCGTACGCTTCCGGGAGTGCTTCAGCCTGTTCGTCAGAACGAACCGGACTAAAACAATACGTTGTGTGAACATGCTGTACAAACGGTTTCCCGCAACGCTGACATTCGAGCGTTACCGTCACCTTTGCATCACCGGTTAACACGGCGAGACGCTGGTTGTCGATAGCGAACGACATGGAGCATTCTACATCACTGTCCACACTGACTACAGATTCGGCAATACGCTCAGCCTGATCGGAAGAATAGATTCCTTCGTAATCGAGGCGTTTTTGAGCCGTACGAACCGGATCAAGAGTCAGGGGTAATTTTACCTTTTGCATAGGGCGCGCATATTAACTTTGTAACGTCATAGAGTCAAAGAAAAAGGCAACCAGAGCTGCCTTTTGCCAATTATTCGCACACATTGCGGCCTGTAGTTTAAAATGGCTGGCATCGATACGCTATATCTGGTGATAAAAATATGCCAAATCTCGTCCTTGCTTCCACTTCACCTTATCGCCGAATGCTGCTGGAAAAGCTCGGGATCCCGTTTGAATGCGCTGCGCCGGAGGTGGATGAAACGCCACAGCCGGGCGAGTCACCGCGTCATCTGGTGACCCGTCTCGCGAAAGAGAAAGCACAGTCGCTGGCCGTACGTTACCCCGCTCATCTGATTATAGGCTCCGATCAGGTTTGTGTGCTGGACGGCGAAATCACCGGCAAACCGTATACGGAAGAAATCGCCTGCCAGCAGCTTTTGCGTGCGCGAGGCAGTATCGTGACCTTTTATACCGGCCTGGCGCTTTATAATTCGGCTTCCGGTCATCTGCAAACCGAGTGCGAGCCGTTTGATGTGCACTTCCGTCATCTTAGCGAACAGGAGATTATGGATTATGTGCGTCGGGAACGTCCGCTGAACTGTGCAGGGAGCTTTAAAAGTGAAGGACTAGGGATTGCGTTGTTCGACAAGCTCGATGGCCGCGATTCCAATACGCTGGTGGGGTTGCCGCTGATTGCGCTGTGCCAGATGTTAAGGCGAGAAGAGTGTAATCCGCTGACGATGTGACCGTTGCGGCCTGATGCCCCCACCCCGGCCCTCTCCCTGTGGGAGAGGGAGAAAAACATGTAGGCCGGGTAAGCGCAGCGCTACCCGGCACAAAATCAGCCGCGCAGAACTTTTAGACAGCGTTTGAGCTGCTCATCCAGCGGCGCTTCAATACGGATAACTTCACCGGTATTAGGATGGGTGAACTTCAGCGCTGCCGCATGCAGGAACAGACGCGATAGCCCCGTCCCCGCCAGCTGCTTATCAAATTCGCGATCGCCATAGCGGTCATCAAACGCAATCGGATGGCCCGCAAACTGGGTATGGACGCGAATCTGGTGAGTACGCCCCGTCACCGGACTACAGCGCACCAGCGTGGCGAATTCGTAGCGCTCTTCAACTTTAAAGCGCGTCTCAGACGGTTTCCCTTCCTGATTAACACGAACAATGCGCTCGCCGCTTTGCAGAATATTTTTCAGCAGCGGCGCCTGCACCACTTTCACGTGGGACTGCCACTGGCCGCGCACCAGCGCCAGATAATCTTTCTGCATCCCTTTTTCGCGCAGCTGTTCATGCAGTGAACGCAGCGCAGAACGTTTTTTCGCCACTAGCAGCACGCCAGAGGTATCACGGTCAAGACGGTGAACCAGTTCGAGGAAACGCGCTTCCGGGCGCAGCGCGCGTAACCCTTCAATCACGCCGAAGCTCAGGCCGCTCCCCCCGTGTACCGCCGTTCCGGACGGTTTATTCAGCACCAGAATGTGGTCGTCCTCATAAAGGATAACGTCGCTCAGGGCCGCGACTTTTTGCAGCTTCGGAGAAACGACCTCTTCTTCACGCTCTGCAACACGTACCGGTGGAATGCGGACTTCATCGCCCGCCTCGAGCTTATACTCTGGCTTCACGCGTTTTTTGTTCACCCGCACCTCGCCCTTACGCAAGATGCGATAAATCATGCTTTTTGGCACACCCTTCAGCTGGGTGCGCAAAAAATTATCGATACGTTGCCCCGCCTCGTCGTCGGCGATGGCAACCATTTTTACGGCTGGAGTCTCTGTTTTCATGGTTGGCGATTCTAAATAGCGTCAGGCATTAGCGCCACTCATTTTTCTATGCTTATATTTACTTTTATCCGGACCGCTCCCCTTTCGCGCAATCGATTTGGTGGTTATTAAACCAATCACCCCGTTGAAGTGAAGAAACTGTGAGTAACCGGGTGATAATTGGTAAAAGTCATCTTGCTATAACCCGGCGAGCAGTGGAATAATGAATCCGTTTTCCGCGTTAAATCCGGGTTTTGTAAGGATGTCGACGGAATGACCAATTTTGTCTGACCGATCATCCACGCAGCAATGGCGTAAGACGTATTGATCTTTCAGGCAGTTAGCGGGCTGCGGGTTGCAGTACTTCCCGGTATAAGGATTGTTCTCTGGAGAGTTTTCCCAGGCAATTCCCCTGATAATTGCGCTGTGTTTCCGTATGAAACACAGGCAACCGACACTCTGCGCCTCTTAAGCGAGCGACAACCGTGAGGTTGGCGACGTGAATAGACACGAGGCCATCGGTTCATACCCCGGAAAGCGTCACCTTGCCCGCAGCTTTGTCGTCAATGTAAGAATAACGAGTAAGTTACGATGAAAAGAATGTTAATCAACGCAACTCAGCAAGAAGAGTTGCGTGTCGCCCTTGTGGATGGGCAGCGCCTGTACGATCTGGATATCGAAAGTCCTGGACACGAACAGAAAAAAGCGAACATTTACAAAGGCAAAATCACCCGCATTGAACCAAGCCTTGAAGCTGCATTTGTCGATTACGGTGCTGAGCGTCACGGTTTCCTTCCTCTCAAAGAAATCGCCCGCGAATATTTTCCTGCAAACTACAACTCCCATGGCCGTCCGAACATTAAAGATGTTCTGCGTGAAGGTCAGGAAGTTATCGTCCAGATCGATAAAGAAGAGCGTGGCAACAAAGGTGCCGCACTGACCACCTTTATCAGTCTGGCAGGAAGCTATCTGGTGTTGATGCCAAACAACCCGCGTGCGGGTGGCATCTCTCGCCGTATCGAAGGTGATGACCGTACAGAGCTGAAAGAAGCGCTGGCAAGTCTCGAGCTGCCAGACGGCATGGGCCTTATCGTGCGCACCGCAGGCGTCGGCAAATCTGCCGAAGCATTGCAGTGGGACCTGAGCTTCCGTCTGAAGCACTGGGAAGCCATCAAGAAAGCGGCTGAAAGCCGTCCTGCTCCGTTCCTGATCCACCAGGAAAGCAACGTCATTGTGCGTGCCTTCCGTGATTATCTGCGTCAGGACATCGGTGAAATTCTGATTGATAACCCGAAAGTGCTTGAGCTGGCTCGCCAGCACATCGCCGCGCTGGGTCGCCCGGATTTCACCAGCAAAATTAAACTGTACACCGGTGAAATCCCGCTGTTCAGCCACTATCAGATTGAATCCCAGATCGAGTCTGCCTTCCAGCGTGAAGTGCGTCTGCCGTCCGGCGGTTCTATCGTTATCGATACCACCGAAGCGCTGACCGCTATCGACATCAACTCCGCGCGTGCAACCCGCGGCGGCGACATCGAAGAGACTGCCTTCAACACCAACCTAGAAGCCGCTGATGAAATCGCCCGCCAGCTCCGCCTGCGCGACCTGGGTGGTCTGATTGTTATCGACTTCATCGACATGACCCCGGTTCGCCACCAGCGTGCGGTTGAAAACCGTCTGCGTGAAGCGGTGCGCCAGGATCGCGCGCGTATCCAGATTAGCCATATCTCGCGCTTCGGCCTGCTGGAAATGTCCCGTCAGCGTCTGAGCCCGTCACTCGGCGAGTCCAGCCATCACGTCTGCCCGCGCTGTTCCGGGACAGGTACCGTGCGTGACAATGAATCGCTCTCCCTCTCTATTCTGCGTCTGATTGAAGAAGAAGCGCTGAAAGAGAACACCAAAGAGGTTCACGCCATTGTTCCGGTGCCGATTGCCTCCTACCTGCTGAACGAAAAACGTGCAGCGGTGAGCGCAATCGAAGCGCGTCAGGGCGGCGTTCGCTGCATCATCGTGCCAAACGACGAGATGCAAACCCCGCACTATCACGTGCTGCGCGTGCGTAAAGGTGAAGAGACAAGCACCCTCAGCTACCTGCTGCCGAAGCTTCATGAAGAAGAAATGGCGCTGCCATCGGATGAAGAGCCTGCCGAGCGTAAACTGCCTGAGCAGCCTGCATTAGCAACCTTCATCATGCCGGAAGCCCCGCCGGAAGCGACGCTGGAAAAACCAGCGGCAAAACCTGCCGTGCAAAAGGCGGCCCCTGCCGCGGCAAAAGCGCAGCCTGAGCAGCCGGGTCTCCTGAGCCGCATCTTCGGCGCGCTGAAAAAAATGTTTGCTGGCGAAGAAGTTCAGCCTGAGCAGCCGAAAGAAGCGCCAAAAGAAGCGAAACCAGAGCGTCAGCAGGACCGTCGTAAGCGTCAGAACAATCGTCGCGATCGTAATGACCGTAGCGATCGTAACGAGCGCCGTGATAATCGTTCCGAGAACAACGAAGGTCGTGAACAACGCGAGGACAACCGTCGCAACCGTCGCGAGAAGCAGCAGCAGAACGTTGAAGATCGTGAGATTCGCCAGCAGGCGGGCGATGAGTCCGAGAAGAGCAAACAGCGTGACGAGCAGCAACCTCGCCGCGAGCGTAACCGTCGTCGTAACGACGAGAAACGCCAGGCCCAGCAGGAAGTCAAAAACCTGAACCGCGAAGCGCCTGTTGAACAGCAGGACACGGAGCAGGAAGAGCGTACTCAGGTTATGCCGCGTCGTAAGCAGCGTCAGTTGACCCAGAAAGTGCGTGTGGGTGCTGTTCAGGCGGAAGAAAACGACGTTATCGCGGTTGAAGCAGCAGAAAGCACAACGGGTACACAGGTTGCGAAAGTTGACCTGCCAGCCGTAGTAGAAAATCAGGTTGAGCAGGACGAAAGCAGCGAAAACCGTGACAACGCAGGTATGCCGCGTCGCTCCCGTCGTTCTCCGCGTCATCTGCGCGTGAGCGGTCAGCGTCGTCGTCGTTACCGTGACGAGCGTTACCCAACTCAGTCGCCAATGCCATTGACCGTGGCGTGTGCGTCACCAGAGATGGCATCCGGTAAAGTCTGGATCCGTTATCCGGTTGCTCGCCCAGAGCAGGCTGTTGAAGAACAGACTGTGGCCGAAGAGGTGATTGCACCAATAGCAGCGGTGGAAGACGTCGTGACTGAAGCGGCAACCGTGGTTGAACCGCAGGTTATTGACACAGCGGCACCGCAGGCTGTGGAAGTGGAAACGACCCATCCTGAAGTCATTGCTGCGCCGGTTGATGCCGCTCCGCAGATCATTGCCGAAGAAGATACCGTGGTGGCTGAAGAAGTCACAGAAGACGCTGAGCCAGTCTCCGCAGCAGAAGAGCCCGCTGACGTTACCGTCGAAACGGTGACTGAAGAGGTTGTTCAGGACGTCGAGATTCAGGTTGAACCTGTTGTCGAAGAGGTCAAAGCGCCTGAAGTGAAATCAGAGCCGATTGAGGTCGTTGCAGCTGTAGCGCCTGCTCACGTTGCTACCGCGCCGATGACTCGCGCCCCGGCACCTGAGTATGTGCCTGAAGCGCCACGCCATAGCGACTGGGTTCGTCCGGCATTCAACTTCGAAGGCAAAGGTGCTGCCGGTGGTCACAGTGCAACGCACATGGCTACTGCGCCAGCTACTCGTCCTCAGCCTGTTGAATAACGCACGCTAATACTGAAAGCCGACCTTCGGGTCGGCTTTTTTATGGCTGTTGCAGGGGCTTTCTCATTCCGGTGACCTCCGGCATTATCTGCCGCATCAGCTCCAGAAAACGCCGCAAGCGCGCCGGATAATAACGAGACCAGGGGTAAACCAGATGTACCGGTAGCGCTGCCGGCTGCCACTCTGGCAGTAGATGCGCCAGTCGTCCTTCCTGAATATCATCCTGTACTGTCCAGCTGGATACCACCGCAACGCCTAGCCCGGTGAGTGCCGTATTGCGCGCCACATACAGGCTGTCGGTACTCAGGCGTGGCGTAATGGTAACCCGCGTCGGGGCAGATGATGCATCGTGGAAAAGCTCCACATGGCGTTGATAAAAAGAGCTGATGGCAATCCAGGGAAGCTGTTGCAAATCTTCCGGCGTTTTAACCGCGGGATAACGGGCCAGTAATTCCGGTGAAGCCACCACCGAGCGCGGCACTTCAGCCAGCAGCACGGACACGGTTGCCGGATCGACTTCCACACCCACCCGAATAGCACAGTCAAGGTTGTCGCCGAGGAAATCAACCGAGCGATCGTTGAGCATCCACTCAACAGAAAGATGGGGATAGCGCTGCAAAAATTCGGTTAACGGTTTCAGAAGCTGATCCTGGCCAAACGCGTGCGGGGCGCGCACCCTCAGCACCCCAACCGGTTCATCTTCCGTCTGCCCTACCTCGTCTTCCAGCGCCAGCCAGCTTTCAATCACCCGTCGGGCATGCTGATAGCAGCGTTCGCCGTCATCGGTCAGCCGGGTCGTATGGGTTGTGCGCAGCATCAGGCGTACTCCCAGCATGGTCTCAAGCGACTGCAACCGTCGGCTCACCGTGGCCTGGGTTGTTGCCAGCTGACGTGCTGCCGCAGAAAGAGACCCCGCCTCCACAATGCGAACAAACGTTCGCATCAGTTCTACCCGATCTATACGCTCAGGCCTTTTCATATCATTTCCATCCATACGCTACACGTATAAGCGTTTTACCACCGCGCCCGCTACCGTCGCAAGGCGTACTGATAAAAAATAGCCGCACACGACGAATGAGGAACATCTTATGAACACAACTACCACCCGGGCTGTAAGCCGCTGGGTAATCTTAATGCTGGCGCTCGGTGCGGGCTTTAGCGTGGCATCCATCTATTATGCCCAGCCTCTGCTGCCGCTGATGGGCTCAGACCTGAACCTGAGCATCGAAGGCATGGGCATGGTCCCGACGCTTACCCAGGCGGGTTATGCCTTAGGTATCCTGTTTCTGCTCCCGCTCGGCGATCGTCATGATCGCAGAACGCTGATCCTGATAAAAAGTGCGGCTCTGGCGCTGTTCCTGCTGGGTTGTAGCCTGACCGGACAACTGCACTCCCTGCTGCTCACCAGCCTGCTGATTGGCATGGCCGCCACCATGGCGCAGGATATTGTCCCGGCCGCAGCGATCCTCGCGCCGGAAGGCAAACAGGGAAAAACGGTCGGCACGGTGATGACCGGCCTGCTGCTGGGGATTTTGCTCTCCAGAACCGTGAGCGGCGTGGTGGGTGAAGCCTTTGGCTGGCGGGTGATGTATCAGCTGGCCGCCGCAAGTATTGCCTTTGTCGGCGTGGTCATGTGGGCCGTGCTTCCCCGCTTCGCCGTTCACTCCACGCTGAGCTACCCGGCGCTGATGCGCTCCATGGAACACCTCTGGCGCCGCTACCCGGCGCTGCGTCGGGCCGCGCTGGCCCAGGGTTTTCTGTCGATTGCCTTTAGCGCATTCTGGTCAACGCTGGCGGTCATGCTGCTGGAACGGTATCACCTTGGCAGCGCCGTGGCGGGTGGATTTGGTATTGCCGGAGCCGCTGGCGCGCTGGCCGCACCGCTGGCAGGTGGTCTGGCAGATAAACTGGGCGCCGGTAAAGTCACCCAATTGGGTGCCGCGCTGGTGACCCTCTCGTTTGCCCTGATGTTCCTGATGCCGGCACTGGGTATACACGGTCAGTTGATCCTGATTGCCCTCTCCGCGGTCGGTTTCGATCTCGGCTTGCAGTCCAGCCTCGTGGCCCACCAGAATCTGGTCTACAGCCTTGAGCCGCAGGCCCGTGGACGCCTGAACGCTCTGCTGTTTACCGTCATTTTCATCGGAATGGCGCTGGGTTCGGCATTAGGCAGCAATATCTACACGCTGGCAGGCTGGTCTGGCGTGGTGGCTCTGGCAACCCTGTGTGGTGCCATTGCGCTGGCTATCAGAGTGATTGAAAGCGCCCGGGTGCTGTCCGCACAGGCAGAAAGTGTGTAAAAAAAATGCCCAACCCGGACGGGTTGGGCAGTCAAAACATGCCCAGTTTCAAGACATGTTAAACAGGTCAGAGTCTTATCTGTTCATCTGGAACAAAGACATACCCTGCATATCGCTAAAGGCTTTATACGAGGCCTGCAACGCCGCCTGCTGCATGGTGTAGGACGAAATCACCGAGTTCCAGTCCACGTCAACCAGGTTACTCATCTGCTGGGTCTGACCCAGCGCGCGGTCTGCACCCAGAGCGTCCAGCTTGCCCAGCTCATCCAGCTTGATGCCGAGGTCGGCGCGCACGGTCAGCACGTTGTTGAGGGAGTTGCTCAGGCCACGGTTGGCTTTATCAATAGCCGCCGTAAACGCCTCGGCTTTCGTTTCATCCTCCCCAATCGGCGTATTCAGCGCTTCAATTGCGGAGTCGAGGATCTTGAACAAATTCGTTTCCGGTTTACTACCATCTGGCTCTGGCTTCGCATTGCTGGTGAAGCTCTCGAAAACTTCAGTGCCCGTATGGCTGATTTGCATCGTGCGCGCGGAGTCAACCTGCTGGCTGATTGGCGTTCCGCCGCCCTTATAATCACCCGTAGTCTGGTCGAAAGCCGCCGCTTCGGTCTTGTAACCGGAAAAAATATAGCGACCGTTACCGTCCGTGCTGTTAGCCAGGTTCATGAGCTGATCGCGAATACCTTGCAGGTTCGTGGCCAGCGAAGCGCGGTCATCGTCACTTAACGTACCGTTGCCCGCATTGACAATCTTTTCCTGAGCAGCCTGGATAGCGGTTGTCACTTGCGATAACACGTTCTCTTCCAGCGAGACTTTCGTCGTAGCGAAGGAGCGCGCCAGCGCATACTGACTGTTTTGCGTTTGAGCCTGAGAGAGCACAACGGCCTGCGAGGCGGCAATCGGATCGTCAGATGGACGGTTGATACGCTTCCCCGTAGACATCTGCTCGCCGTAGCTGAGCCAGAGACTTTGGGAGTTCGTCACGCCGCGCATGCTTTGCTCATACATCATTTGAGTACTAATACGCATTTTTATGCCTCAGCCTTAGCGGATATTGATCAATGCATCAAACAGCGTGCTCGCCGTTTGCAGCACCTGCGCATTCGCCAGATAGTACTGCTGATAGCGTTGCAGGTTGCCATACTCTTCATCCAGGTTAACCCCGGAGATTGACTGCTGTTGTTTGGTCAGCTGCGTCACCACGTTAACTTTGGTTTCGCTGCTGGTTTTCAGCGACGCCGTGGTGCTGCCCACCGTACTGACCAGCGCGGCATAAGCATCGTTAAAGGTTTTGTTCCCCCCCACCAGCTTAGCGCTCTGTAAATCCAGCAGCTTCTGGCCATTGGTATTGTCGCTTTCGCCGCTTCCTTGCGCGGAGGCCATCGCCAGTTTGGATTCGTCGCTGATCGCAACGTCCATATTCACAATGACGTCATTCACCGGTTTGACGATGAAACTGTCTTTATTATTGGCTGAGCCGCTAATCTTAACGTTAAGACCATCAAACGACAGATTACCGCTGGCGTCAGGCTTGGCCGTGAAGCTGGTGTTGTCCGACAGACGCGTGATTGTCCAGTCAGTACCGTTGTACTCAACTTTGTAGTTTGTCGCCTGGACCTTGGTACTGTCCGTCATCGTTGCCGTAACGGACGCGCTTCCGGTGTTTTTGCCGTTACTCAGCACTGCCGGGGAGCCAAAATCAAACAGCTTGCCGCCTTTATCTCCGTTGGCGTCAAAGCCCGCCTGGTGCTGGGTATTCATGGCATCCGCAAACGCCAGCGCCATCTGGTTGAGGGTATTTCGCGCCTGATCCAGATCCTGAGAACGGAACGTTAACAGCCCTCCAAGCGACCCCGTGGTGATCTGTTTTTCTGAGATCTCCACGTTGCCTGCTGCGGCATCCACATACGCAATCGTCGTACGCGCTGGGTCCGCACTGGATTTCACCGCCGCCAGCTGACTTGCGTTGCTGCCCTGTACCAGGGTGTAACCGTTGGCGATAGAGATGTTATACGTGCCGCTGTCCTGTACGGTAACGTCCACACCGACAATCTTGTTCAGTTCACTCACCAGCTGATCGCGCTGATCGAGCAGTTCGTTCGGGGATGCGCCCGCCCCTACGCCAGTCAGCCGGGAGATCTGATCGTTAAGGTTAGCAATCTGCTTCGCATAGTTATTGATCTGATCGACGCTGGTAGAAATCGCCGTATTGACCTGCGCATCCTGATCGCGGAGATATTGATCGTTGGTTTTAAACTGGTTTACCAGACCATCCGCCTTACCGAGCACCGTCTGGCGTGCAGCCGGATCTTCTGCGTTACTCACCAGCGTTTGCAGGCTTTTAAAGAAATCCTGGAGGTTGGCAGAAAGCGAGTTCGTGGTATCCGACAGCACGTCGTCAATTTTTGACATCTGCTGGTAGCGCGTGGTCAGCCCACTGCTCTGGTTCTGCGCCGCACGCAGCTGGTTGGTGATGAACGCATCATATTCACGCTGAACGCCGGAGACATAGACCCCGTTACCCACCCAGCCACCACCGGTCAGGGTGCTGTTTGATGCCCCCAAAATGGTGGTCTGGCGGGTATAACCTGCCACGTTGTAGCTTGAAATATTATTACTGACGGTATTGAGTGCCGACTGCGCAGCACTGAGGCCACTCATGGCGCTGTTAATCAAACTGGACATGGGGGTTCCTTTTATACGTTCAGACACGAGTCCTGATGAAGGTTATCGGCAACCTCCTCCGGGACTTGAGAACTTTCAGAACAGATTTTCGAGATCTGTGCTATATGCTTTGCTGACCTTCTCAGACATGGATTTCAGCTGCTGGATCATGCTGGTCAGCTTGCGTGCATAGTTTGGATCGGTCGCGTAGCCGGCATTCTGCAATGCCTGAGCGCCCTGCTCTGGCGTGGCGGCCTGGGTCACCGCAGTGTAGCGCGGGTTCCGGCTCAGCAGCCCGACATAATCCGACAACGCTTCCAGATACGAGCTGTAGACGCGGAATTTGGCTTTCACCTTCACTGCCGCACCGTTTTCATATTCGGTGGTGGTGATTTCCGTGGTCGGCCCTTTCCAGCTGGAGGTGGCCTTCACGCCAAAGATGTTGAAGCTCGGCTCGCCGTTCTCCCTGCGGATCTGACGTTGCCCCCAGCCCGACTCCAGCGCCGCCTGCGCCAGAATCAGATGGTGCGGCACGCCGCTCTCTTCACTGGCAAGACGCGCCGGCAGGGAGAGCTGCGCCAGGAAGTCTTTGCTGTCGCCGGAGAGCGGCTCGTCACGCGTTTCTGCCGGCTTCGGCATCGCCTTACGCACCATCTGCGTTAGCGCCTGATTTTGATAACTGGTCACCTTTTCCAGATCAAACTTCAGCGGCACCTGCGGCGGGGCCTCTTCAGGCGGGAGTCCCTGAGCGGCTGCGGTCTGCTTCACGATCATGTCCGCCAGGCCGAGTCCCTTTCCGGCGGTCATTTGCTGGGCAATCTGCTGATCGTACATGCTGGTGTAAAGCCGCGTGGAATCACTGCTGAACATGCCGTCTTTCGGCAGAGTTTCACGCATGCTTTTCAACATCATCTGCACGAACATGCCTTCCACCTGACGGGCAACCGGGCGGATATTCGCCGCCGGATCCTTGCCCGCTTTGGTTTTCAGCTCGCTGAGCGACTGGGCATCCCACGCGGCACTGGTCAACAGTTTGCTATCGGTCAGCATTTAGATGATTTCCAGTTTAGCGCGCAGGCAGCCTGCACTTTGCATGGATTGCAGAATGGACATCAGATCCATTGGCGTTGCACCCAGCGCATTCAAGGCACGCACCACGCTGTTCAGGTTGGCGCTGGAGCGCACGCTCTGCAACGAACCGCCGCTCTGTCGTAAATCAATCTGCGTTTGCGGGGTCACTACCGTCTGACCGCCACCAAACGGGGTATCCGGCTGGCTGACGTTGGCCGAGCGGTTAACCGTGACGGAGAGATTGCCCTGCGCCACGGCGCAGCTGTCCAGCGTCACTTCCCGGTTCATCACCACCGAGCCGGTACGGGAGTTGATAATGACTTTCGCATCCTGAACCGGCACGTTCACTTCCATATTCTGGATATCGGCCAGCATCCGCACCTGGTTGCTGCTGCCGGTTGACGTGCGGATCTGCACGGTGCGGGCATCCAGCGCGGTAGCGCTGCCGTAGCCCCGGCTGCGGTTGATGGTGTCAGCGATCTGCTGCGCCATCGTAAAGTCTTCGTTATTCAGTTGCAGGTTAATGGTGTTGCCGGTGCCGAACTGGGTCGGCAGCTCACGTTCGATGATCGCGCCGTTGGTAATACGTCCCCCGTTCAGCTGGTTCACCTGCACGCTGCTGCCGCCCGCCGACGCGCCTGCTCCGCCAACCAGAATGTTGCCCTGCGCCAGAGCATACACCTGGCTGTCGACGCCTTTCAGCGGCGTCATCAGCAACGTACCGCCACGCAGGCTTTTGGCATTACCCATCGACGAGACAACCACGTCGATGGTTTGCCCCTGACGCGCAAAGGCCGGATAAGACGCGGTCACCATCACGGCCGCCACGTTTTTCAGCTGCATGTTGGTCCCGGCCGGTACGGTAATACCGAGCTGCGAGAGCATGTTGTTCAGGCTCTGGGTGGTGAACGGCGTCTGGGTCGTCTGGTCACCCGTCCCATCCAGCCCCACCACCAGGCCATAGCCAATCAGGGAGTTTTCGCGCACGCCCTGCACGCTGGTGAGATCGCGTATGCGATCGGCCTGCGCAACGGTAGCGACCAACGACAGCGCCACGGCGAAGAGAAATTTATACATAGGTCACCTCGCTTACATCGGCGATAGGTTAAGGAAGAAGCGTTGCAGCCAGCCCATATTTTGCGCTTCGTTGATGTAGCCGTTGCCGACGTACTCAATGCGCGCATCCGCCACCTGGGTGGACGGTACGGTGTTGGTGCCGCTGATAGTGCGAGGGTTAACCACACCGGAGAAACGAATGAATTCCGTACCCTGGTTAATGGCGATCTGTTTTTCGCCCACCACGTGCAGGTTGCCGTTCACCAGAACCTGGTCAACCGTTACCGTCAGCGTTCCGCTGAAGGTATTGCTGGCGTTCGCGCCACCTTTACCGTTAAAGGTGTTGCCGCCGGAGGCTTCCACATCCGCACGGGCGTTGCCGAACAGCCCTTGCAGATAGCGCGGTACGGTGTCGAAGCCAAAATTGGTTTTGCCGTCGCGGCTGGCGTTCGCCGACGAGCTCTTGCTCGCGCTGACGTTTTCCTGCAACACAATGGTCAGCGTATCGCCGACGTTACGCGGACGACGGTCTTCAAACAGCGGCTGATAACCGTAGTTAATCGGCTGCGCGGTCTGGAAAATAGAACCGTTCACCACCGGCGCGGGGCCGGGAACGGGTTGGGCGGTAGTCGCACCCTGTACCAATGGTTTAGACGGGATCCAGGCACACCCGCTGAGGGTGACGGCCAGAACAGTCAGGATCGGATAACGAAACGCCGCGTTTTTTTGCATTGCCTTCATCTTCGAAAACAGGGAGCCGGTGCGACGTTTACCGCACCGGGCTACACCTTAGAGTTGCGTCAGTTTTTGCAGCATCTGGTCGGTCGTCGACACTGCTTTACTGTTAATTTCATAGGCGCGCTGGACCTGGATCATATTCACCAGCTCTTCCGCCACGTTAACGTTCGAGGTTTCCACATACCCCTGATACAGCAGCCCCGCCCCGTTCAGGCCCGGGGTACTTTCATTTGGCGTGCCGGAAGACTGCGTTTCGGTGTAGAGGTTCTCACCGATGCTTTCCAGCCCGGTATCGTTCATGAAGGTCGTCAGATTGAGCTGTCCAACCTGGACCGGCGCGGCCTGACCTTGCTGAGTGACGCTGACGATACCGTCACGACCAATGGTGATACTCAGCGCGTTCGCCGGGATGGTGATCGCAGGCTGAACCTGGAAGCCGCCCGCTGTCACCAGCTGACCATTCTGATCCACCTGGAACGAACCATCGCGGGTATAGGCGGAGGTCCCGTCAGGCAGCTGCACCTGGAAGAAACCCTGACCTTTGATGGCAACGTCTTTACTGTTGTTGGTCTGGGACAGGTTGCCCTGGCTGTGCAGACGCTCGGTGGCAACCGGGCGCACGCCGGTACCAATTTGCAGACCGGACGGCAGCGTGGTTTGCTCAGAAGACTGCGCCCCTGGCTGACGAATCGTTTGATAAAGCAAATCTTCGAAAACCGCACGCTGGCGCTTGAAACCATTGGTGCTGACGTTTGCCAGGTTGTTGGCAATCACATCCATATTGGTTTGCTGTGCGTCCAGACCGGTTTTCGCGATCCATAAAGAACTGATCATAGGGAGTCCTGTTAACTCATAGCCAGAAGTTGGTTAGCCTTGCCTGCGTTTTCATCGACGCTGCTGATAATTTTCATCTGCATTTCGAAGCGGCGGGCGCTGGCGATCATGTCGGTCATGGCTTCTACCGGTTTGACGTTACTGCCTTCCAGCACGCCGGACATCACGCGGATGGTCGGGTCGGCCTGTAACGTGGCGCCACGCGTGGCCTGCGCCGCCTGGGTCAGACGGAACATCCCGTCATCGCCACGCTGCACTTCGTTGCCTTCCGCTTTCACCAGCTTCAGACGACCGACAGGCGCAACGGTGTTAGCCGGGTCGCCCGGGTTTAACGCCGAAATCGTCCCGTCTGCCGCAATGGTCAGCTCTGACCCTTCCGGCACCGTCAACGGACCGGCTTCGCCCATCACCGGATGCCCCTGAATCGTCAGCTGCCCGGTGGAGCTCACCTGGATATTACCGTTGCGGGTATACCCTTCCCCGCCGTCAGCCGTTTGCACCGCCAGCCAGCCGTCCTGCTGAAGGGCAACGTCCAGCGGACGCGCGGTGTAATCCATCTGGCCTGGCGTCATGTCGGCGCCCGGCGTGGAAGCGGTGACCAGCGTACGCGTGGGCAATGACAGCCCTTCTACCGGCACCGCACGCAGCGCGTTGAGCTGCGCACGAAAACCTGGCGTGGAGGCGTTCGCCAGGTTGCTGGCGGTAACAGCCTGCTGGTTGAGCGTCTGGCTTGCTGCGCCCATCGCTGTATATATTGCGTGATCCATTGCGCTTTCCCGTCAGCTGCTTAACGCAGGTTAACCAGCGTGTTAAGGATCTGATCCTGGGTTTTGATGGTCTGCGCGTTGGACTGGTAGTTACGTTGCGCGACGATCATGTTCACCAACTCTTTGCTCAGATCGACGTTAGAGGCTTCCAGCGCGCCGTTGGTCAGCGTGCCGAAGTTACCGGAACCCGCAGTACCCAGCAGGGCAACACCGGAAGACTGCGTGGCAGACCAGACGTTGTCCCCTTCGGATTTCAGGCCTTCGTTGTTGGCGAAGTTTGCCAGCACGATCTGGCCCAGCACCTGGGTCTGTTCGTTCGAATAGTTACCGACAACGGTACCGTCATCGTTGATCTGGTAGCTCACCAGATCGCCCGGCTTATAACCGTTCTGGCTGGTCGCCACGATGTTGTTCGCACCGGTATTCTGTTGCATGGAGTTGGCGAAACTCATGTCAAACGTGGCTGGCGTCGCGCCCGGAACGGTGCCCGTTGTGATCTTGATATCATCGCCACCCGTCAGCACGCCGCTCGCGTTAAAGGTCAGCGTGGTTGCCAGTTTCGCTGCATCTCCCGCTACGCTGCCGTCCTGGGAATACACCTTCCAGGAGTTAGCTGGCGTCGCGTTTTTGACATAGAACAGGTTCATGTTGTGCGCATTACCCTGGCTGTCAAACACCGTCACGGTGCCTTTCTTGTTGTAAGAGTCAGGGTTGGCCGGGTCGAAGGCGACGGTTGGTGCGGTATCGGTGGAGTTCAGGTTGATCTGCTGAGAGGCCGTGGTGGTGGACTTCGCCGCCATCAGCGTCGTTGGGATGGAGATCGCCTGCGGATTCGCACCGGTTTGCACCGTAGGCGGCGTGCCGGCAACCGGATAACCGGTTAACTGAAGCCCCTGCATGTTCACCAGGTTGCGGTTTTCATCCAGCTTGAACTGGCCGTTGCGGCTGTAGAATACGGAACCGTTGGCATCCACCATACGGAAGAAACCGTTCTGGCTGATGGCGACGTCCAGACCGCGACCGGTGTTGGTGGTCGTCCCGTCGGTGAAGTCCTGGGTGATACCCGCCACCTTCACGCCCAGGCCCACTTTAGAGCCTGCAAACATATCTGCAAAAGACGCAGAACCGGATTTAAAACCATAGGTCGCGGAGTTGGCGATGTTGTTGCCAATGACGTCCAGGTTGGTGGCCGCAGCATTCAGGCCGCTGACCGCTTGAGAAAAGGCCATGACTTACTCCTGATAAGTATGAAGGCTTAGATAATCTGCCGAACTTCGTCGAGTGTGGTGGTACCGGAGGTACCCAAATCCAGTTTGTTACCATCGCTACCTTTGATGACGCCCTGAACCAGGGCAAACTGTAGCGGCTGAGCCACCAGCTGAGTGGTGCCGTTGCTGGCGCTAATCGCAACCTGATACGAGCCGTTAGGCGCTTTAGTGCCGTCGGTCAGGCTGCCATCCCAGGTAAAGGTATGAACGCCCGCTTTAAGCTCGCCAATCTCAATCGTGCGCACCACGTTGCCGCTGGCGTCTTTGATGGTGGCGGTGACTTTGTCGGCCGGCTGCTGCAACTCAACGCCAAACGGCGTCGTGGTGGTGGTGGACGTGCCATCGGTAGTGCTGGTGCCCGCCAGAATCGTGGTCCCCGGGATCATCACCCCGTGACCGATCAGGTTGGCGGCCTGCAAGGACTGGCTATTATCGATTTGACCGGAGACCGAGCCGAGCGTGGTGTTCAGTTTCTCAATGCCGCTGACGGTACTGATCTGCGCAAGCTGCGTGGTCAGTTCGTTGTTCTGCATCGGATTGGTCGGGTCCTGATTTTTCAGCTGCGCCACCAGCAGGGTCAGGAAGCTGCTCTGTAAATCGGAGGCATTGCTCCCGGTGAGAGAGCTGGAACCGGTCGCACTGCTGGTGCTATTGACGCCGGTATTTGTCGGGTCATTCACGTTTACGGCGATGGACATGCGTGTCTCCTTTACTGGCCGAGAGTGAGTGTTTTGAGCATCATGCTCTTCACGGTATTAAGCACTTCGACGTTTGCCTGGTAGCTGCGCGACGCGGACATGGAGTTCACCATCTCCCCGACCACATCCACGTTCGGCATTTTCACGTAGCCGCTGGCATCCGCGAGCGGGTTGCCTGGCTCGTAAACCAGCTTGTCGGGTGCCTGGCTCTCAACCACGTCCGCCACTTTTACGCCGCCCGTTGCCGCACCCGGTGCAGCATCAACCTGGAAGACAACCTGTTTAGCGCGATACGGTTGCCCGTCAGGGCCGGTCACGCTGTCGGCGTTGGCCAGGTTACTGGCGGCCACGTTCAGTCGTTTAGACTGCGCCGTTAATGCCGAACCGGCGATATCAAAAATATTCAGCAAGGCCATTTACTAATTGCCCCCCTGTAGGACGGTCATCATGCCTTTAATTTGCCCGCCGAGTAGCGTCAGGCCTGTCTGGTATTGCAGGCTGTTATCGGCAAACTGTGTGCGCTCCCGGTCCATGTCGACGGTGTTACCATCAAGCGAGGGCTGATCGGGAATACGGTAAAGCAGGTCGGTCGTTGGCGCGGTCATCGCCTGAGCGGGAATATGACGTGAGGATGTCAGGGCCAGTGAGACACCCGTTCCTTCGGCACGTCCACGCTCCATCACTTTTTTGAGTTCACTGGAAAAATCAATATCGCGCGCCTGATACCCGGGGGTATCCGCGTTGGCGATATTGGCGGCTAAAATCTCCTGCCGCTGGGCGCGTAAATTGAGCGCTTCCTGCTGAAAACGTAACGCGGCGTCGAGTTTATCGAGCATGTCTCCTCCGCTGATGAGAAAATTTCAGTTCACAGCTTAAATCTCAAGGCGTCTCCCTTATCGACGGAATAAGCGCAAAATGCGTCGCTATTTGTTGCGTTGATGGAAAACCACTGCGGGTAGAATTTGCTTAATTCTGGACATGGTGGAACGTGCGATGCGGACTTTTAAACGTGGCCTGGCGGCGACCCTGTTGCTTTTGAGCCCTCTGTTGCAGGCGGAGGGGTTAGAGGACCAGCTCAATGCATTCTTTGCGCAGAAGCTGGCCGGTTTCAGCGATGACGTACGCGTGACCGTGCGCACCCCGCCTAACCTTTACCCTTCCTGCGAAGCCCCGTCATTTAGCGTGACCGGCAGCACAAAGTTATGGGGTAACGTGAACGTGCTGGCGCGTTGCGCCAATGAAAAACGGTATTTACAGGTTGCGGTACAGGCGACGGGCAATTATGTTGTCGCCGCCGTTCCGATTCCGCGAGGTAGCCTGCTGCAACCTGACAGCGTAACGCTGAAGCGAGGCCGTCTGGATCAGCTTCCACCGCGGACGATGCTGGACATTAACCAGGCTCAGGAGGCGGTCAGCCTGCGCGATGTCGCCCCTGGACAGGCGATACAGCTATCCATGCTGCGCCAGGCATGGCGGGTGAAAGCGGGACAACAGGTGATGGTGGTCGCCAATGGCGAAGGGTTTAGTATCAACAGCGAAGGAAAAGCGCTGAATAATGCCGCAGTGGCGCAAAATGCCCGGGTCAGAATGTCCTCAGGCCAGGTGGTCAGCGGCACGGTCGGTCCTGATGGGAATATTCTGATTAACCTGTAATCTTTTTAAAGATTTCGCGGCGACTGCCGATAAATATTCAACAAATGATGATGTCAGGCGCAAACGCCGCGAACCCTCGATGAGGACAACACTATGAGCATTGATCGTACATCAGCCCTGAAGCCGGTTAGCACTGTACAACCTCGCGAAACGAATGAGGCTGCCCCGCAAAAAACGCGTCTGGAAAAAACGTCGACGGCTAACAGCACCAGCGTCACGCTGAGCGATGCGCAGTCGAAGCTGATGCAGCCAGGCAGCAGCGATATCAACATGGAACGTGTTGAAGCGCTGAAAACGGCTATCCGTAACGGCGAACTGAAAATGGATACCAGCAAAATCGCTGATGCGCTGATTCAGGACGCACAGAGTTTCCTCCAGAGTAACTAACCGTATGAGTCGACTGTCAGAAATACTGGATCAGATGACGGTGGTCCTGAACGACCTGAAAACGGTGATGGATGCCGAACAGCACCACCTCTCTTCTGGTCAAATCAACGGCAGCGCGTTGCAACGCATAACTGAAGATAAAAGCTCGCTGCTGGCGACCCTGGATTATCTGGAAAAACAGCGACGCGCTGAGCAAGACGCGAAACGCAGCGCCAATGATGAGATCAACGAACGCTGGCAGACCATTACAGAAAAAACCCAGCATCTTCGCGATCTCAACCAGCATAACGGCTGGCTGCTGGAAGGTCAGATTATCCGTAATCAGCAGGCGCTTGAGGTGTTAAAGCCCTATAAAGAGCCGGGGCTGTACGGTGCGGATGGTCAGACGGCCACGGCACGTATCACGGGCGGGAAAAAGATTTCGATTTGACGCAGTAGCGGCACGTCATGAAGCGGGGAGCACCTTCTGGTGAACTCCCCTTTTGACGTTTATACCGTGCGGCGGGCGAATTCTTTCACCTTGAAGCCAAGCACCGCCAGCGTGGCAAAGTACGCCACCACCCCGACCGCCACCACGGCCATCAGACGCATCAGGCGGTAAGGCATGGTGCCCTGCGCCCATTCAGGCATGACATACAACATGCCAACCAGCGCAGCCGCCATCACCACTACCGCGATCGCCAGACGCAGCAGGAAGCTTGCCCAGCCCGGCTGCGGTGTGAAGATATCCTGCTTGCGCAGCTGCCAGTACAGCAGCCCGGCGTTCAGACAGGCCGCCAGACCAATCGACAATGACAGCCCCGCGTGTTTCAGCGGTCCAATAAACGCGAGGTTCATCAGCTGCGTCATAATCAGCGTCACAATGGCAATCTTAACCGGCGTTTTGATGTCCTGACGTGAATAGAAACCGGGCGCAAGCACCTTCACGACGATCAGCCCCATCAGCCCCACCGAGTAGGCTACCAGTGCACGCTGGGTCATGGCGGCATCAAAGGCGGTGAATTTTCCATACTGGAACAACGACACCGTCAGCGGTTTTGCCAGGATCCCCAGCGCCACCGCGCTTGGCAATGCCAGCAGAAAACAGAGACGCAGTCCCCAGTCCATCAGGCGGCAGTATTCATCGTGGTTTCCGCTGGCGAAACTTTTCGACAGCGACGGCAGCAGAATAGTCCCCAGCGCCACGCCCAGCACCCCTGATGGAAACTCCATCAGACGATCGGCGTAGTACATCCAGGACACCGAGCCCGACACCAGGAAAGAGGCGAAGATGGTATTGATGATCAGCGAGATCTGGCTGACGGACACGCCGAGTATCGCCGGTCCCATCTGTTTAATAACGCGCATTGCGCCCGCATCTTTGAAACTAATGCGCGGCAGAACCAGCATGCCGATCTTTTTCAGGTGCGGAAGCTGGTAAGCAAGCTGTAACACCCCGCCGACGGTCACGGCCCAGGCCAGCGCCAGCACCGGTGGGTTAAAATGCGGCGCGGCGAACAGCGCAAAGCCAATCATGCTGACATTAAGGAACGTGGGGGCAAAGGCCGGCACGGAGAAGCGGTTCCAGGTATTCAGGATGGCACCCACCAGCGACGCCAGCGAAATCAGCAGAATATAGGGGAAGGTTATCCGCAGCAGTTGCGTCGTCAGGGCAAATTTATCCGCCGTGTCGGCAAAGCCCGGTGCCGTTACCATGATTACCCAGGGCGCTGCCAGCATGCCCAGGACGGTCACGATCGCCAGCGCCAGCGTCAGTAAACCGGAAACGTAAGCCACAAAGACGCGGGTGGCATCTTCGCCCTGCTTGCTTTTATATTCCGCAAGGATCGGGACAAATGCCTGTGAGAAAGCCCCTTCGGCAAAAATACGGCGCAGCAGGTTCGGCAGCTTGAACGCAACGAAAAAGGCGTCAGTCGCCATCCCTGCGCCAAAAACCCTTGCCACAATGGCATCGCGCGCAAAGCCAAGCACGCGGGAAAACATGGTCATCGAGCTGACGGCCGCCAGCGATTTTAATAAGTTCATTAACGTGAAGTTCCACAACCCTACGGATTTCCAGGACGGATAAGCGAAAGCGCCACCCGGCAAAGCCAACAAGCGGCGCTTAGTCTAACCGGATTTCAACGAATTACTATCGGCAGATGTTACAGCGAGTTATTCCGACATGGCTTCGCGCCAGAGTCGTTCCACGATGCGCTGCGCCAGAATGGCCTGCTCCCCGGACGTTTCAGGAACCGTCTGATTCTGCACGCAGGTGATGAAGTGACGCGCGCAGCCCACAAAGCCACGCTGTTCCAGGGTGCTCTGCCAGCCGGGAACGGGTAACGCAACCACGCCATTGCCCTTCTCTTCCCGCCACTCTCGCATATCGGTGACGTCATACAGCGCGCCATCCGTAACGGCCTGCACGGACTCGCGCTGGCTGCCCGCCCGACGATGCATGCTGGTCGTCACCTGCAAATGCTCAACGGCAAAATGATGTTCGGCGTAAACCATCTCACCCTGCTCGTTGGTCAACAGCGTGCCGCTTTGCAGCTGGGCTTTTCCGTTACTCAGCCACAGGGCCGTATCCACGACGTGGAGATAATCATCCAGCAGCGTGAAGCGCAGATCGCTCGGCCCCACGCTGTCGGTACGGTGCTTATCCATACGCAGAGAGGCGAACGAGCCGGACTGCGCTTTAAGCTGCTGATAGAGCGGCGCAAAACGGCGGTTGAAGCCGACCATCAGCGTCAGCTTTTTACGCGCGGCCAGCTCAATCAGTCGCTCAGCATCCTGTACATTTTCCGCCAGGGGTTTATCCACGCAGACGTGAACGCCTGCATTCAGCAACTCGCTCACCACCTGGTAGTGCGTCGCGGTTGAGGTATGCACAAATACCGCATCACATTCACGGGCTAAATCCTGTAGCGAACCGGCATAAGGGATGCGCCAGGTTTTGCAGATGCGCTCTGCTTTCTCGCGGGTGGGAGACCACGCCCCTTGCAGCGTCCAGTCTGACGCGGCGCCTAAAACGGGCAGCCAGGCTTTTTGCGCAATCCCTCCCAGCCCCACAACACCAATGCGTAATGTTGTCACGATTAATCTCCCAGATGTGCGAGTAACGCATCCAGACGCTGCTTCAGCGCGGCAACCTCGTCTTCCAGGGCTGCCACGCGCGCGGTCAGGCTTTCGTTTGATGCTGGCGTGTCGGATACGACGGCCAGCGCAGAGGGCTCCACGTCGCCGCTAAACAGGTGCATGTAGCGGCTTTCACGCTTGCCCGGTTCGCGGGGCAGACGCACCACGTAGGGACCGTCCTCGCGTGAGGCTAATCCCTCCAGCGTCTGTTCAACGTCCTGCATATCCTGAAACTCATGCATGCGGGAGGCGCGTGTGCGCAGTTCCCCCGGCGTCTGCGCCCCGCGCAGCAGCAACGTGGTGATAACAGCCACTTCCGCAGCGCTGAGTTTTAAATCGCCAAATTCAGAATTACAAAAGCGCTGTTCATATTTAGTGACGCGGTTACCGAAGCCGCTGACGGTGCGCAGGTAGTGGCGCTTCACCAGCTCATCAAGGATATCCTGCACCTCGTGCTCGCCAAGGTTCATCACCGGCTCACGGTTCGTCTTCTGGTTGCAGGCCATCGTGACGGCATTCACGGACAGAGGATACTGTTCCGGCGTGGTGACCTGCTTTTCCAGAAGGCAGCCGATCACGCGCGCTTCGGCGCCATTTAACTGATATTTCATCTTTTCTCCTTAACGACCCGCGGTCCACTCCTGCGTGGTGAGCGCGGTGAGCACATGGTCCCGCCACTCGCCGTCAATCAGCAGATAATCTTTGGCATAGCCTTCTTTCTCAAACCCCAGGCGGGCCAGCAGATCGCCGCTGCGCTTATTGTGCGGCATGTAGTTAGCCATAATGCGATGGATATGTTGCGTGCGCTGCATGTAGCGAATCGCCGCCGTCAGCGCCTCAAACATGAGCCCCTGTCCCTGCCATTTCTGGCCGATGGAATACCCGAGATAGCAGGCGTGAAACGACCCGCGTACCACGTTTGAAAAATTGGCAATGCCAACGATCTCTTTCTCTTCCGGATCGAGAAGCGCGAAATAAAACGCACTTCCCTGTTTATGAAATTCCGCAATCATACTGAGGCGCGCCTGCCAGCCAGAGGGGTAGCAGTGGCTCTCGTCCCGAACGGGTTCCCAGGGTTTTAAAAACTGGCGATTCTCGGCGTAATAATCCGCCAGACGCCAGGCATCACGCTCATGCACCAGACGAACGACCAGCCTGTCCGTCGTCAGACGCACTTTTGGCACATTACTGCGATAGCCAAACATCGTTACCACTCCTTCCCGTCGCTTCTGCTCTGCCTGTTAGCTTTACTATACCTGTGCCTGCGCCTTCTGTGAAAACAGTGACATACCATTTTGATCGCTTTTCACATTTTTCGATGAGAACTCTCTATCAAAGCACCTTTTTGATAAAAAAATATTGTCGCCAGCGGGTATGGGAAAAAGAGCGGCGACACCGCAGAATGTTAGCGTGCTCACCTTTTATTTTCCCTGGAGGGAAAATGTCCCGCGTATCACAGGCCAGGAGCCTGGGTAAATATTTCCTGCTCGTCGATAACATGCTGGTCGTGCTCGGCTTTTTTGTCGTTTTTCCGCTTATATCAATTCGTTTTGTCGATCAAATGGGCTGGGCGGCATTGATGGTCGGGATCGCGCTGGGTCTACGCCAGTTTGTACAACAGGGTCTGGGCGTGTTTGGCGGCGCAATAGCTGACCGCTTCGGCGCGAAACCGATGATCGTCACCGGCATGCTGTTACGTGCGGCGGGATTCGCCACCATGGCAATCGCTCATGAACCCTGGCTGCTGTGGTTCTCCTGTTTCCTTTCCGGGATTGGCGGCACCCTTTTCGACCCACCGCGTACCGCGCTGGTGGTTAAGCTTATCCGTCCGCAACATCGGGGGCGCTTCTTCTCGATTTTGATGATGCAGGACAGCGCTGGCGCGGTAGTGGGCGCCCTGCTGGGAAGCTGGCTGCTGCAATACGATTTCCGCCTGGTTTGCGCCACCGGCGCGGTGTTGTTTATTCTCTGCGCGCTGTTTAACGGTCTGTTTCTGCCCGCATGGAAGCTGTCGACGGTGAAAGCACCTGTGCGGGAAGGGCTTGACCGTGTGTTGAGCGATAAACGCTTCGTCACCTATGTGTTAACCCTGACCGGCTACTACATGCTCGCCGTGCAGGTCATGCTGATGCTGCCCATTATGGTTAACGATATTGCCGGCACGCCGGCAGCGGTGAAATGGATGTATGCCATAGAGGCCTGCCTCTCACTGACTCTGCTCTATCCAATTGCCCGCTGGAGCGAGCGCCGTTTCCGGCTTGAGCACCGTCTGATGGCCGGGCTGTTGCTGATGACGCTGAGCATGATGCCCATCGGTCTGGTAAGTTCGCTTCAGCAGCTGTTTATGCTGATCTGCACCTTCTATATTGGCTCAATCATTGCCGAGCCAGCCCGTGAAACGCTGAGCGCGTCACTTGCCGACGCCCGGGCCCGGGGCAGCTACATGGGCTTCAGCCGTCTCGGGCTGGTGCTTGGCGGCGCGCTGGGTTACACCGGTGGCGGCTGGCTGTTTGATGCCGGAAAAGCGCTCCATCAGCCGGAGCTGCCGTGGGTCATGCTCGGCATGGTCGGCTTTATGACGCTGATTGCCCTCTGGTGGCAGTTCAGTGATAAACGCAGCACCCGCGGGATGCTGGAGCCTGGCGCCTGACCTCTTGCATTATCAGTTTTTTCTGCTGGTTTCTGTAGGATCACCCTGACATACTGGCGTATCAGGACAGATGCGCCGATTTTATGTTGAGGAACGCCATGAAAAAGATCGTTATTGCCGCTGCGTTAATTGTCAGTGGTCTGCTGGTGGGATGTAACCAGCTTACGCAGTACACCGTCAGTGAGCAGGAAATTAATCAGGCGCTGGAAAAACATAATAACTTTTCAAAAGATATCGGCGTGCCCGGCCTTGCGGATGCGCATATCGTCCTGACGAATCTCGCCAGCCAGATTGGTCGCGAGGAGCCTAACAAAGTCACCCTTTCCGGCGATGCCAGCCTCGATATGACCTCGCTCTTCGGCAATCAGAAAGCGGATATCAAGCTGAAGCTCAAGGCGCTGCCGGTCTTTAATAAAGAGAAAGGGGCAATTTTCCTGCAAGAGATGGAAATCGTCGATGCGGTTGTAACGCCGGATAAAATGAAACCGGTGCTGCAAACGCTGATGCCGTATCTCAACCAGTCGTTGCAGAACTACTTTAACCAACAGCCTGCCTATGTTCTGAGCGAAGACAAAAGCAAAGGTGAATCTCTGGCGAAAAAATATGCCAAAGGGATAGAGGTGAAACCGGGTGAAATCATCATCCCTTTCACCGACTAAATACTCCGGGCGCTCAGGCGCCCGTTTTTTTTAACGGAATAGTGTGCAAACGAAAACGTTTCCGCTTATGATTTGTGTCCGGCAAAAACAGCCATCTTATGACTGATCTCTTTCAAGCCGGAGCTTCCATGACTGTACAATCCCAGGTTCTCAAAATCCGCCGCCCAGACGACTGGCATATCCATCTTCGTGATGGCGACATGCTGAAAACCGTCGTGCCGTATACCAGCGAAATTTATGGCCGTGCGATTGTTATGCCTAACCTGGTTCCGCCAGTCACTACCGTCGAGGCCGCGATTGCCTATCGCCAGCGTATCCTTGACGCCGTTCCGGCCGGGCACGATTTTACCCCGTTGATGACCTGCTACCTGACGGACTCGCTGGATCCCAATGAGGTTGAGCGCGGGTTTAACGAAGGTGTGTTCACCGCCGCGAAGCTCTACCCGGCGAATGCCACCACCAACTCCAGCCATGGGGTGACCAGTATCGACGCCATCATGCCCGTTCTGGAGCGTATGCAAAAACTGGGCATGCCGCTGCTGGTGCACGGGGAAGTGACCCACGCTGACATTGATATTTTCGATCGCGAAGCACGTTTTATCGAAACGGTCATGGAGCCGCTGCGCCAGCGTCTTCCGGGGCTGAAAGTGGTGTTTGAACACATTACGACTAAAGATGCCGCAGAGTATGTCCGGGATGGAAACGAGCTGATTGCCGCCACCATCACCCCGCAGCACCTGATGTTTAACCGTAACCACATGCTGGTGGGCGGCGTTCGCCCACATCTGTATTGTCTGCCGATCCTCAAGCGCAACATCCACCAGCAGGCGCTACGTGAGCTGGTCGCCAGCGGCTTCCCGCGCGCGTTCCTCGGCACGGATTCCGCGCCGCATGCCCGTCACCGTAAAGAGGCGAGTTGCGGCTGTGCAGGCTGCTTTAACGCCCCGACCGCCCTGGCAAGTTACGCGACCGTGTTTGAAGAGATGAATGCGTTAGACCATTTCGAAGCCTTCTGCTCCCTTAACGGCCCGCGTTTCTACGGTCTGCCGATCAATGACACGTTCATTGAGCTGGAGCGCAAAGAAAGCCAGGTTGAAGCGTCGATTGCGCTCACCGACGATACGCTGATCCCCTTCCTGGCCGGTGAAACCGTAAACTGGACGGTAAAACGCTAAAAAACTGTCGCCCCCTGTTGTCAAACCGACAATATAACTGTATAAATAAACAGTATATTACACAGGGGGCATTTATGCGTATTGAAGTCACCATTGCCAAATCCACCGTCCTGCCTGCTGGCGCACTCGACGCTCTGGCGGGTGAACTATCCCGACGTATTAACAGCACTTTTCCTGAAAACGATGGCGCCGTAACGGTACGTTATGCGACAGCAAACCATCTTTCCGTCATCGGCGGTGCGAAAGAAGACAAAGAACGCATCAGCGAAATTTTGCAGGAAACATGGGAAAGCGCCGACGACTGGTTCATCACTGATTAAAATTTGCTCCCTCATTGTGTTTTTTGCCGGGTCGCCCCGGCTTTTTTTCGTTTCGTCTCCTGAAAGTTCAAAATATTTCAGCATCTTCTTAGAAAATCGTGAACAAGATGGCGTTTTATTGTTCGAACAATCCTAAAAAGCAGAAAAATGTGTTGCTACCCGTTTATTTTTTCCTGCTGAACCCTTATTAATTGATATACTGAAATTGCTTTCAGAAAAACATGCATTGAACCTCAAAGTCGTTGTCTTCTAACACGCATTAAGGGGGTTATAATGGAAAAGAATAGTGAAGTGATCCAGACCCATCCGCTTGTTGGCTGGGATATCAGCACCGTAGACAGCTACGATGCGCTGATGCTGCGTTTGCACTACCAGACCCCAAATCAGCTAAACCGTGATGAAGCGGAAGTTGGACAGACGCTGTGGCTTACAACAGACGTCGCCCGTCAGTTTATCTCTATTTTGGAAGCAGGCATCGCAAAAATAGAATCTGGCGACTACCAGGAAAATGAGTATAAACGGCATTAATCTTATGCCTCTTCACTCAACAGGCACCCTCGCGGTGCCTTATTTATTTCGTTCTTGTATAAGCCTACATAGTTAATTACTCTGCTAACAAAGCGTTAGTAAAGAGAAGCCTATGAAATACGATTTGATCATTATCGGAAGCGGCTCCGTAGGATCTGCCGCCGGTTATTACGCCACGCAGGCGGGTCTGAATGTGCTGATGATTGACGCCCATCGTCCTCCCCACTCTGAAGGAAGCCATCACGGCGATACCCGTCTGATCCGTCACGCTTATGGCGAAGGTGAGCGCTATGTACCGCTGGTGCTTCGGGCTCAGACGCTGTGGGATGAGCTGGCCGCCCTCACCGAAGAACGCATTTTTGAGCGCACCGGGGTCGTTAACCTGGGGCCAGCAAGCTCCACGTTTCTGGCGACCGTCGAGGAGAGCGCGAAAGCCTACCGCCTGGACGTCGAGCGTCTGGATGCGAACGGCATCATGGCGCGCTGGCCGGAAATTTCTGTCGCTGAAGACTACATTGGGTTGTTTGAAGCCAACTCTGGCGTACTGCACAGCGAAACGGCCATTAAGACCTGGATTGATCTCGCCGCCAAAGCGGGCTGCGCGCAGTTGTTCAACTGTCCGGTCACGGGCATCACCCACCATGCAGAGGGTTCAACCGTCACCACCTCTGAAGGTGAATATACCGCCACGCGTCTGCTGGTGAGTGCGGGAACGTGGGTGACGAAACTGCTGCCGGACCTGCCCATCCAGCCGGTGCGAAAAGTCTTCTCCTGGTTCCAGTCTGACGGGCGTTACAGCAGCCAGAACAAATTCCCGGCGTTTACAGGCGAGTTACCCAATGGCGACCAGTTCTACGGTTTCCCCTCGGAAAAAGACGCGCTCAAGATTGGCAAACATAACGGCGGGCAGGTAATTTCCTCTGCGGAAGAACGCAAACCGTACGGAGCTTATCCGCAGGATGGTTCCGAAGCCTTCACGTTCCTGCGTAATATCCTGCCGGGCGTAGGCGGGTTGCTTTACGGCGCAGCGTGCACCTACGACAACACCCCGGATGAAGACTTTATCATCGACACCCTGCCGGGGCACTACAACACCCTGCTCGTAACCGGGCTCAGCGGTCACGGGTTTAAATTTGCCTCTGTGTTAGGTGAAATCGCCGCCCAGTTTGCTCAGGGGAAAGCGCCTTCGTTTGATCTCAAGCCCTTCGCGCTCTCGCGCTTTGATCGATAATACCTCTTCAGGCTCCGAGTAACCGGGGCCTGTTTAGCGAGAGGGGCATGATGCGCAGACTGGTGAATTACCTTATCAATAACATCCGCGAGCATTTCATGCTCTACATTGTTCTTTGGTCGCTACTGGCGATCATTGACGTTATCTATATTGTATTCTTCTGAACGTTCTCGCTGACGTTTATTGACACTCCTTTAAATTTATTTAACTTATATTTTTAAAAAACGTCGCCTCAAATTTATTGAACGAAGCGATTGAAATACATTGCGGAAACACATTCAAATTCGCTGAAATAAATTAAATAAAATACATTATTCATTTTTTTCAGTTGCATTATTTATTTAACCCGTCCATTTTTATTGCTCAGTCATTTGAGAACGGAAATTCATATGCAATGGCGTAACTCCTCCCGTCGCTACGGAATAATATCCATGTGTTTACACTGGCTATTTGCAATTGCCGTCTATGCCATGTTTGGTCTCGGCCTCTGGATGGTGACATTAAGCTATTATGACGGTTGGTATCATCAGGCCCCCGAATTGCACAAAAGCATTGGGGTTCTGCTGATGATGGGTCTGGTTTTTCGCGTGATCTGGCGACATATCTCTCCGCCCCCTCCTGCGCCCAAAAGCCATGGCCGACTTACCCGCATAAGCGCTGTTGGCGCGCATATCGCACTCTATGCCCTGCTGTTCGCCATTCTGATCAGCGGCTATCTCATTTCGACCGCAGACGGCAAACCGATCAGCGTATTTGGGCTTTTTGATGTCCCAGCCACGCTGGCTGACGCCGGTTCACAGGCTGACACCGCAGGTGTGGTTCATTTGTGGCTGGCATGGAGCGTAGTGATCTTGTCTGTCCTGCATGGCCTTGCGGCCCTGAAACACCACTTTATTGATAAAGACGATACGCTGAAGCGCATGCTTGGCCGTTCGTCAGTTGACTCTGGAGCATAAAATGAAAAAACGCCTGTTGGGTATCGCATTAGGTTCGCTGTTATTTACTACCGGTTCGGCCCTGGCCGCCGACTATAAAATTGATAAAGAGGGCCAGCATGCCTTCGTCAATTTCCGTATTCAGCATCTGGGTTACAGCTGGTTATATGGCACGTTCAATGATTTCGATGGCACATTTACTTTCGACGAGAAAAACCCTGCTGCCGATAAAGTGAACGTCACCATTAATACCAACAGCGTCGACACTAATCACGCCGAGCGTGATAAACATCTGCGCAGCGCTGAATTCCTGAACGTGGGCAAATTCCCGCAAGCTACTTTCGCGTCGACAGAGGTGAAGAAAGACGGTGATAAACTCGCTATTACCGGTAATCTCACGCTGAACGGCGTAACAAAACCGGTCACACTGGATGCCAAATTAATTGGACAGGGTGACGATCCATGGGGCGGAAAACGTGCTGGCTTTGAAGCCGCAGGCAAAATTCATCTGAAAGATTTTAATATCACCACGGATTTAGGCCCGGCATCGCAGGATGTAGAGCTGATTATTTCGGTGGAAGGCGTTCAGCAGAAGTCATAAAACAGGCCCGGCAGGCTTGTGAGCCGCCGGGCAGTGTTTTACTCCGGGTCCGGAATACCCAGTTTGGTATTCAGTCGGCCCCGGGATTTATTAAAGATCTTATTCCCGTTCTCGCGTCCGGCACGGCGACGACGTTGCTCTTCTTCAGGCAACATACTCTCTTCACTGCACAGCTCGCTACAGCAGCCATTAAACTTCTCGGCACATGCAGGGCACTGAATAAACAGCAGATGACACCCGTCGTTTTTGCAGTTGGTATGCGTATCGCACGGTGTTCCGCACTGGTGGCAGTGCGCGATCACGTCCTCTGAAATTCGCTCGCCCATACGCTCATCAAACACAAAGTTCTTACCGATAAAACGCACCGGTAAACCCTGCTCACGGGCGCGGCGGGCATACTCGATAATCCCACCCTCAATGTGCCAGACTTTATTAAACCCGTTGTGCTTCATCCAGGCGCTGGCTTTTTCACAGCGGATCCCCCCGGTACAGTACATCACAATCTTTTTGTCTTTATGCTCCTGCATCATCTCAACCGCTTTCGGCAGTTGCTCGCGGAAGGTGTCGGCAGGAATTTCCATCGCATTCTCGAAGTGCCCCACTTCATATTCGTAGTGGTTACGCATATCGATGAACACCGCATCCGGATCGTCGAGCATCGCGTTCACTTCAGCGGCCTTCAGGTATTCCCCCACATTAGCAGCATTGAAGCTCGGATCGTCAATGCCATCCGCCACAATACGCTCGCGCACCTTCATGCGCAGCACCCAGAATGATTTACCGTCATCATCCAGCGCAATATTCAGGCGTAAGCCGTTAAGCGCCGGATCAAACCCGTAAAGGAGATCGCGGAAGGCGCTGACCTTGCTTTCCGGCACGCTGATCTGCGCGTTAATCCCCTCACGCGCCAGATAGACGCGACCAAACACGTTCAGGGCGGTGAAAGCCTGGTAAAGCGCATCGCGGGTCGCCTGTGGATCGTCGATGGTGAAATACTTATAGAAAGAGATCGTTGTGCGCGGTTCGGTTTCGGCCAACATACGCGCTTTCAACATCTCATTCGAAACGCGGTTGTGTAACACTGGCATGGTGTACAAGTCCTGCAATCGTTGAGAAATAAAAATCGGTCGGCATGATATAGCAAACAAAGACAATTTACATCCACACAATTTACGCTACATTTCAGTCAATCTGATTAATCAGACTTAACATTTGCATATTCTTTCATGTTTCGATGACAGACATTTTGGCTATGCCTAAAAAAATGAGACAATAGCCTTTCAGGACGTTAGAACACAGGACAGACATGACCCAGTTACCGAAATTTACTGCCGCGCTTTTGCATCCCCGCTATTGGTTAACATGGTCAGGCATTGGCTTGTTGTGGCTAATTGTACAGCTGCCTTATCCCGTCATTTTCCGCATGGGTAAAGGGCTGGGTCGCATTGCTCAGCAGTTTATGAAGCGTCGCGCCAGGATCGCGTATCGCAACCTTGAGCTTTGCTTTCCTCAGATGAGTGAATCTGAGCGCCACGACATGGTGGTTAAAAACTTCGAATCTGTCGGCATGGGGCTGATGGAGACCGGTATGGCCTGGTTCTGGTCGGATAAACGCATGGCGCGCTGGACGGAAGTGGCTGGGACCGGCATGGAGCCAGTGCATACTCTTCAGGCCAACCAGACTGGCGTCCTGCTGATTGGCGTTCATTTTCTGACGCTCGAAATTGGCGCACGCATGTTCGGCATGCAGGCGCCCGGTATTGGCGTTTATCGTCCTAACGATAATCCGGTGATCGATTTGATCCAGACCAACGGACGCATGCGCTCCAATAAAAGCATGATCGACCGAAAAGACCTGAAAGGGATGATCCGCGCCCTGAAATCAGGTGAGGTGGTCTGGTACGCCCCGGATCATGACTATGGCCCGCAATCCAGCGTGTTTGTTCCGTTCTTTGCGGTGGAAGATGCAGCGACGACCACCGGGACCTGGATGCTGGCGCGAATGTCCAAAGCGGCTATCGTGCCGTTTGTACCGCGCCGTAAACCAGACGGTTCAGGCTATCAGCTCATCATGCTGGAGCCGGAGCTCGCGCCACCGCTGATTGATGCGGAAACCACCGCCCGCTGGATGAACGGCGTTGTCGAGAAATGCATTATGCTCGCCCCGGAGCAGTACATGTGGCTGCATCGCCGCTTTAAAACCCGGCCTCAGGGCGTCCCTTCACGTTATTAACCTGCATGCGGCCATCCGGGCCGCATGTTGTTTTAGCTTTAAAAGCTCCCCGTCATTGCGGCAATCATACCCCGGGCGCATAATTAGCAGGCTTATTACCTCACTGGTCACGGTGCCCTGCACCTCATTATGCGGATAGTTATGTCCCCCACAGATGCTCCCATAAACTGGAAACGTAACCTGACGGTTGCGTGGCTGGGTTGTTTTCTTACTGGCGCCGCCTTTAGCCTGGTGATGCCTTTCCTGCCCCTCTACGTTGAGCAGCTCGGCGTCACCGGACATAGCGCCCTGAATATGTGGTCCGGCCTGGTGTTCAGCATTACGTTCCTGTTCTCCGCCATTGCGTCGCCTTTCTGGGGTGGGCTGGCGGATCGCAAAGGCCGCAAAATTATGCTGCTGCGCTCCGCGCTCGGCATGGCGATCATTATGCTGCTGATGGGGATGGCGCAGAACGTCTGGCAGTTCCTGATATTACGCGCACTCCTGGGTCTGCTCGGGGGATTTATCCCTAACGCCAACGCCCTGATCGCCACCCAAATCCCGCGCCAGAAAAGCGGCTGGGCGTTGGGCACGCTCTCCACTGGCGGCGTAAGTGGCGCACTGCTGGGCCCGCTGGCGGGCGGGCTGCTGGCCGACCACTACGGACTGCGGCCGGTATTCTTCATTACCGCCAGCGTGCTGTTCCTCTGCTTCCTGGTGACGCTTATCTGTATCCGGGAGAATTTCACGCCGGTAGCCAAAAAAGAGATGCTGCACGCCCGGGATGTGCTGGCCTCGCTGAAAAACCCAAAGCTGGTGCTGAGTCTGTTTGTGACCACCATGATTATCCAGGTGGCCACCGGTTCAATCGCGCCTATTCTGACGCTCTATGTCCGCGATCTGGCGGGAAACGTCAGCAATATCGCCTTTATCAGCGGCCTGATCGCCTCTGTTCCCGGCGTGGCGGCGCTACTGAGCGCGCCGCGGCTCGGCAAGCTGGGAGACCGTATCGGCCCGGAAAAGATCCTGATCTGCGCCCTGATCGTCTCCGTCCTGCTGCTGATCCCCATGGCGATGGTGCAGTCTCCCTGGCAGCTCGGCGTCCTGCGCTTCCTGCTGGGGGCTGCCGATGGCGCACTGCTCCCGGCCGTGCAGACGCTGCTGGTCTATAATTCCACCAACCAGATAGCCGGTCGTATTTTCAGCTATAACCAGTCGTTTCGCGATCTGGGTAACGTCACCGGGCCGCTGGTCGGTGCGGGGATTTCAGCCAGTTTCGGTTTCCGGGCGGTCTTTATCGTGACGGCAGGCGTCGTGCTGTTCAACGCCGTTTATTCGTGGCTCAGCTTATCCCGGGCGCTACGCCCGGGGCGAATAAGACAACATCGTGACGGCTAATTTTCGCATTCATACTTGCAAAATCACATAATCAGCTATTCTTTCCCTGAATACCTTCACGAAAAACAGGGAGACACCAATGACCATGTACGCCACGCTGGAAGAAGCAATTGATGCCGCTCGCGAAGAGTTCCTCGCCGATAATCCCGGCATTGAGGAAGAAGATGCTGACGTGCAACAACTCAATATCCAAAAATACGTCCTACAGGACGGCGATATTATGTGGCAGGCCGAATTCTTTGCTGATGAAGGTGAAGATGGTGAATGTCTGCCGATACTGAGTGGTGAAGGTGCACAGGCGGTATTCGACGGCGACTATGACGAAATTGAGTTACGTCAGGAGTGGCTGGAAGAAAATACGCTGCACGAATGGGACGAAGGCGAGTTTCAGCTCGAACCGCCGCTGGATAGCGAAGAGGGTCAGGCCGCAGCGGACGAATGGGACGAGCGATGAGCTCCCGTTACTCGTAAGGGCCGTGGCTGGCATCGATGGGCAGCAGCAGCGTGTCGAAAATCAGCGAAAACGGCAGATCGATCACGGTGAGATAGCGCCATGCGGAATCGCGAACGTCCCACTGTACGCCGGGGTAGTATTGATTCCCGTGGCCCTGCCCGGGGATGGTGCGGCTGATAATGCTGCCGCAGCCGCTGAGCAGGCATGCCATCATGACGACAATGATTACTTTCATGTCTGACCTCTAAAAAAATACCGGCGATTAAGCCGGTATTTCATTTGGCGGGTGGCGCTTCGCTTACCCGCCCTACTTAACAACTTACTTCGCCTTCAGTGCCAGCGGATTCAGCTTAACGTCCTTATAGTAGTTCACCCACGAAGAGTATTTCTCCGGCGCGGACCACACGCGGTAGTGAAGCCGTGCCATCGTCACCGGATCGCTCAACAGCACCAGACGACGGTCGCGGTTAAGCTTTTCTGGCGTCTCGTTCAGCGCCTGCTCAACGTGGCGATCGCGGGCGATCTCCAGCACCTGGCTGGCGCGGTGACGCGCCGTCGCCATCGCGGTTGCCAGCGCGTTGAATGACGGGTTAAACACGGCGTGCATAAAGCCATCATCCAGCGTGCGTTTGCGGTTCTGCTCCAGATAGGTATCGGTATCCACCAGCACCTGCGGCGGAGAATACTCTTCCGGGATCAGGAACAGCTTCCAGCGTTTGGTACGCAGGCCCACCGTGGAACGGCTGGAGATCACCGACACAAACGGCGACAGGATCAGCGAGAAGACGATTGGCGCCAGCCAGAACAGGAAACGCAGATCCAGCCAGGCCATACCAACGGCCCACACCAGGCCCAGCAGCAGCTGAGAGCCGTGGCGCATAAAGGCCTCACTCCACGGCGTAGAGTCATCGTCACGCTGCGGTGAATTCCACACCACTTCCCATCCCAGGAACGCGCTCACCACAAACACCGTATGGAACAGCATACGCACCGGCGCCAGCAGGACCGAGAACAGCACTTCCAGCAACAGTGAAAGGGTCACGCGGCAGAAACCACCGTACTCCTTCGAACCTTTGCACCAGATCAGAATGATACTGAGCAGCTTAGGCAGGAACAGCAGCACCATGGTCGACGCGAACAGCGCAATCGCCAGCTCCGGACGCCACTGCGGCCACACCGGGAACAGCTGGCGCGGTTGCAGGAAGTATTGCGGCTCCGTCAGAGCATGCACAACCTGCAACGCGGTCGAGAGTGCCAGGAACATAAACCACAGCGGCGCAGACAGATAGGACATAACGCCCGTCAGGAACACCGCACGGTGAACAGGGTGCATCCCTTTCACCAGGAACAGGCGGAAGTTCATCAGGTTACCGTGACACCAGCGGCGGTCGCGTTTGAGCTCATCCAGCAGGTTCGGCGGCAGCTCTTCATACGAGCCAGGCAGATCGTAGGCAATCCAGACGCCCCACCCTGCACGACGCATCAGAGCAGCTTCCACAAAGTCATGCGACAGAATGGACCCGGCAAACGACCCTTCACCCGGCAGCGGCGCCAGGGCACAGTGCTCGATGAATGGCTTCACGCGGATAATGGCGTTGTGGCCCCAGTAGTGAGATTCACCCAGCTGCCAGAAGTGCAGACCGGCAGTAAACAGCGGCCCGTAGACGCGGGTCGCAAACTGCTGGCAGCGCGCATACAGCGTGTCCATACCTGACGCTTTTGGCGAGGACTGAATAATACCCGCGTTCGGGTTGGCTTCCATCAGACGGACCAGCCCGCTCAGGCAGTCGCCGCTCATCACGGAGTCCGCATCCAGTACCACCATGTAGCTGTATTGGTTACCCCAGCGACGACAGAAGTCATCAATGTTCCCGCTCTTACGCTTAACACGACGACGACGACGGCGGTAGAAGATCTGCCCTTCCCCCTGCACCTCGGCAATCAGCTCCATCCAGGCTTTTTGCTCTGCCACGCAAATATCCGGGTTGTAGCTGTCGCTCAGGATATAGACGTCGAAATGCGCCGCGTTACCGGTCGCCTTCACGGACTCCCAGGTGGCACGCAGCCCGGCGAATACGCGGTCAACGTCTTCGTTACAGATAGGCATGATCAGCGCGGTACGGTGCTCAGGATTGAGGGGTTCATCCCCGACCGTCGACGCGGAAATGCTGTATTTGTCACGCCCCATCAGCAGTTGCAGGAAGCCCATCAGCGCCGTCCAGAACCCGGCGGAGACCCAACAGAACAGCACGGCGAACAGCAGAAGAATGCCGCTCTGTAAAATATACGGCAGCAGCTGCATGAAGGAGACCCAGATATCCTGGCCAATCATGTCAGCAGGGTTAATCAACGCCCAGCCCTGGTACGGCAGAATGGTTTTCATGTACCAGGTGGCGACAACCGTCTGCGCCAGCGTCAGCAGCAGCAGAATGTAACGACGAATCGTTCCTACGGTACGCCATTTCTGCTCGGAGGCCTGCTGTTCTTTGGTCAGACGTGACAGATAGCGCGGTGTCACGTCACGCCCACGCAGACGATCCCAGAAGCGGCCCACCGGGTTGGTGCGCCACGGATCGGGGAACATGGAGGAACGCGTGGCCTTCGGCATCGCCTGTAACTGGTCACGCCCTTCGTCATCCTTGATTAACTGCCCTTCTGCCAGCGAGTCCGGCCATGCCTGCTCCAGACGTGCCTTCACTGACCCCAGCGGCGTATCATCATCACGGGAAAAATGACGATGTTCACCATCCAGCGCGGTGTGAACCGCGCGGATGTCGCTCGCAGGGAGCGCCGCTTTTTCAATGTCCGTCAGCGGCATGGCATCAATATATTCAGATGTATTATTCATTGGCAGGTAGCTGATAGCTCCAGGTTTCACTCAGCGGCTTATCGTTACTGACCAGCGCGGCGCGCATTTCAGTGGTCTGTTTCGGATCCTTCACCTTCACGCGCAGGGTCAAACGCCACCCTTTGGTGACCGGGTTGTACCGCACGGCGTTTTCAACGATTTCACCGTTATCGCCAATGCTGGCCTGTGCCGTCACGGCAGTATCCGGCGCCAGTTTTTTCATATCCTGCCCGGCGAAGTCCACGATAAATGCCAGCGTGCCATCCGGCTGACGAATCAGGTTGGACTGCTTCACATCACCCGTTGAACGACGCGTCTGCATCACATACGCGTTATCCGGTGCGTGCAACTTGTCTTCGTCACGGCTGAAGGTAATCGCATACTTGAAGTTCATCTCTTTACCGGCTTCAGGCAGCTGATCCGGTGTCCAGTACGCCACGATGTTATCGTTGGTTTCATCGTTGGTTGGAATTTCAACCAGCTCAACCTTACCTTTACCCCAGTCGCCTTTCGGCGTAACCCAGGCGCTTGGGCGCAGATCGTAGCGGTCATCCAGATCTTCAAAGCGGGAGAACTGACGGCCACGTTGCAGCAGACCAAAGCCCTGCGGGTTTTCCATCGCAAAGCTGCTGACCGCGAGGTGTTTCGGGTTGTTCAGCGGACGCCAGATCCACTCGCCGTTACCGGCATGGATGGAGAGGCCATTGGAATCATGCAGTTCAGGACGGAAATTGGTCGCCGGAGATGGCTGGTTCGGCCCAAACAGGAACATACTGGTCAGCGGTGCGACGCCCAGTTTGCCCACTTTATCGCGCAGGTAAACTTTAGACTGCACGTCAACCACCGTGTCACGCCCTGGCATGATCACGAAGCGATAAGCGCCGGTCGCACGAGGGGAGTCCAGCAGCGCATAAATTGTCAGACGTTTGTCGGTTGGTTTTGGACGTTCGATCCAGAACTCGCGAAAACGTGGAAATTCTTCACCTGATGGCAGCGCGGTATCAATTGCCAGACCGCGCGCAGAAAGCCCGTACACCTGCCCCGCGCCAATCACGCGGAAGTAGCTGGCGCCAAGCATGCTGACGATTTCATCGTTTTTATCTTTGCTGTTAATCGGATAAAGCACCTTGAAGCCTGCGAAGCCGAGGTCTTTCACCGTGTCTTTATCGTGTTGCACATCGCCAAAATTGAAGTAATCCGGGCTGTACTTGATTTTGCGTACCGCGGTCGCCGTCACTTCATTGATGGCAACTGGCGTGTCGAAGTACATACCCTGGTGGTAAAATTCAAGCTTGAACGGGGTTTTAATATTGTTCCAGTACGCTTTATCGTGATTGAACTGGATCTGCTGATAGTCCGCGTATTTCATGTCGCGGAAAACGGAGGGCAGGTTACTTTTTGGCGCTTCGTAGCTCTTGCCCGCCATCGATTTTGCCTGTTTTGCGACATCATCGATGTTAAAGGCCAGTGCAGATGAGGTATACAGTGACAACAGCACTGCTACACCCAACCAACGCATTTTCATCATTTGTGGTTTATGTTTCATAATAAGTAAGCACTTCCCCCTTTGTGTGCTTATATCGATCCGATCCATTTTAATGGAAACTCAGGCAATCCGACAACATTATCACTGCTTTGTTCAGCTCGCTGGCTCATGGATTAAGCAAATGAAAGAACCCGCTTTTCACTTTGCGTGCTTATCCTGGAGACAGGGTGTCGGTCTTGGTGTAGGGTTGGCTCCGAATGTAACCATTATGAGCCTTAGGGATAAGGCGAAAAGTCTGAGAATGCGCAAAGTTATATGAGCACAACCCCTGTACAACGTGAATATTTCCTCGACTCGATCCGCGCATGGCTCATGCTATTGGGGATCCCTTTTCATATTTCACTGATCTATTCCAGCCACACCTGGCACGTGAACAGCCAGATGCCCTCCTGGTGGCTGACGCTGTTTAATGATTTTATCCATGCCTTCCGCATGCAGGTGTTTTTTGTTATTTCCGGTTATTTCTCTTACATGCTCTTCTTGCGCTATCCCCTCAAGCGATGGTGGAAAGTGCGCGTGGAGCGCGTGGGCATACCGATGTTGACGGCCATTCCGCTGCTGACGCTGCCGCAGTTCATCATGTTGCAGCATGTTAAAGGCAAGGCGGAAAACTGGCCGAATCTCTCCTTCTATGAGAAATACAACACCCTGGTCTGGGAGCTTATTTCCCACCTCTGGTTCCTGCTGGTACTGGTGGTGCTAACCACGGTGAGTTTGCTGATCTTCAGCCAGCTGCGTCAGCGCGCGAGCACCACATCCTCGACCTTCTTCGCCAACATCACCCTGGGCAAGCTGTCGCTGCTGTTTCTTGCGCTGGGGGTCGCGTATGCCGCCATCAGGCGTACCCTGCTCATTGTCTACCCTCCCATTCTGAGCGATGGGCTGTTTAATTTCGTGGTGATGCAGACCCTGTTCTACATTCCCTTCTTCCTGATTGGGGCGCTGGCATTTATTCATCCCCGGCTTAAAGCGCTGTTTACCACCCCCTCCCCCTGGTGTGCGGTGGGTGCTGCGCTGGCCTTTGCCGCCTATCTTCTCAATCAGCGCTATGGCAGCGGGGACGCGTGGATGTATGAAACAGAGAGCGTTATAACGATGCTGATGGGCCTGTGGATGGTGAACGTGGTGTTCGCCCTTGGCCATCGTCTGCTGAATTTTAAATCCAGTCGCGTCACCTATTTCGTTAATGCTTCGCTGTTTATCTACCTGGTTCACCATCCGCTGACGCTGTTTTTCGGGGCGTACATTACGCCGCATATCGCCTCGAATGCGCTGGGCTTCTTCACCGGCCTGGTCTTTGTGGTTGGCATTGCCATCGTGTTGTATGAAATCCACCTGCGGATCCCGCTTTTGCGTTTCCTGTTCTCAGGCAAACCTCAGGTTAAAGCGGGATAACAAAACGGCGCCTCCAGGGCGCCGTTTTTGCACTTCAGACATCAAAATGCCTGGCTGCGCGCGGTCAAAATCCGCTGATACAGGTCGGCGGTGTGCTCATCGAAACAGACAAAAATGACTTTTTCCGGCATGGGTTTGAGGGAAAGGTAGTGATAAACGGTATTCACGGCGATCGTAGCTGCCGCTTCCTTTGGATAGCCGAACACCCCGGTGCTAATGGCGGGGAACGCCATGGTCTTATACCCGTTATCCGCCGCAAGCCGCAGGCAGTTACGATACGCCTGCTCCAGAATCTCAGCCTCATGGCGGTCGCCACCGTGCCAGACGGGTCCAACGGTATGGATCACCGCTTTGGCCGGGAGATCGCCCGCAAGCGTAATAACAGCATGCCCCGGCGGGCACTCTCCCTGCTGCTGACGCACGGTTTTGCATGCTTCAAGGAGTTGAGGGCCTGCGGCCCGGTGAATGGCACCGTCCACCCCGCCACCACCCATCAGGGAGGAATTGGCTGCGTTGACGATCACGTCAACGCGCACCGTCGTGATATCGCCATGAATAACGTCGATTTGCGGTCTCATAAACACCCTCTGCAACCCGCCTTTTTCACCAGTGTATCGCAGAGGGAGAAGGAGAAAAACTGCCGCGAAAAAAACGTCGGTTAGCGGTAATCCACCTGAACGACCGCAAGCGTTTTCTGTTCATTCAGGTATTTCATGCTGACAGCGGCCAGAGCTGAATGAGGATGATGGCCCCGGAGCGCCTCGTCATAACTGATGGTATGCGTTTTCATACGGTTATTTTCCGGACAGGAGATCGCAAACTGCTGATGCCGGGGCGTGACTTCGCACGGGTCAGCGACCACCGCGCCACGAAAATGAATCACCCCACCATTTTCTATAGTTGCTGAATAAGCCGGAGAAAAAAAAGAGGACAGGATCAGTCCCAGACCAGAAATAATACACGCTGCGGATTTGAACATTATTTGTACTCCTCAATGAAATTCGTCCTTGAGGGGTAAAAACGCTCCGTTATGAAGTATCAATTTAAGCAACCCGATGACTGGGTTCTTGATATCAGCATAGCTTACCTGTGCAGCGCCGCCACTTTATTAAATCATTGATTTCATGAATTATTAAAGCGCACTTACCGGTGCGTTCCACTGCTGTGATAAATGAAGCGATTTTCCATCGGAAACGGTGACGATTATTTTTACCGCATCCCCTGAGCGAATATTTAAACTGATTCGCGTTAAATCAATCGGCTGATTAGCGGGTATAAAAAGAGTATTTTTCTGCCGCGATGTACTTTGTCCCCCCTGCCCCTGTCGGACAGATAACACCTCAACCTGACATTCGCAAGCGTCTGCCAGCGTGACCTGAGGAATAATGGTTGTCATATTTGCCTGCTGTGAGGTGCTGAACGTTATCTGGCTGGCAAGCGCGGCAAGGAGAATGAAGGTGCTCATGAGATCCTCCCGAAAAAAAACAGGGCGCATGCCCTGTTTTTTGGTACAGAAATGAATCAGTACTGGTGTGCGGTCGCGTTGTTGCCAAAGCCAACCTGGTGCACAGTCACCGTTGAGCCGGACGCTGTCTGGTCTACCGCCGCGCCGTTGCCGCCGCCGAACTGTTTCACGTTGATAACAGAGTCTTTGCTATTCCACTGGTCGATGGTGGCGCTGTTACCAAAGCCTTTTTGCAGCAGATCGATAGAACTGTCATCAGAGCCCTGGCCAACATCTGCGCCGTTACCACCACCATGCTGGGTAATGGTCAATTCAGAATCTCGGGCGTCCGTCTGCAAAGCAAGCGCGGAGTTACCGCCGCCGTACTGGTAAATGCTCAGGGTTGAGTCAGGGCCGTTATTGCCGCCACCCCAGCCACCACCGTGGCCGCCGCCAAATTGTGGTACCGCACCTGCGAAAGCACTGCCAGAAACTACGATTGCTGCAATAACTGCCACTTTGAAAAGTTTCATGGTAAACCCCCATCGGATTGATTAAGGCGTCACACATCGCTAACGTTGAATAACGCGAATAGCCATTTGCGACTGTCTCTGTACTACAACTGCTGTTTTCTGCGTACCATACTGCGTTATATTCGCCCTGTTACCCGAGCCTTTCTGGATAATCATGGCGGTGTTGCCAAAAGCGCCCTGCTTAATACTCGCATCGTTGCCGTTGCCGGTCTGATCGATATAAGCAAGGTTATACGTCCCTGACTGATCAACATTCGCGCGGTTATTCCCGCCCTCCTGAGAAATAACGGACAGCAATTTAGAACCGCCCTGGCGTACATCAGAATTATTTCCTGAACCCTGTTGACCAATAATGGCTGCCTGATTGTATGAAGCTTTACTTAATTCATTTATCGCAAAATTATATTCAGAACTGGCTAAATCTGAATCACCTGCGATTACAAACCCAGGCGCACCCAGTAATGTAAACATCATAAACAACGTTTTGTTTTTCATGCTGTCACCCTGGACCTGGCTATAAAAAAGTATCTCTTGCTCCGTTAACGCGATTCGTTTTGTTAACGCCGCGTTACGGAAAAGAGTATGTCTGCCGAAACATGTTTAATATCTCACCCGTGCGCCTTATTTTTATATTCTCCTTCACCTCAAAGTCGTAAATCTCGCCTGAAACGACGGGATACACGCCTAAAGCAGAAACCAAAAATGTCTTCCTGCGCTTGTACAACAGCGAGACAGACTGTCCAACCTGCACCGGCTTCTTCAGACAAAAAAGACAATGCCCTTTGCCACGCGCGTGACACGAAGCAAGTTTTCTTAAGAAAAAATTCTGGCTTAGGGAAGTCTTATGTTTTTAGCAGAGATCATACTTTTTATCGGCTGGCTTAGAATAATACAAAGCCAAATAATTCAACCCATTATAATATACTTTATGGTTTTTCAAATCTGTGCACGTTTATACACATGTACAACTTTCCCCTTATCTTAAAATCTATTAGCCCTGCAATATACACAAATTAATATCGAATTTTACATTCTGTTACACGATTAACACTTGCTTTAAAGTTTGCAATAGCTAGATTGAAAACAGCAGTACGTTATTTGTTTTTAATTTTACCGCCTCCTTTGGAGGAAGGTTTTTTAACTACACACAGCAGTGCCACACCTGTCAGTACCTCTGGTGCCCTTTTCAATAATACGAGGGCAACTGCCGGGTGTCATAAATAACGTGGGGTTTCATCATGTTTAATGAAGTCCATAGCTTACCCGGTCATACATTATTGTTGATCACAAAACCTTCCTTACAAGCGACAGCGTTATTGCAGCATTTAAAGCAATGCCTGTCTCTTAACGGGAAACTGCATAATATTCAACGTTCTTTTGATGATATCGCTTCTGGCAGCATCATTCTTCTCGATATGATGGAAGCGGATAAAAAACTCATTCATTACTGGCAAGATAATTTAAGCAGGAAAAACAATAATATCCGCGTATTGTTATTAAATACGCCTGATGAGTATCCTTTCCCCGAAATTGAGAGCTGGCCGCATATTAACGGCGTGTTTTACGTCACTGAAGAAGAAAACCGTGTCGTGGAGGGTTTGCAGGGCATATTGCGGGGGGAGTGTTATTTCTCGCAGAAACTGGCCAGCTACCTCATTACCCACTCCGGAAATTATCGCTATAACAGTTCGGAATCGGCCCTTCTGACGCACCGTGAGAAAGAGATCCTGAACAAACTGCGTATTGGTGCTTCAAATATTGAAATCGCCCGTTCGTTATTTATCAGCGAAAATACGGTTAAGACGCATCTTTATAATCTTTTCAAAAAGATAGCTGTTAAAAATCGCACGCAGGCGGTGTCGTGGGCAAACGATAACCTCAGGCGTTAATAGCATGAAACGCACCTTAAGTTGGATTGCCGCCGCAGGCATTATGCTTGCTGCCGGAAACCTTCAGGCTGTTGAGGTAGAAGTTCCCGGACTGTTAACCGACCACACCGTCACCTCTGTCGGACACGATTTTTATCGTGCCTTCAGCGATAAGTGGGAAAGCGATTATCCGGGTAACTTAACCATCAACGAACGGCCCAGTGCGCGGTGGGGAAGCTGGATCACAATAACCGCTAATCAGGACGTTATTTACCAGACTTTTTTATTCCCAACGAAAAGAGACTTCGATCAGAACGTCGCTTTCGCGCTGGCACAAACAGAAGAAGCTATTAACCGCCTACAGTTAGACAAAGCCCTTTTGAGCACAGGCGATTTAGCAAAAGATGAGTTCTAACAACGATACCAATTTCGGAGGCTGTAATGCGTCTCGCACACACAGTGATTTCGTTAATGCTCATTGCGCCGTTGAGCTGGGCCGGAAATATGACATTCCAGTTCCGCAACCCTAATTTTGGCGGCAACCCGAATAACGGAGCCTTTATGCTTAACCAGGCTCAGGCTCAAAACTCCTATAAAGACCCCAGCTATGACGATGATTTCGGTATCGAGACCCCGTCAGCCCTGGATAATTTTACTCAGGCCATCCAGTCGCAAATATTAGGTGGCTTATTAACTAACATTAATACCGGAAAACCCGGCCGGATGGTCACTAACGACTTTATCGTCGATATTGCCAATAAAGACGGGCAGCTTCAGTTAAATGTGACAGACCGAAAAACCGGTAAAACGTCGACAATCCAGGTTTCCGGTTTGCAGACCAGTTCAACTGATTTCTAAACAACCCCGAAATAAGGACAATTATTATGCAGCGCTTTTTTATTTTAGTTGCAGTGTGCTTATTAAGCGGTTGTTTAACTGCCCCGCCAAAAGAAGCCGCTAAACCCACCCTGATGCCTCGTGCCCAGAGCTATCGGGATCTGACGCATCTGCCGGTCCCAACCGGAAAGATATTCGTCTCGGTGTATAACATTCAGGATGAGACGGGTCAGTTCAAACCGTATCCGGCCAGTAACTTCTCGACAGCCGTACCGCAGAGCGCCACCGCGATGCTGGTTACCGCCCTGAAAGATTCTCGCTGGTTTATCCCGCTGGAACGTCAGGGGCTGCAAAACCTGCTTAACGAACGAAAAATCATTCGTGCCGCGCAGGAGAATGGTACCGTTGGCGTCAATAACCGCATGCCGCTACAGTCTCTCACCGCAGCCAATATCATGGTGGAAGGCTCGATTATCGGCTACGAAAGTAACGTGAAATCGGGTGGCGCGGGTGCGCGTTACTTTGGCATCGGGGCCGACACGCAGTATCAGCTGGACCAGATTGCCGTCAACCTGCGCGTGGTTAACGTGAGCACGGGTGCGATATTATCCTCGGTGACCACCAGCAAAACGATTCTCTCTTATGAAGTGCAGGCCGGGGTATTCCGCTTTATCGATTACCAGCGTCTGCTGGAGGGTGAAATTGGCTATACCTCTAACGAGCCGGTCATGCTGTGTCTGATGTCGGCCATCGAAACCGGCGTGATTTTCCTCATTAATGACGGTATCGATCGCGGCTTGTGGGATCTTCAGAATAAAAGTGACGTGAGTAATGCGGTGCTGGTGAAATATCGTGAGATGTCGGTGCCGCCAGAGTCATAATCAGCGGCGCATAAAAAAGGCGAGAATTCCGTCTCGCCTTTTTTTATTTACTTACCGCAGGAACGCTCTGGCTCTTCTCGCGTCGGGCCGCAAGCCAGAGGCCGCTGTTCTTCATGGCGTAGCCAAACAGTAACCCCAGCATGAGCGAAGGGACCACCAGCTTCCAGTCCCCCTGCCCTGCAAAGGTCGCGCAGGCACCCATGAATGTGCCGGGCACAAAGGACAACAGCAGATGTTTTGCCTGAACGCACATCAGGAAGGCCACAATGCCGGTCATGGCGTACCCCAGGATTTCCACATGCGGCGCCAGCGCGCTGCCTTTCATAATGACCAGCGCCCAGACCACGCCACTCAGTAACGTGCAGCCTGAAATAAAGAGCCCTTTGAGACCACCCTGCGGGCAGGCGAAATAGGCCGTGCAGCCAAGAAAACCAGCCCAGCTCAACAAGCCGAGAGAGACAGCCACCCAACCCCAAAGGCCGGAGAGGATGCCAGTCGTGATTGCAATACAAAGTAATATGTTCATGGTGCGCATCTTAGCAGATGCGCACCTTAGAAATGAGATCAGAAGCACATTACGTGCAAGTTGAAATGTATCGTTGCAGGATTTTTGTGATTCAAGTCACTCTTTGTTCTCTTCTTCCAGCTCGTCCCACATAGCAGCGATAGCGTCACGCGTCAGCGGAGCCAGCGTTCTCCAGAATGGCGAGGTAGCGTGGGCTTCCACTTTACCCAGGAAGGTGCCAACCCACGGCAGCAGATACGTTTCGAACAGGGTTTCAATCGCCTCGTTCTCATCATCACCTGCATTATCTTCAATCCAGGAGGCCGCCAGCAGCAGGGTACCGATATGATCGGCAGGCATATCCGTCAGCGGCATGCCGCGTTCTGAAAGAAACGCCCGAACCTCCGCTTCGGTCGCACCTTCCTGCCAGGCAGAACGATACGGCGACACGCGACACTCTTCCCCCACAAACAGCGCGTTGTAATCCGTTGAAATCTGCTGCATATCGCAGCTTTTTTGCAAACGTTCCAGCAATTCATCCTGTTCCAGCGGCCAGCTCTGCGCCAGTTTACCTTCACGAATCAGGGTAAACAGCGGAACCAGCAGCGGATCCTGCGGCTGGCGGTAATATAAGGTGCCCAGCACGCGGCAAAGGATGGAAAACTCATTCATGTTTTTATTCCGTTATTAATTAAAGATCGGCAAATTCATCAATCGGCGCCATGCCGCGCGACTCAAGGAAGTCGAGCATACGACGCGGCGTGACGTTCAGGATCTGTTCTTCCGGGAAATTCACGTCCCGCAATATTTTCAGGCACTCGCTGAAATCCCCCAGCGTGAAGGCCGTGTGTGAATCAGAGCCCAGCGCCACCATGCCGCCCGCGTCACGCACGGCCGCCGCCACTTCGCGGCAGTTGGCTTCACTGCCCTTACGCGAGTGAACAAAGGAGGAGTTGTTAATCTCCAGCGCCACGCGGTGCTTCGCTGCCGCCTGCGCCACGGCCTGAATATCAATCGGGTATTTCGGATTTCCCGGGTGGCTGATAATGTGCACGTTGCCGCTTGCAATAGTGGCAATCATCGCTGCGGTGTTGGTCTCTTTATCCTGGGGCGCAAAGACCGGCTCATGGAAGCCAGCGAGGATCAGATCTAAAGAGGTCAGCATCGGGCCGGTGCAGTCAATTCCACCGTCGGTATTTTTGATGTTCGCTTCGATGCCGCGCAGTATCCCAATACCGTCCACCAGGCGTGGCCAGATACGCATATTCACAAAATGCCAGTAGTGCGGCGCATCCGCCATATCCGGACCGTGATCGGTTATCGCAAACAGTTTGATGCCTTTCAGCTTCGCCTGAGCGATATAATCATGGAGGTTACTGTAAGCGTGGGTACTGGCGACGGTGTGCATATGCAGGTCAACGGGATACATCTTTCTCTCCTCTGCGGTTTTTCCAAAGGATAGCAGTTATCAGCGGCGAATATTAGCAAAAACCCGGCGAACGCCGGGTTTCTCTCAGTAGCCTCGCTGTCTGTCGACCTGTCCGGTCACCGCGTTACCCTTCTCTATTTCGCTGATGGTATGCGAGATGTACGCCACGGCCTCCGCCGGTCGCGTCACGGCCGCAATATGGGGCGTCATCGCCACGCGCGGATGTGCCCAGAGCGGGCTGTCTTTTGGCAGCGGTTCGCGGCTATACACATCCAGCATTGCGCCTTTCAGTTTACCGCTATCCAGCGCTTTCAGCAGATCGTCTTCCACAACGTGTACCCCGCGCGCCAGGTTCATTAAGTAGCTGTCTTCTGCCAACTGGTTGAGGAGCGTGCCATTGATAATGCCGACCGTTTCCGCCGTATTCGGCAGCAGGTTAATGAGGACGCGAGTCCCTTTCAGGAACGCCGGGAGTTCGTCCGTTCCGGCAAAGCTCTCGACGCCCGGATACTCCTTACGGCTCCGGCTCCAGCAGCGCAGTGGGAAGCCCCACGGTGCGAGCGCTTCGGCGACTTTCGAACCCAGTACACCCGCGCCGAGGATGCCGATGGTGAAATCTTCACGCTGATAATCCGGAAGCGGTTCCCAGTGGGATTGCTGTTTAAACGCCTGATAATCGTCGAAACGGCGGAACCAGTGCAGCACCTGGCTCACGGCATATTCCTGCATCTGCTGCCCCATACCGGTATCTTCCAGACGAAACAGGGGAATATCTTCCGGCAGCATTTCAGGGTGTGCCTTCAGCTTACTGAGAATGGAATCCACCCCCGCACCAAGAGCAAATACCGCCTTCAAACGGCGTCCCTGAAGCATTTCGACCGGGGGATGCCAGACCAGCGCGTAGTCGGCATGTTCATTATCGCCCTGTTTCCATTCGCGAACGCGTGAGCCAGGCAGTGCCGCCGTAAGCGCATTAATCCAGTAAGCCGTATCAAAAGTGGGGTGATAGAAGATAATATCCATAGTCATTGCCTTTTATTGCACTGTTTTATTTTCATTTTCAACTGGCTTGCCAGCATAACAAATTTATCGCTAAACCGCGTTGCTGATAAAAGAGGCGCATTTCGCACATTTCGGAATCAGGTTGCCTGAAGTTTGTCTAAACACGCTAAATTACTGAAAAAGTGGGTTGACGGCAGTACGGCTTTTACTTACATTAGCGCCCGTCCCGACAACAACGGGATGACAATATGGTGAGGTGTCCGAGTGGCTGAAGGAGCACGCCTGGAAAGTGTGTATACGGCAACGTATCGGGGGTTCGAATCCCCCCCTCACCGCCATATTCATGATGAGAGCTCGTACGAAAGTACGGGCTTTTTTCTTTTATATTCTCGTAAGGGGGGATGAGACCCCCCGACCGGGGTTCGGCAACTGGCGACAGCCAGTTGGACAGACTGAGAGCGTAGCGAACAGGCTGCCCGAAGGGCGAGCGAAGCGAGTCAATCCCCCCCTCACCGCCATATTTGAAAAAGAGCTCGCATGAAAATGCGGGCTTTTTTTTCACATGTTGCACGCCTGTGGGGGATTCGAACTTTGCAGCCCCTGCGGTAATTGTGTCGGGTGGCGCTACGCTTACCCGACCTACAAAAAGCTAGTCTTCAACCATCTTTGCATACTCTTCGGTGAGAAAATCCACCAGCGTCCTGACCGATGGCAGCAGGCCGCGCCGGGAAGGATACACCGCATGGATCACTTCCCGTCTGGGTTCCCAGGCATTCAGCACCCGAACAAGTTCACCTGAAGCCAGCTGATCCTTCACCATCAAAATGGGCAGCTGTACCACGCCCACGCCCGCCATCGCTGCCTCCCGCAGCGCCAGCATGTCGGTAGTCACCAGGCGCGGCGTGAAGTGAATTTCTGCCTTTGCGCCCTCCGGACCGTTCAATTCCCACTTATGCAGGTGCTTGCCCGCCCCCATACTTAACCCCGGCCACTCGCTGAGTTCAGAGGGCATCGCCGGGTTGCCCATCCGTTCAATCAGTGCCGGCCCGGCAACCAGACAGTGTCCCCTGTCCGCCAGCACCCTTAATACCAGATCGCTGTCATCAAACGGGCGCGGACGAACGCGGATCGCCACATCCACCCCCTCCGCCACCAGATCGACCCGGCGGTTGGTGGCTTCGAGCTGAAGGTTGATCCCCGGATAGCGCGCCATAAACCGCGCCAGCATGGGCCCCACGTGAACGTGCAGCAAGGTGACAGGACAGGTGATCCGGACCATACCACGCGGCTCAGCCTGTAAAGCAGCCACCGCCTCCTCCGCAGCTTCAGCCTCCACCAGCATAGCTTTACAGTGCTGATAGAATGTCTGCCCCACCTCCGTCACCGCAAACTGCCGCGTGGTACGTTGTATCAACCGAACACCCAGGCGTTCCTCCAGCTGCGCAATCCGACGGCTCAGTTTCGACTTAGGCTGATCGAGCGCCCGACCCGCCGCTGCAAAGCCGCCATGCTCCACCACCTTCACAAACCATACGAAATCATTGAGGTCCTGCATACGCCTCCATTGTTCCATTTAAGGAACAGTGAATGTCATTTTTGCTATCTACCGGGATATTAACCCTGAATATAAGCTAATTCCATCAACAGGACATCAGGAGTTAATCATGAAAAACGTAACAGGCGTGTATACCGCACCTCGTCCGCACTGGGTCGGTGACGGTTTTCCGGTTCGTTCGATGTTTTCTTACCAGACGCATGGCGAGCCCCTGAGCCCGTTCCTGCTGCTGGACTACGCCGGACCGCATACCTTCCCGGCGGATGGCGCGAAACGCGGCGTGGGCGAGCATCCTCATCGCGGTTTTGAAACGGTGACCATCGTCTACTCAGGCGAAGTGGAGCACCGTGATTCAACCGGCAGAGGCGGCGTTATTGGTCCAGGTGACGTGCAGTGGATGACGGCGGGCGCAGGCATTTTGCACGAGGAGTTCCACTCCAGCGCGTTTTCGCAGAAAGGCGGTGAACTGAAAATGATGCAGCTGTGGGTCAACCTGCCCGCCAAAGACAAAATGGCGACGCCTGGCTACCAGAGCATCACTCAGGCGGATATCCCGGTGGTCACCCTGCCGGATAACAGCGGAACATTGCGCGTGATTGCTGGCCGCTTTGGAGAGGTAACCGGCCCGGCGCATACCTTCTCACCGCTGAACGTGTGGGATCTCGCGCTGCATCAGGGTAGCCACCTGACGCTTAATCAGCCCGAAGGCTGGAGCACGGCGCTGGTTGTCGTTGAAGGCAGCGTGACGGTGAACGGCACCACGCCTGCCGGTGAGGCGCAACTGGTCGTGCTGAGCCAGAGCGGTGACAAACTGCATCTCGAAGCCAGCAGCGATGCCAAAGTGCTGCTGATGGCCGGGGAGCCGCTGAATGAACCCATCGTGGGCTATGGCCCGTTTGTGATGAACAGTAAAACCGAAATCGCCGAGGCTATTCGCGATTTCAACTCCGGCCGCTTTGGCCAAATCTAAACGTAATAAGGAGCGCATTATGTCTACCCCTGCAAACTTCAACGGTGCACGTCCCGTTATTGACGTAAACGATGCCGTTATGCTGCTTATCGATCACCAGAGCGGGCTTTTCCAGACCGTTGGAGACATGCCAATGCCTGAGCTGCGCGCCCGTGCAGCGGCGCTGGCAAAAATCGCCTCGCTGGCGAAGATCCCGGTGATCACCACGGCGTCGGTTCCACAGGGACCAAACGGCCCGCTTATCCCGGAGATCCACGCCAACGCGCCGCACGCACAGTATGTCGCACGCAAGGGTGAGATCAACGCCTGGGATAACCCGGAGTTCGTGGCGGCGGTGAAAGCCACCGGGCGCAAAACGCTGATTATCGCGGGGACGATCACCAGCGTCTGCATGGCCTTCCCGTCCATCAGCGCGGTGGCGGACGGATATAAAGTGTTTGCGGTGATTGATGCCTCCGGCACCTACAGCAAAATGGCGCAGGAGATCACCCTGGCGCGCGTGGTGCAGGCAGGCGTGGTGCCGATGGACACGGCTGCTGTTGCTTCCGAAATTCAGCGCACGTGGAACCGTGAAGATGCGGGTGAATGGGCAGAGGTGTACACACACATCTTCCCGGCCTACCAGCTGCTGATCGAAAGTTACAGCAAAGCGCAGGACGTGGTGAAAAATAGCGAAGTGCTCGATTCGCAGCGTTAACCCTGCGCGCTGCGACATAAGCTGATTAAGGCTTAACCGAACAAGCACGAATGCTGAAAATCTGCTTGACCGTTTTAGCGCAACTCCCTATAGTAGCGCCCCGTTGCCCCCCAAGCGGTCAGGCAGCAAAACAATATGGTGAGGTGTCCGAGTGGCTGAAGGAGCACGCCTGGAAAGTGTGTATACGGCAACGTATCGGGGGTTCGAATCCCCCCCTCACCGCCATATTTGAAGAAGAGCTCGCATGAAAATACGGGCTTTTTTTTCGCATGTTGTACGCCTTTGGGGGGAATGAGAGCCCCCGACCGGGGTTCGACAACTGGCGCAGCCAGTTGGACAGACTGAGAGCGTAGCGAACAGGCTGCCCGCAGGGCGAGCGCAGCGAGTCAATCCCCCCCTCACCGCCATATTTGAAGAAGAGCTCGCATGAAAATGCGGGCTTTTTTTTCGCATGTTGTACGCCTTTGGGGGGAATGAGAACCCCCGACCGGGGTTCGACAACTGGCGCAGCCAGTTGGACAGACTGAGAACGTAGCGAACAGGCTGCCCGCAGGGCGAGCGCAGCGAGTCAATCCCCCCCGGTGCTATATGCAGCTCGGTGCGGCCTGAGCCCCTCACCCTAACCCTCTCCCCAGGGAAGAGGGGATAAAATGCACAAAAAACAAAGCCCGGTTTCCCGGGCCTTGAACACAACAGCATATTCAATAATACGCTTGTAGCGTGCGCTGGCAGAGCGCCGAGCGGACGCAGTCCTCTTTTGTGAAGCGGACCACCCCTATCATCTCATCTTCCTCAAAACGTGACATGGCATCGCTCAGGCCGGACTTCACGCCCGACGGCAGGTCACACTGGGTAATATCGCCGTTGACGATCACCGTCACGTTCTCCCCGAGGCGCGTTAAAAACATCTTCATTTGCGCAGCGGTCACGTTCTGAGCCTCGTCAAGAATAACGACCGCATTTTCAAATGTACGTCCGCGCATATAGGCGAACGGCGCGATTTCCACCTTGCCAATCTCTGGTCGCAGGCAGTACTGCATAAAAGAAGCGCCCAACCGCTTCACCAGCACGTCATAGACGGGCCTGAAGTACGGGGCAAACTTCTCGGAAATATCGCCGGGCAGGAAGCCCAGATCTTCATCCGCTTGCAGTACCGGACGGGTAACGATGATCCTTTCCACGTCCTTATGAATCAGCGCCTCCGCCGCTTTGGCGGCGCTGATCCAGGTTTTCCCGCATCCGGCTTCCCCGGTTGCAAAGATGAGCTGTTTACTCTCGATAGCATTCAGGTAGTGCGCCTGAGCTTCATTTCGCGCCACAATTGGCGATGCATCGCGGCTGTCCCGCGCCATGCCAATGGATTCTACGCCGCTCATCTGCACAAGCGAGGTGACCGATTCTTCTTCACGCTGTTTATGACTACGTGAATCCCGTCTCAGCACACGTTTTGCTTCGCGACGAGCTTTGATCACTGCTTTCTGTCTTCCCATGGATAGCACCTTGAGTTGTTGGTATTCATCACACGCGCCAGCATCGGCACGATTATGCGCACGAACATCAGAGGGTTGGCTTCCTTGTAAGCCATTGCTTGCATTACCGGATGACGATATACAACGGCTACGCGCACCGTTATGCACGTCGGTAGAAAAAGGTTGTTGAGGTGAAGGAGAGAATTTGGTGGTGAAGAAATCGCTGCCGGAGTCTGAGCCTCCGCGCCGGGTACTGCGGTTGATGTGTTTACCTTGTCCAGTACAGGACGCAACCATTCGCGATCTCCATAGTGAGTTAACATCACTGCCGGGAACTACCGCTGTCTTCTCTTAAGTACATCAGGAATTATCATAAATGCAACATTTGTTTTACCTGAATGCAACTTTTCGGACTGCCCTACATGGAAAATCAGTCTTATATAGAAATATTACAGAAATATAACAATAAGATAGTCTGGGAAAAAAATAATGTCCCCGCGAACTGTCGCAGGGACGATTATCAGGCTTCTATGAGACCCTGAGCGAGCCAGGCGTTCGCGTCACGCGCGCCGGGCAGGGCAAAGAAATAGCCGCCGCCGATGGGCTTAATGTACTCTTCCAGCGCTTCGCCGTTGAGCCGCTTCTGCACGGTGAGGAATCCCTTCTCCAGATCGTGCTGATAGCAGACAAACAGCAGTCCCATATCAAGCTGCCCGGAGTTGGTCACCCCCAGCGAGTAGCTGTAACCCCTGCGCATCATCAGGCTGGATTGCGTCTCTTTGGTGCGAGGATTGGCGAGGCGAATATGGCTGTCCAGCGCGATGACATCCCCGTTCGGATCGCGGGCGTAGTCGGGTTCATCGTGCTCGAGCTTCATGCCGAGCGGTGCGCCGGTTTGCTTATCGCGGCCGAAGATAGTCTGCTGCTCTTTCAGCGGCGTGCGGTCCCAGAACTCCACGTGAAACTGAATGATACGCACCGCCTGATAGCTGCCGCCCACCGCCCAGGCCGGTTCGCCCTGATCCGCCGTAACCCAGACCACCTTGTTCATCAACGCGGTATTGCTGCTGTCCGGGTTGGCGGTACCGTCTTTGAAGCCCAGCAGGTTGACCGGCGTCTCTTTCCCTTTACTGCGCGCGGCGTGGTCAGAGATAAAACCTTCCCGCTTCCAGCGCACGCTCAGCAGATCCGGGGTGTGCTTGATAATATCGCGCAGGGCGTGGATCACCGTATCCTGGGTATTAGCGCAGATCTGCAACAGCAGATCGCCGTGGCACAGCGCCGCGTCGAGAGAATCATTCGGGAATCGCGTCATTTTTTGCAGCGCTTTCGGCTTCTGCTTCGCCAGACCGTAGCGATCATCAAATAGTGATTCCCCCACCGACACGGTGATGGTCAGATTATCGGGAGCGATAAACGCCCCGAGGATCCCGGAATCCATCGGCGGCAGGCGCGGATTCGGTGTTTCCGGTGCCGGACCTCCGGCGGTGAGGAAGGCAATGCGCGTGGTTAATAGCCTGAACAGACGCTCAAGGTCGGCCTTATCACTCGCCAGCGAATCGAAAGCCACCAGCATCATCGAGGCCTGCTGCGGCGTCAGGATCCCCGCCTGGTGCTCACCATAAAACGGCTGCGTTTCCATACGCGCGTCCGGGGAGAGCGTGCCGGGGGCGCTTTGCGGTTTTGCCGCATGCGCCACCGGACAGCCGCCCGCCAGGGCAAACGCGCCGCCCAGCGCCCCTACCCCTTTTAACAACCGACGTCGGGAAGGTTCCGCCACGTCGTACTCGTCATGCTCGTTCATCGCTTAATCCAGACCCAATACGCCACGCAGCAGGGAGAGATCTTCCGCCAGCGTCGTAATCGGGCCTTTCAGCGCGTTACGATCAGCATCGGTCAGCTTGTCGTAGGTTTCGAACCCGTCTTTGGTGCGGTATTTCGCCAGGATAGCGTCAACTTTCTTAAAATTGGCATCCACTTTCGCCAGCAGTTCGCCGTTCTCTTTTTGCAACTGTGGCCGCAGCAGATCGACAATTTTCTGTGCGCCGTCGACGTTTGCCTGGAAGTCCCACAGGTCGGTGTGGCTGTAACGATCTTCTTCACCGCTGATTTTGCTGGCGGCTACTTCTTCAATCAGACCCGCTGCGCCACCCACCACTTTCGACGGTGGGAATGCCAGCTCGCTGATGCGTTTTTGCAGCTCCAGCACGTCGCTGTTGAGCTGCTCGGCGTATTTCTCCATCCCCCTGGTGGAGTTATCGCCAAACAGGGCTTTTTCCAGACGGTGGAAGCCGGTGAATTTCGGATCGGCGGCCTTCTGCTCGTAGTCGTCTTCACGGGCGTCAATGCTGCCATCGAGGTTAGAGAACAGCTCGGCAATCGGCTCGATGCGCTCGTAGTGCTGACGTGTAGGCGCATACAGGGATTTCGCTTTTTCGATATCGCCCGCTTTCACCGCGTCGGTAAAGGCTTTGGTGCCTGCCACCAGGTCCGCCGTCTCTTTGGTGACGTAGGCTTTATAGGCGGTAATAGCGTCGCCGAGACTCAGCAGCGCCGTGCCTTTGGCCGCGTCCGCCGTCGCTGCGCCTTTGACGATCAGCTTACCTTTCGGGTTAGTCAGCAGGCCGCAGGTCATGTCATATTCCCCGGGCTGAAGATTTGCGGTCATCTTCTGGCTGAAGCCCGGCGCGATATTCTCGCGCTCTTCCACCACCATCACGCCTTTCAGGATTTCCCACTCCAGCGCCTTCTGGCTGTGGTTCTGAATAATAAACTGGGTTTTACCGCTGTTAACCGTGATGGTCATCGGCTCACACTGTTTATCGTTGACGGTGACTTTGACCTGCGGAATATCTGCTGCCTGAGCGGCGAAGGCAGACACGAACAGCGCGGCGATGCCTGCGCATAACGCACTACGACGGAACTGAATGGCCATGACTCTTCCCTTTAAAAGTATGTTGTAACTAAAACAGCACTTACGGCGCAACGCGCGACGTCTGCGAGCCGGTACGTGGCGGCATAGCGAACAGGATCAGCGCCGGAACCAGATAGATAAAGTACATCGCCACTTCGCTGACGCTCGGCGTTTCCTGGTAGCCGAAGATCCCTTCGAGCAGGGTACCGGTCAGTGAATGGGTCGACAGGACGTTGCTGAGATCGAACGCCACGTCCTGGAAGTGGTTCCACAGGCCCGCTTCGTGGAAGGCGCGGATCGCCCCTGCCGCCAGTCCCGCGGCCACCAGCAGAATAAACAGGCTGGTCCACTTGAAGAACGCGCCCAGGTTAAGACGAATGCCGCCCCAGTAGAGCAGGAAGCCAAGCACAACCGCCGTGGCCAGCCCGAGCATCGCGCCCAGCGGCGGCCAGATGCCCACGTCCTGCTGAAAAGCCGCGAGCAGGAAGAACACGGACTCCAGGCCTTCACGCGCCACGGCGAAAAAGACCATCATGATCAGCGCCCAGCCGTGGTGGTTGCCTTTTTGCAGGGCGTTATCCACCGCCTGCTCAAGCTGTACCTTCACGTTACGGGAAACTTTGCGCATCCAGAACACCATCCAGGTGAGGATCACCACCGCTATTACGGCAACAATGCCTTCAAACAGCTCCTGCTCTTTCTGCGGAAATTCACCGGTGGTTTCGTTGATAAGAATACCCAGCCCCAGGCAGAGCGCCGCGGCAAGGAAAACGCCAACCCACATCACGCCAATCCAGCGTCCGCGCTGGGTACGCTTCAGATAACTGGCGATAAGGCTAACAATCAGGGCCGCTTCAAGGCCTTCACGTAACATAATGAGAAAAGGAACAAACATGCCGACACCTTAAATGTTTATCGCGGTCAACTGATGCAAAGAAAGGTAAATTCTTGTGATAGTGATTATCATTACGGCAACAAGAAAAACAAGCGAAATGTGTTGCGTTTTGATGACCAGATGTAAACGCATTGCGCAGTAATAATTGCCTGAGTAACCGTTGCGTTTATAAGGTATAACGAAAATGCCCATTTACGGTTAACCGGGGCTGTGGCTAAATGTCCACCTCGAAAACCAACTGAAAATAAACCATGTTTAAAATTGTCCATTTCCTGCTGGCGCTGGTGATTATTCTTGCGCTTGCCTGGCTGGTGAGTTTCGACCGCCGAAAAGTTCGTATTCGTTTCGTTTTACAGCTGATCGTGATTGAAATTGCGCTGGCGTTCTTTTTCCTGCATGCAGAAAGCGGTCTGTTTATTATTAAATACGTCTCCGGTTTCTTTGAGTCGCTGCTTAAATTCGCTGCCGAAGGGACGAATTTTGTCTTTGGCGGGATGGGTGAAAAAGGGCTGGCGTTTATTTTCCTTGGCGTGCTCTGCCCCATTATTTTTATCTCAGCGTTGATCGGTATTCTTCAGCACTGGCGCATTCTGCCGATCTTTATTCGGGTGATCGGGACGCTGCTGTCAAAACTGAACGGCATGGGCAAGCTGGAATCCTTCAACGCGGTGAGCTCGCTGATCCTCGGTCAGTCGGAAAACTTTATTGCCTACAAGGGCGTACTCGGGGATCTCTCCTCACGTCGTCTGTTTACGATGGCTGCCACGGCTATGTCGACGGTGTCGCTGTCGATTGTCGGGGCCTATATGACCATGCTCGACGCCAAATTTGTCGTCGCGGCGCTGATCCTGAACATGTTCAGCACCTTTATTATTCTTTCGGTCATTAACCCGACCCGCCCGGAAGCGGAGCCGGATATCAAGCTGGAAAAACTGCACGAATCCCAGAGCTTCTTTGAAATGCTGGGCGAGTATATTCTGGCCGGTTTTAAGGTGGCAATGATTATTCTGGCGATGCTGATTGGTTTTATCGCCCTTATTAGCGCCGTTAACGCCCTCTTCTCCAGCATATTTGGCATGAGCTTCCAGCAGATTCTGGGTTATGTGTTTTATCCGCTGGCGTGGCTTATTGGTATTCCGTTGAGCGATGCCTTAAACGCGGGGAGCATTATGGCAACTAAACTGGTGGCGAATGAATTTGTGGCGATGATCGAGCTGCAAAAAATTGCCCATCAAATGTCACCTCGCGGGCTGGGTATTTTGTCCGTGTTCCTGGTGTCGTTCGCTAACTTCGCTTCCATTGGCATTGTGGCGGGGGCAATAAAAGGTCTGAACGAGCAGCAGGGCAACGTGGTGTCGCGGTTTGGTTTGCGTCTGGTGTACGGCGCGACGCTGGTGAGCCTGCTTTCGGCGAGCTTTGCGGGGTTGGTGTTGTAAGTTTTGTGCGGTTAATGCCCGGCGGCGCTTCGCTTGCACGGGCCTACGATACTACAACGGCGGGATTTCCCGCCGTTTTTCATTAAAACTGCACGCACACCGGCTGGTCAACCCGCATCACCGACTCCTGCGCGAAGCGTGACTTATAGATCCCGCGCAACGCTTCAATATTCTTCTCACTCTGCGCATCTTTCCCGTGGATCAGCATCAGCGCCTTGCTCGGCTCGCGCGCCACCTTGCCGTCGTTACCCAGCCACTGACCACGGGCATCAAACACCGTTAAGCCATCGCGAAAACGCGGCGTCACGTCCTGGTCAACAAACTGCTGCCACTCGCTGCCGGTAATCTGCGCCCCTGCCGGGCGATTCAAGCCAAAATAGAGCGTGGTCTGCTGCATCTGGTTATCCGCTTTGCAGGTTTCCACCGGCACGTGCTGCGCGGGTGCGTTACAGCCCGCCAGCATCACGAATGCTGCCACCATTAACCCTGTTTTAATTCTCATTGATGAAGACTCACATAGGTGAAAGGACTATCCCCTCTCCCCACCGGGGAGAGGGTTGGGGTGAGGGGAGATTACTCAGCCTGAAGCTTAGTCGGCGGCGCAGTGTGGTAGTGCGCGTCGGCTTCCGCAAAGCGTTTCTGCATGGAGGCAGACGGTGCTTTACCCAGCAGGCTGAAGACCACGATACCGATGCTGCCGAAGATGAAGCCAGGAATGATTTCGTACAGGCCCAGCCAGGCGAACTGTTTCCAGACGATAACGGTCACCGCACCGATAATCATCCCCGCCAGCGCGCCGTTGCGGGTCATGCGTGACCACATGACGGAGAACAGGACTACCGGCCCAAACGCGGCACCGAAGCCCGCCCACGCGTAGCTCACCAGCCCCAGCACGCGGTTTTCCGGGTTTGCTGCCAGCGCAATCGCCACCAGCGCAACCAGCAGCACCATAAAACGCCCTACCCACACCAGCTCTTTCTGGCTCGCGCCCTTACGCAGGAACGCTTTGTAGAGGTCTTCGGTGATGGCGCTGGAGCACACCAGCAGCTGACAGCTCAGGGTGGACATCACCGCCGCCAGGATCGCGGAGAGCAGAATACCGGCAATCCACGGGTTGAACAGGATCTGCGCCAGCTCGATGAACACGCGCTCGGCGTTCTGGTTCACCGCGCCCGCCTGCGCCGGGTTGTTGTTAAAGTACGCAATGCCGAAGAAGCCAACCGCGCACGCGCCCGCCAGACACAGGATCATCCACGTCATGCTGATGCGACGCGCGTGAACGATGGTATGGTGAGAATCCGCCGCCATAAAGCGCGCCAGAATGTGCGGCTGACCGAAGTAGCCCAGGCCCCAGCCCATCAAGGAGACGATGGCCACGAAGTTCAGCCCTTTCAGCATATCGACGTTTTCGATGCTCTTCTGCTTGATCACTTCCAGCGATTCGCCAAAGCCGCCGACGGTGAAAATGACAATCACCGGAGTCAGGATCAGGGCGAAGATCATCAGGCTCGCCTGCACGGTGTCGGTCCAGCTTACCGCCAGGAATCCGCCCACGAAGGTATAGAGGATGGTCGCGGCCGCACCGGCCCACAGGGCGGTTTCATAGCTCATGCCGAAGGTACTTTCGAACAGACGCGCGCCCGCCACGATGCCGGAAGCACAGTAGATGGTGAAGAACAGCAGGATCACCACCGCAGAGATAATGCGCAGGATACGGCTGTTATCTTCAAAGCGTCCGGTGAAGTAGTCCGGCAGCGTCAGGGCGTTGTTGTTGGCTTCGGTATGCACGCGCAGACGGCCTGCCACCAGCTTCCAGTTGATCCACGCGCCGACGGTCAGGCCGATGGCGATCCAGCTTTCGGAGATACCGGAGATGAAAATCGCGCCCGGCAGCCCCATCAGCAGCCAGCCGCTCATGTCGGAAGCGCCCGCAGAGAGTGCGGTGACCATCGGGCCTAAGCTGCGCCCGCCGAGGATGTAGTCGTCAAAGTTTTTAGTGGAACGCCATGCCAAAAACCCTATCAGGATCATGCCAAAAATATAAACGAGAAATGTCACCAGCATCGGTGTGCTAATAGCCATTCAAATTCTCCAAAATGTCGAGCGACAACCGTCCGGGTTGCCTTGTTATGTCATCACCGGAACGTAGTGATGTGTGTATGTGTTTCCGTTGGGCGCGCTATCCTGCCGTATACGCATCCCACTGACAAACGATTTAACACTGCATTTACATGAATTTCATCACTGGTTTTATACGTCTTTCCTATAGGTTGCACTCGCTCACGCTTTTACGGGTTGCACCTTTAAAAAGTGTTAAGCACCGCATAAAAACTGGGCTCAGAAACGGCCGCACGTTCTTTTTCACAGCTAACTAATCGTTAACAATCCATTCATTTTCCAGCTTGCAGACCAGGTCACATTTAACACGGTTGCACAAAGTTGCAACATGGTGGATATTTCACGCTATCAACAGAACGCTATTACAGAACAACAGGAGTTTTGGCATGGGGATGACCACCATGGGGGTTAAGCTGGATGACGCTACCCGCGAACGGATTAAAACCGCTGCGACCCGCATCGACCGCACACCGCACTGGTTAATCAAGCAGGCGATTTTTAACTATCTGGAAAGACTGGAGAGTGAAGAAGGTCTGCCGGAGCTGCCTGCCCTGCTGGTGGGCGCAGCGAACGAAAGCGAAGAAGCCGCGACGGCCGTTGAGGAGAACCACCAGCCGTTCCTCGAATTTGCCGAGCAGATCCTGCCGCAGTCCGTCAGCCGCGCCGCCATTACCGGCGCCTACCGCCGTGCCGAAACCGACGCCGTGCCGATGCTGCTGGAGCAGGCGCGCCTGCCGGAAGCCGTTGCCGCTCAGGCGCACAGCCTGGCGTATCAGCTCGCCGACAAGCTGCGTAATCAGAAAACCGCCAGCGGACGCGCCGGTATGGTGCAGGGTCTGTTGCAGGAGTTCTCCCTCTCCTCGCAGGAAGGCGTGGCGCTGATGTGTCTGGCGGAAGCGCTGCTGCGTATTCCGGATAAAGCCACCCGCGATGCCCTGATCCGCGACAAAATCAGCAACGGCAACTGGCACTCCCACATTGGCCGCAGTCCGTCGCTGTTCGTTAACGCCGCCACCTGGGGCCTGCTGTTTACCGGCAAGCTGGTCTCCACCCATAACGAAGCCAACCTGTCGCGCTCCCTGAACCGCATCATCGGCAAGAGCGGCGAGCCGCTGATCCGCAAGGGCGTGGACATGGCGATGCGCCTGATGGGCGAGCAGTTCGTCACCGGGGAAACCATTGCCGAAGCGCTGGCGAACGCCCGCAAGCTGGAAGACAAAGGCTTCCGCTACTCCTACGACATGCTGGGTGAAGCGGCGCTGACCGCCGCCGACGCGCAGGCCTACATGGTCTCTTACCAGCAGGCGATCCACGCCATCGGTAAAGCGTCCAACGGTCGCGGTATTTATGAAGGTCCGGGCATCTCTATCAAGCTTTCCGCCCTGCACCCGCGCTACAGCCGTGCGCAGTACGACCGGGTGATGGAAGAACTCTACCCGCGCCTGAAGTCCCTGACCCTGCTGGCGCGCCAGTATGACATCGGCATCAACATCGACGCCGAAGAGGCGGACCGTCTGGAGATCTCCCTCGACCTGCTGGAAAAACTGTGCTTCGAGCCGGAGCTGGCGGGCTGGAACGGGATTGGTTTCGTTATCCAGGCCTACCAGAAACGCTGTCCGTTCGTCATTGACTACCTGATTGACCTGGCCAGCCGCAGCCGTCGCCGCCTGATGATCCGTCTGGTGAAGGGCGCCTACTGGGACAGCGAAATCAAACGCGCCCAGATGGAAGGTCTGGAAGGTTATCCGGTCTATACCCGCAAGGTCTATACCGACGTCTCTTACCTCGCCTGCGCGAAAAAACTGCTCGGCGTGCCGAACCTGATTTATCCTCAGTTCGCCACCCACAACGCCCACACCCTGGCGGCGATCTACAGCCTGGCGGGTCAGAACTACTATCCGGGCCAGTACGAGTTCCAGTGCCTGCACGGCATGGGCGAACCGCTGTACGAGCAGGTGACCGGTAAAGTGGCCGACGGCAAGCTGAACCGTCCGTGCCGAATCTATGCCCCGGTAGGTACCCACGAAACCCTGCTGGCCTACCTGGTGCGTCGTCTGCTGGAGAACGGGGCGAACACCTCCTTCGTTAACCGCATCGCCGATACCACCCTGCCGCTGGACGAACTGGTGGCCGATCCGGTACAGGCCGTTGAGAAGATGGCGGCGCAGGAAGGCCAGATTGGTCTGCCGCATCCGAAGATTGCCCTGCCGCGCGAGCTGTATGGTGCAGGTCGCGTCAACTCGGCGGGTCTGGATCTCGCCAACGAACACCGTCTGGCGTCGCTCTCTTCTGCCCTGCTAAACAGCGCATTGCAGAAGTGGCAGGCCAGGCCGATCCTTGAGCAGTCCGTTGAGGACGGTGAAATGCAGCCGGTGATCAACCCGGCAGAGCCGAAGGATATCGTCGGCTACGTGCGCGAAGCCACGGAAACGGAAGTGGAGCAGGCCCTGGAGAGCGCGGTGAACAACGCGCCAATCTGGTTTGCCACCCCGCCGCAGGAGCGTGCCGCCATTCTGGAACGCGCGGCGGTTCTGATGGAAGATCAGATGCAGCAGCTTATCGGCATTCTGGTGCGTGAAGCGGGTAAAACCTTCAGCAACGCCATCGCCGAAGTGCGCGAGGCGGTCGACTTCCTGCACTACTACGCCGGTCAGGTGCGCGATGATTTCGACAACGAAACCCACCGTCCGCTCGGCCCGGTGGTGTGTATCAGCCCGTGGAACTTCCCGCTGGCGATCTTCACCGGCCAGATTGCCGCGGCCCTTGCCGCAGGCAACAGCGTGCTGGCAAAACCGGCAGAGCAGACCCCGCTGATTGCCGCCCAGGGCATTAACATTCTGCTGGAAGCGGGCGTACCGGCGGGCGTGGTGCAGCTGCTGCCAGGGCGCGGTGAAACGGTCGGGGCCAAACTGACCTCCGATAACCGCGTACGCGGCGTGATGTTTACCGGTTCTACCGAAGTGGCCTCCCTGCTACAACGCAACATCGCCACCCGTCTGGATGCGCAGGGCCGTCCTACCCCGCTGATCGCTGAAACCGGCGGCATGAACGCCATGATCGTGGACTCCTCCGCACTCACCGAGCAGGTCGTCGTTGACGTGCTGGCCTCTGCCTTCGACAGCGCGGGCCAACGCTGTTCCGCCCTGCGCGTACTGTGCTTACAGGATGACGTGGCTGACCACACGCTGAAGATGCTGCGCGGTGCGATGGCGGAATGCCGCATGGGCAACCCGGGCCGTCTCACTACCGACATCGGGCCGGTGATCGACGCGGAAGCCAAAGCCAACATTGAAAACCACATTCAGACCATGCGTACAAAAGGCCGTCCGGTGTTCCAGGCGGTGCGCGAGAACAGCGAAGATGCCCGCGAGTGGCAGACCGGCACCTTCGTGCCGCCAACGCTGATTGAGCTGGCAAGCTTCGACGAGCTGAAAAAAGAGGTCTTCGGCCCGGTACTGCACGTGGTGCGCTACAACCGTAACAACCTCAACGAGCTGATCGATCAGATCAATGCCTCGGGTTACGGCCTGACGCTTGGCGTGCATACCCGTATCGACGAAACCATTGCCCAGGTGACCGGCAATGCTAAAGTTGGCAACCTGTACGTCAACCGCAACATGGTTGGCGCGGTCGTGGGCGTGCAGCCGTTTGGCGGTGAAGGTCTCTCCGGCACCGGCCCGAAAGCGGGCGGTCCGCTCTATCTGTACCGTCTGCTGGCAAACCGTCCGGAAAATGCGCTGGGCGTGACGCTGGCGCGTCAGGACGCGGAATATCCGGTGGATGCGCAGGTGAAAGCCGTGCTGACCCAACCGCTGGACGCGCTGATTAAGTGGGCTGAAAATCGTCCCGAGCTGCATGCGATTGCACAGCAGTACGGCGAGCTGGCGCAGGCGGGAACACAGCGTCTGCTGCCGGGTCCAACCGGTGAGCGCAACACCTGGACGCTGATGCCGCGCGAGCGTGTGCTGTGCGTGGCGGATAACGAGCAGGATGCGCTGGTGCAGCTGGCAGCCGCAACGGCAACGGGCTGTGAGGTGCTGTGGCCGGAAGATGCTCTGCATCGTGACCTCGCCAAACAGCTGCCAAAAGCGGTTTCGGCCCGCATTCGCTTTGCGAAGGCCGATGCCCTGCTGACCCAGCCGTTTGACGCGGTGATCTACCACGGTGATTCCGACCAGCTGCGCGAACTGTGCGAGCAGGTTGCGGCCCGCAGCGGTGCCATCGTTTCCGTGCAGGGCTTTGCGCGCGGGGAAACCAACCTGCTGCTGGAGCGTCTGTACGTTGAGCGCTCGCTCAGCGTCAACACCGCGGCGGCGGGGGGTAACGCCAGCCTGATGACAATCGGCTAACGCTGTGCTAATAAGGCTCCGGAGACGGAGCCTTATTTTATTGGGGAGTGTATGAAACGATATCTTATCGCAGGCGCAGCACTGCTGCTCAGCGCCGGCGCGCTGGCCGACGAGTGCGACAAAGCGACCACCCAGACAGAACTCAGTGCCTGTGCGGCAGAGCAGTACCAGGCTGCGGATAAAAAGCTCAACCAGACGTACCAGGCCGCCATCAAACGCGCGGCAGCCCCTCAGCGCGACCTGCTGAAAAAGGCGCAGCAGGCGTGGATCGGCCTGCGCGACGCAGACTGTGCGTTTATCGGTTCGGGTACGGAAGGCGGGAGCGTTCAGCCAATGATTGTGAACCAGTGTCTGGCGGAGAAAACCGCAGAGCGCGAAGCGTTTCTGGCCACGCTGATGCAGTGTGAAGAGGGCGACCTAAGCTGCCCTCTCCCACCGGGCAATTAACGCACGCGGATCCCTTCGATAATCATCCGCTGTACGTTTTCGAGGGTGCTCTGGAAAAACACCTCGTCCTGGAGCGTTTTACCGGTCACCGCCTCGACCTGGGCCGCGAAGTCAGCGTAGTGCTGGGTTGAGGCCCAAATCATGAAGATCAGATGATGCGGATCGACGGGCGCCAGTTTTCCGCTGGCGACCCATCCGGCAATAATGGCCGATTTATCGTCCACCAGCTGCTTTAGATCTCCCGTCAGCTCCGCCTGCAACAGCGGCGCGCCCTGCAACATCTCCAGACAGAACAGCCTGGATGCCTGCGGGTAATCACGCGATACCTCCAGCTTCAGCCTTATGTACTCCTCTATCGCCACCAGCGGGGCCAGCTCTTCGCGAAACGCCTTGAGAGGTGCCAGCCAGATATCGAGGATTTGCTGCATCACCGCCACATACAGCGCCTCTTTCGACGGGTAGTAGTAGAGCAGATTGGTCTTGGACACCCCGGCCTGCTCCGCCACCTGCTCAAGGCGCGTACCGTGAATACCAAACTGCGAAAATGTCTCCAGCGCAGCGCTGAGGATCGCCTGTTTCTTGGCGCTCACCGCCTGCGAACGTTTTCCGGGTGTTTTCACTGCGCCTTGTGTCATTTTCGCTCTCCATTTTCTGTCCTGCGCTCAGCATAGCAAAACCCCCGTCTCGCCACGACCTTCTGCACCCTCAGCGCGCATGAGTGCCTGTTTTCTGTGCAATGATTTTGACCATCTAGTCCACATTTTCGCTGTTAATTTCAACAACCATCATTTAACACCCTAATAACAAAGTGATTTTCAAAACTGGCACTGCCTTTGCAAAAACATCGTGACACCTGCGACGTAATGAAGAGAGGTTCGTGATGAAAATTGGCGTATTTGTACCGATCGGCAACAACGGCTGGCTTATCTCGACCACTGCCCCGCAATACATGCCGACCTTTGAGCTGAATAAAGCCATCGTGCAGAAAGCGGAGCATTACCATTTCGACTTTGCGCTCTCGATGATCAAGCTGCGCGGTTTCGGCGGTAAGACCGAATTCTGGGACCACAACCTGGAGTCCTTTACCCTGATGGCGGGCCTGGCGGCGGTCACCTCGCGGATCCAGATCTACGCCACCGCCGCCACCCTTACCCTGCCCCCGGCGATCGTGGCGCGGATGGCCTCCACCATCGACTCCATCTCCGGCGGGCGCTTTGGCGTTAACCTGGTCACCGGCTGGCAAAAGCCGGAGTACGAGCAGATGGGGATCTGGCCGGGGGACGATTACTTCTCCCGTCGCTACGACTACCTGACTGAATATGTGCAGGTGCTGCGCGATCTGTGGGGCACCGGCAAAAGCGATTTCAAAGGCGATTTCTTCACCATGAACGACTGCCGCGTCAGCCCGCAGCCGTCGGTGCCGATGAAGGTTATCTGCGCCGGGCAGAGCGACGCCGGGATGGAATTCTCCGCGAAATACGCCGACTTCAACTTCTGCTTCGGCAAAGGCGTTAACACCCCTGCCGCCTTCGCGCCCACTGCGGCACGCATGAAAGCGGCCGCCGATAAAACCGGGCGCGACGTGGGCTCCTACGTGCTGTTTATGGTGATTGCCGACGAAACCGATGACGCCGCGCGCGCCAAATGGGAACGATACAAGGACGGCGCGGATGACGAAGCGCTGAGCTGGCTGACCGAGCAGAGCCAGAAGGATACCCGCTCCGGCGCGGACACCAACGTTCGCCAGATGGCCGACCCGACGTCTGCCGTCAATATCAACATGGGCACCCTGGTTGGCTCGTATGCCAGCGTCGCCAGAATGCTCGACGAAGTGGCTGCCGTGCCCGGCGCCGAAGGCGTGCTGCTGACCTTCGATGATTTTCTCACCGGCGTGGAAACCTTCGGCGAGCGCATTCAGCCGCTGATGCAGTGCCGCGCCCACATCCCTGCCGTGACGAAGGAGGTGGCGTAATGACGACCCTCAACGCTCGCCCGGAAGCCATTACCTTTGACGCGCAGCGCAGCGCGCTGATCGTGGTGGATATGCAAAACGCCTATGCCAGTAAAGGCGGGTATCTGGATCTGGCCGGGTTTGACGTCTCCACCACGCAGCCGGTGATTGAGAACATCAAAACCGCCGTGCACGCTGCGCGCGCTGCGGGCATGCTCATCGTCTGGTTCCAGAACGGCTGGGACGACCAGTACGTCGAAGCTGGTGGTCCCGGCTCCCCCAACTTTCACAAATCCAACGCCCTGAAAACCATGCGCCAACGGCCAGAACTCCAGGGCACGCTGCTGGCGAAAGGCGGCTGGGATTATCAGCTGGTGGATGAGCTGGTACCGGAAGCCAGCGATATCGTACTGCCGAAACCGCGCTACAGCGGCTTTTTCAATACCCCGCTCGACAGCCTGCTGCGCAGCCGGGGCATTCGTCATCTGGTCTTTACGGGCATTGCCACCAACGTCTGCGTGGAGTCGACCCTGCGCGACGGCTTTTTCCTCGAGTATTTTGGCGTGGTGCTGGAAGACGCTACCCATCAGGCCGGGCCGGATTTTGCCCAGAAAGCCGCCCTGTTCAATATCGAAACCTTTTTTGGCTGGGTCAGTAACGTCAATGATTTCTGCGACGCGCTGAATCCCCCGCTCGCCCGCATCGCCTGAGGAGAACCGCTATGCCGAAATCCGTGATTATTCCGCCGGGCACCAGCACCCCGATTGCCCCCTTCGTTCCCGGCACCCTCGCCGACGGCGTGGTGTATGTCTCGGGCACGCTGCCGTTTGATAAAGACAACAACGTGGTATTTATCGATGACCCAAAGGCGCAAACCCGCCACGTGCTGGAGACGATCAAAACCGTGATCGAAACGGCGGGTGGCACGATGGAGGACGTGACCTTCAACAGCATCTTTATCACCGACTGGAAAAACTACGCCGCGATTAACGAAATCTACGCGGAGTTTTTCCCGGGCGATAAACCGGCGCGGTTTTGCATCCAGTGCGGGCTGGTAAAGCCGGACGCGCTGGTTGAAATTGCCACCGTTGCGCACATCGCGAAGTGAGGCCGCCATGAAACTGTCCATTTCCCCGCCCCCCTTTGCGGGCGCGCCCGTGGTGGTACTGATTGCCGGGCTCGGCGGCAGCGGGAGCTACTGGCTGCCTCAGCTCGCCGTGCTGGGGCAGGAGTATCAGGTGGTGTGCTACGACCAGCGGGGCACGGGGAATAACCCGGATACCCTGCCGGAAGACTACACCCTCGCACACATGGCCGACGAGCTCGCACTGGCGTTAGCCGGGGCAGGGATCGCCCGTTACTGCGTGGTCGGCCACGCGCTGGGGGCGCTGGTGGGCCTGCGGCTGGCCATCGATAAGCCCGACGCCCTTACCGCGCTGGTCTGCGTCAACGGCTGGCTGACGCTCAATGCCCATACCCGACGCTGTTTTGACGTTCGCGAACGTCTGCTGCATGCGGGCGGCGCGCAGGCGTGGGTAGAGGCACAGCCCTTGTTCCTCTACCCGGCAGACTGGATGGCCGCCCGTGCCCCGCGGCTGGAGGCCGAGGACGCGCTGGCGCTGGCCCATTTTCAGGGCAAAGCCAATCTGCTGCGCAGGCTGCATGCGCTGAAGCAGGCCGATTTCAGCCGCCACGCTGCACGCGTTCGCTGCCCCGTGCAGATTATCTGTTCCACCGACGATCTGCTGGTGCCGTCCGTCTGTTCTGATGAACTGCACGCCGTACTCCCGCACGCCCGTAAAACGGTCATGCGTCAGGGCGGGCATGCCTGCAACGTGACCGCGCCGGACAACTTTAACACTCTGCTGCTGAACGGGCTTGCCAGCCTGCTGCACAGCCCAGAACCCGCTTTGTAAGGAGTTTGAATGAGCGAAGCCATCACGCACGCCGCGCTGGAAACGCTGTTTACCGGCGCACGTACCCATAACGGCTGGCTGGATATACCGGTCAGTGACGAGACGCTGCGCGAGATTTATGACCTGATGAAATGGGGGCCGACGTCCGCCAACTGCTCCCCGGCGCGCATTGTGTTTGTGCGAAGCCCGGAAGGAAAAGAGAAGCTGCGCCCGGCGCTCTCCAGCGGCAACCTTGAGAAAACGCTCACTGCCCCGGTCACGGCGATTGTCGCCTGGGACAGCGAGTTTTATGAGCGCCTGCCTGAACTGTTCCCGCACGGCGATGCCAGAAGCTGGTTTACCGCAAGCCCCGCGCTGGCGGAAGAGACCGCCTTTCGCAACAGCTCAATGCAGGCCGCGTACCTGATTTTCGCCTGCCGCGCGCTCGGGCTGGACACCGGGCCGATGTCGGGTTTTGACCGGGAAAAAGTGGACGCGGCATTTTTCACGGGCACGCTACTCAAAAGCAATCTGCTGATTAACATCGGCTATGGCGATACGACCAAACTGTACGGACGCCTGCCGCGTCTGGCCTTTGACGATGCCTGCGGGCTGGCGTAAGGAGCGAACGTGATGACACCGGATAAACAAACCTTTCGCGACGCTATGGCCTGCGTCGGCGCAGCGGTCAATATCATTACCACCGACGGCCCGGCAGGCCTGGCGGGCTTCACCGCCAGCGCGGTATGCAGCGTCACGGATTCCCCGCCTACCCTGCTGGTGTGCCTGAACCGCGGCGCGTCGGTCTGGCCGATTTTCAGCGAGAACCGCACCCTGTGCGTTAACACGCTGAGTGCCGGACAGGAGCCTTTATCCAACCTGTTTGGCGGGAAAACGCCGATGGCGGACCGCTTTGCCGCTGCCCGCTGGCAGACAGGCGACACGGGCTGCCCGCGTCTGGAAAATGCGCTGGCCTCGTTCGACTGCCGCATCAGCCAGGTGGTGAGCGTTGGCACTCACGACATTCTGTTTTGCGACATCGTATCCATCGTACGCCACCCGGCGCCGCAAGGGCTGGTGTGGTTCGACCGCGGCTATCACGCACTTATGCGACCCGCCTGTTAATCCGCATTCAGGAGACAGATCATGTTCGGACTTCCCCACTGGCAGTTGAAATCGACCTCCACAGAAGCAGGCGTGGTCGCGCCGGATGAAAGGCTCCCGCTCGGGCAGACCATGGTGATGGGCGTGCAGCATGCGGTCGCGATGTTTGGTGCGACGGTGCTGATGCCCATGCTGATGGGGCTGGATCCTAACCTCGCCATTTTGATGTCGGGTATGGGTACCCTGCTGTTCTTTTTTGTCACCGGCGGGCGTGTGCCCAGCTATCTGGGCTCCAGCGCCGCCTTCGTTGGGGTGGTCATTGCAGCGACCGGGTTTAACGGTCAGGGTATTAACCCCAACCTGAGCGTGGCCCTCGGCGGCATTATCGCCTGTGGGCTGGTCTACACCCTGACCGGTCTGGTGGTGATGAAAGTCGGCACACGCTGGATCGAGCGGATGATGCCCCCCGTCGTCACCGGGGCGGTGGTGATGGCGATAGGCCTGAACCTCGCGCCGATTGCGGTGAAGAGCGTTTCCGGCTCACCGTTTGAAAGCTGGATGGCGGTGATTACGGTGCTGTGCATCGGCGTGGTGGCGGTCTTTACGCGCGGCATGATCCAGCGGCTGCTGATACTGGTCGGGCTGATTGCGGCCTGTCTGGTCTACGCGCTGCTGGCGAACGTGTTCGGCCTCGGCAAACCGGTTGATTTCACACTGATTCATCAGGCTGCCTGGTTCGGCATGCCGCACATAACCTCGCCCACCTTTAACGCTCAGGCGATGATGCTCATCGCGCCTGTCGCGGTGATTCTGGTGGCTGAAAACCTGGGCCATTTGAAAGCCGTAGCGGGAATGACCGGCCGCAATATGGACCCGTATATGGGACGGGCGTTTGTGGGAGACGGTCTGGCGACCATGCTCTCCGGCTCGGTCGGCGGCAGCGGCGTGACGACCTACGCGGAAAACATCGGCGTGATGGCAGTAACCAAAGTCTACTCGACGCTGGTCTTCGTGGCGGCGGCGGTGATGGCGATGCTGCTCGGCTTTTCCCCAAAATTCGGCGCATTGATCCACACCATCCCGGCACCCGTGATTGGCGGCGCCTCGATTGTGGTATTTGGTCTTATTGCCGTCGCGGGGGCACGTATCTGGGTGCAGAATCATGTTGATCTGAGCCAGAACGGTAACCTGATCATGGTGGCGGTGACACTGGTGCTGGGGGCGGGTGATTTCGCCCTGACGCTGGGCGGGTTTACGGTAGGCGGGATTGGCACGGCGACCTTCGGCGCGATCCTGCTCAACGCCCTGCTGAGCCGCCGGAAAAGGAATGTACCGCAAGGAAAAGCCATCACCCCTTCCACCTGAAATACGTGCCGCATTCTTGCCGGGTGACGCTACGCTTACCCGGCCTACAATTGGCAAGTAGGCCCGAGCAAGCGAAGCGCCGCCGGGCTAAACGGACAGGGTGCGCGTTGTTAGCTATCTGCCCCTTGTTCAGCGCTCAATCCGGCAGTCGCCTTACGTCGTTTTTTTAACTTCAACTCGCTCACCAGCACCCCGGCGATAATAAATGCCGCGCCCACCAGCGCCAGCAGCGGCAGACGCTCCCCGGCGAGTCGCCCGAAAATACCCGCCCACACCGGTTCACCGGTGTAAATGACCGTCGCCCGTGTCGGGGATACGCTGCGCTGCGCCCAGTTCATGGTAACCTGGATAATGGCGCTGAAAATGCCCAGCCCCAGCGCCACGACGATAAGCCCGGTAGACATCGGCGGGACGGACTCCCCTGCCGGCACCATCGTCGCGAACGCCACCAGCGACGCGGTGGCAAGCTGCACCACCGTCACCCGCTTGACGTCCACTTTTCCTGCCCAGGCGCTAATCAGAATAATTTCTGCCGCAATGGCGACGGCCCCCACCAGAGTGATGATCTCCCCCGGCCCCAGCGCCAGCAGATTATTTTCCGGCCCGGCTAATAAAATAAGGCCGATGAACGCCAGCACGATGCCAATGCACGACATCAGGCCCGGCATTCTGCCGAGGCACAGCCACTGCAACAGCGGCACCAGCGGTACGTACATGGCGGTGATGAAGGCGGATTTACTGCTGGAGATAGACTGGAGCCCCCACGTTTGCAGGCTGTAACCCATGGCAATCGCCACGCCAATGGCGACACCCGCTTTAAGCTCTCTCAGGGTCAATCCGCGCAGGGTTTTCAGTGAAATAAGCGCCACGGCAACCGCAGCGGTTGCAAAACGCAGCCCTACAAAGAAAAACGGATCGCTCATCGTGACCGCGTACTGAACGGCAAGAAAGGTTCCGCCCCAGAACATGGTGATCAAAATCAGGATGGCTTCCTGAGGCTTAATGGAGAAGGTAAAACGGGAAACGGACATGGGACACCAGCACGAAGAATCAATCCTGTAGTGTGCGATGCCTTTGATGACAGTTCAATGTAGCAGACATAAAAAAACCGCCGGGAAACCCGGCGGCAGAGAGTTAACCCGGCGTACTACTTGTTGCTGCCGTGGCTATTTTTACCCCCTTTTTTACCAGCCTCTGATGCGCGCTGAGGGTCGTTTTTAAAGTTGCCCCCGCTAGACTGGCCACCTTTACGACCTGCTTCTGATGCTCTTTCACGGTCTTCAGCGAAATTACCTGAACCACCACGATGGTTTGCCATCTCTAACCTCCAGAGTGTGAAACATTAGACATCATATTGCATTCAGTAAAAGAGGATTCTTTCACCTCGCGGCTCAAGGACAGTGCCTTTATCTGTGCCGCGTGAAACTAAGCTTAGTGTAATGCGGCTATCCGGCAAGCGAGAGGTAATATTCTGCAACATGATCTCAGCCTTTCGTATGAAATATTGAGGAAGTCATTCATAAGCCATTCTTATATTTTGAAAAATCCGCGCCGCGAAAGTTGTTTCATTTTGCTACAAAGCACGTAACGAAAAGATATTGTTATATATCAAAGAAATGCCGTTCATTTTTGCAGTCTGGCTGTGATGTCATATCTTTAAAGGAACGCAGCGATCCGCTGTAAGAAAAACCAACGAGGAGTGATGCAAAATGGCAAAAGTTCTGGTGCTCTATTATTCCATGTATGGACACATTGAAACCATGGCTCACGCAGTAGCAGAAGGCGCAAACAGAGTAGACGGCGTTGAGGTCGTGGTTAAACGCGTACCGGAAACCATGCAGGCGGAAGCCTTCGCCAAAGCCGGGGGGAAAACACAAAACGCCCCGGTCGCCACCCCGCAGGAGCTCGCGGACTATGATGCCATTATCTTCGGCACCCCGACCCGCTTCGGCAATATGTCCGGCCAGATGCGCACCTTCCTCGACCAGACGGGCGGGCTCTGGGCCTCCGGCGCGTTATACGGCAAGCTGGCCAGCGTGTTCAGCTCTACCGGCACGGGCGGCGGCCAGGAGCAGACGATCACTTCCACCTGGACAACGCTTGCGCATCATGGGATGGTCATTGTGCCGATTGGCTACGGCGCGCAGGAACTGTTTGATGTCTCCCAGGTCCGTGGTGGTACGCCCTATGGCGCAACAACGATTGCCGGTGGGGATGGTTCACGTCAGCCAAGCAATGAAGAACTTTCAATCGCCCGCTATCAGGGTGAATACGTCGCGGGTCTTGCCAAAAAACTGAACGGCTAACCTAACAGGAGGACAAGTATGCCAACTCAAGAATCCAAAGCTCACCACGTGGGCGAATGGGCAAGTTTACGCAATACCTCTCCGGAGATTGCCGAAGCCATCTTTGAAGTCGCCAATTATGACGAAAAGCTGGCTGAGCAGATTTGGGAAGAAGGCAACGATGAAGTGCTGGTTCGCGCCTTCGAAAAAACCGACAAAGACTCGCTGTTCTGGGGCGAGCAAACCATCGAACGTAAAAACGTCTGAACGTTCCCCCCGCCCACGCGGGGGGGTATTTTCTATTTCGCCGCGTTATCCATCACCGCATTGAATTTATCGACAGGACAGAAGCCGTTGCCATCCACCGGACAGCCCTTCAGCTCCAGCGTCACGCGCTGCGCAGGGGATTGCAGCGACAGTACGCTGGCGTTACGCAGCTGATCTGAACTCTGGTAAACATACTCAATTTTCATCAGCTCCTGGTTAGTGTTTTTATCATGCCAGCGCTGGAAGACAATTTTACCGCCAATCGGGGTTCTTTCCTGCTGGTCGTGCAGCTGATAAGGCCTGAAGTCCAGCGCGGTCAGCAGCGAGGCGATGTTAGAGTCGTGCCCTACCAGCAGGGTGATTTTTGGCGCTTTTGCCTGGTCGGTCACCAGCGCTTTATCAATGTACTTCACCAGCGGTTTAGCCACGTTCTGCGCCACCTCCGTCGACGTAAACAGCGAGTCCTGATAGCCGTTTTTCAGCTTCGACAGCACGCGCCACTGCTGATCGGTTTTGATTTCCCCCCAGGCAACCTGGTCTGTCGGGAAGCCTTCGTAATACTGTAGCGTGAAAGCATCTACCAGCGAGTTACCCACCTTCAGCGGCCCGGAGACGCCCGGCTCTTTTTCATAATCGGCGCTGAACGTATCTTTCGCCTCCGTCAGGGAGCAGACTTTTTTCTCCTTGCAGGACGGCGAGTCGCTGTAGTTTGTCAGCTGTTCCAGCAGTTTGTAGCTTTCATCCAGCTGCATTTTCTGCCGTTCCGTCTCCATCGCTTTCAGCGCTTTCTCGCGAAACTCAGGGGAGTTATCGGTAATGACCGGATTGAAGGTGGGGTCCATGGTGCCCATTTTTTCCTGGTGATGCACAGGAACATCGCACCCGGGGAACGCGCCGGTGATAAAGAACTGCGCGGTCGCCACGGTGCGCTGGAGGCTGTTGGCGTAGGCATAGACGGTATCCGCTGGCGGGCATTCACCCGTCTTCACCATCCCCTGCTCTGCCAGCCACTCGCGCATATAGTGACCCATATACACTTCCAGTACGCCACCTTTGGTGGTGAGCTGTCCACCCGGGACGTCCCACTCCGGCCACTGCTTCGGCGTGGACTGCTCCAGCACGCTGCCGTTATTGGCAAGCGGCGCGCGCAGGTTGTGGCGGCTCATGATGAGCACCTGTTCCAGCTGATAGCCATCCGGCGTGTCCTGTGCCTGCGCCCCAAACGTCACTGAAAGCGTTCCTGCCACGGCGACAGCGAGTAGTGCTTTTCTCATCCCTTTTTCCTCATGCGTTTTTATCGTTACGCTGAGTGTGACAGACTGGTGACCGTTTTTTCGGGAAGCATTTCTCAAACTGATGAATACGTTCAGATGCTGATGCCGGTGACGATGCCGACATACAGCGCCGCCCATGCGCAGGCTGACAGCAGGCTAACGACGTAAACCTTCATCGCGCTCATCCTGAGCATGCCGGCCGCCAGCGGCACGATATAACGCAGCACCGCCAGGAAACGCGACGTGAACAGCGCGACTACGCCGTTCTTTTGCAGCTGATGCTGTACCCGCAGAATCTTATCGGCATGTTTTGCGGTGAGGCGTGACACCAGCCGGGTATGCCCCATCAGCTGGCCGATATGGTAATTCAGCACCGAACCTGCCGTAGCGCCCATCACCACCGCCAGCCACGTCATTCCGGGATGCAGACTCGACTGGCTGACGGCGATCCCCGCCATCAGCATGACCGATGCGGGCGGCAGCACCGAGGAGACCAGCACCGTCGATTTACTCAACGCCATAACAACGAGCAGCGCGAACAGATGCGTCGGATAATGCGCAAAATGATCCAGCAGCGTGTCCAGCCATGCCATTTTACTCTCTCCGGTAACAAATGAATTCTCCATTTAAAAAGAAAACAGTTAAATAAAACCTCAACATGCGTTTAATACTATTCATTTAAACCGTTCTTCAACATTATTAAAATTCCTCAGCAGCAGTTTTAAATAAGCGTATTATCCCTCTCGTTTTACAACGATCTCGTTATGGCGAGGCTCCTGTACAAATAAACGTTATCGCTCTGGTGGGTTCGAGAGAACCGGCACAGGGTAAAACAGGCACTGTCGAATCAAGGCTTTGTCAGTATAACTTCCCTTGCGGGATACGGTGTACAGTGCTGAACCCAGGACGTGGGGATCTCCTTTCCGACATGCCCTGTCTTGCTCGCCCCTGAGAGATTTTATTATTCAAAGGGAATTTGCTATGTCTTACGCTATTCACAACCAAAACCTGGCTTTCAATGACAGCGCCATTGCGCAATATATGAATACCGATTTTATCGTTATTGATATTTCATTATGCGTGGCTCTGGCACGCGAGCAGTTCTTTGAAAAATTAAAAGATGATGATATTCCGTCGCATATTTTTATCGAAGATAACGGTCGCCTCGCGGGTTTGATCGCCGTACGCAAATTGTTGCAGGCCACCGACACCGTGCAGCCCGTTAAGGGGTTGATGATATCGGATTTTATTCAGCTCAAACCGGAAGATGAGCGGGCGGATGTCGCCGGGCTGCTGGCGCATGCGGGTGCGGATGTAGTGCCGGTGGTGACCCACGGCAAGCTGGTGGGCTGCCTTACCGAGCGTGAAATCGCCCATCTGCTGGAAGATGACGTTACTGAAGATGCCCAGCTTCAGGGGGCGACGCTGCCGCTGGAGAAGCCCTATCTGGAAACCAGCGCCTTCAGCCTGTGGAAGAAACGCTCCGTCTGGCTGCTGCTGCTGTTTGTCGCGGAAGCGTATACCAGCTCGGTGATCCAGCATTTTGAAGAGGCGCTGGAATCCGCCATTGCGCTGGCGTTCTTTATTCCGCTGCTGATTGGCACCGGCGGAAACAGCGGGACGCAGATCACCTCGACGCTGGTGCGCGCCATGGCGCTGGGTGAAGTCCACCTTCGCGATGTGGGTCGCGTGCTGCGCAAAGAGATCAGCACCTCGTTAATGATTGCCGCCACGCTGGGTCTGGCGGGCTGCGTTCGCGCCTGGATGATGGGTATTGGGATGGAAATCACGCTCATCGTCAGCCTGACGCTGGTCTGCATTACGCTGTGGAGCGCCATCGTCTCGTCGGTGATCCCGATGGTACTGAAACGCTGCAAAATCGATCCGGCGGTGGTCTCCGCACCGTTTATCGCCACGCTAATCGACGGGACCGGGCTGATTATCTACTTCAAAATCGCGCAGTATACGCTGGGGCTGGAATAACGAAAAAACCCTGCGATATTGCTATCGCAGGGTTTTCGAATTTGGCGGAAGCGTAGAGATTCGAACTCTAGAACCCTTTCGGGTCGCCGGTTTTCAAGACCGGTGCCTTCAACCGCTCGGCCACGCTTCCAAAGTGAGGCGCACTATAAACATCTCTGAGCATGATGTAAAGCACGAATTTGCATAACATTACACGTCTTCCGTCCTCCCCTTCCGTCCCGCTGATTTCTTCGCCATCGACTGGCTAAAATGTAAACATTTATTTTTACATTCATAACGTTTATTAGATTCGCGGGTGGTCATTTAGACTCTTTTTCGCACAACACTCATTAACCGTAGATCACTGCGTTAAGAGATAGCCATGACTTTATTTAACGACGATTATGAATTTTTTATTTATCAGTGATAACTATTACCTTTGCCATGGTGTATCAAGCTCCCTGACATCAACCCATTTGATTCGCGATGACGCGGATATTCACGATCTTGATGGGGTCGATCAGGCGATGGATTTTATCATTGCGATTGAACAGGATAAGTTACGCAATAAAACCATTCGGCAGGTCAAAAAAGTTAAGCGTGATTACATTGTCCTGATGCATGAGATAGAAGCCAACCGCGCAGTGAGAATCGATAATATTATCTATTCGTCGATGCATTTTACTGCTCACCCTTTTCAGCAGCTGATGCGCTTTTACCGGGCGCTCAGAACACACTCCTTTACGCGACGAGAATATGACGTGCTGAAGCTGTTTCATTTGGAAAACCATGAGATCGCGAAAAAGCTGCAATTGTCACAAAAAACGACCAGCACCTACCGCGTGAGGATCCTCGAGAAATTAAATATGCGCTCAAAAAACATTCTGGCGATGACCCGTGTAAAATCGGCGATCGTCGATTAAAAGCTGTAACATTTTGCCTTGCCACGGAAAAACCGGGCCGTCACGTTTCGCCCTGAGGGGGTTTGGCTGGCGCGGTATACCAGTTCTCTTTGACAACCATCACGCTGCCCTCTGGCTGCATAACAAAATTCGGGGACATGATCTGCACGTTAAATTCGTTAAACACATCCTGTATCTGGCTATGCAGTTCATTGCGGGCAACCGCGAGGGACTGATCGGGCAGCAGGCGGACCTGCAATTCGTAAGCGATATACCAGTCCATTAACCCTAACTGGCGCACCAGCGGCGGCTCGGAAAGGTCAATCCCTTTTGCCCGTTTCGCGGCCAGCTCCAGCATGGCATGCACCTGACGCCATGGGGTGTCATAACCGATAGTGACGCTGACCGTCAGATTGAGGCTGCCATCGGGCTGTAGCGCGCTCAGGTTGGTGATCTTACCGCTCACCACCACCGCGTTGGGCACGGTAACGACATAATTTTCCCGGGTAATAATTTTGGTCGCCAGCATGCCAATTTCACTGACCTTACCTTCGTTATCCGCCACCCGAATGACATCGCCTTTACGCAGTGCGCGGGAGTAAATCAGGACCAGACCGCTCATGGCATGGTTCATCACCCCTGCCGAACCCAGCGTTAACATCAGTCCAAAGAAGACGCTAATACCTTTAAACGCCAGCGAGTTTGCACCGGGAAGAAACGGCCAGGCGGCGGAGAGAGCAAATAGCCAGACGGCAACGGAAATGAGCTTACGGGTAGCCCCCACGGTTTCCGGATGTACGCCGGGAAGTTGCAGACGACCAGCCTCCACCTGATTCAGCACCATCTTAAGAAGCTTCAGAATAAAAGCGGTAATGAGGAAAATGATCAGAACAATCGTCAGCCCCGGCAAGGCCGAGACAATCGCCAGGGCGATTTGCTGCACCACGCGAAGCGTCCAGTCTCCCAGCGACGTGCCCCACACCCGCGTCCACGGAAACAGACTGAATGCCCAGCTCAGCCAGACGTAAAAGCCAATCAAACCCAGCAGGAACATCAGCAAGGCGTAAAGCCGAATCTCAATGGCGCCAATGTACCGCCGCCAGCTTTGCGGCACCCGGCTGCGATTCTCCACAATACGCAGACGGTAGACGCGTCGAAACCAGCGCCAGGATCGCCACGCGCCGTAGCAGAGCAGCAACAGCGCCAGCAGGCCAGCGGCTGTTTTTACCGTCGACAGCGCCAGCCAGCCGGAATCGTATTGATCGCGCAGCGCCATTCTCTGCGCTTCCATGCGCGCCAGCACGCGCTGTGCGGCCTGATCGAGGGTAAGATCGTCCCCTTCGTCCAAATCCCCTTCCGTCAGCAGCATCACGGGCTTACCGTTCATCACTATCAGCCGTCCCTGCTGGTTATAGCGGGTCACGGGGACGATGCTGAGCGGCTCACGCACATCCGCCTCGGTAAAATTGCGCAGGGTGTTGCGGATGCGTAAAACGCGCTCTTCCGGCGTGGTCAGGCCAAATTTCGCCTGTAGCATGACGATGGGCTGATGGAAGATATAGACCGTTCGGGCGCGCTCCTGCTCCGTAGGCGCCTGGCGGGGCTCTGCGGCATACGATGAGAAGGCGCTCAGGGCGGCAAAACAGAACGCAAACGCGAGCAGGATCTTTTTCATCCTCACTCCCCCAGGTCAGAAATCTTGTTATTTTTCAGGCAACCCGCGAATGCCAGGTGGGTATGTTGAGAATAGTCCAGCCTTTCGTTTCTGCAACAAGCGACGGTGAGCGTGTTGCTCTAAATCGCAATATATGTATTATGTTATAACATTACAATTTCGGATAGCGTTCTATGTTACTTAAAAAAGGGTTATTTCTGGCTTCACTGCTCTCCATGGCACCTGCCGCTTTCGCCGCAACCACCTGGCCTCTCACGATTGAAAATTGCGGCGTAAAGCAGACCTTTACGCAGGCTCCTCAGCGCGTCGTGACCGTGGGTCAGCATGAAACAGAATTACTGCTCGCACTGGGGCTGGAGAAAACCATCGCCGCGACGTCAGTCTGGTTCGGCACGCTGCCACCCACGCTGGAGGATGCCGGGAAAAACCTCCCCCGGCTTGCGGATAATTCCCCCTCCTTTGAGGCCGTGGTAGGGCAGAAACCTGAACTCGTTCTCGCGCAGTATCACTGGCACATTGGTCCGCAGGGAGAAGTGGGAACCCGTGAACAGTTTGCGTCGCTGGGGATTAATACGTGGATCTCCCCTGCCGACTGCACGGATAAAACGGTAACGGAAACCTCAAACGCAGACGGAGCACGTAGCGCGCCGTTTTCACTGGCGGAAATTACACGGGAAGTGACAGATCTGGCGACGATTTTTGATGTTTCCGCGCGAGGTGAGCAGCTCAATCGTGCGCTGGCGGAGCGTATTAAAAAGGCCCAGGCGCGCGCCTCCGCGAAACAACTTAGCGTCGTATTCTGGTTCTCCAGCAGCCGTCTGAATGGCGATCCCTGGGTGGCGGGGAATTACGGCGCGCCTGGCTGGATCAGCCGCACGTTGGGGTTGAAGAACATTATTGACTCTCACGACGAATGGCCCGCTGTAACGTGGGAACATATTGCCCAGTCGCAGCCGGACGTGATTGTTATCGCCGGGATGTCCCGCAGGCTCTATCCTGCCGATGACGTTGAGGTAAAAAAAGCGTTCTTGCGCAGTGACCCGGTGACAAAGAACATGCCTGCGGTCAGGAACAACCACATCATCGTGGTGCCAGCGATGTCGTTAAACCCTTCATTGCGTAACGTCGATGCGGTTGAGCTTATCAGCGATCGGCTGGCTTCTTTCCAGGATGAACAATGAGTCATTTCGCTTTTGACCGCCGCCAGCAGGGTTTACTGGCAGCAGGTGCCATGGCGCTGCCGCTGATGCTGGTCTTTGCCGCCAGTATCGGGGATATGCCGGTGTCGTATGCCAGTACCGGGAAAGCGATCCTCAACGGACTGGGTTTGACCTCTTATGCGTTGCCGCAAACGGAGGAAGGTATCGTCTGGCAATATCGCATGAGCCGGGCAGTAATGGCCGCGTGCAGCGGAGGCGGCCTGGCGTTGTGCGGGCTGGTGTTACAGTCGATCCTGCGTAACCCTCTGGCTGAGCCTTATCTGCTGGGGATTTCCGCGGGCGCATCGCTGGGGGCCGTCTGCGTGATGCTTCTCGGCATGGGGGGAAGCGTGATTGGCGTGAGCAGCGGTGCGTTTGTCGGCTCGTGCGCCGCCTTTGCGCTCATCATGGTGATAACAAACGGGATGAGTGAAAGCCCGTCGCGCATTTTGCTGGCTGGCATTGCGGGCACCCAGCTCTTCAACGCCATGACCGCGTACGTCGTCAGCACGTCCGCCAATGCCGAGCAGTCCCGTAGCGTCATGTTCTGGCTGCTGGGAAGTCTGAGCGGCGTGCGCTGGCCTGACGCGCTGCTGGCGCTGGCCGTTACGCTGGCGGGTTTACTGGTGGTATTGCTCTTTTCACGGGCGCTGGACACCTTCACCTTCGGGGATGAGGTCTCCACCACGCTGGGGATCCCGGTTACCGCCGTGCGTATTGTCTTATTGCTGACCTGTGCCATTGTTACCGCCACGCTGGTGAGCGCCACCGGCGCAGTGGGGTTTGTCGGGCTGGTCATTCCCCATGTGACGCGCATGCTATGCGGGCCGGGCCATCGTCGCTCGATCCCGCTGACGTTTCTTATCGGCGCCCACTTTATGATCCTCGCCGATATCGTCTCACGCACGCTGATTGTGCACCAGGTTCTCCCCATCGGGGTGGTGACTGCGCTGGTGGGCGCCCCCGTCTTTGTGGCGTTGCTTTATCAAAACCGAAAGGAGCATCCATGAATATTACTGTGGCCGGGTTAACCGTAACCCGACAAGCGCAGACGGTGCTTAAGAATATCGATCTCGACCTGCCATCCGGGCAGATTATCGGCCTGTTAGGGCCAAACGGCTCGGGCAAGTCGACGCTGCTGCGCTGTCTCGCCGGGCTGTTTCCACGACTCAGCGAACGCGTGGCGCTTAATGGCACAACGCTCGGCATGATGCCGCTGAAAAAACGCGCGCAGCACATGGCGTTTGTCCCGCAACATGCTGAGGTCGACGGAGAACTGACCGTTGAGGACATTGTCAGACTGGGGCGTACGCCCTACCGGAAAACATTCCAGAGAACCTCGCGCGACGATGAGGCTGCGGTTGAGCAGGCGATTGGCCTGATGCAGTTATGCCGCTTACGCCAGCGGCGATGGCACTCTTTGTCTGGCGGAGAGCGCCAGCGAAGCCAGATAGCCCGCGCGCTGGCCCAGCAGCCGCAGGTGCTGTTGCTCGATGAACCGACAAACCACCTGGACATTCAGCACCAGCTGGAGCTGATGCGGCTCGTTTCACAGCTGCCGCTTACGGTGGTGGTTGCACTGCACGATCTCAATCTTGCGGCCAATTATTGCCAGCGTCTGATCCTCCTGAAGGCAGGGCAGATCGCCGCCACGGGCGCGCCCGAAGCGGTTCTGACGCCGGCAAACATTGAGGACACCTGGTGCGTAAAAGCTCAGGTCTGCAAGGACGACGCCGGGATCACGATAAGCTACAACATGGTGGCATGACGGAAGACTGGCGCAAAAGCAAAAACCCCTGCGATATTGCTATCGCAGGGGTTTCGAATTTGGCGGAAGCGTAGAGATTCGAACTCTAGAACCCTTTCGGGTCGCCGGTTTTCAAGACCGGTGCCTTCAACCGCTCGGCCACGCTTCCTAAGTGAGGCGAACTATAAACACCTCACCGCGCGCTGTAAAGAGTGTGCGCATTCGTTCGCTTTAAAAATAGCCAAAATGCGTTTAATCGGTTGAATAGACGACAGATTGGCCGTTTTGACAGCATAATATCCACCGCGGATCGTTAGTGCTTTTTGATGTACATATCTTTGGTGTAGTAGTACCCGAGCTTGTCTGGCGTGAAGCCCCCTACCCACGGTTTCACCAGGTGCGTGCGCACGTAATGATAAACAGGGATCGCCGGGACATCGCGTCCCAGCAGATCTTCTGCCTGCTGGTAGAATTTACCGCGCTCCTCCGCCGTTTTCGATTTCGCCGCGTTCACCAGTGCCCGATCGTAGTCCGGATTGCTGTACTGAGTGGTGTTTTGGCTATCCCCGGTACGAAAGTTGTTCAGGAAAGTTGCCGCATCGTCGTAATCGGCAATCCAGGCGTAGCGTACCGCGTCAAAATTATGGGTGTGCATGGTATCAAGCATGGTTTTCCATTCCTGATTTTGCAGCTTCGCCTCCACGCCGAGGTTCTTCTTCCACATTGAGCTGGCGGCAATGGCAATACGCTGGTGCGATTCCGAGGTGTTATAGAGGAGATTAAAGCTGAGCGGATGGCTGTCGTTAAATCCGGCTTCGGCCAGCAGCTTTTTCGCCTCGGCAATGCGTTTATCCATCGGCCAGCTGGCGTAATCCGGGTTCTGGAGTTTGACGCCGCCAATATCCGGCTGGCTGATGAGCCATGCCGGGCGCTGACCCTGCCCTAATACTTTATCGGCGATAATGTCTTTATCCAGCGCCAGGTTCAGCGCCTTGCGCACGCGGGCGTCGTTGAACGGCGGCCGGGTGGTGTTGAATTCGTAATAATAGGTGGCAAGCTGCGGCGATACATCCAGCTCGCTCCCCAGCGTTTTCTTCAGCTGAGCAAACTGGTTGATCGGCACCGTGTAGACAATGTCGATTTCGCCCGCTTTGTAGCGGTTAACGTCAGCAGCTTCAGAGGAAATGGGCAGATAGGTTACCTTGTTAATGACGGTATGTTCGTTATCCCAATATTTCGGGTTACGCACCGCCACAATGCGTTCGTTAACCACCCACTGTGACAGTTTATAGGCCCCGCTGCTGACGAAGTGCTCCGGTTTGGTCCACTTTTCACCGAAACGGCCTACCAGGACTTTATCAATTGGCACCAGAGACGGGTGAGCCAGCATCGCCAGGAAAGCGGCGTTAGGTTGCGTGAGCGTCACTTCCAGCGTGGTGTCATTGATGGCTTTCACCCCCAGCGACTCGGGCGCTTTTTTGCCTTCTGCGATATCAGTGCCGTTGACGATACGCATACTGCCGGGATAGCTGGCATACGGAGAGGCGGTTTTCGGGTCGACCAGTCGCTGCCAGCTCCAGACAATATCTTCCGCTGTGATGGGGGTTCCATCGCTCCAGGTAATGCCCGGGCGCAGATGGAACGTCCAGACTGTGTTGTCTTTATTTTCCCATTTCTCCGCCAGGCGCGGCTGGATTTCACCTGCCGGAGAGACGCTGACCAGCCCGTCGAATAAATCGCTGATAATATTGAATTCGACATCGCTTTCAACTTTATGCGGGTCGAGCGAGGCGGGTTCACTGCCGTTGTTCCTGACCAGTTCCTGCTTATCTGCCAGCTGGGTTCCTGCCGGCACCTTAGCCGCCCAGGTTGCCGTGCTGGCGCACAGGATCCCTGTGGTTAACAAAGAGAGTGTAAAGTGCGTGCGTGTTTGTGGTTTCATTTCCTTCGCCTTATTGTCTGTTTTTATGACGATCCGGAAATAACTCTTAGCGGCCTTAGGGAAATAACGCAATATTTTTCAGTGACCTATAAGAGGTTGATCTGAATACGCCCTACAAACCGCACTTCATTCTGAGTACAAAGGCTTTGCCAGAATAAAAAACCAGCATAATCCCTAAGGGGCTGAGTAAAGATGGGTAAAACCACTTTGCGTCTGCCGCGCCGTTTCCTATTCTTTGCGCTAATTACATCTGTCATAAGAGAGTGACTCATGGATCGTATAATTACTTCTTCACGCGACCGCACATCGCTACTCAGCACCCATAAGGTGCTGCGCAATACCTATTTCATGCTCAGCCTGACGCTGGCGTTTTCGGCGATCACCGCAACGGCCAGCACCGTACTGATGCTGCCTTCTCCAGGCCTGATCCTGACGCTGGTGGGTATGTACGGTCTGATGTTCCTGACCTACAAAACCGCGGATAAACCGGTGGGGATTCTCTCCGCGTTCGCCTTTACCGGCTTCCTGGGCTACATTCTGGGGCCAATCCTGAATGCCTATCTGTCTGCCGGAATGGGCGACGTGATTGGTATGGCGCTGGGCGGTACCGCGCTGGTGTTCTTCTGCTGCTCGGCCTACGTGCTGACCACCCGTAAGGACATGTCCTTCCTTGGCGGTATGCTGATGGCGGGTATCGTGATTGTACTGGTCGGTATGCTGGCGAACATCTTCCTGCAATTGCCTGCGCTGCATCTGGCAATCAGCGCGGTGTTTATCCTGATTTCATCAGGCGCAATCCTGTATGAAACCAGCAACATCATTCACGGCGGTGAGATGAACTATATCCGCGCCACCGTGAGCCTGTATGTGTCGCTGTACAACATTTTTGTCAGCCTGCTGAGCATCCTGGGCTTCGCCAGCCGCGATTAACTCACCGTGCTGTGAACAGGGCCCCGCTTATGCGGGGCTTTGTTTTTTTGGTAGACTGAGGCGGTTTTTGACTAACGCGTGAATGAATATGTTGAGTTTTGAAGGCAAAGAGATCGAAACCGATAACGACGGTTATCTGAAAGAGAGCAGCCAGTGGAGCGAAGCGCTGGCGGAGAAAATTGCGGAAAACGAAGGAATTACCCTCTCCCCGGAACACTGGGAAGTGGTGCGCTTCGTGCGAGAATTTTACCTTGAATTCAACACGTCGCCAGCTATCCGCATGCTGGTCAAAGCCATGGCGAATAAATTTGGCGAAGAGAAAGGCAACAGCCGTTATCTGTATCGCCTGTTTCCGAAAGGCCCGGCTAAACAGGCGACAAAAATCGCCGGCCTGCCAAAGCCGGTAAAATGCATTTAATAGCGAATACTGAAGTCAGCGTATTCCCGGCCGGGTTGATGCGGTTCCGTTAGCACCTTATCAACCCGCGCACTGCGCGGTCCGCCCGCTTTCAGCCACGCCACCAGCTTCTCTACCCGATCCGCCTCACCGCAGGCCACAACCTCCACGCTGCCATCATCCATGTTACGCGCATACCCCGTCAGCCCGAGCTGAAGGGCTTCGCGCTGGGTGCTGTAGCGGAATCCGACGCCCTGTACAAGGCCATGGACCCAGGCAATGGTGCAAACATTTGACATCATCCTTCTCCTTATCCGACTGGCGCGTTGCATTTCCTCACTGAAGTCGGGAAAATGGCGGCCATTTCATTGGAATCGACAGAATAGCAAATTATGAGTGTACGTTTAGTGTTAGCCAAAGGGCGCGAGAAGTCATTACTGCGCCGTCATCCCTGGGTCTTTTCCGGCGCGGTTGCCCGCATGGAAGGTAAAGCCAGCCTCGGTGAAACCATCGATATTGTTGACCATCAGGGGAAATGGTTAGCACGCGGCGCATACTCGCCTGCATCTCAGATCCGCGCGCGCGTCTGGACGTTCAATAAAGAAGAAGCCATCGATATCGACTTCTTTGTCCGTCGTCTGCAACAGGCGCAGCAGTGGCGTGAGTGGCTGGCAAAGCGTGACGGGCTGGACAGCTATCGTCTGATTGCCGGAGAGTCCGACGGGCTGCCGGGCGTGACCATCGACCGCTTCGGCAATTTCCTGGTGTTGCAGCTGCTGAGCGCCGGGGCGGAATACCAGCGTGCCGCGCTGATTAGCGCCCTGCAAACCCTGTTCCCGGAATGTGCCATTTACGACCGCAGCGACGTGGCGGTACGTAAAAAAGAGGGCATGGAGCTGACGCAAGGCCCGGTCACCGGCGAACTGCCGCCTGCCCTGCTGCCTATTGAAGAGCATGGCATGAAGCTGCTGGTGGATATCCAGGGCGGCCATAAGACCGGTTATTACCTCGACCAGCGTGACAGCCGTCTGGCAACGCGCCAGTACGTTGCCGATAGGCGCGTGCTGAACTGCTTCTCTTATACCGGCGGCTTTGCGGTCTCTGCCCTGATGGGCGGCTGTGCCCAGGTTGTGAGCGTCGACACCTCACAGGAAGCGCTGGATGTGGCGAAACAGAACGTTGAGCTGAACAAGCTGGATCTGAGCAAAGCGGAGTTTGTGCGCGACGACGTGTTCAAACTGCTGCGTAAATACCGCGACCAGGGCGAGAAATTTGACGTTATCGTGATGGACCCGCCGAAGTTTGTGGAAAATAAAAGCCAGCTGATGGGCGCCTGCCGTGGCTATAAAGACATCAACATGCTGGCGATCCAGCTGCTGAACCCGGGCGGCGTGCTGCTGACGTTCTCCTGTTCAGGCCTGATGACGACAGATTTATTCCAAAAAATCATCGCCGATGCCGCAATAGATGCGGGTCGTGATGTACAATTTATAGAGCAGTTCCGTCAGGCCGCCGATCACCCGGTGATCGCTACCTACCCGGAAGGGCTGTATCTGAAAGGGTTTGCCTGTCGCGTCATGTAACTTGAAAAGAGAAATATTGCCCGCACATAGTGTGTATGTAATGTTTCCCGGGAGGTGACTATGATTGCCAGCAAATTCGGTATCGGCCAGCAGGTCCGCCACACCTTGCTTGGATATTTGGGTGTGGTCGTGGATATCGACCCGGAGTATTCCCTTGATGAACCGTCAGCAGACGATCTGGCCGTTGACGCAGAGCTTCGCGCCGCGCCCTGGTATCATGTGGTTATGGAGGGCGACGATGGTCAGCCTGTCCATACCTATCTTGCCGAAGCGCAGCTGAGTGGTGAACTACAGGATGAGCATCCGGAACAACCCACTATGGACGAGCTTGCTCAGACCATCCGCAAACAGTTACAGGCACCAAGACTGCGTAACTAAAGGTGTAAAAAAGCCCGTCAAACGGGCTTTTTTTATTTTGCCAGCCCCAGACGAGGAATATCGATTGCCGGACAGCGATCCATCACCACTTTCAGCCCGGCATCGCGTGCCAGCACGGCCGCCTGCTCATTAATCACGCCCAGTTGCATCCACAGCGTTTTCGCGCCAATGGCGATCGCTTCCTGCGCCACGCCCCAGGCCGCTTCTGAATTACGAAAAACGTCCACCATATCCACCTTTTCCGGCACGTCCGCGAGCGTCGCATAGCCCTGCTGACCCAGCAGCGTTTTCCCCGCCACCTTCGGCGAGACCGGGATCACGTGATATCCCTGGTCCAGAAGGTATTTCATGACCCGATAGCTTGGGCGATCCGGTTTATCGCTCGCGCCGACCAGCGCGATAGTGCGCGTGGTCGTCAGAATCTCGACAATGTCGTTCTCTTTCATGCTGTTCCTCCTGGTTTTTTTCAAAGTGTACGTCAAAGCGAACATCTCAACCACGCATCCCATACAGAAGTATGAGGGCAAAACGGCAGAATATGTCTATATGTTAGTAAACGTGTTTATCGAAAAATTTTGATACATTCTTACCGGGTAGTTTGTCTACAGGAGTCAGCTATGAAAACCGGCATTGCCTGGGCTGTGGTTGCGTTAATCATGCCGGTTTGTGTTTTCGCAACTACTCTCAGACTCACAACCGACATTGACCTGCTGGTGCTGGACGGGAAAAAAGTCTCCAGTTCCCTGCTACGGGGCGCAGACAGCATCGAGCTGGATAACGGCCCGCATCAGCTGGTTTTTCGGGTGGAAAAGACCATTCGCCTCGCCGACAACGAACAGCAGGTGTACATTTCGCCTCCGCTGGTGGTCAGCTTTAATACCCAGCGTATCAGCAAGGTCAATTTTCGTCTCCCGCGCCTTGAGACAGAAAAGGAGTCACTGGCATTTGATGCCTCGCCGCGCATTGAACTGGTGGACGGGGATTCCATGCCCATCCCGGTAAAGCTGGATATTCTGGCGCTGACAAAAAGGCCAAAGGGAACTGACTATGAAGCGGACACCGAGACCTACAACAGGGCCAGCAGGCGCGCCTCGCTGCCCCAGTTCGCCACCATGATGGCGGATGACAGTACCCTGCTTTCGGGCGTATCGGAGCTGGATGTACTCCCCCCTCAGTCGCAGACCCTTACTGAGCAACGTCTCAAGTTCTGGTTCCAGAATGCCGATCCGGACACGCGCGCCCGTTTTCTGCAATGGGCAAAACAACAACCTTCGTCGTAAGCCACATTTTTTTGTCCTTTCTCTTGCAGCATCAGTCAGTTCCCGTCATCGTGTAGCGAGGTAACCTCACGGATAAGATTATGGAACTGACAACACGCACACTTCCGGCGCGCAAGCACATTGCTCTGGTTGCGCACGATCACTGTAAACAAATGCTGCTTAACTGGGTTCGTCGCCATCAGCCTCTTTTACAGCATCATGCCCTTTCTGCTACGGGAACAACCGGCAACCTGATCCACCGCGAAACCGGTCTGGAAGTGAATGCCATGCTGAGCGGCCCGATGGGTGGTGACCAGCAGGTAGGCGCTCAGATTTCAGAAGGTAAAATTGACGTTCTGATTTTCTTCTGGGATCCGCTGAACGCGGTTCCGCATGATCCGGACGTTAAAGCGCTGCTGCGTCTGGCGACGGTGTGGAACATTCCGGTAGCCACCAATCTTTCAACGGCAGATTTCATCATTGAATCGCCGCAGTTTAACGATCCGGTGGAGATTTTGATCCCGGATTATCAGCGTTATCTTGCGGAGAGACTGAAGTAGTTTTTTGCCCGGTGGCGCTGCGCTTACCGGGCCTACAGAATTTGCCCGGCGCGTTACGGCTTTCTCGCCACCGGCACGTCAATACTCTTCAAAATATCGACAAACACCGACGGCTCCTCTTTGTTGAACAAGAGCCACACGCGATGGCGCGCGCGGGTTATCGCCACGTACAGTAAGCGCCGCTCCTCTGCATCCGGGAAATCTTCCGGAACAGGTAATAACGCCTCTTCCATCACGGATTCCCGCGCCGGCGCCGGGAAACCGTCGCTCCCCTCTTTTAGCCCCACCACAATCACGTAGTCGGCCTGCTGCCCTTTACTGGCATGAATGGTCATGAAATCGAGCTGTAGTTTTGGCCAGCGCGTCGCCGCTTTTTCCAGCGCCGTCGGCTTGAGGTGGTGGTAACGCGCCAGCACCAGAATTCGTTCATCCGGTTTCGCATAGCCGCTCAGTTTATCCAGCAGCGGTTCCAGCTGATCGTCCGCCAGCAGCGTGACGGCCTTTTTATCCCCAGACCTCAGGCTGTTAAGCGGTTTCGACAGCTGATGCGGGTTCTGCTGAATAAAACGGTTGGCTATTTCGCCAATCCGCGCGTTGAAGCGGTAGGTGGTGTCCAGATCGCTGCGATCGCCTTCCCCAAAATAGTGGTGGAAGGCTGTCGTGAGGGATAGTTGCGCCCCGCTGAAACGGTAGATAGCCTGCCAGTCATCGCCCACGGCAAACAGCGACGTGTGTTTATTCTGCGCCCGCAGCGCCGAAAGCAGCGCAGCGCGCTGCGGCGAGATATCCTGAAACTCATCCACCAGAATGTGTTTCCACGGGCTGACGAAGCGCCCTTTCTCCAGAATGATAATGGCCTGATGGATCAGCCCCGAAAAATCGACCGCGTTTTCGTCTTTCAGCGCGGTTTTCCACGCTTTCAGCATCGGCGCCATCAGCTTAACCCGCTTAGAAAACACGGCGCGGATCGACTCCGGTGCACTTTCTATCATCTCCGCCTGAGAGCCGCCGTGCATGCGCATCAGGCTTACCCACCGGTCTAGACGAGAGCCCAGCCGGCGCGCCAGCTTTTCATCCTGCCAGAAGCTGCCCTCCGGCACCTCCCAGTTGAGTTCCTCTTCAAGCCACTGACGCCAGCCTTTCGCCTGCGCCTTTTTTTCACTGCACTGCTGACGCCATGCCTTGATAAACAGCGTCTGGCGAGCCTGAGCGTCGTTCTCCAGCTTGCTGACAACAGGGACTTTTTTGCTGCCCTGTTGAATGATGTGTAAAGCGAGGGAGTGGAACGTGCGCGCCGAGATATCCTGGGTATGCAAACGCGCCTGAATGCGCTCATCCATCTCCTGCGCCGCCTTGCGACCAAAGGCCAGCAGCAAAATCTGGTCGGCAACCGCCTCGCCCGTTGTCAGAAGCCAGCCCGCGCGTGCCACCAGCACCGACGTTTTGCCGCTCCCGGCGCCTGCCAGCACTAAAAGAGACTGCTCGCCATTCACCACGGCGCGCGCCTGGGCAGGATTGAGGGGTGATGATTCCACCGTACTGAAAAAATCGGCATATTGCGTAAGCATCGCCTCAGTCCAGGCCTGGTTATGCGCCAGACGGCTTTTCTCGATATCGTTCAGCCAGGCCTGACACTTCCGCCACGCGTCGCGGCAGTTATCAAATTCCTCAAGCCGCGCCACCGGTAAAGGCAATGCCGTCAGCGCCTGGGCAATTTTTTGCTGAAGCCCGGCGGTTTGCTGGCGCGTCAGCCACTTCTGCTGCGTATTGCTTAGCGCGATATCGTCCAGCACCTGTTGCAGCACCTGTGCGGCTATCACGCTCATCTCCTGGCTCCACTGTTGCCAGCGCGTATTCAGATGGTAGTGGAAGCGTTGGGTTTCCGCCCACTCGGTCCCGTGAAGCCGCACCACTTTGTCTGACGGCAAGACGAACTCCAGCTCCCCCCATACCAGCCCTCGTTTACAATGAATGGCCAGTAGCTGATTAAACGGAATAAGATATTCGTGGCGTTCCCCGGAGACTTTCACTCCCGCATTGAGAAGGACAACCTTGTCGTAAGGGTGCTGCGCCAGGCGTTTGCCCATTGAAGTTGCTTTCAGTTCCATATCCTGCCGGATCCACGAGGTCATAATTTGTCAGACAGTTTAACTGCCAGTTTTAAGGTGCTCCAGCCCAAAAAAACGTTACAATCACCGGGCGTTAATCATATCGAAGGAAATGAGGGTTTATGCGTACCGTTCTGAATGTGTTGAATTTTGTCCTTGGCGGTTTTGCCACCACCCTTTCCTGGCTTTTTGCCACCCTGGTGAGCATTGTGCTCATCTTCACCCTTCCGCTGACGCGCTCCTGCTGGGAAATCACCAAACTGTCCCTCGTTCCTTATGGAAATGAAGCCGTGCACGTGGATGAGCTGGAGCCGGAAAGAAAAAATGCCCTGATGAATACCGGCGGCACGCTGCTGAATATTTTATGGCTGATCTTCTTTGGCTGGTGGCTGTGTCTGATGCATATTTTCGCCGGCATCGCCCAGTGCATTACGATTATTGGCATTCCGGTTGGCATCGCTAATTTCAAAATTGCCACCATCGCCCTGTGGCCGGTAGGACGCCGAGTTGTCCCGGTCGAAGTCGCGCAAGCCGCGCGTGAAGCCAATGCCCGTCGTCGTTTTCAGTAATAAGGACTGGCCGCTCTCATGCTAAGCCCCCTGCTTCGTCGCTATACATGGAACAGTAACTGGCTGTATAACGTCAGGATTTTTATCGCCCTCTGCGGCACCGTCGCTCTGCCGTGGTGGCTGAATGATGTGAAGCTCACCATCCCCCTCACGCTTGGGGTGGTGGCCGGTGCGCTGGCGGATCTCGACGACCGCCTGGCCGGTCGTTTGCGTAATCTGGTCATCACGCTGGTCTGCTTCTTTATTGCTTCCGCCTCCGTTGAGCTGCTTTTCCCGTGGCCCTGGCTGTTTGCCTTAGGGCTGACGGTGTCCACCAGCGGCTTCATTTTGCTCGGCGGCCTCGGGCAACGCTACGCCACTATCGCGTTTGGCGCCCTGCTGATTGCCATTTACACCATGCTGGGCGTCTCTCTTTACGAGCAGTGGTATCAGCAACCGGTCCTGCTGCTGTTGGGTGCTATCTGGTATAACCTGCTGACCTTAACCGGGCATCTTATTTTTCCGGTTCGTGCCTTACAGGACAACATTGCCCGCAGTTACGAACAGCTGGCCCACTATCTGGAGCTGAAATCCCGGCTGTTCGATCCGGATATCGAAGAGGACAGTCAGGCGCCCCTGTACGATCTGGCGCTGGCAAATGGCCAGCTGGTCGCCACGCTGAATCAGACCAAAGCGTCTCTGCTCACCCGTCTGCGCGGCGATCGCGGTCAGCGCGGTACACGGCGCACACTGCACTACTATTTTGTCGCCCAGGATATTCACGAGCGCGCCAGCTCCTCGCATGTGCAGTACGCTGACCTGCGCGAGAAATTCCGCTATAGCGACGTGATGTTCCGTTTCCAGCGCCTGCTGTCGATGCAGTCTCAGGCCTGCCAGCAACTTGCGCGCTCAATACTGCTGCGCACGCCCTATCAGCACGATCCGCGCTTTGAACGCGCATTCAGCCACCTGGATGCGGCGCTCGATCGCGTTCAGGCCAGTGGGACATCACCGGAACAGTTCAAAGCCCTGGGATTCCTGCTCAACAACCTGAGAGCCATTGATGCTCAGCTCGCCACCATTGAGTCTGAACAGGCGATGGCGATGCCGGGCAATGACGCTGACAACCAGCTTGCCGACGACAGTCTCAACGGTTTCAGCGATATGTGGCTGCGCCTGAGCCGTCATTTTACGCCGGAATCCGCCCTCTTTCGCCATGCGGTAAGGATGTCGCTGGTACTGTGCGTCGGCTACGCGTTTATCCAGATAACAGGATTGCACCACGGCTACTGGATCCTGTTGACCAGCCTGTTTGTCTGCCAGCCGAACTATAACGCTACCCGCCATCGGCTCGCGCTGCGTATTGTCGGGACATTAGTCGGGGTCGCCATCGGGCTGCCGGTGCTCTACTTTGTGCCATCCGTAGAAGGGCAACTGATCCTGATTGTGATTACCGGTGTACTGTTCTTCGCTTTCCGCAATGTGCAGTATGCCCACGCCACGATGTTCATCACGCTGCTGGTGCTGCTCTGCTTCAATCTGCTGGGTGAAGGCTTTGAGGTGGCCCTCCCCCGTGTGATTGACACGCTAATCGGCTGCGCCATCGCCTGGGCGGCGGTGAGTTTTATCTGGCCTGACTGGCGTTTCCGAAATTTACCGCGCGTGTCCGACAGAGCAATGAACGCCAACTGCCGCTACCTGGATGCTATTCTTGAGCAATACCATCAGGGTCGCGATAACCGTCTGGCCTATCGGATTGCCCGTCGCGATGCGCATAACACTGACGCAGAGCTGGCTTCCGTTGTCTCGAATATGTCAACTGAGCCGCGCGCTACGGCAGAAATCCGTGAGACAGCCTTCCGCCTGCTGTGTCTGAACCACACGTTCACCAGCTATATCTCTACCCTTGGCGCCCACCGAGAGAAACTGACGAATCCGGACATCCTGGCGCTGCTGGACGACGCCGTTTGCTACGTTGATGATGCGCTTCATCATCAACCTGCGGATGAGCCACGGGTTCACCAGGCACTGGATGAACTGGTGCAACGTATCGCACACCTTGATCCAGGCACCGACAACAAAGCTCCACTGGTCCTTCAGCAAATTGGCCTGCTTATCGCTTTGCTGCCGGAAATTTGTCGGCTGCGACAGCAGATCGCTACCTGGCGGAATGATGGCCCTGCGACTCAGGCAGCGCATTAAACCACTCCGTAAGCTCCCGGCGAATATCCGCCGGGAGTGCCGCTTCATGTAACCCTTCAATCGCGCCTTCAAGCGCGAACAATACCCGGATACTCAGCGCTTTATTCTTCGAGCGCATTTTCAGCCAGCTCGTCTTCGCCCCCAACTGTCGTAGCGTCTCTTCATTGGTAATGCCCGCCTCCATAAGCAGGACCTCAATCTGAAAGGTCAGGTTCGGCAGATCTTTAAGCCGGTTACGCTGATGGCGCTGGTAGCGCTCTTTCCTGGCGGCATCGAGCGCAAACGAGGAGAGCTGAAGCAGTTTTTCCCTGTTTTGCCACAGACCTTCGTCCACACGGTAGTAATTAAGCAGCACTGGGCGTCCTCGTTTCATCAGGGTCAGAAAAGAGGAAGCGTTTTTTACACAGTATTTTGCACTTTGCTCACAGGCGCGAAGGTACAGCTCGCCGTCAGACACCATCGCGAACACCGCTTCATCCACGGCCAGGGTATAACCGCCAAACAGGGCGCGATGATGAATTTCGCCCAGCGGAGAGAGGTATTCTTGAGATTGATAAATCCGCTCATAAGATATCTTTTTCATGATAATTCCATTAAAAATCATACAGTAACCACGATATTTCTTACTAACGGATCCGTTAGCAGGAAAATAGGCAACTTATTGCCGTTGGGCAAGATGATTTTTTCATGTTCACCAGGAATGGATGAAATTTGCGAGTCGCTTTCCGAAAATGAGGTTGATCTTTATGCATACAGGGGTTACTGTATATCCATACAGTAACTACAGGGCTGGAATGATTATGTACACTTCAGGCTATGCAAATCACTTAACACCTTCTACTTCTGCCGCAGGCAATGCTGCGCAGAATTCTATCGGGCGTGAATCGACAGGGCTTATCAGTGAAGTGGTTTACCGTGAAGACCAGCCGCTGTTGACACAACTCTTACTCCTGCCGCTTTTGCAGCAGCTCGGGCAACAGTCTCGCTGGCAGCTCTGGCTGACGCCACAGCAAAAATTAAGTCGCGAATGGGTTCAGTCGGCTGGGCTGCCGTTAGCGAAGGTGATGCAGATTAATCAACTCTCCCCTTGCGATACGGTCGAGTCGATGGTCCGGGCATTACGTACCGGGAACTATAGCGTCGTGATTGGGTGGTTGCCTGAGGATCTGTCGCAAGAAGAACATTTGCGTCTGACTGAAGCGGCTGAAGAAGGTAACGCGATGGGTTTCATCATGCGGCCAGTTCGTGGAGATTCCTATCGCAGAGGACAACATCCCGCGCTAAAAATTCACTCGAATGTGTACCATTGAGTGATTTTAAGAGTTTTCCTGGAATTTTTTTCGACCGCAGTATGCAAAAAAAGTTCAACGCGCCAAAACTGCGGCAAGTCTTGTCTGACGCGGTTCTCGTTAATTTTACTGCACAAAATTCGTTCAAAAATTGTTAAATATTAGGTATACGGAACTTTTTTTTTCATATGCCTGACGGACTTCACACTTGTAAGTTTTCAGCTACGTTGTAGACTTTACATCGCCAGGGGTGCTCGGCCTAAGCCGAAGATATCGGTAGGTTTATATTTGACCACGCCCCCCGGTGAAGGATTTAACCGTGATTCCTCCGATGGAGATATTCATGGCAAATTTTGGATGATAACGAGGCGCAAAAAATGAAAAAGACAGCTATCGCGATTGCAGTGGCACTGGCTGGCTTCGCTACCGTAGCGCAGGCCGCTCCGAAAGATAATACCTGGTATGCAGGTGGTAAACTGGGTTGGTCTCAGTTCCATGACACCGGTTGGTACGACAGCGCAAACAACAATGATGGCCCAACTCATGAGAGCCAGCTTGGTGCAGGTGCGTTCGGTGGCTATCAGGTTAACCCGTATGTTGGCTTTGAAATGGGTTACGACTGGTTAGGTCGTATGCCTTACAAAGGCAACGAAACCAATGGCGCTTTCAAAGCTCAGGGCGTACAGCTGACCGCTAAACTGGGTTACCCAGTAACTGACGATCTGGACGTGTACACCCGTCTGGGCGGCATGGTATGGCGTGCAGACTCCAGCAACAGCCGTGCTGGTGACGACCACGACACGGGTGTTTCCCCAGTATTCGCTGGTGGCGTTGAGTGGGCAATGACCCGTGACATCGCTACCCGTCTGGAATACCAGTGGGTTAACAACATCGGTGACGGTGCTACCGTTGGCGTTCGTCCAGACAACGGCATGCTGAGCGTTGGTGTTTCTTACCGTTTCGGTCAGCAGGAAGATGCGCCAGTCGTAGCTCCAGCTCCGGCTCCAGCGCCAGAAGTACAGACCAAGCACTTCACTCTTAAGTCTGACGTTCTGTTCAACTTCAACAAAGCTACCCTGAAACCAGAAGGTCAGCAGGCACTGGATCAGCTGTACACCCAGCTGAGCAACCTGGATCCTAAAGACGGTTCTGTAGTGGTTCTGGGCTTCACCGACCGTATCGGTTCTGACGCTTACAACCAGGGTCTGTCTGAGAAACGTGCTCAGTCTGTAGTTGATTACCTGGTATCTAAAGGTATCCCAGCTAACAAGATCTCCCCACGTGGTATGGGCGAATCTAACCCAGTTACCGGTTCTACCTGTGACAACGTGAAACCACGCGCTGCACTGATCGACTGCCTGGCACCAGATCGTCGCGTAGAGATCGAAGTTAAAGGTATCAAAGACGTTGTAACTCAGCCTGCGGCATAAGTTATCGTCTTATAAAAAAACCCCGCCATGCGGGGTTTTTTATTATCTGAAGAAAAGCAAAACGCTTATTTTTTACCTAACAGTGCCTGTAGATCGTTCTTCAGCGTCGACATCTGGCTGGCATACTTCTCTTTGTGCTCGGCATCTTCAATCAGCTGCACCACCGTTTCCGACAGGGTTTTCCCGCGCCGTTGCGCAAGCCCGGCCAGACGCTGCCAGACCATAAACTCCAGGTCGATGGATTTCTTACGGGTGTGCTGATGCTCGGCATTGAAATGCCGTTTACGACGAGCACGGATAGTTTGCTTCATCCGGTTTAACAGGGCCGGATTAATGTGTTTCTCAATCCAGCCGTTGACCAGTACCGGTTCGTTTTCGAGGGTCAGCAACATATCCACAGCTTCTTGCGCCGCGCTGGCTTCGATGTAGCAGGTGATCAGCTCCCCTTCACGGTGCTTTTTGACCAGGTACTTCCATTTCCAGCCGCTTTCGAGGTTTTCCAGTTGTTGATATTTCATTGCGATCTCAGTGTTACCGTGTAACTCTGTTCAGAATATCAGTTTTTTGGCAATCTGCTGAAAAGAAATCATATCCTGTGAAACGCCGCAGGCGATCCGCATGACGAAAACCCGAATCCTGATTGGGCAGAGTGCGCCGCTTACGGTATACTCCACGGTTTTACTTCTGACTAAAAAACATCAACTTTGACCATTACGAAACTTGCATGGCGTGACCTGGTTCCGGATACCGAGAGCTATCAGGAGCTGTTTGCACAGCCAGACCTCACAAAAGAACACGAATTCATACTTAGCGATACACAACCGCGTTTGCATTACGCGCTGGAGCAGATGTCATCCCCATGGGCTACATCTCCTTTCATGCTGCTCAAAGCCCCGGAAGAAGCCGAGTATCTGACGCTTCTCGGTGATGCCATGCGCCAGTTGCAGCCAAAAACGAATGCCGTTTTTGGTGGCCAGTATCATATTGCCGGACGTGAGGTGACGTACGAACCTGCCACGCAGGCAGACGGACAGTTCGCTGCAAAAGGCGAGGTGATCACCGCCAACTGGGTGGAAGCAGAACAGCTGTTCGGCTGCCTTCGTCAGTTCAATGGCGATGTGTCACTGCAACCGGGGCTGGTACACCGCGCGAATGGCGGCGTGTTGCTCATTTCCCTTCGCACCCTGCTTGCTCAGCCTCTGCTGTGGATGCGCCTGAAAACGGTGGTGACGCAGCAACGTTTTGACTGGGTAGGCTACGACGATTCGCGTCCGCTGCCTGTATCCATTCCGTCTATGCCGCTGTCACTGACCGTCGTGCTGACGGGCGACCGTGAATCTCTGGCTGATTTCCAGGAAATGGAGCCAGAACTCGCGGAGCAGGCTGTCTATAGCGAATTTGAAGATAATATTCAGATCGCCGATGCCGATGACATGGCGCAGTGGTGTCAGTGGGTTATGGCCGTGGCGGAACGTTTCGCACTGCCCTCGCCTGCCGAGGATGCGTGGCCGGGCTTAATCCGCGAGGCCGTACGCTACACTGGCGATCAGGAAACCCTGCCGCTCTGCCCGCTCTGGATCGGTAAACAGCTGCGTGAAGTGGGGGTTATCAGCGGTAACGGTCCGTTTACCGGTGAGCAGCTTAGCCAGATGCTGGCCCAGCGTGAATGGCGTGAAGGTTATCTTGCTGACCGTATGCAGGATGAAATTCTGCTGGAACAGATTCTGGTGGAGACCGAAGGCGAACGTATCGGGCAAATCAACGCCTTGTCCGTCATCGAGTTCCCCGGACACCCGCGCGCCTTTGGTGAGCCTTCCCGTATCAGCTGTGTCGTACACATTGGTGACGGCGAATTTACCGATATCGAACGCAAGGCCGAACTGGGCGGAAACATTCATGCCAAAGGCATGATGATCATGCAGGCGTTCCTGATGTCTGAACTTCAGCTCGAGCAGCAGATCCCCTTCTCTGCCTCGTTGACCTTTGAACAGTCCTACAGTGAAGTCGACGGCGACAGCGCCTCAATGGCGGAGCTGTGTGCCGTGATCAGCGCGCTTGCAGACGTGCCGATTAACCAGAATATTGCGATTACCGGGTCCGTGGATCAGTTTGGCCGTGCCCAACCGGTGGGCGGACTGAATGAGAAAATCGAAGGCTTCTTCGCAATCTGCCAGCAGCGCGGTTTAAACGGCAAACAGGGCGTGATTATTCCGGCACCTAACGCTCGCCATTTGAGCCTGAGCCAGGCGATTCTGGATGCGGTAGAGCAGGAACAATTCACCGTCTGGGCCATCGAAGGGGTTGAGGATGCACTACCCTTACTGACAAACCTGGTCTGGGACGGCGAAGGCCAGACAACCCTGATGCAGACCATTCAGGAACGTATAGCTCAGGCGACACAGCAGGATGCTCGTCATCGTTATCCGTGGCCGTTACGCTGGTTAAGTTGGTTTAGTGCGAACTGATCGGACTTGTTCAGCGTACACGTGTTAGCTATCCTGCGTCCTTCACTAAAATAAGGCTTACTGAGAACATGGTAGATAAACGCGAATCCTATACTAAAGAAGACCTTCTTGCCTCTGGTCGCGGTGAACTGTTTGGCGCGAAAGGCCCGCAGTTACCAGCCCCAAATATGCTGATGATGGACCGTGTCGTGAAAATGACCGAAACCGGCGGCAACTTTGATAAGGGTTACGTAGAAGCAGAACTCGATATCAACCCGGACCTGTGGTTCTTCGGTTGCCACTTTATTGGCGATCCGGTAATGCCTGGCTGCCTGGGCCTCGATGCCATGTGGCAGCTGGTTGGCTTCTATCTGGGCTGGCTTGGCGGTGAAGGCAAAGGCCGTGCGTTGGGCGTAGGCGAAGTGAAATTCACCGGTCAGGTTCTGCCTACCGCGAAGAAAGTCACCTACCGTATCCATTTCAAACGCATCGTTAACCGCCGCCTGATTATGGGCCTGGCGGACGGTGAAGTGCTGGTAGATGGTCGCCTGATCTATACCGCGAACGACCTGAAAGTGGGTCTGTTCCAGGATACCTCCGCTTTCTGATAACGGCTTTTAGCCCCATCCAGAAAGGCGAAACCTCCGCATTGCGGAGGTTTCTTTTTAAAGAGACGGTATCAAGCAAGTACTGCCCTGTCTCCGATGGCTTCTCGCCAGCCCCCTAGCCATTGGGACCTTTGATTCAGGGCCTGATAGGGACACATTTCTTTTGAACGTCCGGCGATGCCAGCCTGATAACCACGTTGATGAGCCCTTTCCAGGCGATCTCGTTTCTGTCTCTTCATGCCTCGTTTCCCTCATTCTTTTGTCTGGTGGAAAGAAAACAGTGGTTGCAATATGTGCAAGCACAGTTAACGAATACCCCGAATCGACGTCAGCGTCAACGTTCAAAATTCATACGGGTGTCATATTTGTGAGCTACATGGAAGATCGTTTGTACAAAAAATGTGACGCGGGACAAGTAACAACCTGAACGCAAAACGAAAAAAAAGCCGCAATCAGCAAGAAGCTGAGTGCGGCTTTCGTCGATGAATTTTACTTATGGCAGGCGGGAAATCTCTCTTGCGATAGCAGCCGACTCCTGTGACCACCCCTGCGCAAGCACTTTCACCATTTCGTCATAACCATCTTTCTGCTGCTTCAGTTCCAGATGGAAAGGACGCTTAATAAGCTGGCCCTGATGATTCAAGAGCCACTCCCCGCTGATAACAACAGCACCATCATAGCGGCCATGGAATCCCGTCACGTTAACATTCAGAGTGTCCTGATCGCTTCCCAGAGGCTGCGAGGCAACGACCCAACCGGGGAGCTGGCTGCTCAGATTCGCCACAAGCGTATTGCGTAGCTGCTGATCCAGCGGGCTGGCCCACAGGTTATTGTTGGCGATTACGTACTGCACATCGCTGGTCTGGTAGACCACCCCGTTGCCCGCCAGGTAATCTGGCACGGCAACCTGTTCAACCCACAGCAGACGGCTGCCCTGCGAGGTGCTGCTCTGCGCACCGGACTGGGCGCTTAACGGCAGCTGGTAGTAGCTTTTGTTATCGCTTCCAGAGCTACAGGCCGTTAATACCAGTGCGCCTGCGATGATTAGCCATTTTTTCATTGTTTCGCCCTCTTAGGCTCAGGATCCTTTTTGTCTTTCGCTTCAAACACCAGTGCGTTGCTCTTTTCATTGAGCGTTTTCAGAACGGGCTGTAGCTCGCGTAAAACCTGATCAAGACGTTGCATATCCGCCACCATCTTGTTGTAGGCCGCTGAGCCCGGCTGGAAGCCCTGCATACTACGATTCAGTTCGCGCAACGTTTTCTGCATATCCTGCGGCAGCTGCTGCATGGACTGGTTGGCCGTGATCTTGTTGATATTATCCAGGGTGGTTTGCAGACGTTGCATCGTTGCCTGGCTCTGATGCAGTGATCCCGTCGCAGCCTCAAGCATTGGATTCAGCGGCAGATTGTTGATCTTATCCAGCGTTTCCATCAGACGCTGTTGGATCTGCGCCAGGCCACTGCTGACCGTAGGAATGATTTTGTAGCCACCAAATTCACGGATACCCGTCATTGGTGGCGCTTTTGGATAGAAGTCCATATCGACATACAACGCCCCTGTGACCAGGTTGCCGGTTTTCAGCGAGCCGCGCAGCCCGCGATTCAGCAGGTCGCTGATATGCTCCCCAATATCCTGGTCCTCGCCTATCTGGTTAATCAAACGCTCAGGCTCAATGCGGATCAGCACCGGAATACGATAATCATCATCAAGCATCTGCTTCAGTCCCGGAACAAAGTAAGGCACTTGTCCCACTGTCCCCAGACGAATACCGCGGAACTCAACTGGCGCCCCTGGCTGCAAGCCGCGTACAGAGTCCTTAAAGAACATCAGGTAGTCGATGTGATCGGTATAGAGCGCATCCTGAATGCTTTTTTGATCGTCAAACAGTCTGAAGGCGGTTTTCTCCGCCACCGGTTGTCCCAGATCTATACCTTCCGGCACGTCAAAACTGACGCCCCCACCAAACAGCGTGGTGAGTGAACCCATCTCAACGCGCATCCCCGCAGAGGTGAGATCTACCGCGATCCCGCTGTCTTTCCAGAAGCGAACGTTGCTGGTCACCAGGCGGTCATTAGGCGCGTTGATAAATAGCTGATAGCTGATGGTCCGTTTTTGCGGATCGAAGGTGCTTGTTTCAACCGAACCGACGCGATACCCACGGAACAGCACCGGATCGCCCGGCGAGAGCTGGCCCGCTTTTTTACTGTCCAGAATAACGCGGATCCCTTTTGCATCCGGTGGCGCAAGCGGCGGTGAATCCAGCAGCTGATAGTTTGCTGGCTGGGCGCCTTTGTTGCCGGGCTGGAGTTCAATATAAGCCCCGGACAATAGCGTCCCTAAGCCGCTGATCCCTTCTCTCCCAACCTGCGGTTTCACTACCCAAAAAACAGAATCTTCATGGAGCAGTTTTTCCATGCCAGCATTCAGGCGGGCCTTGATTTCAACATGGGTTAAATCATCCGTCAGGGTCGCGCTTTCCACGACACCCACATCCACGCTGCGGCTCTTGATGGTGGTTTTTCCGCCCTCAATCCCCTCTGCGTTGGTGGTAATTAGCGTGACTTCCGGTCCCTGATGGCTGTAATGATAAAACAGGATCCATGCACCGATCAGCGCGGTCACGATGGGGAAAATCCACACCGGCGACCAGTTTCTGACCTTCTGCACTTTAGCCTCTCCACTCTTATTTTCCATGCTCTTACTCTTCCTCATGGCTTGAATCGGGCTCACGATCCCACGATAAACGAGGGTCGAAGGTCATGGCCGCAAACATGGTCATAATGACGACCAACGCAAACATCAGCGCTCCCATAGCGGGATAAATACTCATCAGCCCACCCATACGCACCAGCGCTGAGAGAACCGCAATCACGAACACGTCAATCATCGACCAGCGGCCAACAAATTCCACGACCTCATAAATCAGATGCATGCGCTCGCTGTCTCGCTTACCGTGCCCTTTTGCATCCCAGCAAAGCCAGGCAATGGCAATCATCTTTAAGGTCGGAACCATAATACTGGCGAGGAATATGACGCCTGCTACAGGGTAAGATCCCTCGCTCCACAGCAAAATCACCCCCGCCAGTATGGTCGAGGGCATTCTGTCGCCGAGCAAATCGGTGATCATGATCGGCAAGATATTGGCGGGCAGATAGAGCATGACAGAGGTCACCAGCAGCGCCATGGTCCATTGCAGGCTATTTTTGCGCCGGACGTGACCTTTTGTTTCACAACGCGGACACACCTCGACATCCGCGGGCAGCACGGCGGTGCAGCACGAGCAGGAGCGAAGCCCCTGACGGATACCCGGTACGCCCACCTTTACCGTCTGCGAGAGCGTCGGCGCCGGGGCAATATCGTCCCAGGCCCAGCGTCGGTCCACGCACTGGAACGCGCGCAGTTGCAGCACGCAATACAGACACCACGGAATAAAGCTGCTGCCAATCCCCACATCGCCGTAGGCCATCAGCTTCACGAAGCTGACCAGGATACCCGCGAGAAAAATTTCCGCCATCCCCCAGCTTTTCAGCTGGAAAAGGATCCGCGCGAGTTTGATTTTAAGGACAGTGGGCATCCTGACGCGGTTGACCAGCAGCAGAATGACGACCAGGCAAAAAGCCGGGACGATCTGCACGAACAGAAGAAAGAAGGTGCCAAGGCTGGCGTAATCTTCCGAGAACATCACGCCAGGAATTTCCAGTAAATCTACCTGGCTTACCATCCCACCCACTTTCATAGAGATAAAAGGGAAGAGATTGGAGAGCAGTAACATGAACAGGGCTGCCAGCGCGTAAGCCGTGGGACGCTGCCTTGGCGCGTCCCACTCGGTCGTCAGCGTAGCGCCGCAGCGCGGGCAGGCAGCTTTATGTCCGTGACCAAGCTCTGGCAACGCCACGAGCATATCGCATTGCGAGCATAATATATGCCGATCGGCATGGTGCTGGTCACACATAGATTATCCCTGTTTATGCGCCGTTTTTCAGAGACTCAAGGTACTCCCAGCGCTCAAATGCCTCTTCCAGCGCCTGTTCAGCCTGGGAGAGTTCAGCCAATACTTTCTGAGTATAGTCGTGAGGCTGCGTAAAGAATGACGCATCAGCGACCTGGATTTGCAGTGCTTCCAGTGCAGCTTCCAGCTCTTCCAGACGCTGCGGCAGCCCCTCCAGCTCGCGCTGCAAGTTATAACTCATTTTAGCAGGAGACTTTTTGACAGTTTCTGCTTTTGCAACAACAGGTTCAGCGACATTTTTGGTCTTCGCCTGTTTTTGCGCCAGCGACTGTGATTGCTGTCCACGCGCGTCATGATAGCCGCCTACATATTGCCCGATGCGTCCTTCGCCTTCGAAGATCCAGCACTCGGTCACGGTGTTATCGACAAACTGACGATCGTGGCTGACCAGCATCACGGTTCCCTGATAACCATCAATCAACTCTTCCAGCAGTTCCAGCGTTTCGACATCCAGATCGTTAGTCGGTTCATCGAGAATCAATAAGTTACTGGGTTTCAGGAACAAACGCGCCAGCAAAAGACGGTTACGCTCACCGCCGGACAGCGCGCGCACCGGCGTCATGGCGCGTTTCGGGTGGAACAGGAAGTCCTGAAGGTAGCCCAGCACGTGACGCGGCTTGCCGTTAACCATGACCTCCTGTTTGCCCTCAGCGAGGTTATCCATCACCGTACGGTCTGGATCCAGCTCTGCGCGGTGCTGGTCGAAGTACGCCACTTCCAGTTTGGTACCGCAGTGGATACGACCGCTGTCGGCCTGGAGCTGACCGAGCATCAGTTTAAGCAGCGTGGTTTTACCGCACCCGTTCGGGCCGATCAGCGCAATTTTGTCGCCGCGCTGAACCTGAGCGGAGAAATCGTTCACCAGCACTTTGCCGTCAACCGAATAATTCACGTTCTCCATTTCGAAGACAATCTTGCCCGAGCGGGACGCCTCTTCAACCTGCATTTTGGCGCTCCCCATGACTTCACGGCGTTCGCTACGTTCGCGGCGCATCGCCTTCAGGGCGCGAACGCGGCCTTCGTTACGGGTACGACGGGCTTTGATGCCCTGACGGATCCAGACCTCTTCCTGTGCCAGCTTGCGGTCGAACTCGGCGTTTTGCAGCTCTTCGACGCGCAGGTTCTCTTCTTTCTCCAGTAGATAGGTATCGTAATCGCCCGGGTAAGTCACCAGCTTGCCGCGGTCGAGGTCGACAATGCGCGTGGCCATATTGCGGATGAACGAACGGTCGTGGGAGATGAAGATAATGGTGCCGTTAAAGGTTTTCAGGAACCCTTCCAGCCAGTCAATCGCTTCGATATCCAGGTGGTTCGTCGGTTCGTCCAGCAGCAGCACCTTAGGCCCGCTCACCAGGGCACGGCCCAGCGCCGCTTTACGCAGCCAGCCGCCGGAGAGCGCCGACAGCTCCATATCCGCTTCCAGGCCAAGCTGGGCCAGCACTTCATTAATGCGGTTTTCCAGCTGCCACAGACCGTGGTGATCGAGCATCTCCTGCACTTTTGCCAGCTCGTTGAGATTCTTGTCGCTCGGGTCCGTCATCACCAGATGCGAAATCTCGTGGTAACGCTTGAGGTATTCCGCCTGCTCTGAAATCCCTTCGGCCACAAAATCGTAAACGCTGCCGGTGACGTTACGCGGCGGATCCTGTTGCAGACGAGAGACGATCAGATCCTGCTCGTAAACAATACGGCCGTCATCCAGCCCCTGCTCACGGTTGAGGATTTTCATCAGCGTCGATTTACCTGCGCCGTTACGGCCCACCAGACAGACGCGCTCGTTATCTTCGATATGCAGCTCTGCATTATCGAGAAGCGGTGAGTCGCTGAAAGAGAGCCACGCGCCGTGCATACTAATTAAAGACATTTATTTTTCCTTTCAGACTGCGGAAATCAGCCAGCAGTTGTGGATTTGACGGTTACGGGCAAAGTCCTGAGACAGCGTTTTTTGGCTGATTTCTTGTGCTTTCAGTCCCAGTTCGGCCAGGCCGTCGTGATCCATGCGGAATCCGCGCTTGTTGTTCGAGAACATAATGGTGCCGCCTTTACGCAGCAGGCGCTTCAGGTCGGTCATCAGGCGCAGGTGATCGCGTTGAACGTCAAAGCTATCCTCCATACGCTTGGAGTTAGAGAAGGTCGGCGGATCGATAAAGATCAGGTCAAACTGCTCGTCGGTATCGCGCAGCCAGCCCAGCACGTCGGCCTGTAACAGGCGATGCTGACGACCGGTTAAGCCGTTAAGACGCAGGTTGCGCTCTGCCCACTCCAGATAAGTACGGGACATATCGACCGTGGTGGTGCTACGCGCGCCGCCAAGCCCCGCATGAACGCTGGCGCTGCCGGTATAGGAGAACAGGTTCAGGAAGTCTTTGCCCTTGCTCATCTGGCCCAGCATGCGGCGGGCGATACGGTGGTCGAGGAACAGACCGGTATCAAGGTAGTCGGTCAGGTTAACCCACAGGCGCGCGTTATATTCGCCCACTTCGATGAAGTCACCCTTCTCGCCCATCTTCTGATACTGGTTTTTGCCTTTCTGACGCTCACGGGTTTTCAGCACCAGCTTGTTTGGCGAAATGCCGAGTACGGCGATGGTGGCCGCAATCACATCCAGCATACGCTGACGCGCTTTTTGCGCATCGATAGTTTTCGGCGGGGCGTATTCCTGAACCACTACCCAGTCCGCATAGCGGTCAACCGCCACGTTGTATTCCGGCAGGTCAGCGTCGTACAGGCGATAACATTCGATGCCTTCCTGCTTTGCCCACTTCTCAAATTTCTTCAGGTTTTTGCGCAGGCGGTTGGCGTAATCTTCCGCCACGCCTGACGGTTTGCTATCCGCCGCTATCTCTGCCAGATGGTAGTTTTTCTGCACGCAGTCCAGCGGGCCGTTTTTCGCCTTGAACTGGCGATCGGCACGCAATTGCAGGCAGCTCAGCAGCTCCGGCGAGGCGCTAAACAGGGAGAGGTTCCAGCCGCCGAAATGCGCTTTCATGTTGCGGCCCAGCAGGCTGTGCAGTGCAATCAGCGCCGGCTCGCTGTCCAGACGCTCACCATACGGCGGGTTGCTGATCACCGTACCGTACGGGCCTTTTGGCAACGGGTTGGTCAGGTTCGCCACGTCTTTCACCTCGAAGGTGACCAGCTCGCCGATACCGGCACGACGGGCGTTGCTGCGCGCACGTTCAATCACCCGTGCATCGCTGTCCGAACCGTAAAAGTGAGAGGTGTATTCCGCCAGCCCTTTACGGGCGCGGGTCTGCGCATCGTCTTTGACCTCTTTCCAGATGGCCTCATCGTGCTGCGCCCAGCCTTTGAAGCCCCAGTGGCCGCGGTGCAGCCCTGGCGCACGGTCGGTGGCCAGCATCGCGGCTTCAATCAGCAGCGTACCGGAACCGCACATCGGATCGAGCAGCGGCGTACCTGGCTGCCATCCGGAGCGCATCACGATAGCGGCAGCCAGCGTTTCTTTGATCGGCGCCATCCCGGTGCGATCGCGATAGCCGCGCAGATGCAGGCCTGCGCCGCTCAGATCAAGGGAAATACTGGCCGTATCGCCGTTCAGCCAGACGTTGATACGCAGATCCGGGTTTTCACGGTCAACGTTCGGACGTTCTTTATTACGACGCGTGAAGCAGTCCACAATGGCATCCTTAACGCGCAGGGCACCGTACTGGCTGTTGCGGATCTCATCGTTGACGCCGTTGAAATGCACCGCAAAGGTGGCGTCCGGGGTGAAGATCTCTGTCCAGTCGATCATCTGTACGCCGGTGTAGAGATCAAGATCGCTGTAGACCTTGCACTCTTTCATCGGCAGCATGATGCGCGACGCCAGACGGCTCCACATCAGGCTCTGGTAAATAAGCCGCGTGTCGCCCTCAAAATGGACACCACCCTGAACCACCCGGCACTCTTTCGCGCCCAGGGCTTCCAGTTCAGTTTTTAACAGCTCTTCCAGCCCACGGGCCGTACTGGCAAACAGAGAATTCATATCGTCACTTTTACTCATAGAAAATTGTCGCGCATTATAGCTAATATGGCGTGTATGTCATAAAGTTGAAGGCTTATTTTCTTTAGCGGGAGTGTGTAGTGGCGACGTTATCCAGGCTTTTTATTCATCCGGTGAAATCGATGCGCGGTATCGGCGTGACTCACGCGCTGGCCGATATGAGCGGATTCGCCTTCGATCGTATTTTTATGGTCACCGAGCCTGACGGTACGTTTATCACCGCACGTCAGTTCCCGCAGATGGTTCGCTTTACGCCTTCCCCGCTTCATGACGGGCTGCATTTGACCGCGCCAGACGGTTCAAGCGTCGTGATCCGCTTTGCTGATTTTGCGCCGCTTGATGCGCCAACGGAAGTGTGGGGCAATCATTTTACCGCGCGTATCGCGCCGGATAACATTAACCAGTGGCTCAGCGGCTTTTTCTCCCGTGACGTTCAGCTGCGCTGGGTTGGGCCTGCGCTGACCCGTCGCGTGAAGCGCCACGATGCGGTTCCCCTCTCCTTCGCGGATGGTTTTCCCTTTCTGCTGACCAGCGAGGCCTCGCTGCGAGATTTACAAAAACGTTGCAAAGCCAGCGTGCAGATGGAGCAGTTTCGCCCGAATCTGGTGGTGACCGGAGCGGAGGCCTGGGATGAAGATACCTGGAAAGTCATCCGCATCGGCAGCGTTATTTTTGACGTGGTGAAACCGTGCAGCCGCTGTATTCTCACCACCATTAGCCCGGAGAAAGGCCAGAAGCATCCTTCCGGTGAACCGCTAAAAACCTTGCAGTCATTTCGCACCGCGCAGGATAAAGGTGATGTCGACTTCGGCCAGAACCTGATCCCCCGCTCCAGCGGCGTGATCCGCGTGGGCGACGAGATCGAGATCCTTACCCGCGGGCCTGCCAGGGTGTACGGCGCAGGTCAGGAAGAAGAGATGGTTGACGTGGTAACCAACGTCGCTTCCGCGGTGGATATTCACTGGGAAGGCAAAGTTATCCGTGGTAACAATCAGCAGGTGCTACTGGAACAACTGGAACAGGCGGGTATCCGCGTACCGTATTCCTGTCGCGCGGGGATTTGCGGATGCTGTCGCATTAAACTGGTCGATGGTGAAGTGAGTGCCCTGAAGAAATCTGCGATTGGCGGTGACGGCACGATCCTGTGCTGTAGCTGTGTCCCGAAAACATCCGTACAGCTGGAAGCTTAAACCGCCTGTTCGAGGCTGAAGGAATCAACGCGCAGCTGTGGCTTCAGCCTGTCGTTCATCACTTTGATGGCATCACCTAACTGCATAACTCGCCCGGCAATGGTCACGCCGGGTTGGGCCAGCAAACAGAGCGCAGCGTTTTCACCGGGTTCAACCACCAGCAAATTCACCTCCTCTTCGGTATCGCTCAGATTGACGCTCGCCGCATCGCCGATAGCCGGGGTCCAGCTCATGCCGTGCGCAAGGAAATGCCAGCTTTTCGGCATTTGCGGTTTCAGGAAGCGGATTGCCACCAGCGCGTTTAATACCAGTTCAGCGCGCTGTTCTTTGGAGAGATCGAACTCGCGGCATTTTTCTTCGAAAGAGAAATAGAGTGCAGCATCGTCAACGCAAAAGCCTGAGGGAGCAAACGCGTCTGGCGTTAACATTCGGCGCGCAAAACGAGAGCGAAACAACATGCCATTGGCTAAGTCGAGCATCATACGGTCATGCTCTTCACAAAAATACCAGCGCCAGTTATCGTCAGGTTTAATTCGCATGTTTCTCTCCCGTCCCCTAAACGTCCTGTACTAAAAATGTCCTGTTTGCCGCTTCGCTTATAACACTAGTAATAAAAGACTATAATGTCTAAATAAGCAACAATGACGGAATATAAAACAACCAGGGCTGGAAATAAAGCCCTGGTTGTCTGATTAAGAGAAAAGATTAGATATGCGTGACGATTTCTTTAATCAGCGGCGGCCCTTTAAAAATAAAGCCGGAATAAATTTGCACCAGCGATGCGCCTGCCGCCATCTTCTCACGTGCAGCGATGACGGAGTCAATGCCACCCACGCCAATAATCGGCAGCTGGCCTTTTAATTCCGCGGAGAGTGCGCGAATAATTTCGGTGCTTTTTAATTGTACCGGACGGCCACTTAATCCACCCGCTTCGTCACAGTTTTTCATTCCCTGAACGAGAGAGCGATCGAGTGTCGTATTGGTCGCAATCACACCATCAATATTATGGCGAACTAAACTGTCGGCAACCTGGATCAATTCTTCTGCCGAAAGATCCGGGGCGATCTTAACCGCGACCGGAACATATTTATGGTGGATCGCCTGTAGCGCCGTTTGTTTATTTTTAATGGCGCTAAGAAGATCGTCGAGCGCTTCGCCATATTGTAATGAACGCAGCCCTGGGGTGTTAGGCGAGGAAATATTCACCGCAATATAACCGGCATAGGCATAGACTTTTTCCATACAAATCAGATAGTCATCTTTACCCTGCTCGACCGGCGTGTCTTTATTTTTGCCAATATTTATACCCAGCACGCCATCAAAATGGGCTTTCTTAACGTTCTCAACCAGATGATCGACGCCAAGGTTATTAAAGCCCATGCGGTTGATCAGCCCTTCGGCTTCAACCAGGCGAAACAGACGTGGCTTGTCATTTCCCGGCTGCGGACGCGGCGTTACCGTCCCGATTTCGATCGAGCCAAAGCCCATCGCACCGAGTGCATCAATGCATTCGCCATTTTTGTCCAGACCGGCCGCCAGGCCCAGTGGATTTTTGAAAGTCAGGCCCATGCACTGAACTGGTTTTTCCGGCACGTTTTGACGCACCAGCGCGGCCAGAGGCGTTCCTGTAATACGGCGTAACTGCTGAAATGTAAATTCATGAGCGCGCTCAGGATCGAGCTGGAAAAGGGCTTTACGAACGAAGGGGTAGTACATGAACTCTCCTGGATTCCCGGTGTGCAAACCGGGAGGGGATTATGTGCGATCCCGCCCGGAAAGGGAATTGACCTGTGGCAAAAAAAGCCACGTAAAACGCAATCGTTTACTTATCGGTTCGCTTCTTATGCATTTTTCTGCATTCATCCTGAGGATAAATCATTTAGTGGAATAACCACGCAATGTCACACTCCTGAAAATTGTTATGAATGTTAGATAAAAGCAAACAATTAGTTATAAGGAGCAACCATGCGCGTCATTACCCTGGCCGGAAGCCCCCGCTTCCCCTCTCGCTCCAGCGCACTGCTGGAATACGCTCGCGAAAAGCTTAATGCTCTGGATGTCGAAGTGTGTCACTGGAATTTGCACAATTTCGCGCCTGAAGATCTGCTCTACGCCCGTTTCGACAGCCCGGCGCTGAAAACCCTGATCGAACAACTTAAGAGTGCTGACGGGCTGGTCGTCGCGACACCGATTTATAAAGCTTCTTTTTCCGGCGCACTGAAAACGCTCCTCGATCTGCTGCCCGAACGTGCGCTGGACGGTAAGGTCGTCCTGCCGCTGGCCACAGGCGGTACGGTAGCCCATTTACTGGCGGTGGATTATGCCCTCAAGCCGGTTCTGAACGCGCTGAAAGCACAGGAGATCCTGCATGGCGTCTTCGCTGACGACTCACAGGTAATCGACTACCAGCATAAACCGCATTTCACGCCGAATCTGCAAACCCGCCTCGACAGCGCGCTTGAAACCTTCTGGCACGCCCTGAACCGTCGGGATCGCCACGCGGCGGCATTTCATCAATCACAAGGAGTGGCGCATGTTTAAAACACTTACCCGTATCGGGCTGGCAGGTCTGCTGGCAGTGGCGTCGCTGGCTCAGGCGACGGTGAAAGCGCCGGAGAGCCTGCGTATCGGTTATCAGAAAGGCAGCGTCAGCATGGTGCTGGCGAAAAGCCATGCGTTGCTGGAGAAGCGTTTCCCGGAGACCAAATTCTCATGGGTCGAGTTCCCTGCCGGACCACAGATGCTGGAGGCGCTGAACGTCGGGAGTATTGATTTAGGCAGCACCGGCGATATCCCGCCGATCTTTGCGCAGGCTGCCGGGGCGGATCTGGTTTACGTTGGCGTTGAGCCCGCCAAGCCGAAGGCAGAGGTTATTTTGGTGCCCGAAAACAGCGAGATCAAAAGCGTCGCCGACCTCAAAGGCCATAAGGTTGCTTTCCAGAAAGGTTCAAGCTCGCACAACCTGCTGCTGCGCGCGTTGCAGGAGGCCGGCCTAAAATTCACCGATATCCAGCCCGTTTACCTGACGCCTGCCGATGCGCGCGCGGCGTTTCAGCAAAAAAATGTTGATGCCTGGGCTATCTGGGATCCGTACTACTCCGCCGCACTGTTGCAGGGCGGTGTGCGGGTGCTGAAAGACGGCACCACCCTGAAGCAGACCGGTTCGTTCTACCTGGCGGCACGTCCTTACGCTGAGAAAAATGGCGCCTTTATTCAGCAGGTGCTGGATACCTTCTCTCAGGCCGATGCGCTGACCCAAAGCCAGCGTCAGCAGAGCATCACGCTGCTGGCAAAAACCATGGGCCTGCCTGAACCGGTGATCGCCACCTATCTTGACCACCGTCCTCCCACCACCATAGCACCGGTTGACGCCCACGTTGCCGCTCTCCAGCAGCAAACGGCAGACCTCTTTTATCAAAACCGCCTGGTTCCAAAGCAGGTGAATATTCGCGAACGCATCTGGCAACCCGCTGGCATTGAAGGAAAAAAATCATGAGTCTGAATCTTTTCTGGTTTTTACCCACCCACGGTGATGGACACTATCTTGGCACAGAAGAAGGCGCCCGCCCGGTCGATCACGGCTACCTACAGCAGATCGCCCAGGCGGCAGACCGCATCGGTTTTACCGGGGTGCTGATCCCGACGGGCCGTTCATGTGAGGATGCGTGGCTGGTTGCCGCGTCAATGATCCCCGTCACCCAGCGCCTGAAATTCCTGGTAGCCTTGCGCCCGAGCGTGGTGTCGCCCACCGTCGCGGCGCGTCAGGCGGCAACGCTGGACAGGCTTTCCAACGGCCGTGCGCTGTTCAACCTTGTGACGGGCAGCGATCCGCAGGAGCTGGCGGGGGATGGCGTTTTCCTCGATCATACCGAACGCTATGAAGCCTCCGCAGAGTTCACCCGCGTCTGGCGACGTCTGCTGGAAGGGGAAACCGTCACCTTCGAAGGGAAACATATCCACGTTCGCGATGCGCAGCTCTACTTCCCGCCGTTACAGCAGCCGCGCCCTCCCCTCTATTTTGGCGGATCGTCGGACGTGGCGCAGGAGCTGGCGGCTGAGCAGGTCGATCTCTATCTGACCTGGGGCGAGCCACCGGAGCTGGTGAAAGAGAAAATTGCTCAGGTACGCGCTAAAGCCGCAGAACATGGCCGTACGGTACGCTTTGGTATTCGCCTGCACGTGATCGTCCGCGAAACCAACGACGAGGCCTGGCAAGCCGCCGACCGTCTGATCGCTCATCTGGACGACGATACTATCGCTAAAGCACAGGCGGCGTTTGCCAAAACCGACTCCGTGGGCCAGCACCGGATGGCCTCCCTGCACAACGGCAAGCGTGAAAATCTTGAGATCAGCCCGAACCTGTGGGCCGGGGTGGGTCTGGTGCGCGGCGGCGCCGGCACGGCGCTGGTCGGCGACGGTCCAACCGTAGCGGCACGCATTAATGAATACGCGGCGCTGGGGATCGACAGCTTTATCCTGTCTGGCTACCCGCATCTGGAGGAGGCGTACAAGGTGGGTGAACTGCTGTTCCCGCACCTGGATGTCGCTATCCCGGAAATTCCGCAGCCACGCCAGCTTCAGTTACAGGGCGAAGCCGTGGCGAACGCGTTTATCCCGAGAAAAGTCGCGCAAAGCTAAGGAGCCACCATGTCTGCAACCGCACAAAAATGGCTACTGCGCGCCGCGCCGTGGTTTCTGCCCGTCGGCATTGTCCTCGTCTGGCAACTGGCGTCTTCAACTGGCTGGCTGTCGAGCCGCATTTTGCCCTCTCCGGAGGGCGTTGTGGAAGCGTTCTGGTCGCTCAGCGCCAGCGGTGAGCTGTGGCAACATCTTGCCATCAGCTCCTGGCGCGCGGTAATCGGCTTTTCGATTGGCGGAAGCATCGGCCTGACGCTGGGGCTGATCAGTGGCCTGTCCCGCTGGGGTGAGCGGCTGCTGGATACCTCCGTTCAGATGCTGCGTAACGTGCCGCATCTGGCGCTTATCCCGCTGGTTATTTTGTGGTTTGGCATTGATGAGAGCGCCAAAATTTTCCTCGTGGCGCTGGGAACGTTATTCCCGATTTATATCAATACCTGGCATGGGATCCGCAATATCGATCGCGGTCTGGTTGAGATGGCCCGCAGCTATGGCCTGTCAGGTTTTGCCCTGTTTACCCATGTGATCCTGCCGGGCGCCCTGCCCTCCATTATGGTTGGGGTGCGTTTTGCGCTCGGCCTGATGTGGCTAACCCTGATCGTGGCGGAAACCATTTCGGCTAACTCCGGCATTGGTTATCTGGCCATGAACGCCCGCGAGTTCCTGCAAACGGACGTGGTGGTGGTTGCCATTATCCTTTATGCCCTGCTCGGCAAACTTGCGGACGTCAGCGCCCAGTGGCTGGAACGTAGCTGGCTGCGCTGGAACCCGGCCTACACCGCTCAGGAGGCGAAAGCATGAATACTGCACGACTGAACCAGGGAACACCGTTACTGCTGAACGGCGTGACCAAACGCTACGGCGACAACACCATTCTGAATGCACTGGATCTGCACATTCCTGCCGGACAGTTCGTGGCCGTTGTCGGCCGCAGCGGTGGCGGCAAGAGTACCCTGCTGCGTCTTTTAGCCGGGCTGGAAGCGCCAAACAGCGGTGACATTCTGGCAGGCACTACGCCGCTGGCCACGATTCAGGATGATACGCGCATGATGTTTCAGGATGCGCGTCTGCTGCCGTGGAAAACGGTGATGGATAACGTCGGGCTGGGCCTGAAGGGCAGCTGGCGGGAGGACGCCCGGCAGGCACTCGCTGCGGTAGGGCTGGAGAATCGCGCGGGAGAGTGGCCTGCGGCCCTGTCGGGTGGACAAAAGCAGCGCGTAGCGCTGGCACGCGCGCTGATTCATCGTCCCGGCCTGCTGCTGCTTGATGAACCGCTCGGCGCGCTTGATGCCCTGACGCGGATCGAAATGCAGGATCTGATTGAAACCCTATGGCAGACGCACGACTTTACGGTGCTGCTGGTGACGCATGATGTCAGTGAAGCCGTGGCAATGGCAGACAGGGTGCTGTTAATAGAAGAAGGTAAAATTGGTCTGGATCTGACGGTAGATATTCCGCGTCCTCGCCGCGTGGGATCGGCCCGACTGGGGGAGCTGGAAGCCGAAGTGCTGGATCGGGTGATGAAGCGTGGGGTAAGTGAACGGGTGTTGATTAAAGCTAATGCCTGATGCCCGCACCCCGGCCCTCTCCCACAGGGAGAGGGAGAAAACCGATGCCCCGCGACCCCACGTAGGCCCGGTAAGCGTAGCGCCACCGGGCTTTTTTACATCAGGCCAGCGCCTTAGCAATCTTCTCGTACAGATCGCCAGACAGATTTTCCAGCCCTTTCAGCTGCTCAAGCGCGGCGCGCATTTTCGCCTGACGCTGCGCATCGTAACGTTTCAGGCGGATCAGCGGCTCAATCAGACGAGACGCCACCTGCGGGTTACGGCTGTTCAGCTCGGTCAGCATTTCAACCATGAACTGATAACCGCTGCCGTCTTCGGCATGGAACGCGGCCGGGTTGCTGCTGGCGAAGGCACCAATCAGAGAGCGGACGCGGTTCGGGTTGCTCATGGTGAACGAACGGTGCTTCAGCAGGCTACGTACTTTGCTGAGTACATCGGCTGCCGGACTGGTGGCCTGAAGGATGAACCACTTGTCCATCACCAGACCATCCTGATACCACTTGTCGTCGTACTCCTGCATCAGCGCATCGCGGCACGGCAGCTCGGCGGCAACGCTTGCAGCCAGCGCGGCCAGGGCATCCGTCATGTTATCGGCTTCGTGGTACTGCTTGCTGACCAGCGTGTTCGCCAGCTCTGCCTCACCAAACGCCAGATAGCGCAGGCAGGTATTGCGCAGGGAACGTTTACCGATATCCGCATGTTCCACCCGATACGCGTCCAGCTTGTTGGCGTTGTAAATGGCGAGGAACTCATCTGCCAGTTCGGTCGCCAGCGTGCGGGTCAGCGCTTCACGCACGGCGACGATGGCAATCGGATCAATGATGTCAAACAGCTCGGCGATTTCAGTCGCAGACGGCAGCGTTAAAATTTCAGCCGCCAGCGCCGGGTCAATGTTCTCATCCAGCAGGATGGCACGGAACGCGTCTGCCACATGAACCGGCAGCGTCAACGGCTGGCCCTGCTGGTAACGGTTGACGTTCAGCTTGATGTAGGTCGCCAGCAGACTTTGTGCCGCATCCCAGCGCGAGAAATCGTTGCGCGCGTGACGCATCAGGAACGTCAGCTGCTGATCGCTCCACTTGTATTCGAGTTTCACCGGCGCGGAGAATTCGCACAGCAGGGCGGGAACGGGCTGGAAATAGACGTTATCGAAGATAAAGGTCTGCTCTGCCTGGGTCACGTTCAGCACGTTATGCACCGGGTGACCGCCCTTCTGTAACGGGATCACGTTGCCTTCGTTGTCGTACAGCTCAACGCTGAACGGAATGTGCAGCGGATGTTTCTCTTCCTGCTCGGCCGTTGGCGGCGTGCGCTGGCTGATGGTCAGCGTGTACTGCTCGGTTTCCGGGTTGTAGTCGTCTTTGACCGTCACGATCGGCGTACCGGCCTGGCTGTACCAGCGGCGGAAATGAGACAGATCCACGTTAGAGGCGTCCTCCATCGCCTGGACGAAATCGTCGCAGGTGGCCGCACTGCCGTCGTGACGCTCGAAGTAAAGCTGCATCCCTTTCTGGAAATTCTCTTCGCCCAGCAGGGTGTGGATCATGCGGATAATTTCAGCGCCTTTTTCATACACCGTCAGGGTGTAGAAGTTATTCATCTCAATGACTTTATCCGGGCGGATCGGGTGGGCCATTGGGCTGGCATCTTCTGCAAATTGCAGACCACGCATAGTGCGCACGTTGTTGATGCGGTTCACCGCCCGCGATCCCAGATCGGAGCTGAACTCCTGATCGCGGAAGACGGTTAAGCCCTCTTTCAGGCTCAGCTGGAACCAGTCGCGACAGGTGACGCGGTTCCCGGTCCAGTTATGAAAATATTCGTGGCCGATAACGCGTTCGATATCGAGGTAATCTTTATCCGTGGCGGTATCGGTACGCGCCAGCACGTATTTGGAGTTAAAGATGTTAAGACCTTTATTCTCCATCGCGCCCATGTTGAAGAAATCGACAGCAACAATCATATAGATGTCGAGGTCATATTCGAGACCAAAGCGCGTTTCATCCCACTTCATGGAGTTGATGAGAGAGGTCATTGCCCACGGTGCGCGGTCAAGGTTGCCACGGTCCACGAACAGCTCCAGCGCGACTTCACGGCCAGAGCGCGTTTTAAAGGTGTCGCGCAGAACATCGAAATCTCCCGCCACCAGCGCAAACAGATAGCAGGGTTTCGGGAACGGATCCTGCCACTGTGCCCAGTGACGGCCATTCTCCAGTTCCCCCTCGCCAATCCGGTTGCCGTTGGAGAGCAGGTACGGGTACAGCGTTTTGTCGGCAATAATTTTGGTGGTAAAGCGCGCCAGGACGTCCGGGCGATCAAGATACCAGGTAATGTGGCGGAAACCTTCGGCTTCACACTGGGTACACAGGGCTACGCCTGACTGGTAAAGCCCTTCCAGCGCGGTATTGGCGGCAGGGCTAATTTCATTCACGATGCGCAGGGTAAAGCGTTCCGGCAGGTTGTCGATGACCAGCTGGTTGCCTTCTTCTTTATAGTCTGACCAGGCTTCATCGTTAATATGCAGGGAAACCAGCGTCAGGTCTTCACCATCCAGACGCAGCGGCACGGCTGTCGCGCTCTGGCGCGTCACCTGGCTTACCGCCGTCACGACGGTTTTTGTGGCATCCAGGTCGAAAGTCAGATCGATATCGCTTATCAGGTATTCCGGCGCACGGTAGTCGTGGCGGTATTTAGCTTGTGGCTGTTGTGTCATAGAAAACCTTATGCATCGTTTGTCGAGTAACGATTCAATATATTCCTGTTGTGTAAAACGCGCTATGCAGAATGTTCATCTTTTCAGGCACAACGCCCTTTTTAGCTACATTTTTATAACACGGGGCACGAAATGCTCTCGACCATAAAGTGTGCTTATGTTGTGATCGGGGTTCAATAAATCACTAAACAGGGTATACTCCGGAGTTGTTTATTGTACTAAACGCTCCCGTGAGAGGATGCTACAGCGCACCTATGACTCAATTCGCTTCTCCGGTTCTGCATACGTTGCTGGATACCGACGCGTACAAGCTGCATATGCAGCAAGCCGTGTTTCACCACTATCATGATGTCCATGTTGCGGCGGAATTTCGCTGCCGGGGTGACGACTTGCTGGGTATCTACGCAGATTCCATTCGTGAACAGGTCGAGGCCATGCAGCATCTGGCGCTCACCGATGACGAATATCAGTGGCTTTCAGGCCTGCCTTTCTTTAAAGCGGACTATCTGAACTGGCTGCGTGAGTTCCGCTATAAGCCGGAACAGGTCACCGTCACCAATGATAACGGCAAGCTGGACATTCGTCTGACCGGCCCGTGGCGCGAGGTGATCATGTGGGAAGTGCCGCTTCTGGCCGTGATCAGCGAGCTGGCCCACCGCTATCGCTCCCCTGAAACCGGTGTGACGCAGGCGGTCGCCGCTCTGGAGAATAAACTCGTTGAGTTTTCCAGACTGACCGAAGGGCTGGATATGTCCCGCTTCCGTCTGATGGACTTTGGCACGCGCCGCCGCTTCTCTCGCGAGGTTCAGGAAGCCATTGTCAGACGTCTGCAACAGGAGCCGTGGTTCGTTGGCACCAGTAACTACGATCTGGCACGTCGCCTTGATTTAACGCCGATGGGCACCCAGGCGCACGAATGGTTCCAGGCGCACCAGCAGATTAGCCCTGACCTTGCCAACAGCCAGCGCGCCGCCCTCGCCGCGTGGCTAGAGGAATACCCGGATCGGCTGGGTATTGCCCTTACCGACTGCATTACCATGGACGCGTTCCTGCGCGACTTTGGCCCTGAGTTTGCCGAACGCTACCAGGGTTTGCGCCATGATTCCGGGGACCCGGTTGAATGGGGTGAGAAAGCCATCGCCCATTACGAAAAGCTGGGTATCGACCCAATGAGTAAGGTGCTGGTCTTTTCCGATAACCTTGACCTGGCGAAAGCCGTCGACCTTTATCGCCACTTCTCATCGCGGGTGAACCTGAGTTTCGGGATTGGTACGCGGTTAACCTGTGATATCCCTCAGGTGAAACCGCTGAACATCGTCATAAAACTGGTGGAATGTAACGGTAAGCCGGTCGCGAAGCTCTCCGACAGCCCTGGCAAAACCATCTGCCATGACAAAGCGTTTGTCCGCGCATTACGTAAAGCCTTCGATCTGCCTCAGGTTAAAAAAGCCAGTTAACGGCTTCGGGGGGGCCTTCATGGCTCCCCTTCTCTTATTTATTTCTTATTTCTTCTCTCAAGACGGTGAAATTTACTTGTCTGATAGCGGATGGCAGGTAACATAGATATCCCCCCCTATAAGGGCGGACAAGTGTTTATTTTTTCCGACTATTAACAGAGAGAATATTATGAGCGTTGTGCCTGTAGCCGACGTACTCCAGGGCCGTGTCGCCGTTGACCAGGAGGTCACCGTGCGCGGATGGGTGCGTACTCGCCGAGATTCTAAAGCTGGCATCTCCTTCCTCGCCGTCTATGACGGTTCCTGCTTTGATCCTGTACAGGCCGTCATTAATAATTCTCTGCCCAATTACAATGATGACGTTCTGCACCTGACAACCGGCTGTTCCGTGATCGTCACCGGTGTTGTGGTGGCCTCTCCGGGCCAGGGTCAGAGCTACGAAATTCAGGCGACCTCGGTGGAAGTGACCGGCTGGGTTGAAGATCCGGACACCTATCCGATGGCTGCAAAGCGTCACAGCATCGAATATCTGCGTGAAGTTGCGCACCTGCGTCCGCGCACCAACCTGATTGGTGCGGTTGCCCGCGTGCGTCATACGCTGGCGCAGGCGCTGCATCGCTTCTTTGACGAGCAGGGTTACTTCTGGGTTTCTACTCCGCTGATCACGGCATCCGATACCGAAGGCGCAGGTGAAATGTTCCGCGTTTCAACGCTGGATATGGAAAACCTGCCGCGTACGCCGGAAGGTAAAGTGGATTACGACAAAGACTTCTTTGGTAAAGAAGCCTTCCTGACGGTTTCTGGCCAGCTGAACGGCGAAACCTACGCCTGTGCGCTGTCTAAGATCTATACCTTCGGCCCAACCTTCCGTGCGGAAAACTCCAACACCAGCCGTCACCTGGCGGAATTCTGGATGCTGGAGCCGGAAGTGGCCTTTGCCGATCTGAATGACGTGGCAGGCCTGGCAGAAGCGATGCTGAAATACGTGTTCAAAGCGGTTCTCGAAGAGCGCGCAGACGACATGAAATTCTTCGCTGAGCGTGTCGATAACGACGCCATCGCCCGTCTTGAGCGCTTCGTCTCCGCAGACTTCGCGCAGGTGGATTACACCGACGCGGTCGCTATCCTGGAAAAATGCGGTGAGAAATTCGAAAACCCGGTTTACTGGGGCGTGGATCTCTCCTCCGAGCACGAACGTTATCTGGCAGAGAAGCACTTCAAAGCACCGGTTGTGGTGAAAAATTATCCGAAAGACATTAAGGCGTTCTATATGCGCCTTAACGAAGACGGTAAAACCGTTGCCGCGATGGACGTGCTGGCGCCGGGCATCGGTGAGATTATCGGTGGCTCCCAGCGTGAAGAGCGACTGGATGTGCTGGACGCGCGTATGCAGGAGATGGGTCTGAACCCGGCGGACTACAGCTGGTATCGCGATCTCCGTCGCTACGGCACCGTCCCGCACTCCGGCTTTGGCCTTGGCTTTGAACGTCTGATTGCTTACGTAACAGGTGTTCAGAACGTACGTGATGTGATTCCGTTCCCACGCACACCGCGTAACGCAAGTTTCTAACCGACCAAATCCTTAATGGCCAGCAAATGCTGGCCATTATTTTATCCTGCAATGTCAGTTTTCGTCAGTCAAAAGTAAGCGTATTTAAACCACAACCCCGCGATTACCCCTACCTGTTACGTTTTGTTTCCACGAAATATCCTGAGACAAAAAAATAACCCCATTTTTATGGCGCTTAATACATTCCTTACGCAATAGCACAAAAAACAACCACCCTCACAGCCATCTGGATGGCTTTTGTCGATTATAAGAAATAATGAGCCGTTTAACTTCTGTTTATACGAAAGGCCTTTAGCTAAATTAAACATAAGGAAATCATATATATAAGAATAAAGCGGAGGTTTAATTCACCAGATAGCGCTGAAGTTTGAGGTGCTTCACAAAGTTCCCAAAATTACACATTTAGTTACATATATTTTCTTTTGGTAACTGAATCTTGAAGATTGTAGCACTTTCAGTGTAGCGAAACGGTTCTATGAATGGAAAGATGCCTGTCAGACACATAAAGACACCTAACTCTCATCAATAGTTCCGGAAATATTTATTGACAGAATTTATTGACGGCAGTGGCGAGTGTCATAAAAAAACCAATGAGGGTAATAAATAATGATGAAGCGCAATATCCTGGCAGTGGTAGTCCCTGCCCTGCTGGTAGCCGGTGCAGCAAACGCTGCTGAAATCTATAACAAAGACGGCAACAAATTAGATCTTTACGGGAAAGCAGTCGGCCTGCATTACTTCTCCGATAATGACAGCAACGATGGCGACAACACTTACGCGCGTCTGGGCTTCAAAGGTGAAACTCAGATCAACGATCAGCTGACTGGCTACGGTCAGTGGGAATACAACTTCCAGGGTAACAACTCTGAAGGTGGCGATGCACAGAACGGCAACAAAACCCGTCTGGCATTCGCAGGTCTGAAATTTGGTGACGCAGGCTCCTTCGACTACGGTCGTAACTACGGTCTGGTCTATGACGCAATCGGCATCACCGATATGCTGCCTGAGTTCGGCGGCGACACCGGCGCGAGCGATAACTTCTTCGCAGGCCGTACGGGTGGTCTGGCGACTTACCGTAACAGCAACTTCTTCGGCCTGGTTGACGGTCTGAACTTTGGTGTTCAGTACCTGGGCAAAAACGAGCGTACTGATGCAGTACGTTCCAACGGCGACGGCTGGGCAACCTCACTGAGCTATGATTTCGAAGGCTTCGGCATTGTGGGTGCTTATGGCGCCGCTGACCGTACCAACAACCAGCAGACGCTGGAATGGGGTAAAGGTGACAAAGCTGAACAGTGGGCAACCGGCCTGAAATATGACGCGAACAACATCTACCTGGCAGCTATTTATGGCGAAATGCGTAACGCAGCGCGTCTGGGCAGCCGTGGTTTCGCTAACAAGTCTCAGGACTTCTCTGTCGTCGCTCAGTACCAGTTCGACTTCGGTCTGCGTCCATCCATCGCTTACTACAAATCTAAAGCGAAAGACGTAGAAGGTATCGGTGACGAAGACTACATCAACTACATCGACGTTGGTGCGACATACTACTTCAACAAAAACATGTCTACCTATGTTGACTATCAGATCAACCAGCTGAAAGACGACAACAAGCTGGGCATCAACAACGACGATATCGTGGCTCTGGGTCTGGTTTACCAGTTCTAATCAGCACACCTCGTTGTTATATGCTTAATGAACAGGGCTTCGGCCCTGTTTTTTTATTCCTGAGAGAAAATAATAGCGACTTTTGAAAAGCCGCACGCTTTTCGTCGCAAACGGTTGGCATTTTGTAAATCTACCGTTAACCTGATAGCGGATTTCACTTCTGTAATCACAATGGAACTTCGTCATGTTTGAGAACATTACTGCCGCTCCTGCCGACCCAATTCTGGGCCTGGCCGATCTGTTTCGTGCCGACGACCGCCCTGGCAAAATCAACCTGGGTATTGGTGTATATAAAGATGAAACCGGCAAAACTCCGGTACTGACCAGCGTCAAAAAAGCTGAACAGTATCTGCTGGAAAACGAAACCACCAAAAACTACCTCGGTATTGATGGTATCCCTGAATTTGGTCGCTGCACCCAGGAGCTGCTGTTCGGCAAAGGCAGCACCATTGTGAGCGAAAAACGCGCCCGCACGGCGCAGACCCCAGGCGGTACCGGCGCACTGCGCGTGGCGGCAGATTTCCTGGCGAAAAACACTTCTGTGAAGCGTGTGTGGGTAAGCAATCCAAGCTGGCCGAACCATAAGAGCGTGTTTAATTCTGCGGGTCTGGAAGTGCGTGAATACGCCTACTACGACGCAGCCAGCCACGCGCTGGATTTCGACGGCCTGCTGGCCAGCCTGAGCGAAGCCCAGGCGGGCGATGTGGTGCTGTTCCACGGCTGCTGCCATAACCCAACCGGTATCGATCCTACGCTTGAGCAGTGGGAACAGCTGGCTAAGCTGTCCGTTGAAAAAGGCTGGCTGCCGCTGTTTGACTTCGCTTACCAGGGCTTTGCCCGTGGTCTGGAAGAAGATGCAGAAGGTCTGCGTGCATTCGCCGCCGTGCATCAGGAGTTGATAGTCGCAAGCTCCTATTCCAAGAACTTTGGTCTGTATAACGAGCGTGTCGGCGCCTGTACGCTGGTGGCTGCTGACGAAGCAACCGTCGATCGCGCATTCAGCCAGATGAAGTCCGTGATCCGCGCTAACTACTCTAACCCACCGGCACACGGTGCGTCTGTGGTCGCGACGATCCTGAGCAACGATGCGCTGCGCGCAATCTGGGAACAAGAGCTGAACGATATGCGTCAGCGCATTCAGCGCATGCGTCTGCTGTTTGTGAACACGCTGGCTGAGAAAGGCGCTGACCGTGACTTCAGCTTCATCATCAAGCAGAACGGCATGTTCTCCTTCAGCGGCCTGACCAAAGAGCAGGTGCTGCGCCTGCGTGAAGAGTTTGGCGTGTATGCCGTTGCATCTGGCCGCGTGAACGTTGCAGGTATGACGCCTGACAACATGGCGCCGCTGTGCGAAGCCATTGTCGCGGTGCTGTAACCTGCATCCCTAAAAAAAAGCCTGCATCGTGCAGGCTTTTTTATTTTACCGAGTTTACCAGACAGGCATTTCATCCTGAAGGAACGGGTTATGCAACCGCTCATCCCCCAGCGTTGACATTGGTCCGTGTCCAGGGATAAACGTCACATCATCACCTAACGGTAATAACTTCTGCTTAATCGACTGAATCAGCTGACCGTGATCGCCGCGTGGGAAATCACTGCGTCCTACGCCCCCTTTGAAAATCACGTCACCGGAAATCAGCAGACGCGACACGTCATCAAAGAAGACAATATGGCCGGGCGTATGTCCGGGGCAATGCAACACCTGTAAAGTTACATTCCCTACGTTAACGCGATCGTCTTCGTTCAGCCAGCGGTCCGGTGTCAGTGGCTGACAGTCTTCCAGGCCAAACATACGGCTTTGAGCAGGTAATCCCTGTAGCCAGAACTCATCTTCTTTTTCCGGGCCGATAATCGGCACACCGTAGTATTCAGCCAGTTCAGCCGCTGCACCCACATGGTCGAGATGGCCATGGGTGAGTAAAATCTGCATCAGCGTTACACCGCTGGCAGCGACTTCCTGCTTGATTGTCTCAGCGTCGCCACCGGGATCAACAAGCGCGGCCAGTTTAGTTTGTTCACACCAGATCAATGAACAGTTCTGTGAGAACGCGGTAACCGGAATAATACGATAGTTCATACTGCTCCTGTGTTTCGTTATTACCAGTGCCGAACCGGCCCGGTATCAATATGCACAAAGTTGCTACGTGGGTAGTATCCTACACCACCTGCGCGCATAGATAACGCCGCTTTGCGAATATTGGCTAACGAAACGCCCTCAATATGGAAATCCATCGCCTGCCCTTTGGTGTGATAGCTTTTTTTCGCTACCCCACGGCTGTGGGCACGCAGTTCATTGTTGGTATCCAGAGAGCGATAGCCAGAGATGAGCTGCACCGGCCTTTTGGTCCCTAGCAGTCCCTGCAAGCGGTAAAGCTGATCGAATAATCCAGGGTCGATGGCTTTGATTTTATTCGCGCGGAAATCACGGAAAAAATGGTTGAGTCTTGCTAATTCATCCTGAATATAGCCTCTGCCATCGAAAAATTCCGCTTTAAGCGTCTCACCAGTATGCAGATTGTTGAGCGTTAAAATACGCGGACGAGGTGTCGAGAGGGTGGCAAATGCTGGCGTCGGAAGGATGGCTGCTGCGCCCAGCGCAACGCCACCTAACGCCAGCAATTTGCGGCGATTAGCGTCAAATTTGTCCATGATAATCAGGTCTACAGGTAAAAGAAATTGTCAATATGCTTAGCGCACGAAGGGCACCATAACTGGCAAAACCTGTTACGTCAAGGCGCCCAACCCCAGTAAATACGCGGCTTGCAGCCAGATCGCCTCATATTCACCATAACTTACGACAATCATTTTTACCGAACTACTTCATTTACCTGATTAATTGTTCCGCTTTTGGCAAAATTTGTGCGCCGGATCGCGCTGTCAGATCATAATTGTAAATATCTGTACGATACTGGGTACGTCCGTCTGCCCCTACAAACGCCGTCAGATAGTAAAGATTGACCGGAATATTGTGGCGGATATTGACGTAACGCGTATCTCCCTGCTTCAGCGCATCTGATATCCGCGTATCGTTCCAGCCTGCATCCTGCAACAGCATATTTGCCAGCTCAGAGGCCTTGTTCACGCGGACACAGCCCGAGCTGAGCGCGCGTGCGTCTTTCTGGAACAAATTATGGTTCGGGGTATCATGCAGATAGATTGCGTCCGAACTTGGCATATTGAATTTGTAACGTCCCAGCGAGTTATGTGCGCCCGGTGCCTGCTGGAAACGGAACGGCAGGTTCGAAGGCGTAATCGTTGACCAGTCCACCATCCAGGGGTCAATCGCTTCTTTGCTGTTCCAGCCACGCATCACCGTATAGTTATGTCGCTCCAGATAACCCGGGTCATTCCAGACCTTAGGCAGAATATCTTTGCGCGCCAGCGTCGGCGGCACGTTCCACGGCGGGTTAACCACCACGTTATTCAGCGCGCTGCTCATCATTGGCGTTTTACGGTCAGGTCGGCCGACAATCACGCGGGACGCCAGCACTTCACTACCGTCCTGATAGTAGACCAGGGAGTACGCCGGAATGTTGACCATAATGCCGGTGGATAACGTGCCCGGCAGCAAGCGCAAGCGCTGGATATTCAACGCCAGCACTCCAGCCCGCTGGGCCGGAGAGACGTTCAGCCAGTCGCGAGTAGATGGACCAATCACGCCGTCAGCGCCCAGCCCCTGCGCGGCCTGGAACTGCTTCACTGCGGCGACCAGCTCGTGATCGTAAGCGGCGGGCTTATTGCTCAACGCAACGGCGGTTTTCTCTTTTACCGGCGCCGACGGGCTGACGACCGCATTTTGCGTCTCGTCACCGGGCAGCGCAATTTTAGGGCCGCTGTCGAGAATGCCGGAGCGTTTCATAATTTCGCGGATCGCAGGCACATCGCTACTCCACTGCCCCGGACGCAGCGTTGTGGTGCCGCGCAGCTGAGGCCACGGGCGGGAATCCGCAACCAGCTCAAGAAGCGACTGATGCATCGTGGCATACTGCGGATGGGCAGGCGCAAGGCTTGCGATAAAGCGCGGCAGTTCGCCGTTATCCAGCGACAGCTGCCACTGGTTAATGACGGACAGCGCAGGCGTCGCCAGCTTGTACGGCTTACTGCTGTATAACCAGCGGTTGCCGTTCACCGAAATCCCCGCAACAAATTGTAAGTAGCCCATCATGGCATCAGACAGCACCACGTCACGCGCTTGTCCGGTCACGGCAGGATCGGTCAGGAGTTCAACCCAGGTCGTGAACTGCGGCTGAAAACCTGCAATCGCCACTTCAGCCAGCTGCTGCTGGAAGGCACGTACCGCCTCGCGATTTTCCCACATCGGTTTCATATCGCGCGCAGCGTAAAGCAGCGTGAGCTGGTTAATATAAGCGGGAGTATAGCCCGAGGGCAGCCCGGTCATAAGCTGCTGACGTAATGATCCAATATCGATGCCTTCCGGCAGCGGTTTAATGCCGGCCATGATGGCCGTTGCCGGAGACTGATCCAGCGGTTGTGACAGTGACGTCGGCTGCGCGCCCATCGTCGCGGAGCTGTCAGTCGGTACAATTTCAGGCTCATCGGCCTGAGCGGTAAACAGTGGAGCAAACATCACTGTCAGGCACAAACTCAGCGCAGACAGCTGACGACCACGATTCTTCTTAAGCAACATCCCTTGCCCCCTGTTTTTCACGACATGCTCAGTATTCTGGAGCTTTCCTTCAGTATAGAAAGGCATACACGCTGCTGCCTTGCCTTATGTAAAGAAGTTTAAAGATAACGCAGCCCTGAACACAAGTTAAGTGAATAAAAAAAGCGGCGCATGAGCGCCGCTATTTGTCGCACCCCAGGTTAAGAGGCGTCAGCCGTGCCCGGTAATGACTCCGGTGGCTGCGGGGCGAAACCACGCAGGCCCACGACGTGCACGTGTTCACTGTTCTGGAACACCTTACGCACCAGCTTATAGGTTGTCCCTTTTTCCGGACTGATGTTTTCCGGCGCCGCGATGATGAGCTGCATATCGAGTCGCTCGCAAAGCTCAAACAGCGTGGCGATGGAGCGGGCGTCGAGACGCGCGGCTTCATCGAGGAACAGCAGACGACATGGAGAGATGTCTTTGCCGCGCAGACGACGCGCTTCATCTTCCCAGCTCTGCACCACCATCACCAGAATCGACATACCGGTACCGATGGCTTCACCGGTAGAGAGCGCACCGGATTCCGCGCGCAGCCAGCCGTCTGAGCCACGGTTAACCTCAACTTCCATTTCCAGATAGTTGCGGTAGTCCAGCAGCTCCTCGCCGATGGTTTGCGGCGTACGCTGGCCCATGTCAATCTGCGGATTCAGACGCTGATACAGCTTCGCCAGCGCTTCGGAGAAGGTCAGGCGGTTACTGTTGAACAGATCCTGGTGCTGCTCATGCTGTTCAGACAACACGTCCAGCAGCGTGGAGTGCGCCTCACGCACGTTCACGTTCAGCCTCACGCTGTTGACCTGGCCAAACGACACGCTTTGCAGGCCCTGGTTCAGCTGACGGATACGGTTCTGCTCGCGCTGAATGGTTTTACGAATAATATTCGCCACGCTGCGGGAGCTGATTGCCAGCTTTTGCTCGCGGGAGGTCAGCTCTTCCGTCAGACGGCCCAGCTCGATCTCCATCTGTTCGATCGCTTCAACCGGATCGTCGGTACGGATGATGTCCTGACGGATACGCTCGCGCAAGTGCTGATACACCGCCACGAAGAACTGGATTTTGCGCTCAGGACGCTTCGGATCTTCGGACATGCGCAGCACGTCGCGCAGGTGTTCGTTATCCGCCACCGCCAGACGCAGCGCGCCCAGCGCCTTATCCGACATAGAACGCAGTTCATCGGCCGACAGATACGCCAGCTCGCGGCGGTGCAGACGACGCTCCACGTTGTTGTCTTTCACCATGCGCATCACCGCGCACCAGCCCGCCTTCGCGGTCACAACCTGCTCGCGCATCTCGTGATAGTCACGTTCCAGCTTGCGCAGGCGACGCGTCAGGTTGTCCATCTCCGCTTCACAGAAGGTCAGCGCTTTTTCCAGCTGATTACGACGCGCACGGTTGTTGCTGAGCTGAGCATGCAGCTCATCGCGGCGAATACGTGCCCGCTCTTCTGCACCGCTGTCGGCGCGCACGCCAATGTCCTGCAACTCTTTATGCAGGTCGTTTAACAGCTCTTTCTTGGTGTCGAAGGAGCTTTTCAACGACGCCATCACCTGACTGTACTGGCTCAGCTGTGCGGCGTGAGTACGCATCGCTTCGCGCGCGCGCGTACGTTCCGCTTCCGCCTGCTCAAGGCGCTGGCGCAGCTTTTCATTAAGATCGCTGTTCCCGCTCAGCATTTCTGCTGAATCGGAGTAGCCGAAGTGCGCGCGACGTTGCACCACTTCCGTCAGGGCAAACGCCTGCTGACGCGCTTCGCGCTGCACCTGCTGTGACCAGGCGTAATCCTCTTTTAACTGTTCAAACTGTTCCGGGTCGCTCTGGAGAACGGAAACCATCGGCTCCAGCTTCGCCAGCTGATTGCCGTGCTGCTGCACAAAGCGCGCGGCTTCCTGCGCCTCGTCCAGTCGTTCCTGAATTTCATCCACGCGGTCGGCGAGCGTATCGTCCGCCAGCAGGTTCAGGCGTGGCAGAATGCGGTTAAGCGCCGCAACGCCCTCTTTCGCCTGCTCGAACTGGACGCGGCTCTGCTGGTTGTCATTTTCATGGCTAGCCAGCGCACGCTCCAGCTCACCGCGGCGGGTGTTGAGCTTGCGAATTTCGGCTTCCGGATCGGGCTCAAAGGCCACGCCCAGATGGCTGCCGATAAAGCGGCTGAACGCCTGATGCAGACGCTGCGTTTTTTGTACATCAAACGACAGGGTCGCAAAACGTTCAGAAAGCGTTTCGCGCTCGGCATGCAGGCTTTCAATGCGGCTTTCACGCGCGGCGCGGCCAAACAGCGGCAGTTCCGGGAAGCGCGAATAGCGCCACTGGCGATCGGCGATTTTCACCACCACCGCTTTTTCCAGCTCGTCAACGCTGAATACGCTGTCATCAAACGACTGCGGATCTCCTTCGATGAGGTAGAGATCTTCCGGGCAGTCTTCCAGCCCTGCAAGCTGGTCAGAAATCAGCGACAGATCCGGCACCACAATCGCGTTACGGGATGGACCGTACAGCGCGGAGAAGTACGGCGCATCGTCCAGACCAACATCGTCGTAAATTTCAGACAACAGCACGCCGCCGAAACGCTCGGCTAAGGCATTCAGACGCGGATCTTCTGAGCCGCCTGGCTGGCTTAAACGCTCGATCTCCTCATCGACGTCACGCTTGCGCGCGCCCACTTCGTCACGCTCAACAATCGCTTCACGCTCACGCTCCAGCAGCTGTTGCATGTATTCGGTGACGTCCTGGCTGGAGGCAAACTCCTGGCCACACTGTTCGCTGAGCTGGTTCAGGCTGCTTTGTGCAGCCAGCCAGATCGGCGCACGCTGTAAGAGCGTCGTCGAACGGGACTGAAGCTGTTCCAGCTCCTGACGCAGCGTCATGCGCTGTTCGCTGGCATTCGATACGGTATCGGACAGGGCCGCAATACGCGCTTCCAGTTCCTGATGCAGGGCCTCAAGCTCGTCGAAATCGTAATTTTTACCCTGACGCTTGCAGAATTCCGCCAGCAGACGCTCGGCTTCCTGCTGTTCACGCAGACGCTGTTCCAGCTCGTTCAGGCGCATGCGCAGCGGCTGCACCTGTTCGGCCAGATGGCGTTGATTGACGCCGTCGCGCAGCAGCTCACGGGCAACGTCCCACGCTTCGTTACGCGCCAGCGGACCGTTAATCGCCACCACCAGCTGGTACGCCTGCTCAAACTGGCTATGCGCCGTTTGCGCCACGCTCATTTTCTGATCGAGAGAAAGCAGTTTCTCAGTGGCTTCCTGCTCTTTGGCCTGGAAGGTATCCAGCCATTCGTCAGCGCTTTCCGGGGTCAGGTCCGGCAGATGGCACAGCTCTTTGGCACGCTGCAACGCCTGCAACGCCTGGTTGTACTGAATCGCACGCGTCTGCTGCACGTCCAGCGCCTGCTGGTAGTCAGCGAGCTGGCTTTTCAGCTCATCCACTTCCAGCTCGGCGGCTTCCGCGCGGGCTTCGTTCTCTTCCTGCAATTCGGCAGCTTCGGCCACCACTTCATTTTGCTCTTCAAGACGAATTTGCAGCTCATCAAGATCGGCTTCGTAGCGCTCGATTTTTTCCTGCTGACGCAGCGCGGTCTGCACCAGATTCAGATGATCGCTGGCCGCCTGATAATCGGCTTCCAGATCCCCTTCCGCACCATTGTGCTCGCCCAGTTCGCGCGCCATTTCGACATGCTTATACTGCTCGGCCACCAGCTGTTTGCGGGAGGTAAACAGCTCGCGGCGATACTCCAGCGCCTGATCGAGATGAATACGGCGCTCGTTGGCGTGGCGCATATAGTCCGCCGCCACGTAGTTGGTGGCTTCGCTGATCAGGTGCTTAAACAGGTCCCGGTCAGACTGCGTAACGCGAATCGCTTCCAGCGTCATGCGGTTTTCACGCAGCGCGGCTTCCATATCCTGGAAGGCCTTACGCACGCCGCTGTTTTCCGGCAACAGGTAGTCGCGCAGGGAGCGGGTAATGGCGCTGGAGATACCGCCGTACAGGGAGGCTTCAATCAGACGGTAGTATTTACTACGATCTGACGCGCTGCGCAGACGACGGGCTACCACGCCGAGATCGAACATCAGAGAGTGGTAGTCGGTAATGGAATTAAACTGCTTAAACTGCACGCCTTCGATAGCTTCCAGCTTGTCTTTCAGCTCCTGGAGCGTCAGGACGCGCGCCTGACGTTCATTCAGGGTTTCCGTCAGCAGCGCGGTTGGCTGTACGGAGGTAGGCAGCCCCTGGATCGCAAACGGTTTGATATCTACTTTACGATCGCGGCCGGCAACCTGTTGCAGACGCACGCCTACAACCACGCGCTGATGGCGGGAGTTGATCACGTCCAGCACTGAATAACAAACGCCCGCTTTCAGCTTACCGTGCAGACCTTTATCACGAGAGCCGCTCGTGGCGCCCGCTTCAGTGGTGTTACGGAAGTGCAGCAGGGTCAGGTCAGGTATCAGCGCCGTCACGAAGGCCGCCATGGTGGTGGATTTACCCGCCCCGTTACCGCCGGAGAGCGTTGTCACCAGCTCATCCAGATCGAAGGTTCGGGCAAAGAAGCCGTTCCAGTTAATCAGCGTCAGTGAGCGAAATTTACCGCGTTCAATCATTACTCTTCCTCCCCGCTATCCGGCTGATTCTCTTCGTGCTCGTCATTGAGCTGCAAATGGTTTTCCACCGGCATCGCTTCACCGTCACGGATCATGCGCAGCTGCGCTTCACGCGCATCATCACCCGCACGCACGTCGGCGCCAAAACGGAAGACCGATTCGGTGATGCGGAACTTGCTGCTGTCGTGACCCATGAACCAGACCATTCCCAGACGGCGTAGACGGTTAAGGGATGAGCGAACTTTTTCCTGTAATTTCTGACGGTCCAGATCGGACCCCGTTGAGCGGTTATTCACCAGCTTGAGCAGCTTGCTTTCATCCGCCAGCGACAGCAGCTCATCGTATAGCTCCTGCTGGGTGAAGATCCCTTCATTCGCCAGACGTTCCGGGCTGAGATAGAGGTAGCAGAGAATTTTGCCGACCATCATATCCAGTTCGGAAAGCACCGAGCGCGGAATAAGCGTGGTAGAGCGCGGACGCAGGTAGAAAAACCCTTCCGGCGCGCGGATCAGCTCAACGTTATAGCGAGCGTAAAACTCTTCCAGGTACTCCTGAAAGTCCATCAAAAAGGCGTGATTATCCAGCTCGTCAAGGCCAATGTGACGACCGGCACGCAGCTGGCTGTCCAGCGCCGGAAACAACGGATTCGCCAGCGCCTGTGCCAGCTTAACTGGCATCACTTGTTCAATATTTGTCAATGACATGCGCCTGTACCTTGGCTCCGTAATCGTTAATCGGCTGCCACTTCGGCGGCAGTCCGGTGAAATCGGCTTGTGCGATGCCCAGGCGCACCGCCTGGTCTACAACAATGCGGGCAACATCGAAGTGGCGCGCGCGCGGATACTGCGCCAGATAGTCGCGTACCACGAGGCCAAGATCCAGCGGTGCTTGTCTGGTTTTGTAGACAGCGAGCTGTTCTTCGATCATCGCCGCAAGCTGCTCGCGAATTTCGTTAAATTCTTCGTATTCCAGATCCGGCGGCAGTTCACCGGTGACCTCTTCATCGCGCAGCGCCATCTCTTCGTCGCGCATATCCAGCAGACGATCGGCGTTGGCGTAGGTCAGCACCCACGGCGCATCGAAATAGGTCTGTACCGACTGGCGCAGACGTTGAGCAAAGACGCGATTCTTATCCATATCGATGGCGGTACGGATAAATTTATGCACGTGGCGATCGTAACCGATCCACAGGTCGATTGACTGCTGGCCCCAGCTGATAATGCGGTCAAGCTTGCTCTGCAAATCAAACACCAGACGGTCGATAAAATGCAGATCGTCGTGCGCCATTGTCGCGTCCTGGATGCGCAGCAGATTGGCCTGTAGCTTATCCCCCGCCGCCTCCAGCGTATCCTGCAACTCACGCAGCGTACCGGACGTTTCTGACAGCAAGAGTTCACAGCTGGAGATAGCCGCACGCCAGTCTTTATTAAGCAGTTGAGCGATATCGTCTTTCACCTGCTGCTGCTGTTCGTCCATCAGACGTTGAGTCAGATCGATACTGTCGAAAATCTCGGCGACCGAGTATTTCAGCGGCGCGTAAACGTTGCGATGCCAGTGGAATTCGTCACCGTTTTCATCAGCCGCGTCGGCGGCACGCTTCAGCTCACCTGCAACAATAGAGAGCTGCATGGAGAGACGCAGCGTGGAAAATTCGCGCTGGCGGATGTAATAGTCGGTAATGCCAATGCCCAGTGGCGTAAGACGATAGATGGCGTTTCCTTCCGCCTGCTCGCTGGTAAAGCGGTTCAGCAGACGTTGACGCACCATATCATTGATTGCGTTGTTGGCACGCACGCTAATGGTTTCGCTGGTTTGCTCAAACGCATCACTGACGTGGCGGAACGCATCCACCAGTTCGCCTTCACTCATTTCGCCATCCAGGCGTTCGCCGTTTAGCGTCGCAACCGCCAGCAGGAATGAGAGTCTGTCTACCGGCAGCGAGATGGAGAAATCGTTTTTCCTGGCCCAGGCAACCAGTTCGGGGACTGTCTGGGAAAATTCACTCATAGATTATCCTTGCATCTGCGGCTTGCGCGCGGTGACGTGTATATAGCGGCCAAGGCTCAGATAAGGCTCCTGGCGGCAGTACCGCGTCTCTATTTCTGTTAAGGCGTCTAAACAGTCATCCTGTTTTTGTTTATCACGCAGATAATCATGAAACACCCTCACGCCGGTTTTGCCGGTAATTTCCCAACCGATCTCCTCCAGCCAGCCATAGACCTGCTGCGGTTCACGGGGGAAATCCGGTGAAAGCGTGCGTCGTTTCTTTTTATACATGCCCTGCTGTACGTAGCCAAAATTGCCGACCAGCACGTTTCGCATTAGCAGGCCGTTGGCATTGTAAAACATCAGCGATAACGCACCGCCCGGGCGCAACATCGACCACAGCGTTTTTAACATCGCCTGGGGTTCGGCGATCCATTCGAGCACAGCATGAAACAATATCAGATCAACCTGCGTTTCCAAATGCTGCGGAATGTCCTGAGCGGCGCAATGTATAAAATGCATGTTGTCGCTCACACCTTTCTCTTCTGCCGCTCGCCCGGCGCGCGCAACCATCTCGGCAGAAAGATCGCAAAGCGTGACGTGATGTCCCCGCTGCGCCATCAGAATTGCAGTCTGACCTTCCCCACCGCCGGCATCCAGCACGCGCAACGGTCGGTCACCGAATTCAGCCAGCAGCTTGTCCAGATCCTGCCAGAGGATTGTCTGACGAAGCTGACCTTTGGTGGTGCCATAAATGTTGCGCGAAAACTTTTCCGCGATGTCATCAAAATTGCGATCCCGCATTGGGAGGGTTCCACTCACTGCAAAACCGCTATTTTGTCACACCCGCGCGGAGAATGAACCACTCTGGTGTAATATCACCGACAATCGCCTGCTGTATGGTTAAAAAAGGAACCAAAAAGGATGCTTTTTACCCTAAAAAAATATATCGGAGGCATGATGCTTCCCCTTCCCCTGCTGTTGCTTCTCATCGCGCTGGGGCTGGCAATGATATGGTTTAGCCGCTTTCAGAAAAGCGGTAAATCCCTTGTTACCGTGGGCTGGCTGGCGCTGCTGTTACTCAGCCTGCAACCGATCGCTGACGGTTTATTACGTCCGATTGAAAACACCTACCCGACGTGGCAGGGAAATCAGAAGGTGGGCTATATCGTGGTGCTGGGCGGCGGGTATACCTGGGATCCGAACTGGGCGCCCAGCTCGAACCTGATCAACAACAGCCTGCCGCGCCTGAACGAGGGGATTCGCCTGTGGCTGGCCAATCCTGGATCGAAGATGATCTTCACGGGCGCAGCGGCAAAAACCAACCCGGTCAGTACCGCTGAAGCAGGAGCAAGAGTGGCTGAATCGCTTGGCGTACCGCGTTCCGCCATCATCACGCTGGATAGCCCAAAAGATACCGAAGAAGAGGCGGCGGCGGTGAAACAGGCCATCGGTGATGTACCGTTCCTGCTGGTGACCTCTGCTTCACACCTGCCGCGCGCAATGATTTTCTTTGAGAAGCAGGGCCTGCATCCGCTTCCTGCTCCGGCAAACCAGATGGCTATTGACGCCCCGCTCAATCCGTGGGAACGGATAATCCCGTCCCCGGTATGGCTGATGCACAGCGACCGCGTCGGCTACGAGACGCTTGGCCGTCTGTGGCAGTGGCTTAAGGGTTCGTCAGGCAAGCCAGGGCAGGAGTGATTTTGCGGCCAGATCGAAACTGGCGCGATTAAAGCGCCCGGTGTTGACCAGTTGCGCCACCTCATCCCAGAGAAGATAGAGCCAGCGTCGCCAGAGAAAGGCCTCCGCAACAGGGGCGCGCTGGAGATAGTGCCAGAGCAAATCTTCCGCCGCCCCGCCCTCGCTCAGCCTGAACAGTTCGTACTCGCGCGGCGCCCAGAGCATGATCCCCGGCCCGACCATCGCCAGCAGTTGGTCGCTGCGCGAGTCTTTAAGCATACTGCGTAGCGTGAAGTTGCCGTGAACCAGCACGCAGTTGTCGTTAAAACCCTCAAACAGCGTCGGCAGACATTCCCGGGTGCGGAACAGAATACGTTTGTCCTGCATCGTTAAGCCGGTGTTGTTGAACTGGTTCAGCGTGCCCCACAGCACTTCGACACGCTGGCGATACCACAGCGGCCACAGGTTTTCCTGGGTGCTGTCTACCGCGCCAACAAGACCCCGGCTGTCCTGCCGATGCCAGGCAAGCAGAGCCTCGACAATCTGATCTTTCAGCTGTTCCCAGCGCTCCGGTGTACGCGTCGGGGCTTCAACAGAAACCCCGCGTAAACGCTCGATAAGCAGAACATCCGGGCCGGGATGCTCCTCATGGGTCATCACGCCGTAGACCGTCGGCATACGGACAGTCCCTTCCCGCGCCAGCATTGACATTTTCCAGGCCAGCTGTCTGGCGACGCCCGGCGAGGTAAAACTTCTGGCCATCAGCGGCATGGGGTTTCCCTGACTGTCATACAACGACCAGAGTGCGGTATCGGCCTTTTCATTCACGCATTCCACCCGGCTTAGCTTTTCGCCAAGGAGATGGCTGAGTTCAGCACGCAGCTGTTCCATATGAGATTACCCCCATTAAGACTACTGCTTTTATAATGAGCGCGCGAAACCCGGATGTCACCCGGTAGAGATCAATAATGAAAAAGAAAAGGAAAATCGCCTGGCGGGAGAGCATCCCCCCAGACGAGGGGATGCCAGCGAATTAACGCATTTCGACGCGTACGCGCTCGAGATCTTCAGGGGTATCCACGCCGGTGCCGGGGATTTCCTGGGCAACCGCAACGTGAATTTTCTCGCCGTACCACAGCACGCGAAGTTGTTCGAGCATTTCAATATGCTCCAGCGGGCTTGGTGCCCAGGCGACGTAGCGACGAATAAAGCCGGCGCGGTAGCCGTAAATACCGATGTGGCGCAGGAAGGTTTCGCCGATTGTCTCTTTCGATTGCGCGAAACGATCGCGATCCCACGGAATGGTGGCGCGGGAGAAATAGAGCGCGTAGCCCTCTGCGTCCATGACCACTTTCACCGCATTCGGATTGAACGCCTCTTCAGCGTGGTGAATCGGCACCGCGAGGGTTGCCATCCCGACCTGACGCCGAGCCAGGTTGTCGGCCACCTGACGGATAATCGCCGCCGGGATCATCGGCTCATCGCCCTGCACGTTCACAATCACCGTCTCGTCGCTGAAACCGCATTTTTCGACGACTTCCGCCAGGCGCTCGGTGCCTGACTGATGATCGGCACGGGTCATGCACACTTCCCCACCCGCGGCCTCAACCGCGCGCGCGACATCCGGGTGATCGGTGGCGACGATGACGCGTCCGGCGCCCGATTCGCGTGCCCGTTCAAGGACATGCACAATCATCGGTTTGCCATTGATATCCACCAGCGGTTTACCTGGCAGGCGCGTTGAAGCATAACGCGCAGGGATAATGACAACAAAACTCATGGTTTGATCTCTTCTGCCACCAGTGAACGGGCTTCATTTTCCAGCAGGACCGGAATACCGTCACGCAGCGGGAACGCCAGGCTGTCCAGTTTGCAAATCAGCTCTTGTTTATCCTGGCTGTAATACAGTTTGCCGTTGCACACCGGGCAGGCAATAATTTCAAGTAAACGGTGATCCATAGTTCCTCCGTATGGGTAATCGCTAAAGCTTATCACATTCCCTTTTCAGGGAGTGTCTGTTTCCCAGCCATCTCGACAGGTCGTAAACAGCCCCGCAGGCACGCGACCGAGTACAATTTCATGCGCCCCCTGCCAGCGCGCAAATTCACTGAGCGCAGTCGTTAACCCTTTTTCCAGGCCAGCCGTCACCTTTATGCCCTCTTCCAGCCAGAGCGCGATAATTTCAAGCATGCCGGTTTTACGGTGCATTTTAGCGTCCATGCGCCCGACAAGCTGTCCTTTATGCAGCAGCGGCAAAACAAAATAACCATACTGACGCCTGGGCGCCGGGGTGTAGCATTCCAGACGGTAGCTGAAATCGAACAGCTGTTCGGCCCGCTTTCTGTCCCAGACAACGGGGTCGAACGGCGACAGCACGGCACTGTGGGTCGCCTGGAGTTTGCCCTCCTGCGCCTGCGCCAGCAGAGGGAACAAATCCGCATGCAGCCACATTTCACCTAACGACTCTACCGAGACCGGCATGACGTGCTGTTCGCGCTGCCACGTTTCGAGTTGTGGTTTTAGCTGCGGCTGACGCAGACGATAATAATCCGCCAGCCACTGCGGGCGGAAGATGCCAAGGCTGCGGGCGCTGTTCCCGAGCATGATGGCTTCGGCTACGTCCTGAGACAGCAGGTCACGCGTATCGTCCCAGTGAGGCATAACGCGGTGCGTGAGGTCATAGACGCGCTGAAAGTTGCGGCGCTCGACCACCATCACTTTGCCCGACGTAAACAGCCCTTCAAGATGGCGTTTGTGCGGTTTCCACTCCCACCATCCGCTGGCGCCTTTTCGCGGGTGTTCAAAATCCGCGGAGCGTACCGGACCGTTTTCCTGAATATGGGCAATCAGTTGCTCTATTTCATCCGCGTGTTCCACCATCCACTCCTGGCGGTATTTCCAGCCCATTTTGTCCGGGGCGAGCATGCGGTGACGCACCAGTGCAAAATCGCTGCGCGGGAGAAAACAGGCTTCATGCGCCCAGTATTCCATCAGTTCGCCCTGACTCAGCGCATTATCCAGCCACTGCGGAGGATAGTTTCCCAGGCGGCTAAACAGGACCAGATACGGGCTACGCGCCACGATGTTAATGGTGTCGATTTGCAGCAACGACATGCGTTGCACGGTAGAGAGGATATCAGCTGGCTGCGCGCGGCGGCGGGGCTTTTTCAGAAGCCCCTGGGCGGCAAGATGCAGGTTTCGTGCGGCTGCAAGTGAGAGTTGCGGTAGAGACATGCGTTTTCCTGTCAGTCAAAGCGCCACCGGAACCGCGTAGAAGTTACTGCACTAACGCGAGCAGTTCCTTGAGCAAATGTTCCGGCTGTTCGCCGCTGAGTTCAGCGTCAACCGGCAGATACCACCAGTTTTCTTTCGCAAAGGCCCGGCATTTTACCGCGTCTTTTTCCGTCATGATCAGCGTCTGGCCCGGCGCTGCCAGCCTTTCAACCTCTTCGGCAACTAACGCCTGGTGATCGGCCAGCGGCACCCGTTTTTCCAGCCGCGCGCCGCACTGCTCCAGCGTTGCGAAGAAACGCGGCGGATGACCTATACCGGCCATCGCAACCAGATGTTCCAGTTGCGCGACGTCTTTACGCTCGCCGGTCAGCATATTTACGGCCTGTCCGGGACGAAGAAGCATCGGGATTTCGCCCGCTCTGGCTTCACCACCGTTCACAATCACGGCATCGACGGTTTTCAGGCGCGACGCACGCTCGCGCATTGGACCGGCTGGAAGCCACCAGCCGTTGCCAAAACGCCGAACGCCGTCAATGACCACGATCTCTTTATCACGCGCCAGCGCGTAATGCTGCAAACCATCATCGGTAATGATGATTTGTACATCATGCTCCGCAAGCAGTGCCTTCACGGCATCACTGCGCACCGGCGATACCGCAACCGGCGCGCCTGTACGCTGGTAAATCAGTACCGGCTCATCGCCGGCTTCAGCGGTTGTCGTAGCTGGGCTCAGCACCAGTGGATACTGCGCCGCTTTACCACCGTAACCGCGTGAGACAACTCCCGGGCGGATACCGCGCCTCTGGAGCTGCTCTGCCAGCCAGATCACCACCGGGGTTTTGCCGTTTCCACCCGCCGTCAGGTTGCCGACCACCACCACCGGTACCGGTGCGCGCCAGGCGCGCTTGATCCCGAGGCGGTAAAGCAGACGAATAGCACCGCTCACCAGGCCATACAGCCAGGAGAGCGGGAGAAGCAGCACCCACAGAGGGGATTCACCCGACCAGATGCGTGCAATCATTGACCGAACTGCATTTTATGAAGCTGCGCGTAAACACCACGCTGTTCCAGCAGGTCCGCATGGCTGCCGCGTTCAACGATCACGCCATCTTCCACCACCACGATTTCGTCAGCCTGTTCGATGGTCGACAGACGGTGCGCGATAACCAGCGAGGTACGGTTTTTCTGTAATTCATCCAGAGCAGACTGGATAGCGCGTTCAGATTCCGTATCCAGTGCGGACGTTGCTTCATCGAGGATCAGAATCGGGCTGTTGCGCAGCAGCGCACGGGCAATCGCGATACGCTGACGCTGACCACCAGAGAGCAGCACCCCGTTTTCGCCAATGATCGTATCCAGACCGTTATCCATTTTGTTAATGAAGTCCATCGCATAGGCCATACGCGCCGCATTCTCAATCTCTTCACGGCTGTACTCTTCGGTACGGGCATACGCAATGTTGTTCGCCACCGTATCGTTGAACAGATGCACGTTCTGCGAGACCAGCGCAACCTGGTTACGCAGCGACTGGAGGGTATATTCCCGCAGGTCGTGACCATCAAGCAGGATCTCGCCCTGGTCGATATCGTAGAAACGGGTAATCAGGCTGGCTATGGTCGACTTGCCCGAACCGGAACGACCAACCAGCGCGACGGTTTTACCCGCCGGGATGGACAGGCTGATATCACGCAGCGCCGGCACTTCACGGCCTGGATAGGTAAAGGTCACGTTACGGAATTCCAGGTCGCCTTTAGCGCGCTCGATCACGCGTGTACCTTCATCTTTTTCCTGTTCGGAATCGAGGATGCTGAACAGCGTCTGACAGGCTGCCATCCCGCGCTGGAACTGGGCGTTGACGTTAGTCAGCGATTTCAGCGGACGCATCAGCGCGATCATGGATGAGAACACCACGGTAATGGTACCCGCAGTCAGGGTTTCCATGACGCTCGGGAAGCTTGCGGCATACAGGACGAAGGCCAGGGCCAGAGAGGCAATCAGCTGAATGATCGGATCGGAAATCGACGAGGCCGATACCATTTTCATCCCTTGCAGACGCATTCTGTTGCTGACCTTGTCAAAGCGTTTGGTTTCGACTTCCTGACCGCCGAAGATCAACACTTCCTTATGGCCTTTCAGCATCTGCTCGGCGCTGGTAGTCACCTGCCCCATCGTATTCTGCATATTTTTACTGATGTTGCGAAAACGCTTTGATACCACGCGGATCGCGATGGAGACAATCGGCGCCAGCACAATAAGGATCAGCGACAGTTGCCAGCTGTAATAGAACATCATCGCGAACAGGCCGATGATGGATGCGCCTTCACGCACAACGGTAATCAGTGCGCTGGAAGAGGACGACGCAACCTGCTCTGAATCGTAGGTAATACGCGACAGCAGGGTACCGGTTGACTGCTTGTCAAAGAATGAGACCGGCATCCCCATCATATGGCTGAATAACCGACGGCGCATGGTCATCACCACTTTACCGGATACCCAGGAGATGCAGTAGCTGGATACATAGCTGGAGATTCCGCGTAAGATCATCAGCCCAATAACCACCAGCGGCATCCATAGCAGCACTGAACGATCCGTTTTACCGAAACCGTCATCCAGTAACGGTTTGAGAAGCGATAACATAAACGTATCGCTGGCTGCGTTGAGGATTAACGCTACGCCCGCCACGATCAAGCCTGCTTTGAAAGGAGCAATCATCGGCCAGAGCCGGCGGAACGTTTGCCACGTGGAGAGATCTTTGTCGTTATGCATTCAAAAAACCAGCATTTGTTGAAATAGCCGCATATTCTACCCGTTATCTACGGGCGCGCCAAACCACTGATGATACCAACGCGGTAAATAGTGTTCACGTAAGCGGCGAATTTGCCGACTTTGGTGCGAAAACGTCACAGATATCTGTCCGGACTGCGGAGTATCAAGCCAGAGATATCCCTCAGTTCGATAGCGCCTGACTACTTTGATGGAAGGGAAACGCCACGCGTTATAGCGGGCCATCGAGGCCAGCGAAACCTGTCCCTCCACGCGCTGTAGCAGCGGTGTTGAAGATGACGTGTTACTTCCATGATGCGGCACCTGAATCAGTGTAGACGCTAGTTGACGCCAGCGGTGGCTCAGCATTGCCAGTTCTGCCTGCCCTTCAATATCTCCGGTCAGTAAAACGCTTTGTTCGCCGTCATCGATTTTTACCACGCAGGAGCGGTTGTTACCTTTTGCCGAGGTATTTTCGGGTGGCCAGTGCACGGAGAACGTTAAACCCTGCCACTGCCATCGCTCTCCACGAAAGCAAGGAAGATGCCCGGCCCAGGATAAGGGGCTTCTGATCCACATTGCGGGCCAGGCAGCTTTTAGCGATGCCAGTCCCCCCGCGTGGTCGAGATGTTCATGGCTCAGGATCACCCCTTCCGGCCTCAGATGATGCCAGCGTAGCCAGGGGATAATCAGCTGCTGCGCACTGTCCCCACCGGGCCATGCCAACCCAGTGTCATACAGAATGGCCTTCCCGTGACGCTCAATGACCATCGCCAGCCCCTGCCCTACATCCAGCATATGCAGGGACCAGCTGTCTGTTTTGGCCCTGTGCCAGAGGGGAAATGCCAGCACCACGCTGCCTGCCAGACAGACTGCGGGTACTGCGCTGAAGGCCCTGAATCGCCAGCCAATGATCAGCAGCCATGGCAGTAACGTCAGGTATTGCCAGCGTTCATCAACGTCCTGCCAGCCATTCGGTAAACGCATCAATAGCCAGAAAAGCCCTGCCAGAGATTTATCGGCAGCCAGCCAGACGATACTTTCCAGCGTCGCCACCGGAAACAGATGCAGAAACATGCCGAGCAGGATCAGCGGAACTGAGATAAACGTGACCAGAGGAACGGCAAACAGATTCGCCGCCAGCGAGGAGAGACTGAAACCATGGAAAATCAGCACCTGAAGCGGCAACAGAAGCAGCAGCATACCGACCTGCAAATACAACAGCGTAACCAGCGGTCGCAGGCACCGGCCACGTTGCCAGAGCGGGAGAGGCAACCACTGATACCAAAAAATAAGCGCGGCGACCGCAAACGCTGATAGCGCCAGGCTTTGTGACAGGACCGCCAGTGGATCGAAAACCAAGATCGCCGCCACGCAGGTAAGCCATACCTGCCAGGGCGACCACTGGCGACCGCTCATTTTTAACACCGCCAGTACCACAAGCGCGATAACCGTGCGCAGCGCAGGCGGCTGTAAGCATGTTAGCCATGCGTAAAACGCGGCAAAAATCAGCCCTGCCAGCAAGGGGATTTGCCAGATAATCCAGCGGCCCGGCAGGAAGAACTGGATGCCTCGCGCCAGAAACCAGATGACAGAAGCGGCCAGCGCAATATGCAATCCCGAGATTGCCATCAGATGCATCGTTCCGGTCTCACGCATCAGGTTTTTTATCTCCCGCGAGACCGACAGCCGCTCCCCCATTCCCAGCCCCAGTATCACGGGTCCCCACTGATATGCTGAAAGCGTACTCTGTAGTGATGTCAGGTACTGCGCACGCAGGCTACAGCCTTCGTCAACGAGCGCCGCATGGGTAAACCGTCCACTCAGCGTCTGATGTCGGGCAAAGGCATTTTTCTGTGAATCATAGCCGCCATCGTTGAGTTCTCCGTGTACCACCCTGAGCCGCAGGGTCATTGCCCAGCGTTGACCCACGCAGACGTTTTGCGGCAGATAGTTGCCATACAGCGCCACGCCCATGGCAGCCCACACACGTTCTCCATTGAGGCTGACAATCCTTCCCTGATGCATCGTTGCGCCGTCCGTTGCGGTAATGACCACCTCGGCCTGCTGCGGAACTTTCGTTAAATGGTTCATCGGCCACACGCTTTCCTGAGCGGCCAGGATCCCCCAGCACATAAAAAGCAATGCGAGGCCTGAAAACCTGAGCCATTTTCTCTGCTGTACTGATAACGCAATTCCTGCGGCAATCAGCAACCAGACAATATGCAAATCTGGCAAAACGGGTAACCAATAGAGCGGGATTATGGCCAGAATGGCGCACATACTGATAACGTGGATCCCCATCTTCACCTCCATGTTTCAGGCGATTATGCGGCGGGACTGATGCGTCGTCAGACAGAAAAGGCGTGATTTACAGCGGACGCTGCAACGTTTTTTAGCGTTTACAGTAAAGAGAAAATTTAAATGCGGCGCGTATTCAGAAATGCAGGGGCGGGATACAAAAAAAGCACCCTAAGGTGCTTTCTTTAAACTCAGTTTAACCCTGATGATTAAACTCAGTTACCGTAAATATTGGCGCGATCGCGCAGTTCTTTACCCGGCTTAAAGTGCGGAACATACTTTCCTTCCAGCTCCACTTTATCGCCAGTCTTCGGGTTACGCCCGGTACGTGGTGCACGATAGTGCAGGGAAAAACTACCGAAACCGCGGATTTCAATGCGCTCGCCCTGGGCAAGAGTGGTAGCCATATGCTCCAGCATCTCTTTAACGGCATCTTCCACAGCCTTGGCAGGGATATGCGGTTGCTGACTGGCAAGTCTTTCAATCAATTCTGACTTGGTCATGATTCCTCCGGTTCCTTTCAAACCCATTAGCTGAACAGCTTATTAAACAAGGGCGGCCGTAGCCGCCCTTTGTTATTGATTACAGGACGAATCCTGCAATCTGTCAAGTCTGCTCTCCATCCTTCGCGCTGTAAATGCGTTACAGCTCAAATGATGGTGCGAACCTGAACTTACTCGCCTTTAGCTGCTTTGAAAGCTTCAGCCATTGCGTTGTTAGAGAAGTTTGCATCTTCCTGTTTGTTCACAGTTGCGATTGCATCTTTCTCATCAGCTTCGTCTTTAGCACGAACAGACAGGCTGATTGCACGGTTCTTACGGTCAACACCGGTGAACTTAGCTTCAACGTCGTCACCAACGCTCAGAACCAGAGTTGCATCTTCAACGCGGTCACGTGAAGCTTCGGAAGCGCGCAGGTAACCTTCAACGCCGTCAGCCAGTTCTACGGTTGCGCCTTTAGCGTCAACAGCAGTCACTTTACCGTTTACGATTGCGCCTTTCTTGTTCAGTGCAACCCAGTTGTTGAACGGATCTTCTGCAAGCTGTTTAACGCCCAGGGAGATACGCTCACGCTCTGCGTCAACTTGCAGAACAACTGCTGCGATTTCGTCGCCTTTTTTGTATTCACGAACTGCTTCTTCGCCTGCAACGTTCCAGGAGATGTCAGACAGGTGAACCAGGCCATCGATGCCGCCGTCCAGGCCGATGAAGATACCGAAGTCAGTGATAGACTTGATTTTACCTTCAACACGGTCACCCTTGTTGTGGGTTTCCGCGAACTGCTGCCATGGGTTGTTTTTGCACTGCTTCAGGCCCAGGGAGATACGACGACGTTCTTCGTCGATATCCAGAACCATCACTTCCACTACATCACCAACGTTAACAACTTTGGATGGGTGGATGTTTTTGTTGGTCCAGTCCATTTCGGAAACGTGCACCAGACCTTCAACGCCTTCTTCGATTTCAACGAAGCAGCCGTAGTCAGTCAGGTTGGTTACGCGACCAGTCAGTTTAGTACCTTCTGGGTAACGCTTAGCGATAGCTACCCATGGATCTTCGCCCAGCTGTTTCAGGCCGAGGGATACACGAGTACGCTCGCGGTCGAACTTCAGCACTTTAACAGTGATTTCGTCGCCCACGTTCACGATTTCGCTTGGGTGCTTAACGCGTTTCCACGCCATGTCGGTGATGTGCAGCAGGCCATCAACGCCGCCCAGGTCAACGAATGCGCCGTAGTCAGTGAGGTTCTTAACGATACCTTTGACTTCCATGCCTTCCTGCAGGTTTTCCAGCAGCTGATCGCGTTCTGCGCTGTTTTCGGATTCGATAACGGCACGACGGGAAACAACAACGTTGTTACGCTTCTGGTCCAGCTTGATTACTTTGAACTCAAGCTCTTTGCCTTCGAGGTGCAGGGTGTCACGGACTGGACGAACGTCTACCAGAGAACCTGGCAGGAACGCACGAATACCATTCAGCTCAACAGTGAAGCCACCTTTAACTTTGCCGTTGATAACACCGACCACAGTTTCAGCTTCTTCGTAAGCTTTTTCCAGCGTGATCCATGCTTCGTGACGTTTAGCTTTCTCACGAGACAGCAGGGTTTCGCCGAAGCCGTCTTCTACTGCGTCCAGAGCAACGTCAACTTCGTCACCTACCTGGATTTCCAGCTCGCCCTGGGCGTTTTTGAACTGCTCAGCCGGGATGGCAGACTCAGATTTCAGACCGGCGTCAACCAGTACAACGTCTTTGTCGATAGCAACAACAACGCCACGAACGATGGAACCCGGACGGGTTTCGATTTCTTTTAAGGATTCTTCAAACAGTTGAGCAAAAGATTCAGTCATGTTTAATCTTCAGGTTAATATTAACGTCCACCTGGCTCCGTGCCGGATGGGGTTGTTTCACATACCCGCCGTCAATCCATTGCAGCGGGGGTACTGCTAAATCGGTCGCGATTACGCGAGTGCCAGTTTTTGGCGCGCATATTGTAGCGCTTTTTCAATCACTTGCTCAATAGTTAAACTGGTTGAATCCAGCACTAATGCGTCTTGCGCGGGAACAAGTGGTGCGACGGCGCGGTTACGATCGCGGTCATCGCGCTCTTTTATCTCGGATAAAAGGCGATCAAAGTTAACACTAAACCCCTTTTCCTGCAACTGAAGCATGCGGCGATGGGCACGTTCTTCTGAAGAGGCGTCAAGGAAAATTTTCACTGGCGCATCAGGGAATACCACGGTTCCCATGTCGCGGCCGTCGGCGATCAGCCCCGGCGCTTCACGGAAACCGCGCTGGCGACGTAACAGCGCTTCACGGACGCGTGGGAAAGCCGCCACCTGAGAGGCCGCATTGGCCACTTCCTGGGTACGGATTTCACCGCTGACATCTTCCCCTTCCAGGATCACTTCAAGGTTGCCATCGGTCGAGACAAAGCGCACATCCAGATGCGCAGCCAGCGGTACCAGCGCTTCTTCAGACGCAACATCCACATGATGATGCAGCGCAGCCAGCGCCAGCACGCGATAGATTGCTCCCGAATCTAAAAGATGCCATTGCAATGCTTCCGCCATCGCTTTGCACAGAGTACCTTTCCCTGCGCCACTTGGCCCATCAATGGTGATTACCGGGGCAATTGCCGTCATCTTTTTCTCCTTAATTAAGGCATACCGTTTACATGAACGCCGCGCATTATACGCGCCAACGTGCGCAACTGTTACCTTTGCGTGCAAATTACGGAATGATTGAAGCAGAGTGTAGAAGAAATGAAAGAGGATGAGTGTCAGAAAGCGTAAGGAAATGCCGCATCAGGTGATGCGGCATACGATCATCAGGCCAGGGTGCTAATGCGCGTCAGCTGTTCGAAGTAGTCCGGGAACGTTTTTGCCGTACACTTCGGATCAAGGATAGTGACTGGCGTATCTGACAACGCCACCAGCGAGAAACACATCGCCATGCGGTGATCGTTGTAGGTGCCAATTTCTGCAAATTGCAGTTTTGCCGGCGGCGTGACGCGAATGTAGTCTTCGCCCTCTTCTACCTCGGCCCCCACTTTACGCAGCTCGGTTGCCATCGCGAACAGGCGGTCCGTCTCTTTCACACGCCAGTTGTAAATGTTTCGCAGCGTGGTGGTGCCTTTCGCAAACAGCGCAGCGGTAGCAATGGTCATCGCCGCATCCGGAATATGGTTCATATCCATATCAATGGCGTTCAGCTCACCGTGGGTACAGGAGATGAAGTCATCGCCCCAGGTCACCACCGCGCCCATTTTTTCCAGCACGTCAGCAAAACGGATATCGCCCTGCACGCTGTTGCGGCCAATGCCCGTCACTTTTACCGTACCGCCTTTAATCGCACCTGCGGCAAGGAAATAGGAGGCGGAGGAAGCATCGCCTTCAACCAGGTAGTGGCCCGGGGACTGATACTGCTGCGCTCCGCGCACCACGAAGCGCTGATAAGACTGGTTTTCCACCTCAACACCAAAGGTGTTCATCAGGTGCAGGGTGATATCAATGTACGGCTTAGAAACCAGGTCGCCTTTAATGCTGATGACGGTGTCCTGTGGTGCCAGCGGTGCGGTCATCAGCAGCGCGGTCAGGAACTGGCTGGAAACGCTACCGTCAACCTCTACATTGCCGCCAGTGAATCCCCCGCGCAGACGCAGGGGCGGGTAATTTTCCTGCTCAAGATAATCAATCTGCGCGCCGCCCTGGCGCAGGGCATCCACCAGATGGCCGATCGGACGCTCTTTCATTCGCGGCTCACCGGTCAGCACAATATCGTTACTCCCCAGACACAGCGCAGCGGCCAGAGGACGCATCGCGGTACCGGCGTTACCCAGGAAAAGCTCCAGCGCTTCAGCAGAATGTAACGCGCCGCCGTTACCGGTGACTTCACAACGGGTACGATCGTCAGACAGCGCGTACTGAACGCCCAACGCTTTCAGTGCATTGAGCATATGGCGCACGTCATCGCTGTCCAGCAGATTAGTGAGGACGGTGGTGCCGTTTGCCAGAGCTGCCAGCAGCAGAGCGCGGTTCGAGACACTTTTTGAACCAGGCAGATTAATGGTGCCATCTACCCGCGCGATAGGTTGTAACGTCAGGGATTCCATGAAACTCAACTCTCAACTCAACATAATAAAAACCCCGCAGGAACGCTGCGGGGGTGAAAAACAGCCAATTAACCGTGACGACGTTCGAAGTCGATCATGAAATCAGTCAGGGCTTTAACGCCTTCCAGCGGCATGGCGTTATAGATAGAGGCGCGCATCCCGCCTACCACACGGTGGCCTTTCAGCGCATGCAGACCCGCCGCGAAGGACTCTTCCAGGAACACGTTATCCAGGTTGCTGTCCGCCAGCTGGAACGGCACGTTCATGCGCGAACGGTTAGTTTTGGCGACATCGTTGCGGTAGAAATCGCTCTTGTCGATCACGCCGTACAACAGTTCAGCCTTTTGCTGATTGATCTTATCCATCTGCGCCACACCGCCTTTTTGCTTCAGCCATTTGAAGACCAGGCCGGAGAGATACCAGGCAAACGTTGGTGGGGTGTTGAACATGGAATCGTTGTCGTTCAGGACGGTGTAATCCAGAATTGACGGGCAAGACTTATGGGCTTTCCCCAGCAGGTCTTCACGCACGATAACGATTGTCAGGCCCGCAGGACCGATGTTTTTCTGGGCACCCGCGTAGATGACGCCGTAGCGGCTGACATCCAGCGGGGTGGACAGAATGGTTGAAGAGAGGTCCGCCGTCACAATGACATTTTCGCCAAAGTCTGGCTCTTCGTGAATGGCAATACCGTCGATGGTTTCGTTCGGGCAGTAGTGAAGATACGCGGCGTTGTCAGAAAGCTGCCACTCACTCATCGGCTTCACGGCGCGCAGACCCTCAACTTTCACTTTGGCATCGATGACATTCGGCGTGCAATATTTATGCGCTTCTTTTACCGCACTGGCCGCCCAGTAGCCCGCATCAACGTAATCAGCGGTGGTTTTGTCGCCCAGCAGATTGAGCGGGATACCCGCAAACTGGCCGCGTCCACCGCCGTGACAGAACAAAACTTTGTAGTTCGAGGGAATGTTCAGCAGATCGCGAAAATCCTTTTCTGCCTCTTCCGCCACCTGAATAAACGCTTTACCCCGGTGGCTGATTTCCATCACCGACGTACCCAGACCGTTCCAGTCACAAAGTTCCTGTTGAGCCTGTTTAAGCACGTCTGCCGGTAACATTGCCGGACCTGAACTGAAATTAAAGACTTGAGCCATTTCCCCTCACCACGCTGAAAGCCATAAGTTATAACTGTGGATATCGGTTTTATCATTCAGTGACACGCGCCGCAATGTCTAAAACTGATGGCCGGAGAAATGTGCCCCTCGTCACACAAAACAATCTGCCGTACCGTTGTCACAAAACCGACAAAATCGCTGTCAGGTAATGCGCTTAGCCCGGCTAACCTTCGTCCATTCTGGATTCGTACAGCGGGGGCATAATTGATGATCGCCCGCCTGCATGACCACCACATGACTACATTTTATGCAGGCATACTCCCCCGCTTCAGGTACAGTTTTGTATCGTTCGATAAGCATATCCGGCAGGATGCACAGACCGGGCTTCACCTCATCGTCGGGATAGTAATAAACGCTGATTTGACCATTCGTTTCCATAATCGCCAGACGCACCTGCCCCAGTTGCTCAACACTGCTCAGACGGAGTTCCATAAAGAACTCAAACTCCGTCATATTGGCGCTTTGCACATTCTCCCAGGCCAGTTGACCATCTTCGACAATCACCACCGGCTTCCCTTCGAGCAGATCTTCAAGTTTCTCACTTTTCGACATCAGCCACATGACCAGCCGGTACAGCAGTGCAAGCGTCACAAAGACGATAAAGACCGGCACCATCGGCACATCGTCATAAAAGGCAACGTCCCCTGCCGCCGACCCCAGCGTCAGGATAATCAGTACTTCAAACAGCGACATCTGCCGCACGCCGCGACGTCCGGTGATTTTCAGAAACAGGAAGACGAGTACAAAGGTGTAAAGGCTACGCAACGCCACTTCGCCTAAAAACTCAGGCGGGACTTTATCAAACGCCATCCGCTGGAGATCAAATGCTTTCATTTTTCTATGCCTTAACAGTAGGTTACTGCTTATAAGCATAGCCCAGCCATTTATTTTCGCCGGAGATAGCACCCGTCACGCAAAACCCGTATCATTGCGCGCTTTACGTACGATAAAAGTGAACGCCATGACTCAAACGTTTATCCCCGGCAAAGACGCCGCTCTGGAAGATTCCATCGCTCGCTTCCAGCAGAAACTGACCGACCTGGGCTTTAATATCGAAGAAGCCTCCTGGCTGAATCCGGTGCCTCACGTCTGGTCCGTGCATATTCGCGACAAAGACTGTGCGCTGTGCTTTACCAACGGTAAAGGCGCGACCAAAAAAGCGGCGCTGGCCTCTGCGCTGGGTGAGTATTTTGAGCGTCTGTCCACCAACTACTTCTTCGCCGACTTCTGGCTGGGCGAAACTATCGCCAACGGTCCGTTCGTTCACTACCCGAACGAAAAATGGTTCCCGCTGACCGAAAACGATGAACTGCCGGAAGGCATTCTCGATGCCCGCCTGCGCGCGTTCTACGATCCGGAAAACGAGCTGACCGGCAGCATGCTGATCGACCTGCAATCCGGCAATGAGGATCGTGGGATCTGCACCCTGCCGTTCACCCGTCAGTCTGACGAGCAGACCGTTTATATCCCGATGAACATCGTCGGCAACCTGTATGTGTCCAACGGCATGTCTGCCGGTAATACCCGCAACGAAGCGCGCGTGCAGGGGTTGTCTGAAGTTTTCGAGCGTCACATCAAAAACCGCATTATTGCTGAATCCATCAGCCTGCCGGAGATCCCGGCTGACGTGCTGGCGCGCTACCCGGGCGTGGTGGAATCCATCGCCAAACTGGAAGCAGAAGGTTTCCCAATCTTTGCTTATGACGGCTCTCTGGGCGGCAAATATCCGGTTATCTGCGTAGTGCTGTTCAACCCGGCCAACGGCACCTGCTTCGCCTCCTTCGGCGCGCACCCTGACTTCGGCGTGGCGCTGGAGCGTACCGTGACCGAACTGCTGCAAGGTCGTAGCCTGAAAGATCTCGACGTGTTTACGCCGCCGACCTTTGATGACGAAGAGGTCGCCGAGCACACCAACCTCGAAACGCACTTCATCGACTCCAGCGGTTTGATCTCCTGGGATATGTTCAAACAGGACGCGGACTATCCGTTCGTGGACTGGAGCTTTGCCGGTACGACGGAAGAAGAGTTCGCCACCCTGATGGCGATCTTCCACGCGGAAGATCAGGAAGTCTACATTGCCGACTATGAACATCTCGGCGTTTACGCGTGCCGTATTATTGTGCCAGGTATGTCGGACATTTATCCGGCAGAAGATCTGTGGCTGGCAAACAACAGCATGGGCGCGCATCTGCGTGAAACCCTGCTGGCCCTGCCAGGCAGCGAGTGGGATAAAGAAGATTATCTGAACCTGATCGCCCAGCTGGACGAAGAAGGACACGATGATTTCACCCGCGTACGCGAACTGCTGGGTCTGGCGACCGGAAAAGATAACGGCTGGTACACCCTGCGCATCGGCGAGCTGAAAGCGATGCTGGCGCTGGCGGGCGGCGATCTGGATCAGGCTTTGGCCTGGACCGAGTGGACGATGGAGTTTAACCAGTCCGTCTTCTCCGCCGAGCGCACTAATTATTACCGTTGCCTGCAAACGCTGCTCCTGCTTTCTCAGGAAGACGACCGCGAGCCATTGCAGTATCTGAACGCCTTTGTGCGTATGTACGGTGCGGATGCCGTTGAAGCTGCCAGCGCGGCGCTGAGCGGTGAAGAACCATTCTACGGCCTGCAAGCGGTTGACAGCGATCTGCAAGCCTTCCCGGCGCATCAGTCACTGCTGAATGCGTATGAAAAATTGCAGAAGGCAAAAGCCGCTTACTGGTCAAAATAAGCGCATATAACATTAATGGCTGTAGGCGTATTCAATCGCCTGAGCTATATTACGGGGCAATTTCATTGCCCCTTTTTTTTTATTTTTCCGCAATGACGTTTAATTGTAATAATTAAGTTAACCACGGGTAAATATAAAAACGCTTACCTGAGCTTTACTGTTACTAATTATAATAAATACTCCATTTTAATTAACTGTTCCATGGGAGGCTGAAGGAAAAAATTCAACTCTTTTCATAACTTTTAAAATTTATTTTTATACGGATAATCAAATACTTACTCCGCTTTTGCTGTAAAACAATACACACTGCGGGCCTATAAGCCAGGCGAGATATGATCTATATCAATTTCTCTTCTATAATGCTTTGTTAGTATCTCGTCGCCGACTTAATAAAGAGAGAGTTAGTGTGAAAGCTGACAACCCTTTTGATCTATTACTCCCCGCTGCGATGGCGAAAGTTGCCGAAGAAGCGGGTGTCTACAAAGCCACGAAACATCCGATGACGACGTTCTTTCTGGCCATTACGGCTGGGGTGTTCATCTCCATCGCTTTCGTCTTCTATATCACAGCCACCACCGGCACGGCCGGGATGCCTTTCGGCATAGCGAAACTGATTGGTGGTATTTGCTTCTCACTGGGCCTGATTCTCTGCGTCATCTGCGGCGCCGACCTCTTCACCTCAACGGTGCTGATTGTTGTGGCAAAAGCCAGCGGAAGAATTACCTGGGGTCAACTGGGGCGCAACTGGCTCAACGTTTACGTTGGCAACCTGATTGGCTGTCTGCTCTTTGTTCTGTTGATGTGGCTCTCTGGCGAGTATATGACCGCCAACGGCGGCTGGGGGCTTAACGTCCTGCAAACCGCCGACCACAAAATGCACCATACATTTATCGAAGCCGTTGCTCTCGGCATCCTCGCAAACCTGATGGTCTGCCTGGCGGTCTGGATGAGCTACTCTGGTCGTAGCCTGATGGATAAAGCCATGATTATGGTTCTGCCGGTTGCGATGTTTGTTGCCAGCGGCTTTGAGCACAGTATTGCGAATATGTTCATGATCCCGATGGGGATTGTTATCCGCAACTTTGCAAGCCCGGAGTTCTGGACTGCTGTAGGTTCAACCCCGGAAAGTTTTTCACACCTGACGATTATGAACTTCATTACTGATAACCTGATCCCCGTCACTATCGGGAACATTATCGGTGGGGGTCTGTTAGTTGGGTTGACATACTGGGTCATTTACCTGCGTGGCGGCGATCATCATTAATGGTTGTCTCAGGCAGTAAATAAAAAATCCACTTAAGAAGGTAGGTGTTACATGTCCGAGCTTAATGAAAAGTTAGCCACAGCCTGGGAAGGTTTTACGAAAGGTGACTGGCAGAATGAAGTCAACGTCCGTGACTTTATTCAGAAAAACTATACCCCGTATGAAGGTGACGAATCCTTCCTGGCTGGTGCGACTGACGCAACCACCAAGCTGTGGGACAGCGTAATGGAAGGCGTTAAACTGGAAAACCGCACTCACGCGCCAGTTGATTTTGACACCTCCGTTGCTTCTACCATCACTTCTCACGATGCTGGCTACATCAATAAAGCCCTTGAGAAAATTGTTGGTCTGCAAACTGAAGCACCACTGAAACGCGCAATCATCCCGTTCGGTGGTATCAAAATGGTTGAAGGTTCCTGCAAAGCGTATAATCGCGAGCTGGACCCAATGCTGAAAAAAATCTTCACCGAATACCGCAAAACCCATAACCAGGGCGTATTCGATGTTTACACCAAAGACATTCTGAACTGCCGTAAATCTGGCGTTCTGACCGGTCTGCCAGATGCCTATGGCCGTGGCCGTATCATCGGTGACTACCGTCGCGTTGCGCTGTACGGTATCGACTTCCTGATGAAAGACAAATACGCGCAGTTCGTCTCTCTCCAGTCTGACCTGGAAAACGGCGTAAACCTGGAAGCGACTATCCGTCTGCGTGAAGAGATCGCTGAACAGCACCGTGCGCTGGGTCAGATCAAAGAGATGGCGGCTAAATACGGCTGCGATATCTCTGGTCCTGCTACCAACGCTCAGGAAGCTATCCAGTGGACCTACTTCGGCTACCTGGCCGCAGTTAAGTCTCAGAACGGTGCAGCAATGTCCTTCGGCCGCGTATCCACCTTCCTGGATGCGTACATCGAACGTGACCTGAAAGCAGGCAAAATCACCGAACAAGACGCTCAGGAAATGATTGACCACCTGGTCATGAAACTGCGTATGGTTCGCTTCCTGCGTACCCCAGAATATGATGAGCTGTTCTCTGGTGACCCAATCTGGGCAACCGAATCTATCGGCGGTATGGGCGTAGATGGCCGTACTCTGGTAACCAAAAACAGCTTCCGCTTCCTGAACACCCTGTACACCATGGGTCCTTCTCCGGAGCCGAACATCACCGTTCTGTGGTCTGAAAAACTGCCTCTGAACTTCAAGAAATTCGCCGCTAAAGTGTCCATCGACACCTCTTCTCTGCAATATGAGAACGATGACCTGATGCGTCCTGACTTCAACAACGATGACTACGCTATCGCTTGCTGCGTAAGTCCAATGGTTGTTGGTAAGCAAATGCAGTTCTTCGGTGCGCGTGCAAACCTGGCGAAAACCATGTTGTACGCAATCAACGGCGGCGTTGATGAAAAACTGAAAATGCAGGTTGGTCCTAAGTCTGAACCGATCAAAGGCGACGTGCTGAACTATGACGAAGTCATGGACCGCATGGATCACTTCATGGACTGGCTGGCTAAACAGTACGTGACCGCGCTGAATGTTATCCACTACATGCACGACAAGTACAGCTACGAAGCCTCTCTGATGGCGCTGCATGACCGTGACGTCGTTCGCACCATGGCATGTGGTATCGCAGGTCTGTCCGTTGCGGCTGACTCCCTGTCTGCAATCAAATATGCGAAAGTTAAACCAATTCGTGACGAAGATGGTCTGGCTATCGACTTCGAAATCGAAGGCGAATATCCGCAGTTTGGTAACAACGACGCTCGCGTTGATGACATGGCGGTTGACCTGGTAGAACGTTTCATGAAGAAAATTCAGAAACTCACTACCTATCGTAACGCTATCCCGACTCAGTCTGTTCTGACCATCACCTCTAACGTTGTGTATGGTAAGAAAACCGGTAACACCCCAGACGGTCGTCGTGCTGGCGCGCCATTCGGCCCAGGTGCTAACCCAATGCACGGTCGTGACCAGAAAGGTGCGGTTGCCTCTCTGACCTCCGTTGCTAAACTGCCGTTTGCTTACGCGAAAGATGGTATCTCTTACACCTTCTCTATCGTGCCAAACGCGCTGGGTAAAGACGACGAAGTGCGTAAAACTAACCTCGCGGGTCTGATGGATGGTTACTTCCACCACGAAGCGTCCATCGAAGGTGGTCAGCACCTGAACGTGAACGTGATGAACCGTGAAATGCTGCTCGATGCGATGGAACACCCTGAGAAATATCCTCAGCTGACCATCCGCGTATCTGGCTACGCAGTACGTTTTAACTCCCTGACGAAAGAACAGCAGCAGGACGTTATTACCCGTACTTTCACTCAGTCCATGTAAGTGGAATTGACTGAAATCACGCGTTAAAAAGCGTACAATAAAGGCTCCACGCAAGTGGGGCCTTTTTAACACCCTCGCTTCATCAGTCTCTTTTGTCCGCTATCTATACTTAATGGATAACAGCCAAAACAGACTCGACATAGCCTTTGAGCTGTGCATCTACATAGGCCCCCGGATGGGCCAAATTCGGAGATATCACCGCAATGTCAATTATTGGTCGTATTCACTCCTTTGAATCCTGTGGCACCGTCGATGGCCCGGGGATCCGCTTTATCACTTTCTTCCAGGGCTGCCTGATGCGCTGCCTGTACTGCCATAACCGTGACACCTGGGACACCCATGGAGGTAAAGAAGTCACCGTAGAAGATCTGATGAAAGAGGTGGTGACCTATCGCCACTTTATGAACGCGTCCGGCGGTGGCGTGACGGCATCCGGCGGTGAAGCCATTCTTCAGGCTGAATTTGTGCGCGACTGGTTCCGCGCCTGCCACAAAGAAGGCATTCATACCTGCCTCGACACCAACGGCTTTGTGCGCCGTTACGATCCAGTTATTGATGAACTGCTTGAAGTGACCGATCTGGTCATGCTCGATCTCAAGCAGATGAACGATGAGATCCACCAGAATCTGGTTGGCGTCTCGAACCACCGTACCCTGGAATTTGCCAAATACATTGCCAACAAAGGCGTCAAGACCTGGATCCGCTACGTGGTGGTGCCGGGCTGGTCAGATGATGATGACTCTGCACATCGTCTGGGTGAATTTACCCGGGATATGGGTAACGTGGAGAAAATCGAACTCCTGCCCTATCACGAGCTGGGTAAACATAAATGGGTGGCGATGGGTGAAGAGTACAAGCTCGATGGCGTGAAGCCGCCGAAAAAAGAGACGATGGAGCGCGTCAAAGGTATTCTTGAGCAGTATGGCCACAAGGTCATGTATTAACGAAAAGGCCCGGTGAAAACCGGGCCTTTTTATATTCTATTTAAAGACGCCGTTAATAACGGAAGTCACAATCGCTGTACTCAGCGCAATTAAGACCAGGTCGTCACCTACCACGCGCCATTCATAGCCCGGATAGGAAGGAAGCTGACCCAGCATATCGGCTGGCACGGTTTTCTTCGCAATGCCCGGAGGCAGTGGCTTACCGCGCGCCAGGTTTTTCGCAATACCCGGAGGCAGAGAGTCGTAGCCCGTTAAGCCGTAATTCAGGGCCAGATGGCGGGCATGATCGAAGCTTACGCGAGCATCCACATCATTACCGACATCTTTGCTGTTTTTAAAGCTCTTATCCGATTTCCCAGGGTTATCCTGACCGTTATTGTGCTTATTACCATGGTTACCAGAGTTCCCGTTACCATGATTGCCGCTATTACCTTGTCCGCCACCGTTTCCGTGACCACCGCCATTCCCGTTACCAGGATTAGCCATGGCCGGAGCCGTTGCAAACGTTAAAGCCAACACTACGGCAAGTGCGGTAGTGGAAAAACGACGAGTAGACATGATGGCTGCCTTTTAGTGGGAGAACTCATTGGAATTATCGCCAGGCAGTAAAAACTCACAATCAGTAAAAGTCTTATATGTGACAGGGACAAAAAAGCCTGTCATCGACAGGCTTTTAATAAATCAGGCATGGGCCACTGGCGTTGGATGTTCGCCCACTTTGCGCAGCAGCATTAGCAGATAAATAAACGACACGCTGGCGATCATAATAAACAGCAGATTATCAGAATAATTTTGCATGAGCATAGCGGTAAAAGTCGGCCCCAGTAAACTGCCGATAGTGTAACTCAGCAATAAAGCCTGGTTCATCGCCACCAGCTGGTGATGCTCAACTTTCTCACAGGCCCACGCCATCGCGACCGGATAGAGCGTAAAGCCCGCAGCCCCCAGAATGAACAGCGCGGGCGCCATCGCGGCGTTGCTGAGCATGGCGAGACAGCCCATGATGACCACGAAGACCTGAACGCGCAGCACCAGCAGACGACCAAAGCGGTCCGCCAGGCGGCCAATCGGCCACTGGCCGACAATCCCCGCGCTGACCATCACCGCCATCCAGAAACCGATCCCGGAATCACTGACGCCCTGATGGTTAAGATAGAGCGGCATCAGGCCATAGAGCGAGCCCAGCACAATCCCGGAAATAATGCAGCCGTTAACCCCCAGACGCGCCTGGCGCAGTCTCAGCATCGGCCAGACGTGGGTGGCTTCCTGATGTTCGCTGTTTTGATTCACAATACGGGTAAAGAGCAGCGGCAGGATCGCCGCCAGCACCATGCCCGTCACCCACGGCAGCACGCTCATCAGGTCGGTTGGCAGTTTGCTGACCATCAGCTGTCCCAGAACGGTACCGACGTAGTAAACCATCATATAGGCCGCCAGCAGACGCCCGCGATTACGGGACGTGCCGCTGCACATCAGCGCACTTTCAACCACCACCCAGATCATGGCGCAGCCGACGCCCGCAATAAAGCGCCAGACCATCCAGCTCCAGAAGCCGACCATAAGGCCTAAACCGGCGCAGCCGACGGCAAAGATCAGCGACGCCAGATAATAACTGCGGTTAAAACCAAAGCGCTTAATAAGGCTGCCCGTTAATAAGGTGCCCAGCAGATTGCCCGTAAAAAAGGACGAGCTAACCATACCCACCTGCCAGGTCGGTAAGTTTTCATGGGCGAGCCATAGCGGGACGAGTGTGTTTAACACCGCGATCGCCAGGGTCAGCAAAAGCAGGCCACAGAGCAACAAAAGCACCGGGCGGGTATAGGTGGTCATGGATTAAAAACCGTGAGGAAGTTCAGATTTCGTGCGCATCATGCCACTGGCAAAAACAAAGTCAATCCACCGATTCAGGCGTCACGCACGTTATGCGCCTTGTCGATTTAAAAAACTCATCCTGCTAATGCAAAGCCTGCTACTTATATTAATTATCTATTTGTTTTTATTTATTTCCGGGAATTTTTACAACGAAACATCAGTCGAAAAATTTCATGAATGAAAAAAGAAAAGCCGGGCGCTATGTCCCGGCTTTTTATAACAAAATCTAAAATTAGCTGGCGATAGCCAGACCGACCGTCATATGCAGACCATAAAATACGCCGCGACCAATTAACTCCCCTGCCAGCACCAGTACAAAGGCCAGGGACAGTAACGGCAGCGCAGGCGAGTAACCTTTAAGCTGAGGGGCAATCCAGCACACCAGCGCAGCCGTCAGCAGCACCACACGCCAGGCCATCAGCGAACCGTAATCCGGCACCAGCGCCGAAGCCTGCTGGATAGAGCTGTGAATGGTCGCCAGCTCCGCTCCCTGCATGAGCGCGACAACGGTACTGATTACCAGCGCCAGCAGCGAGACCGCGGGCAGCAGGCGCATCGCCCAACCATTAATGCCAGCCACGCGCAGCAGCAGATAACCCAGCAGGGGCCCGCCAATAAACATGGTCAGGAAGAAGCTCATCGGCGTCCAGACGCTGTACCAGGTTGTAACCGTATCAATGGTGTTGTACACCCTGACCATCATCCAGACGAAGACAACGCCCATTACCATGGTGACGATGAGCCACAACGCGCGTAACCCTGACGGCAGCTTTTTCACCGCTGCCAGTAACCACCCCAGCCCGCCAACGGCAAAGAAGATTGCGCCGCTGGCAATCTCGTTACTCAGCGAAGAGGCACCTACGCGGTTCAGGGAGTTAAACGCGCGCATCGGTGAGCCCAGGTGCAGCGTAGAGGCGATAAACCCAATGCCCATCAACACCCACAGGCCAAACATGCTTAACACTAAACGCTGCTGCTGTTCAGTATTGAGGTTCCCTTTTAACAGCGCCAGCGCAAGAGCGATAAACCCGCCCGCCACGCACTGCCCAAAGACCGTGAAGATCATCAGCGGCCATTCATGCCATCCACTTCCCATCTCACACCTCCTTCGGGTTTGCCAGGTAGCCGGTGGTGTCCCCCGTCGGACGGCTGTTGGCGTTAG
>NZ_JBMKGT010000004.1:0-472227 GCF_049238805.1 Enterobacter cloacae complex sp. CDL013 | reverse complement strand
TGTGAGAGTAGGGAACTGCCAGGCATCAAACAAGTGAAGAGGCCATCCGCAAGGATGGCCTTTTTGCGTTGGTTTGCTGAAAAACGGCAGGCCGTAAGGCGAAGCCGCCATCCGGCAACTCAGAGCGCACTATCCACATTCAAACGACGCAATTGCCGCTGATGGAAACGCCCAAGGATCAGCACCGTCGTTAACGCACCAAGCAGCGCGCAAAACATATCAGACTGGGTATCCCATGGATCGCCCTGCGTCCCCAGAAAATCATCCGCACCCTGTCCCATCGCCAAAGCAGCCCACCACTCAATGAGTTCATAGGTGGCGCTAATGGCCAGAGCAACACAGCACACCAGAAACCCCGTCATCTTATGTCCACGAACATACCCACCGCGCAGCAGAATTTCTCGCGCTGCCAGTGCGGGAACCAGCCCCTGGAAGAAGTGACCGAGCTTGTCATACGGATTTCGGCTAAGCCCGAGCATCTCCTGAACCTCAAAACCAACCGGAACCTTTGCGTAGGTGTACATTCCACCAACCATCAGAATGATGGCGTGGAAGAAAACCAGAGTATAGAGAAGGGGAGTCAAAGGGTATCGCCGGTGTGTGGCAAGCAGAAGTGGGATGATGATAATGACGGGCGTCACCTCCATCAACCAGGTGACGCGATCGCTCGTGAACAGGCCGGTATAAAACAGGATCATCAGCAGGAGCAGTGACCCGGCTTTTAAAGCAGATAAGGTCATATCATTTTCATTGTCAGGAAAAAAAATCACTATTACCTGACAGAAGGGAAAATTCAATGCGTAGCGGGGACAGAAAAGCAAAAACCCAGCCATAGGCTGGGTTCTTTAAATAGTGGTGCCCGGACTCGGAATCGAACCAAGGACACGGGGATTTTCAATCCCCTGCTCTACCGACTGAGCTATCCGGGCAACGGAGCGCATTAAACCGCAATCGCGCGCGATCGTCAACATTATTTCGGGAAAAGCTGTTCAACTGCTTAAGTTTGCGGCAATCTGTCCGTTTGTGCCCTGGAATTGCACTAATCTTCCAGACAGTTCAGGCAAGATGTGACAATGCTGACGGTAAGAGGAGGACAGTATGGCAAACGACTGGCTTGAGCTGCGTCAGCATGCAGAAACAGGTATTGAGACAATTAAGGCGCATTTCGAAGGACATGCCTTTGATCCCCACTGGCATGATAGCTATCTGGTCGGAATAACCCTTTCCGGTACGCAGCAGTTCCACTGTCGCCGTGAACGCCACCGTAGCCAGCCGGGCGATGCTTTTTTACTTGAGCCCGGGGAGATCCATGACGGTGATGCGCCGGTAGAGGGCGGCTTTACTTATCTGACCTTTTATCTGGATGAACACTGGCTCACCCATACGCTTCAAGGCCTGTATGACTCTACTCCCGGGAGTTACACTCTCCACTTTGCCCAAACGCTGACGCGAGAGCCTCAGTTGGTGCGCGCTATCGGTGATACATTTGCCTCGTTGCATAACGATGAGATGAAGATCGTCCAACAGAGCACAATGGATAACCTGCTCTCTCAGATAACTACCCACTGCCACTGGCGTAAGAAACTCCCGTCGCAATTACAAAGCTCCGCTGTGGCGCATCGTGCCCGCGACTATCTCTATGCGCATATCGGCGAGAACGTGGGGCTATCAGACCTTGCCCGCGAGACGGGTACGGATCGCTTTACCCTCACCCGCTGTTTTAAACGCGAATTTCACCTGGCACCGCACGCCTGGCTTATCCAGCTGCGACTGGCAAAGGCCCGACAGATGCTGGCGTGTGGGGAACTGCCTGTTGATGTTGCGACGGCAGTGGGTTTTGCCGATCAAAGCCATCTTGGTCGCTGGTTCCAGCGTGCATACCGTATTTCTCCGGCACACTACCGCCGGTTGTGCACAAACCTTCCAGACGTTTCCAGAAAATAACGGCACATTCGTGGCTCTAATAAAAAAGGAGTCACCTGTGAATTTATTACCCTTCCTGCTGTTTGCATTTGTCGCCTCGATTACACCGGGGCCAACCAACATTCTGGTACTGGCTAACAGTCAGCACTTTGGCGTAAAAAATACGGTTCCTGCGATCCTGGGCGGGTGTATTGCCGCCAGCGCTATTGTTCTGGTTTCAGGCGCTGGGGCAGGAGAAGTGTTACGCCAGTATCCATTGATACGTCAGGTAATGAGCTGGGCGGGTGTGCTGTGGCTTTCCTGGATGAGCTGGCAGCTGTTTAGCGCCCCGGCCGCGAATCTCTCCTCCAGAAGTCACGTCCGATTTACCGCGCGGGCGGCGGCGTTACTACAGGTTGTAAACCCAAAAACATGGATGATGGCGCTGGCAGTTGTCAGCCTGTTTGCTCCGGCAAGCGACCATGCATTACGGGATATTACGCTGATGGCGCTATGGTTTCTGGCGATCTCCGTGGTCTGTTTGTTGTGCTGGGCGTGGCTGGGGAAGGCGGTGAACCGGATTTTCCGCACCACCGTGGCGATGGTGCGATTTCAGCGCGCGATGGCGCTGTGTTTGTTTATTTCCGCCTGGATGGGAATGCTGGCTTAGGTCAGTGCACCACCCATACGACACTGCGCGAACCGCAAAATATCTTCCGCCAGACGGTGCGCCGTATCCACATCCGCCTGGCTACGGTTCACCAGCATGCGGCTCAGGCAACCTTCCAGCACCAGCTCCATCTGCTTCGCGACCATTGCCGGATCATCCACTTCAAGTGTGGTCAGCAGCTCATGTGTGAACTCGTGCGCGGCTCGTTTTTGCTGATCTGCCAGTTGATGGATGGGGTGCCCAGGATCCGGATAGTAGGTGCAGGCGGCGATAAACAGACAACCTGGGTAACGGTTGTTGGTAACACACTCCGTCAGTGCGGTATAGCGCGCCAGCAGCTTTTGCTCGGTGGTCAGTTCTTCATTCAGCATCAGCTGCCTGCGCCAGATATCCACCTGCTGGCTGAGATAGCGCAGGGCATCGTACAGCAGCGCCTCTTTATCCGGCCAGAAGCGCCTAAGTTCATCCAGAGGGTAATCGATACGGTCGGCGACCATCTCAAGCGTGGTGCTGGCGATCCCTTGAATCTCAAGCAATTGCAGGGCTTGTCCCAGTACGTCTTCGCGTTGCACGGTTATCTCCTCCGCTATTCCCAACGGTTTGTCCCGTCTAAAGTGTTGTTTACGGTTGGCGATTGCGCAAATGCGCGTTGAATGCCGTCGCGTCCATAAACCCGGTTACACGCTGCGTCGGCTGTTCTTCCCCCTGTTCATTGAAGAACAGGATGGTAGGCAACCCGAGCACGTTAAGTTGCTTCAGCAGAGCCTTATCCTGCGTGCTGTTGGCGGTAACGTTCGCCTGGAGCAGAACGGTATCGCTCAGCGCATGTTGTACCTGCGGATCGCTGAAGGTGTATTTTTCAAACTCTTTGCAGGCCACGCACCAGTCGGCATAGAGATCGAGCATGACCGGTTTGCCTTTCGCCTGCGCCAGGGCGTGGTTAAGGTCATCCACGTTTTTAATCTGTATAAAATTCAGATGAGCCTGTGTTTGACCTGCCGGGGTGCCAAACGCCCAGTCCTGTAGCGGACGGACGCTCACCAGCGCGGCCGCCAGCAGAAGGATCTGTAGCAGGCGCATCCACGGTTTCTTCGCCCCCAGACTCACGATAAACGCCCAGCTGAAGAAGGCCACGCCGAGCATCGCCCAAAGACGTGTACCCCACACATCACCGATGATGCGCTCCAGCAGAAATACCGGCAGCGCCAGAATGACAAAACCAAACGCGGTTTTCACCGTCTCCATCCACGGACCGCTTTTCGGCAGCAGACGATTGCCAAACACCGTCACCATGATCAGCGGCAGGCCCATGCCGAGCGCGTAGAGGTACAGCGTGCCGCCGCCGAGCCACAGGTTGCCGCTCTGAGCAATGTATAACAGGATGGCGCTCAACGGCGCAGTGGTGCAGGGGGAGCAAATCAGCCCGGCGATGGCACCCATGGCGAACACGCCGCCCGCAGAGCCACCCTGCTGACGGTTGCTCATCAGCGTCAGACGGGTTTGCAGGGAAGAGGGCAGTTGCAGGGTGAACAGGCCAAACATCGACAGCGCCAGCAGAATAAACACCGCTGACAGTCCGATAAGCACATAAGGATGCTGAAGGGCGGCCTGGAACTGCAACCCGGCAGCGGCGACCACGAGGCCGAGCGCCGTATAGGTTAACGCCATGCCCTGTACATAGATAAAGGCCAGCAACAGTGCACGGGCGGTGGAAAGGCGTTGTTTACCGCCCAGCACGATGCCAGAGATAAGCGGGTACATAGGCAGTACGCAGGGCGTAAAGGCGATGCCGATACCAATCAATAACGCCCAAACTGCTGAGAACGGAAGGTCTGAAGTGGCTTCGCCTGCGCCTTCACCCTTCATCCTGGCCCTCTCCCCTGAGGGGAAAGGGGAGGCAGCGGCTTTCACTTCGCTAAGCGGAACGACCTTTGTTTCAGGTGGGTAACAGAATCCGGCGTCTGCGCAGCCCTGATAGGTGACAGTTAATGTGGCACCTTTATCGGCATGGTTCACCGTGACGGGCACGCTTAAGCGCTGGCGATAAATTTCACTCTTACCGTAGAACTCGTCCTCGTGCCACACGCCAGCGGGCATCTGCAATGCGCCGACGTTCGCCTTTGTCGGCGTGATGCTGACCTGCTTGCGATAGAGGTAGTAACCCTCTTTCACCTGCCAGGTGAGACTGAGATCGTGCTGGTTTTGCTGAAAGTCGAAAACGAATGCCTGGTCGGCAGGAATAAAGTTCGAACGGCCGGGTGCGTCAAACAACCCGGCAAAAACTGACGTGCTGCACAGCAGCAGGATCAGCGTAATGAAGCGTTGAGCCATGAGAGATAATCGTTATCGCCGTGGACCACTGGCAGCACCAGCAGCTCCGGGGTTTGGTATGGATGATGAGACTTGAGGCAGTCGAGGAGCGCCTGCTGGTTTGTCAGGTTGGTTTTGAGCAACATCTGGACTTCGTACTCTTGCTCCAGCTTGCCTTCCCAGTAATAAAGGGAGGTGGCGCCGGGAAGAAGCGTGACACAGGCAGCCAGTTTTTCGGCCAGCACTTTGGCGGCCAGATCCTGGGCAGAAGCTTCATCAGGGGCGGTGCACAGTACAACAACAGCATCAGGCGTGTTCACAAGTCGACCTCCTCATCACGAAAGTCTTCACTATATCACGCAAGGCGGTTGGTCATTAATGAAACGGGCCGCAGAGCGGCCCGTTTTTAACTATTTTTACAACGGCTAATCGTTTACAGCACAATGCCGCCGATGATAAAGCCGAGGATCACGCAGAGCGTAATCGCCACCACGCCCGGGATGAGGAACGCGTGGTTAAACACGTACTTACCAATACGGGTTGAGCCGGTGTCATCCATCTCAACTGCGGCCAGCAGGGTTGGGTAGGTTGGCAGCACGAACAGGGCGGAAACCGCTGCAAAAGAGGCAATCGCCGTCAGCGGCGTCACGCCCAGCATCAGTGCCGCAGGCATCAGCGCTTTGGTGGTCGCAGCCTGGGAGTACAGCAGCGTCGCGGCAAAGAACAGCACTACTGCCAGCAGCCACGGATAGTTGTGCAGCAGGTCGCCTGCAACGGTCTGGATATCGCTGATGTGCGCTTTCACAAAGGTATCACCGAGCCACGCCACGCCCAGCACGCACACGCAGGCGCTCATACCGGATTTGAAGGTGCTGGCGTTCAGCACTTCGCTGGTGTCGATTTTACAGGTGATGCTGATCAGCGTCGCGATGGTCAGCATAAACACCACAATGGCTTCGTTACGCGGCAGAACCGGGTTCTGGATCAGACCTACCGTGTCGCTGATGGCGGTCGCGTAGAACATCACGGCGACGATACCAATCAGAAACAGCAGCACGGAGCGTTTTGCATGCGGCTTCAGCTCGAAGACCTGGCTACCGCGCAGGCTCACTTCACCTTTTGCCAGACGCTCCTGGTAAACCGGATCGTCTTTCAGCTCGGCACCGAGGAAGTTACACAGCACGGCAGTGATCATTACCGCAATCAGCGTGACCGGAATACAGATTGCCAGCAGCGTCAGGTAACTTACGCCCATTGGCTCAAGGATGCCCGCGAAGAAGACCACCGCCGCGGAAATAGGCGAGGCGGTAATCGCAATCTGGGAGGCGACCACGGCAATAGAAAGAGGGCGAGACGGGCGAATACCCTGCTCTTTCGCCACTTCGGTGATGACCGGCAGCGTGGAGAAGGCAGTATGGCCAGTACCGGCGAGAATGGTCATAAACCAGGTCACCAGCGGGGCAAGGAAGGTGATGTATTTCGGATGGCGACGCAGCATACGCTCCGCCAGGCTCACCAGGTAGTCCATACCGCCAGCGACCTGCATGGCCGCGATAGCAGCAATAACCGCCATGATGATTTCGATAACGTCAAAAGGGATTGCGCCGGGTTTAATCTGAAAGATCAGGGTAAGTACAAGCACTCCGAGACCGCCAGCAAAACCGATGCCGATTCCCCCGAGTCGTGCGCCCAAATAAATCGCCAACAGGACGATGACGAGTTCTGCTCCAAACATAAAGACCTGCCTTGCTCATTAACAAGTTGATATTGAATTGTTGTGTTTTGGTAACGCCCATAAAGAAAAAAGGCACGTCACAAGTGACGTGCCTTTCGGAAGCTTAGCCTGAACGGTTACTGTTCGCTTTCATCGGTATATCGTTTCGCTTTATATGCCGGGTGCATCAGGTTCTGGGCGGAGAAGATATCGTCCAGTTCGGCTTCGGTCAACAATCCTCGCTCGAGAACCACCTCACGTACGCTCTTACCGGTTTCGGCACAAATCTTCCCGACGATATCGCCGTTGTGGTGGCCGATGAAGGGGTTGAGGTAGGTGACGATGCCGATGGAGTTATAGACGTAGCCTTCACACACTTCTTTATTCGCGGTGATGCCGTTAATGCATTTTTCCAGCAGGTTGTAGCAGGCGTTGGTCAGAATATGGATAGATTCAAACATCGCCTGGCCAATCACCGGCTCCATCACGTTCAGCTGGAGCTGACCGGCTTCGGAGGCCATGGTGACGGTCGTATCGTTACCAATAACCTTGAAGCAAACCTGGTTCACCACTTCTGGCACCACCGGGTTCACTTTAGCTGGCATGATGGATGAACCCGCCTGCAACTCTGGCAGGTTGATTTCATTCAGGCCAGCGCGCGGACCGGAGGAGAGCAGGCGCAGGTCGTTACAGATTTTGGACAGTTTCACCGCCAGACGTTTCAGGGCGCTGTGCACCATCACGTAGGCGCCGCAGTCTGAGGTAGCTTCAATCAGGTCTTCCGCAGGCACAACCGGCAGGTTGGACACTTCAGCCAGCTTCTGTACCGCCAGTTGCTGATAGCCATCTGGCGTGTTCAGGCGTGTACCGATGGCGGTTGCGCCCAGGTTCACTTCCAGCAGCAGTTCGGACGTACGCAGCAGGTTTTTCGTCTCTTCGTTCAGCAGCACGTTAAACGCGTGGAATTCCTGTCCGAGGGTCATTGGCACCGCGTCCTGCAACTGGGTACGGCCCATTTTCAGAATGTCCTGGAACTCAACGGCTTTACGCTGGAAGCCATCGCCCAACTGATTAATCGCGTCGACCAGTTTAACGACAGAGGCATACACCGCGATGCGGAAGCCGGTTGGGTAGGCGTCGTTGGTGGACTGACATTTGTTAACGTGGTCGTTAGGATTCAGGTACTGGTATTCACCTTTCTGATGACCCATCAGCTCCAGGCCGATGTTTGCCAGCACTTCGTTGGTGTTCATGTTGACAGAGGTGCCCGCGCCGCCCTGATAGACGTCGACCGGGAACTGATCCATGCATTTGCCGTTGTTCAGCACCTCATCGCACGCGGCGATAATCGCATTTGCAGCGCTTTTAGGAATGGTTTGCAGCTCTTTGTTCGCCAGAGCCGCGGCTTTTTTTACCATCACCATGCCACGCACAAATTCAGGGATGTCGCTGATTTTGCTGTTGCTGATGTAGAAGTTTTCAATCGCTCTCAGAGTGTGAACACCATAGTAGGCATCCGCTGGAACTTCCCTGGTACCCAACAAATCTTCTTCGATACGAATGTTGTTTAACATGTGAACCTTCTTTTCAAGCTGCCGATGGATTGTACTAAACACACAGTATATATGTGGTTTTGAATATTTTATGACCGACGATTATTCCCTCAATCGGCCAGATGTTCGAGATCATATGCTGATGATAGCGAATTGCCGTAAGCTGGATCACTTATTATCGACCCGATTTCATGATAATTATTAATCTGTGAAATATGTCACCGCTTTAATATTTCCAGAAAAAATATCCGTGCAAACCGATTGAAATTTGGCTAACCGTCGCCATCTCTTATCTACGCGCTTCGCGAACACATTCAGTCAGGGGCCTGAAGGCGCCTGCCACACAGGAGATGCCAGTGCGCTGGATACCATTTATTGCTTTCTTTCTTTATGTTTACATTGAAATTTCGATTTTCATCCAGGTTGCCCATGTGCTGGGCGTCCTGCTGACGCTGATTCTGGTGATCTTCACCTCCGTCATCGGCATGTCGCTGGTGCGCAATCAGGGTTTCAAAAATTTCCTGTTAATGCAGCAGAAGATGGCCGCAGGCGAAAGCCCGGCCGCCGAGATGATCAAAAGCGTGTCGCTGATTATTGCTGGTTTGCTGCTGATCCTGCCGGGCTTCTTTACAGACTTCCTCGGCCTGCTGTTGCTGTTGCCGCCGGTGCAGAAGCACCTGACCATGAAGCTGCTGCCGCATCTGCGTTTCAGCCGTATGCCAGGCGGTGGTTTCAGCACCGGCCCGGGGGATACCTTTGAAGGGGAATACCAGCGTAAGGATGAGCAGCGCGACCGGTTAGATCATAAAGACGATCGGTGAGTTTCTGGCCCGGTGGCGCTCGCTCACCGGGCCTGCGGAGCTTGCCGCTTCGGTAAAAACACCCACAGTCCCGCCAGCATGACGATGGCGTACACACTCTTCCATCCCACCATCGCCAGCAGCATCAGGCACAGGACACACCCGACAGCCGCCAGCGCCTTAAAGCGTCCTTTCAGTAGCCGACAGCCCGCCAGCATGCACAGCAGGTAGATCATGATGAAAATACCGTTGGCGTAGACAATCAGCGCGTCAAGGTTGATGTCGAGGAGATAAATGGCCAGGGAACTCACCACGCAGCAGCCCAGTACGGTATTCAGCGCATTCACCGGAAGCTGACGCTTTGACAGGCGTGAGAGGGGGCTATCCGGTTTATAAAGTGCCTGAGACCACACCAGCCGGGCGAAGCTCTGAATATAAATGTTGAGGCTGGCAAAGCAGGCGAGATAGCCAATCACGCAGGCTACCCACAGGGCTTTAACACCAAACAGCTGCACCACGATGCCCGGCAGCGACGCGGCGGCGGCTTTCTCTTCACTGAACGCGTTGAAGTGCAGCACCAGTACGGTACAGGCCCAATACACTGTGCCCGCCAGCATCAGGCCAATCATCAGAGCGCGGGGAAAGTCACGCTCGGGCTGTTTAAACTCGGATGCCAGATGAGCGAACGCCTCCAGACCGACGAAACACCAGAACATGACGGATAGTGCAGCGAAAAGCTGTGCGTGGTCGATGTCGTTAATCGCGGGGAAAGGAATATCCGCCACCGTAATGTCACCCGCAAACCAGAGGGCGACGATCAGCGCGACAATTAACACGGCGACCAGCGTTTGCAGATTGGCGCTGGAACTGGCCCCTCGCGAGCCAACCCACCAGACAATCGCCAGCGTACCGATTTCAGCCAGCAGCAGTTGTTCATCGTGCCAGCCAAACAGCGCCTGTCCGAAGCCGGTTGCGATATGCAGGGCTGCCGGAAGGCCAACGGGTATCACCGACAAAAATAGCCAGCCGGTGACACGCTCCATTCGCGGCCCAAACGCCATGCCGACAAAATGCGCTACGCCGCCTGCGCTCGGGAAGTGCCGCCCGAGTATGGCAAAGACAATCGCCACCGGAAACACCAGCACGATCAGCACCGGCCATGCCCAAAGACTGTTATTGCCGGCAACCAACGCCGCCAGCGCGGGAACCGCAAATACCCCCGTGCCTAATAAAGACGTTGAGAGTAAGCCAATGCCCTGCGCCAGCCCCAACTCCTGCCTGAGTCCACTCATTTACCTCGTCCCGCCACCATCAAAAGAGAGTGGATGGTAACACTTTCGCAAATTTTTTTTCGATTACCCCTTGAAGGGGTAAAAAGCTATCCCCATCTCTCAGGGCACTAGCCGGAAAACCGCATGCGGACCGGCGTCATCCATAACTGATAATGACTTTCTCAAAGGAGAGCTATCAATGAGTATTCGTCCGTTACATGATCGTGTGATCGTCAAACGTAAAGAAGTTGAAACCAAGTCTGCTGGCGGCATCGTTCTGACCGGTTCAGCAGCAGCAAAATCAACGCGTGGCGAAATCATCGCTGTCGGTAAGGGCCGCATCCTGGAAAACGGAACTGTGCAGCCACTGGACGTTAAAGTTGGTGACATCGTCATTTTCAACGATGGCTACGGCGTAAAATCCGAGAAGATCGACAATGAAGAAGTGTTGATCATGTCCGAGAGCGACATTCTGGCAATTGTTGAAGCGTAATTAACGCACGAAAACTGTACGAATTTGAGGAAATAAGAACATGGCAGCTAAAGACGTAAAATTCGGTAACGACGCTCGTGTAAAAATGCTCCGCGGCGTAAACGTACTGGCAGACGCAGTGAAAGTCACTCTGGGCCCGAAAGGCCGTAACGTAGTGCTGGACAAATCCTTCGGCGCGCCAACCATCACCAAAGATGGTGTTTCTGTTGCACGTGAAATCGAGCTGGAAGACAAGTTCGAAAACATGGGCGCACAGATGGTGAAAGAAGTTGCCTCTAAAGCGAACGACGCTGCCGGTGACGGTACCACCACCGCGACCGTACTGGCGCAGGCGATCATCACCGAAGGCCTGAAAGCCGTTGCTGCGGGCATGAACCCAATGGATCTGAAACGTGGTATCGACAAAGCCGTCGCTTCCGCTGTTGAAGAACTGAAAGCGCTGTCCGTACCGTGCTCTGACTCTAAAGCCATTGCTCAGGTTGGTACTATCTCCGCTAACTCCGACGAAACCGTAGGTAAACTGATCGCTGAAGCGATGGATAAAGTCGGTAAAGAAGGCGTGATCACCGTTGAAGACGGTACTGGTCTGGAAGACGAACTGGACGTGGTTGAAGGTATGCAGTTCGACCGCGGTTACCTGTCCCCATACTTCATCAACAAGCCAGAAACTGGCGCTGTTGAGCTGGAAAGCCCGTTCATCCTGCTGGCTGACAAGAAAATCTCCAACATCCGCGAAATGCTGCCAGTGCTGGAAGCCGTTGCGAAAGCAGGCAAGCCGCTGGTAATCATTGCTGAAGACGTTGAAGGCGAAGCGCTGGCGACCCTGGTGGTTAACACCATGCGTGGCATCGTGAAAGTGGCAGCGGTTAAAGCACCTGGCTTCGGCGATCGTCGTAAGGCGATGCTCCAGGATATCGCTACCCTGACCGGCGGTACCGTGATCTCCGAAGAGATCGGTATGGAGCTGGAAAAAGCGACTCTGGAAGACCTGGGCCAGGCGAAACGCGTTGTGATCAACAAAGACACCACCACCATCATCGACGGTGTGGGTGAAGAAGCCGCTATTCAGGGCCGTGTTGGTCAGATCCGTAAGCAGATCGAAGAAGCAACTTCCGATTACGACCGTGAAAAACTCCAGGAGCGCGTAGCGAAACTGGCAGGTGGCGTAGCGGTAATCAAAGTCGGTGCGGCTACCGAAGTTGAAATGAAAGAGAAGAAAGCACGCGTTGACGACGCCCTGCACGCGACCCGTGCTGCGGTAGAAGAAGGCGTGGTTGCTGGTGGTGGTGTCGCGCTGGTGCGTGTAGCCGCTAAACTGGCTGGCCTGACTGCTCAGAACGAAGACCAGAACGTGGGTATCAAAGTTGCGCTGCGCGCAATGGAAGCTCCGTTGCGTCAGATCGTGTCCAACGCCGGTGAAGAGCCGTCTGTGGTTGCGAACAAGGTGAAAGCGGGTGAAGGTAACTACGGTTACAACGCGGCAACTGAAGAATACGGCAACATGATCGACTTCGGTATCCTGGATCCAACTAAAGTGACCCGTTCTGCTCTGCAATACGCGGCATCTGTAGCTGGCCTGATGATCACGACCGAGTGCATGGTGACCGACCTGCCTAAAGGCGACGCGCCTGACTTAGGTGCTGCTGGTGGTATGGGCGGCATGGGTGGCATGGGCGGCATGATGTAATCATGCTGTTCTGAACCTCTCAGAACGAGCCCCGGGCAGCAATGCCCGGGGTTTTTTATTATCTTCTACTCAAACGTGCCTTTCACGCACACCACGCCTTCACGCACCATCTGGCGGCCTTTCGCCCAGACCTCACGGATCTTCAGGTCATCCGTCAGCACCAGGAAATCGGCATCGCATCCGGGCGCGATCCGCCCTTTATGCTCCAGACCGAGAAACTCCGCCACGTTACGCGTAAATGGCAGAAGTGCCTCCTCCAGAGGCAGGTGATACCGGCCGACCAGCTGCTGTAGCGTATCAAGCAGGGACTCAAAACCCGCCACGCCAATGCCAACAAGATTACCGTTTGCGTCAAAATTCGGCTGGCTGCCGTTGCCATCCGAGCTGAGCGTGAGCCGGTTAAACGGCACCTGCGCGTCACGGGCCGTCGCGATGGCGGTAGCGGCATCAATGGGCTCACTGATGCTGGTGGTGATGTCGATGTACCCCCCTTCGCGGGCATAGTCCAGTGCGGCGTGGAACAGTGCCTGGGCGCGGTTGACGTGGGTTGGCAGCAGCTTCGTGCGAGGCACGTCGGCGTTATTCAGGATGTTAAGCAGTGGCTCCAGCAGTTTAGGGCTGTTGCCGAGGTTAAATACGGATATCCCCGCTTTGGCGCCCAGCAGCCCGCCGACGCGCGACTGGGCGGCCATATTCGCGAGCTGGTCATCTGCCGGTGCGGAAGAGCGATGGTCAGAAATCGCGCATTTCACGCCAATGATTTTATCAATTAGCGCCACATCCTTTTCGATACTGCCAGTGATCGTCGGAGAAGGCAGGCCATACGCGCCTGTCAGCATCCATGCGCTGATCCCTTCATGCTCAAGTGCCCGCGTTTTCGCCAGCAGCGACTCGGGATGGCGGGTCACGCCGTCGGTGCCCAGCAGGCCTACAACGGAGGTGATGCCAGCCGCCACCAGCGCAGACAATCGTACCTCTGGCGTCCGGGTGTGGGGACCGGCTTCACCGCCGCCGCCAATCAGGTGTACATGCTGATCGATAAACCCCGGGCAAACCACCGCTCCGGCGAGATCGCTTTCAGGACAGTCTGGCCTCATTGTGGCGTGGCCAGCTTTTTCGACTGCGACGATTTTTCCTCCGGCAATCAGCAGATCGCAATGCCCAAGATCCTCGGGAGCGTAAAGCTGCGCATTGCGGAAAAGGTGCGGTTCCAGCACTGAAAAATCCATTTTTATCTCCTCAGAAGAGTAGTTGCATCACCCACATTGAGAGCAGGGCGTTAATGACGCAGACAGCGATGATGTGCGGATAATACTTCGGGTTGACGCCTGCGGTGCCAAGGCAACGGCCCGTGTTTTGCACCGGATTACCCATCAGATAGATGGCGGGCAGCAGGATGGTGGCATCGTGACCGTTGAGCGTGCCGGCAGCGACCAGACTGGCGCAGACCCCCACACCGCCCCCCATGCTCATCACCGAGGCCAGAAGAACCGTTGCCGCCGCACCCGGAAGTCCCCACAGAGCCATGATGGGCTCGCATACCCTGCCGACAATATCCAGCAGGCCGGTTACCTTGAGCGCCTGAATGATAACAAACGCCATGACCACGTTCGGCAGCAGGCTGGTGGTGGCGATGGTAAAGCCGCGGCGGGCGCCATCGATAAACAAGTCCATGATATTTTTACGCGACTGGGCGATCATTTTTCCTCCTGAGCGCAGCGAACTTCCATGTGGGCGATCCACAGTCGCAGAAAGTTCGCGCCAACAAATTTGAACACCAGAATGACGGCAAGCGGCGTGATTACCGGGACGGTAATAAAGGTAAAGAGTGCAGCGCCGTAAGAAAAATAGTTGGTAATAATGGCGCTACCGCTGGTCTGGAAGGTGGCGAAAATGGCGCGCTCATGGTCAGTAATCGCCCCTTCGTTGGTCAACTCTTTGGTCATCCCTGCGGCAGCATCAGTATTTTGCAGGTTGGCGATAAGCGCCAGAGAGCAAATGCCCGGCACGCCGAGCAGCGGGCGCAGAATGGGCGTCATAAGCTGTTGTGCGGCGCGCAGCCCGCCCAGCCCCTCGGTAACGGCAATGATCCCGAGCGATAAAATGACCGAGGGCGCCAGTTCAAGGGCAAACAAAAAACCATCTTTCGCTCCCGTGCCGCCCTCGCCGCGAAACGTCAGCGCACCGTTCACCGGTCCAAAGCTGCCGTTCAGGACGGTAAAATCCAGCACGCGCCACCATTCGGTACTTTTGGCGAAAAAACCTGAGAAAAATACGATGGTGAGCACGAACGCCAGATAGCCCACCCAGGTTACTTTTTCCTCTCCTGAGGATGATGCACTCATGAAACCCCCTTTTTTGAGTCGCGTACAAAAGTTGTACGTCGCATCACTAAAAACGATCGGGGGCTAAAACACGATATCCCAAAGGTTATTATCAGAATTCATTTAAGATGTCGGAGGAGTGCCAGCGGAATCTGGCTCGCAGAAATGCTCAGCATTTTTCTTTTGGTCATCTTTTTAGTATAAGGTTTACACGCGGACAACTACTGTCCAGCTTATTGAAAACGAGGAATAACATGCGCATAAAAGTCTGTGCAGGGATTGTAGGTGCAGCATTGCTGCTGGCGGGTTGTAGCACCAGCAATGAGCTGACGGCAGCGGGCCAGAGCGTTCGCTTTGTGGAAGATAAGCCGGGCAGCGAATGCCAGCTGTTAGGCACCGCCACTGGCGAGCAAAGCAACTGGATGTCGGGGCAGCACGGCGAAGAGGGCGGCTCTATGCGCGGTGCGGCCAATGCCCTGCGTAATCAGGCTGCGGCAATGGGCGGCAACGTGATTTACGGGGTAAGCAGCCCGACGCAGGGGATGCTGTCCAGCTTTGTGCCAACCGCCAGCCAGATGAACGGCCAGGTCTATAAGTGCCCGAACTGATATAACCGTTTGATGGCGCTGCCGCTTTATCTCCAGGGCAGGTAAGCGTAGCGCCACCTGCCTTTTTACTGCTGACGCAGCTGCAAATCCAGCGGCGTCTTACTCGGCTCTCCGCCAATCTCACGTGCCAGCTTCGGCACCATATAACCTGAAACCAGCGTTAACAGCTCGCGCATAATCTTCCGGGCCTCTTCATCTGTCACCATGAAGTGCGCCGCGCCCTGGACGCGATCCAGAACATGCAGGTAATAGGGCATAACGCCCGCATCAAATAAGGCATTGCTGAGATCGGCCAGCACGCGGGCGCTGTCGTTCACGCCGCGCAGTAATACGCTCTGGTTGAGCAGCGTCACGCCTGCCTTTCGCATACGCGCCATTGCCGCACGAAAGTCCGCGTCAATTTCATTCGCGTGGTTGATATGGTTTACCAGCAGCACCTGCAAACGGGACTGCTCCAGGCGCGTGACCAGGGCGTCGGTGATACGCGCCGGGATGACGATCGGTAAACGGCTGTGAATGCGCAGACGCTTAATGTGCGGGATGGTCTCAAGCTGAGTCAGCAGCCAGTCCAGCTCATGATCTTTTGCCATCAGCGGGTCGCCGCCGGAAAAAATGATTTCATCCAGTTCCGGGTGCGCCGTGATGTAGTCCAGCGCCACCTGCCAGTTGCGCTTATTGCCCTGGTTTTCGGCGTACGGGAAGTGGCGACGGAAGCAATAGCGGCAATTTACCGCGCAACCACCCTTAACCAGCAGCAGGGCACGATTGCGGTATTTATGCAGCAAACCCGGTACGACACTGTTCTGCTCTTGCAGCGGATCGGTGCTGTAGCCGGGGGCGGTAATAAACTCATCCTGAGAGGTAAGCGTTTGTTTTAATAACGGATCATCAGGATTGCCCTTTTCCATTCGGGCAACAAACGCGCGGGGAACGCGCAGGGCGAAAAGGCGTTTCGCCTCACGACCTGCACGCAACGCTTCGTGCTGTTCGAGGTCTAAAAGACGCAGCAATTCATCAGGACTGGTGATTACATCGGCAAGTTGCGATAACCAATCTTCTCTGGACGGGGTGTTTAGGGTTACAATATGCGCCATTTTGTGGCTTAGCTACCAGTTAACAAATTTAGAGGGCCTTATGGCAACGTACTATAGCAACGATTTTCGTGCTGGTCTTAAAATCATGATGGACGGCGAACCGTACGCGGTTGAAGCCAGCGAATTCGTTAAACCAGGTAAAGGCCAGGCATTCGCACGCGTAAAGCTGCGCCGCCTGCTGACCGGTACCCGTGTTGAGAAAACCTTCAAATCTACTGACTCCGCTGAAGGCGCTGATGTTGTCGATATGAACCTGACTTACCTGTACAACGACGGTGAGTTCTGGCACTTCATGAACAACGAAACCTTCGAGCAGCTGTCTGCGGACGCAAAAGCGATTGGTGACAACGCCAAGTGGCTGCTGGATCAGGCTGAGTGCATCGTGACCCTGTGGAACGGTCAGCCTATCGCGGTTACGCCTCCGAACTTCGTTGAGCTGGAAATCGTTGAAACCGATCCAGGTCTGAAAGGTGATACCGCAGGTACTGGCGGCAAGCCTGCCACCCTGTCTACCGGCGCTGTGGTGAAAGTGCCACTGTTCGTACAGATCGGTGAAGTGATCAAAGTGGATACCCGCTCCGGCGAATACGTATCCCGCGTGAAGTAATTTACGTCGTGATGTAAGGCGCAGCGCCCGCTGCGCCTGATTTTGCAGGCAGGGAAGATGAAACGTACCGTTAAAATTCTGCTTCTGTTAGCGCTCTCCAGCGCAATTCTCTCCGGTTGCAACACCGCGCGTGGCATGGGTGAAGATATCCAGGATCTCGGCCATATCATTTCCCATGCGGCCAGCTAATTCCGTCTAATTTTCCTAAAAATTCTTCCTTTTCCGTCAAACGACAAGATCTTGTCTATTCTTAAGTTGCTATACACAAAATAACTTTGGCTATAAAAGGAAGATATTATGGTTAAGAAAACAATTGCAGCGATCTTTTCTGTTCTGGTGCTTTCTTCGGTACTGACTGCATGTAACACCACCCGTGGCGTAGGGGAAGATATCTCCGACGGTGGTAACGCGATTTCTGGCGCAGCAACCAAAGCTCAGAACTAATGAAAGCGACGGTACGGCAGGTCATTTCACCGTACCGTCAATTCTCCACTTCCTGTAGCGATAAAAACGGGGAGTAGCGCGTATCCATATGTAGCTTCATGCGGATATTGCGTTTGTACGTGTACACCGTTTTTCCGTTAATGCGCAGATTGCTGGCAATTTTCTGGTTGCTCGCGCCATCCATCCACAGGCTAAGAACTCTCTCTTCCTGACGCGTCAGTAACGGTGCCGCCATCTCCGGAAGCTCCGCGCTTGCGCATGACGTTAGCGCGTCATTTATCACCGCCGCTAGTTTTTCCAGATCGGTATTTTTGGAAAGAGAAGACCATATCGGGAACTGCGCCAGATAATCTGTCATCTCTTGCTCCTGGCCTGATTGCAGCATAATAAAAGGCAATGTTTCGCTGGCAATCAGCAGGGAGGATAGCTGCTGAAAATGGTGTAAATCCTGCCGGAAGCCAGATAAATCAGCGATGACCAGCGCAGGTTTCCATTGCAGGATATGCTCTCTGGCGAGGAAAAGATTATTTACCCCGGTTACGACGAAATGACCCGAAAACAGGTCTGAATGATTGACCCAGGCTTCAAATCCCGTGCGGGTGAAGTGACAACGGTCAATCAAAAGAATTTTAAACATAAAATTTTCGCAGTCGGCTAGTGGTTTGGCTTCCTGCCATCAGAAAGCCTATCATCATAGAGAAGTCGGATGAGTCATAAATGCCTGAACTCCGTGTCTTACTGAGGCTATTTCTTGCCTTAACATGTTCAGCAGAAAAAGTTTGAAAAAAAATTCCATGCTAACCAAAATATAAGGCGCAACCTCAGCCTTGCGGGACGACCCGTAAGCGCTTCATTCATCGGGGACGGCCCCAACTTGTCGTTAAGTTAAGGAGCCTGATATGTCCTGGATCGTTCTTGTTATTGCCGGTTTGCTCGAAGTGGTATGGGCAATTGGCCTGAAATATACCCATGGTTTTACCCGCCTGACGCCCAGCGTCATCACTATCGCCGCAATGATTGTCAGTATCGTCATGTTGTCATGGGCGATGCGAAGCTTGCCAGTCGGAACGGCTTACGCTGTCTGGACGGGAATTGGCGCGGTAGGGGCTGCCATTACCGGTATTCTGCTGCTGGGGGAGTCTGCGAGCCTGGCGCGCATCGCCAGCCTCGCGTTAATCGTCGCGGGTATCATCGGGTTAAAACTCAGTACCCACTAATGCGGCTGTTTTACCCAGAGTAATTTCGTCACGTCAAACCCTTGCCGGGTCGCTATGTCCAGCATCTGCAGTTTCATTTCCGCCGGGATCGTTGGCGTGCGGGAGAGGATCCACAGATAGTTGCGATCCGGCCCACACACCAGCGCATGGCGGTACTCTCTGTCCAGCGCAATGACGTTATACCCGCCGTAGAATGGGCCGATGAAAGAGACTTTCATGGCCGCGCGGTTAGACGCGCCGGTGAAATAGGCCTGACCAACTGACTGCTGCCACATCTGGCGATCCGGGTTATAGCCGCGGTTAATGACCCGGATCCCGCCGTCATCCATCGCGCTGTAGTTGACCGTGACTTTTTCTAAGCCCCGTTCGAACTGATGGTCCATTCGGGCGATTTCATACCAGGTGCCGAGGAAGCGCTGTGCGTCGAAATTACTGACTACCGTGACGCCAGGCGGAGGAGTAGGGGAACTGCAAGCAACCACTAAAAACGCGGCTGTTACTGCGGCAATAACAGGCAGAATGCGCATAGGAGTTTCCTTACTGTTTTTTGTTAAGTGTAGATGACAGCAGGGAAAATGCGGGAGATTGTGTAGGGGGTTTTGCCGGGTGGCGGCTTCGCCTTACCCGGCCTACAAAGTTCACGCGTTGTGTAGGCCGGGTAAGCGCAGCGCCACCCGGCAATGTTTTACTGTAGCGCCTCGAGGATATGGTATGCCGCCTCAACGCGTGCCGGGTTCGGATAGCTTTTATTCGCGAGCATTACAATACCGACCTGCTTTTCAGGAATAAAGGCCACGTAGCTGCCAAACCCGCCAGTAGAACCCGTTTTATGGACCCAGGACGCTTTGACCGGGGGAGCCGGTGGATTCACTTCTGCCACGGGTAACGGCGCCAGCGCTACCTTACTGTCGCTGCCTTCGACCACCGTGTTGGCCTCCACGGGCCAGTTGAGCATCTCCCAGCCCAGACCCTGATACATTGACCCGATACGCCAGTAGCGCGACTGCGCCAGCGCGATGCCCTGCTTAAGTGAGGCATCGGCAACCTTCTCCGGCGCCATGTTTGCCATGACCCAGTTCGCCATATCCTGCACGTTGGTTTTCACGCCATAGGCTTGTGCATCCAGCATTCCCGGCGAAACGCGCACCGCTTTACCGTCACGATAGCCCCAGGCGTAATGCGCCTCTTCCGCTTTCGGAACGTTAATCCAGGTATGGTCCAGCTTGAGCGGCTTAAGGACCCGCGTCGTCATGGCCTGCTCATAGGGCATGCCGGAAGGTTTGACCGCCAGCGCACCAAAAAGACCGATGCTGGCGTTGGCGTAAAGACGCGTTGTGCCAGGCTTCCACTGCGGCTGCCAGTTTTGATAAAAGCGCAGCAGGGAGGCGTTATCCGTGACCTCATCCGGTACCTGTAGCGGCAGGCCGCCAGCGGTGTAGGTGGCGAGATCCAGCATACGAATACCCTGCCACTGCTTGCCCGTCAGCTGTGGCCAGTATCTGGTCACCGGATCGTCCAGCGAAATTTCACCGCGAGCAATGGCATCCCCACCTAAAACGCCGGTGAAGGTTTTACTTATAGAACCCAGCTCGAACAGGGTCTGAGGCGTAACGGGTTTATTCGCCGCGATATCGGCCTTGCCAAACGTGTAATAGTGCGATTTTCCCTGATAAATAACGGCCACCGCCATGCCTGGAACAGACTGGGCTTTCATCAGCGGGGTAACCGTATTCGCGACCACCTCCGCCAGCTGTTTTTCTGATACTGGCGCGGCGAGAGCAGAGCAAGAGAGGCCGAGCAGCAGGGCGCAGCAAAGGGATTTTTTCATCATCAGTAATCTTCCGTAATAGCGAGTCAAGGGGATGTCCGGGCCCGTCAGACAGGCGTAGTCTGTTAGATTTGACTGTGTCTGACAAACGGTTAAATTTAGCATTAGCTGTTAATTTTTCTAACGGAAGAGACCATGACGCGAAGCTATCTCCCCCTCAATTCGCTTCGGGCTTTTGAAGCCGCCGCGAGACATCTCAGCTTTACGCATGCGGCCATTGAGCTGAACGTGACCCATTCAGCCATTAGCCAGCATGTGAAAACGCTGGAGCAGCACCTGAACTGTCAGCTGTTCGTTCGCGTGTCGCGCGGGCTGATGTTGACTACCGAGGGTGAAAATTTACTGCCGGTGCTGAATGATTCTTTCGATCGTATAGCCGGAATGCTGGATCGCTTCGCTAACCATCGTGCGCAGGAGAAGCTGAAAATCGGCGTGGTGGGTACATTTGCCACCGGGGTTTTATTCTCGCAGCTGGAGGATTTTCGCCGTGGCTATCCGCACATCGATCTTCAGCTTTCCACCCATAACAACCGCGTTGATCCGGTTGCCGAAGGGCTTGACTATACGATCCGCTACGGTGGCGGGGCGTGGCACGGCACCGAGGCTGAATTCCTTTGTCATGCGCCGCTCGCGCCGCTGTGTACGCCCGATATCGCCGCCAGTCTGCACAGTCCGGCCGACATCCTCAGGTTTACGCTGCTGCGCTCTTACCGACGCGATGAATGGACCGCGTGGATGCAGGCGGCCGGCGAGCATCCCCCTTCGCCAACGCACCGCGTGATGGTATTTGATTCGTCCGTGACCATGCTGGAGGCCGCTCAGGCAGGGGTGGGCATTGCCATTGCGCCTGTCGATATGTTTACCCATCTGTTAGCCAGCGAGCGCATTGTACAGCCCTTTGCGACGCAGATTGAGCTCGGCAGTTACTGGCTGACCCGATTGCAGTCCCGGGCAGAAACGCCAGCCATGCGCGAATTTTCCCGGTGGCTGGTGGAGAAGATGAAAAAGTAAAAAGCCCGCCGGATGGCGGGCCTGTTCAGTCAGATGGTGACCACGGCAATCAACGTGACGACCGTCAGAATGGTCGCCAGACCGTAGAAGACCCATTTACCGCTTGGCACATGGATTTTCAGATCGTGCATCGCATGGTGGATACGGTGCAGACCACACCACAGCGGCAGGACGATCATCAGGAAGATGAACACGCGGCCAATAAAGCTGCTCGCAAAGGCCAGTACGCGCTCATAGCTCAGCGCATCGCCCGGGAACAACCCCAGCGGCAGCATGATCCCGACCAGCAGGATAATGACCGGGGCAATAATGGCGCTCCACATGCCGCCTGCGCCAAACAGCCCCCAGAAAACCGGCTCGTCTGAACGTTTTGGATTTGGATTGATCACAGTAGTCTCCTTACCAGAACAGTGCGACAAACAGAATGACCACAGAGACAACTGCTGTCACTGCCCAGAGCCCTTTAATGACCGGCTCTGGCCCCATTTTTTCGCCTTTTACAATGATGTTCGCTGCTTTTGGCGCCAGTTCAAACCAGGTTTTGGTATGAAGCAGCGCGGCGGCGAGCACAATCAGGTTCAGTACTACGATGATTGGGTTTTGCAGGAAGCCCACAAAACTGGCCCAGGCTTCCGGGCCGTGCTTGAGGGCATACACCCCGTACATCAGTTCGAGGCTGAACCAGACCGCGGGAACTGCCGTGCCTTCACGCAGCATATAGAAGCGATAAAACGGCAGTTTTTTCCACCAGGTGGACGGCATTGGTCGCACGTAGGCTTTGCGTTTAGTCGTCATCATGCACTCCTTAGCGTGGTTTCAGGGTAGCGATAAGAAAGTCTTTCGAGCTTTCCACCTTACCCTGCTGAATGGCGGCGGCCGGGTCGACATGCTTCGGACAGACTTCGGAGCAGTAACCGACAAACGTGCAGGTCCAGACCCCGTTCTGGCTGTTCAACTGGGCCATACGTTCTTTTTTGCCGTGGTCGCGGCTGTCTTCGTTATAGCGGTGCGCCAGGGTAATGGCGGCCGGGCCGATAAACTCAGGGTTCAGGCCAAACTGTGGACAGGCGGCGTAGCACAGGCCGCAGTTGATGCAGCCGGAGAACTGATGGTATTTCGCCATCTGCGCGGGCGTCTGAGTGTTTGGCCCCTGATCCGGTGTGCGCGGGTTGCCGATGATGTACGGCTTAATCGCTTCGAGGCTTTCGATAAAGTGGGTCATGTCGACCACCAGATCGCGCTCAATCGGGAAATTGCCCAGCGCTTCAACCTTGATGCCTTTGGTGTAATCACGCAGGAAGGTTTTACACGCCAGCTTTGGCACCTTGTTGACCATCATGCCGCAGGAGCCGCAAATTGCCATGCGGCAGGACCAGCGGTAGCTCAGGTCTGGGGCCAGGTTATCTTTGATATAGCCGAGCGCATCCAGCAGGGAGGTTTGCTCGTCGTAAGGGACTTCATAGAAAGCGCTATGCGGCGCGGCGTCCACTTCCGGATTGTAGCGCACCACTTCAACTTTCAGTTTTTGCATCTCAGCCATTCGCCTTCTCCTTCTTATCGGCGGCTTCTGCTTCTGCACCGTACACGCGTTTCGCCGGTGGCAGCGTGGTGATTTTCACGTCGCTGTAGTCCAGACGGGTGGTGCCATCCGCATCGCGCCAGGCGAGAGTGTGTTTAAGGAAATTGACGTCGTCACGTTCAGTGCAGCCCTCATCCAGACGCTGGTGCGCGCCGCGGGACTCTTTACGCGCCAGGGCGGAATGGGCCATACATTCTGCGACGTTCAGGCCGTGGCCCAGTTCAATGGTATAAAGCAGTTCGGTATTGAATACGCTGGAAGTGTCGGTGATACGCACGCGCTTGAAGCGCTCCTGCAACTCCGCCAGCTTATCGACGGTTTTCTGCATCAGCTCTGGCGTACGGTAGATCCCGCAGCCTTCTTCCATCGACAGCCCCATTTCGTCGCGGATCTTCGACCAGTTTTCGTTACCTTCCTGGTTCACCAGGTCTTTCAGGCGTTTTTCGACGTCTACAACCTGCGCATCCAGCGCCGCGCTGTTAGCTTCACCTGCCGTTGCGGCACGCTCCACCGCACGTTCGCCCGCCATGCGACCAAAGACCACCAGCTCAGCCAGCGAGTTCGAGCCCAGACGGTTTGCGCCGTGCAGACCGACGGAGGAACACTCGCCCACCGCAAACAGCCCTTTGATGCGGGTTTCGCACTGCTGATCGGTTTCGATGCCGCCCATGGTGTAGTGCGCGGTTGGACGCACCGGGATCGGTTCTTTCACCGGATCGACGCCCACATACGCTTTCGCCAGCTCGCAGATAAACGGCAGACGCTCCAGCAGTTTCTTCTCGCCGAGATGACGCAGGTCGAGATGCACCACGTCGCCGCGCGGCGTTGAGATGGTGTTGCCTTTGCGCCACTCGTGCCAGAAAGCCTGAGAGACTTTGTCGCGAGGGCCGAGTTCCATGTATTTGTTTTTCGGCTCGCCAAGTGGGGTTTCCGGACCCATGCCGTAATCCTGCAAATAGCGATAGCCGTTTTTGTTGACCAGAATTCCGCCTTCGCCGCGGCAGCCTTCCGTCATCAGTATGCCGGAGCCCGGTAGGCCGGTTGGGTGATACTGGACGAACTCCATATCACGCAGCGGGACGCCGTGGCTGAGCGCCATGCCCATACCGTCACCGGTGACGATGCCGCCGTTGGTGTTGTAGCGGTATACGCGGCCCGCGCCGCCCGTTGCCATCACCACCGCATTAGCGCGGATCTGGACAAGCGTGCCTTCCATCATGTTCATCGCCACCAGTCCGCGCGCATGACCGTCGTCGACCAGAATGTCGAGAACGAAATGTTCGTCAAAGCGCTGGATTTGTGGGAACTGGAGGGAGGTCTGGAACAGGGTGTGCAGCATGTGGAAGCCGGTCTTATCGGCGGCAAACCAGGTGCGTTCGATCTTCATGCCACCGAAGCGGCGGACGTTGACGCTCCCGTCCGGACGGCGGCTCCACGGGCATCCCCACTGTTCCAGCTGGGTCATCTCCGTTGGGCAATGGTGCACGAAGTAATCAACGACATCCTGTTCGCAAAGCCAGTCGCCCCCTGCAACCGTGTCGTGGAAATGGTATTCGAAGCTGTCATGATCCTGCGCGACGGCAGCGGATCCTCCTTCTGCGGCTACCGTGTGGCTGCGCATCGGATAGACTTTTGAAATCAATGCGATTTTAGCGTTCGGATTGGCTTGTGCCGCAGCAATTGCAGCGCGTAATCCAGCCCCGCCAGCGCCTATTACGGCAAGATCGGCTTGAAAAGTTTGCACGACATTCCTCCAGATTTTTGTTTTCCCGCAACGCGATGAGCTAAAGGACGTTCACCTGCCCGAACGGGCGATTGCGGAAGCGATTCCACTGCTCCTTTATGGGTAAAACAGTATAACCGCGTAGAAGTGAGGGAAATTTGACGTGTTCGATTTTTTTGCTGTTCTGTGCGGTGATTTATCATCGTGATTAATGAATGGCGTCACAGTATTTCTCTGTGCAATGAAAAGGGACTTTTACTGTGCAAAATTTGTCTCTGCCCCGGCTTGCGAGTAGACTTCGTGCCCTTGTCTGAAAACGGAGAAATAACTCATGAGCGAAACGGCCACCTGGCAGCCGAGCGCATCCATTCCAAACCTGCTAAAGCGCGCAGCAATTATGGCGGAGATCCGCCGTTTCTTTGCCGACCGCGGCGTCCTGGAGGTGGAAACGCCGTGCATGAGTCAGGCGACGGTCACGGATATTCATCTGGTCCCGTTTGAAACCCGTTTTGTTGGCCCAGGCCACTCTCAGGGCATGAATCTGTATCTGATGACCAGCCCGGAATACCATATGAAGCGTCTGCTGGCGGCCGGGTGTGGTCCGGTCTATCAGCTGTGCCGTAGCTTCCGTAATGAAGAGATGGGCCGACACCATAATCCGGAATTCACCATGCTGGAGTGGTACCGCCCGCACTACGACATGTATCGTCTGATGAACGAAGTCGACGATCTGCTGCAACAGGTGCTGGATTGCGCGGAAGCTGAAACGCTCTCCTATCAGCAGGCCTTCCAGCGTCATCTGGAAATTGATCCGCTGTCGGCTGATAAAACACAGCTGCGTGAAGTGGCGGCAAAACTGGATCTGAGCAACGTGGCGGATAACGAAGAGGATCGCGACACGCTGCTGCAACTGCTGTTCACCTTTGGCGTTGAACCGCAAATTGGTAAAGATCGTCCGACGTTTGTCTATCACTTCCCGGCCAGCCAGGCCTCGCTGGCGCAGATCAGCACCGAAGATCACCGCGTGGCGGAACGGTTTGAGGTGTACTTCAAAGGCATTGAGCTGGCGAACGGTTTCCACGAGCTGACCGACGCGCGCGAACAGCAGCAGCGTTTCGAGCAGGATAACCGCAAGCGCAACGCGCGCGGTCTGCCGCAGCAGCCGATTGACACCAACCTGCTGGAAGCGCTTAAGGCCGGTTTGCCGGACTGCTCCGGCGTGGCGCTGGGTGTGGATCGTCTGGTCATGCTGGCGCTGGGTGCCGAGCAGCTGGGCGATGTGATTGCCTTTACGGTCGATCGCGCCTGAAAAAATGCCGGGTGGCGCTGTCGCTTACCCGGCCTACTCGGTCATTTAACACTGCCACATTAAAAACTGCTCTTTTCGCTATACACGGGTCTTTTTCTTAAATTGCCTCGGATAGCCACAATATTTGTCTGGTCATCTGCTACCATCCGCGCAGTTTAATTCCGTTTCGGATGGTTATATGTCTCACTCACTCAAAAAAATGACCCTTACCGGGCTCATTCTGATGATTTTTACGTCAGTCTTTGGCTTTGCCAATAGCCCGTCCGCGTTTTATCTGATGGGCTACAGCGCGACGCCGTTTTATATCGTTTCCGCTCTGTTCTTCTTTATCCCGTTTGCGCTGATGATGGCGGAGATGGGCTCGGCGTACCGGAAAGAAGAGGGTGGCATCTATTCGTGGATGAACAACAGCGTCGGTCCGCGTTATGCGTTTATCGGTACGTTCATGTGGTTTTCATCCTACGTCGTCTGGATGGTCAGCACGGCGGCCAAGGTCTGGGTGCCGTTCTCAACGTTTCTCTTCGGTGCGGATAAAACGCAGGTCTGGTCTCTGGCGGGGCTGAGCTCCACGCAGGTGGTCGGTATTCTGGCGGTGTGCTGGATGGTGGTGGTCACGCTGGTGGCCTCGAAAGGCATCAACAAAATTGCCCGTATCACTGCCGTTGGCGGTATTTCCGTGATGTGCCTGAACCTGGTGCTGCTGCTGGTCAGCATCGCCATTCTGTGCCTGAACGGCGGGCATTTCGCACAGGAAGTCAACTTCGTTTCATCGCCTAATCCGGGTTACCAGTCCGGACTGGCCATGCTCTCCTTCGTGGTGTTTGCCATCTTTGCTTACGGTGGAATTGAAGCCGTGGGCGGCCTGGTCGACAAAACCGAAAATCCGGAAAAGAACTTCGCCAAAGGCATTATCTTTGCCGCCATCGTCATATCCATTGGCTACTCACTGGCGATTTTCCTCTGGGGCGTCAGCACCAACTGGCAGCAGGTACTGAGCAATAACACTACCAACCTCGGCAACATTACCTACGTGTTGATGAAAAGCCTGGGGGTGACGCTGGGCAACGCCATGGATCTCGCGCCGGAAACGTCGGCCACCCTGGGGATCTGGTTTGCGCGGATTACCGGTTTGTCGATGTTCCTCGCCTATACTGGCGCGTTCTTCACGCTGATCTACTCGCCGCTGAAAGCGATTATTCAGGGGACGCCAAAGGCGCTGTGGCCTGCACGTATGACTCAGCTGAACGCTTCCGGTATGCCTGCCAACGCGATGTGGATGCAGTGCATGCTGGTGTGCGTGTTCATTCTGCTGGTGTCCTTCGGCGGTGATACCGCGTCGGCGTTCTATAACAAGCTGACCCTGATGGCAAACGTATCGATGACGCTTCCGTATCTGTTCCTGACCCTGGCGTTCCCGTTCTTTAAGGCGAAGCAGGATCTGGAACGACCGTTTGTGATCTTCAAAACCCGTGCGGCGACGCTGCTGGCGACCACTGTTGTGGTGCTGGTCGTCGCGTTCGCCAACATTTTTACCGTCATTCAGCCCGTTGTTGAGGCAAATGACTGGAACAGCACGCTGTGGATGGTTGGCGGACCGATCTTCTTCTCGCTGCTGGCAATGGGGATTTATGAGCATTACCGTCGTCGCTCGACGGCCTGTGTAGCAGAAGTGGCATAAAGGATTGACCCCCTCCCGATGGGGAGGGGGAAAGGATTACAAACTTCCCGCCGGGCGCGTACGCGCCGCTGACGTCAACGTTCTTCCCGTCTTACGTCCGTCCAGCGTTTCCAGACGCATCTGGAACGGTGGGAACGGCATATCAATTCCGTGCTCGCGGAAGCCAGCCAGAATCAGCTGGTGGATCTCATGGCGCAGCGGCATACGGTGTCCCATCTCGGCGGCGTAGATACGCAGCTCGAAAATCTGGATCCCCTGCTGCAAATCAACCAGGAAGACTTCCGGCGGTGGGTTGTCGATTACCAGCGAACAGCGTTCAGCAGCCGTATACAGGATCTGCGTCACCTCTTCGCTGTTGGCATCCGACGGAGCGGGTACGGTCAGCACCACACGCGTGACGGAGTCGGACAGCGACCAGTTGATAAACTGCTCGGTGATAAATGCCTTGTTCGGGACGATGATCTCTTTACGGTCCCAGTCGCTGATGGTGGTGGCACGGGTGTTGATCCTGGTGACGCTGCCGGTGAGATCGCGGATGGTCACCGTATCACCAATTCGAATCGGCTTTTCAAACAGAATGATCAGACCAGAAACGAAGTTGGCAAAAATCTCCTGTAAACCAAAGCCCAGGCCTACGGTCAGGGCGGCAACCAGCCATTGCAGTTTTGACCATTCGATACCAATCATCGAGAAGCCGACCAGCCCACCAAACAGCATGATTAAATACTTGGTGATGGTGGTGATGGCATAGCCTGTGCCTGGGGTTAAATCCAGATGCTGCAACAGCGCCAGCTCCAGCAAGGCAGGGAAGTTACGTATCAGCTGGGTGGTGATGATCAGCACCAGAATCGCAATCAGCACGGCCCCTAAGGTGATGGGCTCCAGGCTTTCGACTCCCTGCACCGTGGATGTCACATCCCATAAAGAGATGTTCTCCAGGAAGCCAAACGCGGAGTGGATTTCTGACCACAGGTAGATCACCGACAGCAGGGCAACCAGCATCAGAATTGAGCGTACCAGCCGCAGGGACTGGGTACTTATCGCATCCAGATCCAGTTCGACGTCATCAGCGTCTGTAGTCCCTTCGGTGCTGTTGACGTGGTTTGGCTCTTCCTCACCCCGCGCGCGCTGGGCCAGAATTTCTGCACGACGATGTTTAGCACGGTCAAACGCCAGACGACGACGCTGGATCAGCATGCCGCGGCGGATAACATGGTAGACCACCAGCAGCAGGAACCAGATGGCCACCGACGTTTCCAGTCGGGCGAGCAGCGCCTGCGACGTGGCGAGATAACCGACCGCTGCCGCCAGCATCGCCGCCAGCGGCGCGCTGAGCAGCAGGTTCCACAGCAGACGGTTTAACATGTTATCGCCGCTGCCGGTCTTGTCGAGATAGAGCGGGATCCCGGCGCGTTTCAGGCTGAGCGTCACTACCGCTAACGCCCCGCAGATCAGCATAAAGCACAGCCGTCCCAACGAGCCGGAGAACTCCCGGTCATTGAGATTATCGAACATGATCAACGCCATAATCAGCGGCACAATCAGCCCGATACTCATCAGGTAGTAACGCATCGCCCGCGCAACGCGATTACGCGGCCAGCCAAAGTGAGCGATGAACAGACCATTTGGCCGCGCAAACGTGGCGCAAATCATCACCACCCACAGCAGCGGGACGGTGGCGGTCACGCCATCGCCAATCGCGACGGCAAGCGGGTAGGGCCAGGCTTCACGCAGTCCGTATCCGAGCGTCATCCACAGCACCGGCAGCGGAGACGCGACCAGAATTGACCAGAACACCGTACGCAACGTCAGCCAGAAGTGATCCTGGGTTACTTTTCCCACTCGGGCGCTGGAGCGCTCAAGGAAACGGGTAAAGTGACGACGGGAATAAATACTGAAGCCCACCAGAATCAGCGCCCCCAGCAACGGGAAGATAGTCTCCTTACTGGTTATCATCATTACGCTGGCGAGGCCCAGCTGGCTAAAGGTGTCCAGCGAAATGAGGCGGCGCAGATCCTGCACGATCTCAATCGGCCAGGCGAAGGTCATCGGCCGCACGTCGGACGTCCAGAAAAGGTAACGGTGCGTGGCTTCGTTGACCTCTTTCAGCGCATCCTCCAGCTGGCTATTCGAGACTTTCAGCTTGGTCAGCTCAAGGATCAGCGTATCGCCCCCCTGCAACAGGGAATTGAGCAGTTCGCGTTGGGTGCGCAGCTGCGCTTCCAGAATACGACTTTGCTCGCCGGTGAGCGGCTGTCCGTCAGCCTGACGGATCTGGCGGATTTGCGGCTGCTTGTTGAGGAGATCTTCATAATGAAGACGCTGAACACGCAGCTGCGCCATCTCCGTATCAAGCTGCTGTGGTTTTGGCATCTCTGGCAGACGGGCCACCTGCGCGCGTAACGCTTCGCCCAACAGGTTAGACGAGCCAAGCCACTGGGACTGTTCACGCAGCGTGTTGAGTGCCTGACGAACCTGAAGGGTTTGATTGGTAGCCTGACGCTGCTGCGAGGCCACCAAATCCATGCGCTGCGCCTGCTGATTCAGCGCAGCAGAAAGCTCGCGGTTAACCTTAAACTGGGCGACGATGCTGTCGGGCAGGTTAGCGCTGTTTTCGGCCAGTAACTCTGTGCTTTCCAGAGCACGTTCAGCTTCACGCTGACGCTGGCTGTTGAGTTGATTTCTCAGCGCCTGGAGATACGCATCCAGCTGCTGGCTCTGCTTCTGCGCCAGCTCGGAACGCATCCGCGACAGCTCCTGGCGGTTGTTAGCGGAAAGCTGCGCCAGCTCCAGTTCATCAACCAGGGCTTTTAGTCTGGCGGATTCCGCCTGCAACCCAAGATTTTGCGCCTGATTCTGCGGTGTGCTGCCTGTCTGCGTCCCGATGCGGCGTTCCACCTCATTTAACTGACGGCGGGCATCGGTTTGCTGCTGTGGAAGCTGACTGAGGGAATCGGCAATTTCACGCGCCCGTTCCTGCTCCTGCTGCGCCAGACGGCTTTTTTCCAGCAGCTGGCTGCTGACTTGCAGGATCTCCTGATTCAGCGCCTCGGACGTCATCCCCGCGGGGACCTGGCGTGGTTCATCGCGCAGGTTGTTTAGCTGCGAGCGCAGGGTCTGAGAGAGTTTGGGGAAATTGTCGATAACCTGTTGATACTGCTGCGCGCGCTCAAGGGAACCCTTTCGTTCCTCAAGCGCGTTCAGTGCAGACTGGAGTGACTCAACGGTCTCCGGCTGAGCGGGTTTTGCCGCTTTTGCCTGCTCCAGCTCCTGGGTTATCTGTTTGGCGTCGGGGGCCGTCGCTGCGTACGCCCCCATGCTGAGGCACCAGGCCATCAGTAATACGATAATCGGGCGCACGTCAGCGATCCTTCTGTTGTTAGCCTTCGTCTTTTTTGTCGTCAACCAGCGGGCTGGCGTCGTGCTCGGCTTTGATCTCATCTTCCGGCAACGGGGCTGGCGCAACGTCTGGTGTTGCAAAGACCTCCGTCGATACTGCCAGAGGCTGGCCGAGTTTGGTCACGGACAGGCTTTCCAGCTCGTCGACCAGGTTAACTTTGCCCGGAGCGAACAGGTTGATGACCGTTGAGCCCAGCTTGAAGCGGCCCATTTCCTGACCTTTCAGCAGGGCCACAGAACCTTCTTCTTCGCCGGCAGGCCAGGTCCAGCGCTTGATCACGCCTTCGCGTGGCGGAGTAATGGTGCCCGCCCAGACGGTTTCGATGCTGCCTACAATGGTAGCACCCACCAGAATCTGCGCCATTGGGCCAAATTCAGTATCAAACAGGCAGATGACGCGCTCGTTACGGGCAAACAGGTTAGGAACGTTTTGCGCCGTCAGGTGATTGACGGAGAACAGATCCCCCGGCACGTAGATCATCTCGCGCAGAATACCGTTACACGGCATATGCACGCGGTGGTAATCGCGCGGGGAGAGATAGGTGGTCGCGAAAGTCCCGTTACGGAACAGATCGGCCATTATGTAGTTACCGGCCAGCAGCGCTTCCAGGCTGTAGTTATGGCCTTTCGCCTGCAAAATTTTGTCGTTTTCAATTTTACCCAGCTGGCTGATCACGCCGTCCGCTGGCATCACCAGCACGTTCGGGTCGGTATTCAGCGGACGCACTTCGTCGCGCAGCGGACGCACAAAAAATTCGTTGAAGGTACGATAGCTTGCCGTATCCGGCTTCTGCGCTTCTTTCATGTCGACCTTGTAGTATTTCACGAACAGGTCGATGACCAGTTTGGTCAGCCAGCCCGCTCGTTTGCTCGCGCCCCAGCCCGCCAGGCGAGTGAGCCACAGTTTCGGCAGAATGTATTGAAGCGAAAGTTTAAATGAGTTTAACAAGGTAGCCTCCAGGCCATTGTTTTGTCGTTCCTGATCCGGCATTACGCTGCCGGAACCTGAAAAAAAGGGGACGATTTTAGCGACGCTTAGCTTAGTTGTCAGTTATCAGAATCAGAAAAGTTTTTACGCGTTTTTACCTGATCCATGCTTTCGAGAATGCGGTGGTAATTTTCGAAACGGGTTTCCGCAATTTCACCGTTCTCCACCGCTTCGCGGATGGCGCAGCCCGGATCGTTGTCATGTTTACAGTCGCGGTATTTGCAAGCGCCTAAATAGTCATGGAATTCGACAAATCCGTTAAAGATTTGTTCCGGCTCGAGGTGCCAGAGACCAAATTCACGCACGCCCGGGGAGTCAATCACATCGCCGCCGTGCGGGAAGTGATAGAGACGTGAGGCGGTGGTGGTGTGCTGGCCCAGCCCGGAGACGTCAGACACATCGTTGGTCAGGATCTCCTGCTGAAGACCGAGCAAATTGTTAAGCAGGCTCGATTTCCCCACGCCGGACTGCCCTGCAAAGATGCTGATGCGGTCGGTTAGCGCATCTTCCAGCGGCTTCAGGCCGTCTTTGGTGCGGCTGGAAACCATCAACACGCGATAGCCAATGTTGCGGTAAATATCCATCTGCTCATTGACAAAGGCCATGGCCTCGTCATCCAGCAGATCGATTTTATTCAGCACAATAAGCGGTTCAACCTGTAGCGTTTCGCAGGCCACCAGATAACGGTCAATAATGTTGAGTGAAAGCTCAGGCAAAATCGCCGAAACGATCACGATCTGGTTAATGTTGGCGGCAATGGGCTTCACGCCGTCGTAGAAATCCGGACGGGTCAGAACCGACGTGCGTTCATGCACGGCTTCAACGATACCTTTAACCGTTACCCCTTCTGCCGCCTCTTTGCCTGGACGCCAGACCACGCGGTCACCGGTCACCAGGGAACGGATGGTGCGACGGATATTGCAACGGTGGATATCCCCGTCGGCAGATTCGACATCGGCGTGCATGCCGAAGCGGCTAATCACAACGCCTTCTGTCGCTTCGCCAAACAGGTTGTCGTCGTAATCGGGCTTCTCCGTAGTGGTTTTAAGACGGCGCTGGTGATTTGCATTCACGCGGCGCTGCTGCCCTTTGGAGAGTTTATTTTTACTCAATCGCGCTGGCTCCTGGTCGCCCGTAGCGGGCAAAACCTCTATGATACACTCTAATTAATACTAGTTAACCTGCTACTGCCGGTTATGCGAGAAGGGTGGAAAATAACATGAGCGCGGACGAAAACAACCTGATTTGGATCGATCTGGAGATGACCGGCCTTGATCCCGAGCGCGATCGCATTATTGAGATCGCCACACTGGTCACCGATGCCAACCTCAATATTCTGGCGGAAGGCCCAACGATTGCCGTGCACCAGTCCGATGACCAGCTTGCGCTGATGGATGAGTGGAACGTGCGTACCCATACCGGCAGCGGGCTGGTGGAACGCGTGAAGGCCAGCACCCTGGGCGACCGCGAAGCGGAGCTGGCGACGCTTGAATTTCTGAAGCAGTGGGTGCCGGCAGGAAAATCGCCTATCTGTGGCAACAGCATTGGTCAGGATCGTCGTTTCCTGTTTAAGTACATGCCGGAGCTGGAGTCCTACTTCCACTACCGCTATCTGGATGTGAGCACCCTGAAAGAGCTGGCCCGCCGCTGGAAACCGGAAATTCTCGACGGCTTCACAAAGCAGGGGACGCACCAGGCGATGGATGACATCCGTGAGTCTGTTGCGGAGCTGGCGTACTATCGCGAAAACTTTATTAAGCTCTGATTTTGCGATCCGGCGCCTTGCGTGGCCGGGTTTTTGTCGCTAAATTGTTCAGCTTGCCGATTAAATAAGCACTTGAACTGAATTTCAAAAAAATCGCTTTGAGGGGGGTTGCAGCTAAACGGATTTCTCGTATAATGCGCCTCCCGTAACGACAGAGAATTACACGTTACGACAGCAACAAAAGCAGTACAGATTTGCGGGAATAGCTCAGTTGGTAGAGCACGACCTTGCCAAGGTCGGGGTCGCGAGTTCGAGTCTCGTTTCCCGCTCCAAAATTTGAAAAGTATCGCAAGATACGCCAGCACCAGAACACCCAAGCGGGAATAGCTCAGTTGGTAGAGCACGACCTTGCCAAGGTCGGGGTCGCGAGTTCGAGTCTCGTTTCCCGCTCCAAAATTTGAAAGTATCGCAAGATACGCATAGCACCAGAACACCCAAGCGGGAATAGCTCAGTTGGTAGAGCACGACCTTGCCAAGGTCGGGGTCGCGAGTTCGAGTCTCGTTTCCCGCTCCAAATTCTTCTTCATCTCCAGATTATCCACAGCGAAGTGCTTCGTTGGGGACGTTTTCTGTTGTATCTGAAATACTCTTGTGAACAGAGTTATCCACAGAAACCGTGATAAAATCAGTCTGTACGAAATGTTAGCAGGGTGAATAATATCTTCGTAATTCCCTGTAATTTATGAAGAAAATTTGATTTCAAAATGTTATTGAGATCACTTGACCTGTTTGCCAGAGCTGATGGCGCCTGAATTCTTATTTTTACTCACAGCCTGTGAATATATCACACATCCCGCGGCAGCCCTTTTTCAATCACCCTGACCAGACGCTGTTTCTTCGGTAACTGCACTTCAACTATGCCTGCATTTCGCTTCTCAATTTGCTGCGCAATCGCCCATTCTATGTGCTCATCAAGAAGTGGGTGCTCACCTCTGCGGCTTTCGAGCGCCTGAAGATTTGCCTCATCCCACGGGGCATTCCCCAGCGCAACGGCCACATTACGCAGCCAGCGCAGGTGGCCGATACGACGTATGGCGGAACCCTCCGTCACCTTCAGGAACCAGGCTTCGCTCCAGGCGAACAGTTCGATCAACTGCGGGGCATGTAACGCCTTGCGCGGACTGAAGTCTTCTTCGTCCGTCAACTGTGAATAACGGTTCCACGGACAAATCAGCTGACAGTCATCACAGCCGTAGATGCGGTTGCCAATAAGCGGACGAAACTCCTCTGGAATAGCGCCTTCCAGCTCGATAGTGAGATAAGAGATACAGCGGCGCGCATCAACGGTATACGGTTCGACAATCGCGCCCGTCGGGCAGATGGTCATACAGGCCACACAGCGGCCACAACCTTCTTCCACCGGACTGTCTACCGGAAGAGGTAAATCAATCAGTAGTTCACCCAGGAAAAAGAATGAGCCCGCGTCGCGGCTTAAGATAAGTGAGTGCTTACCTGTCCAGCCGAGCCCGGCTTTTTCGGCGATCGGGCGCTCAAGAATAGGCGCAGAATCGACAAAGGGTCTAAAATTCAGCGAAACACAGTGCTGCTGAATGGTTTCCCCGAGCTTTTTTAGACGGTTGCGCAGAAGTTTGTGGTAATCACGCCCCAGCGCGTATCGGCTGACGTAACCCAGAGAGGGATTTTTTAGCGTGCGCGCAAAGGCCGCGTTAGCGGGCAGATAGTTCATGCGTACGCTAATAACGCGCAGCGTACCCGGCAACAGCTCGTGGGGGCGGGCACGCATCATACCGTGACGCGCCATCCACTCCATCTCGCCGTGGTATTGTTTATCCAGCCATGCCTGGAGCTTAGGCTCACTGGCAGAGAGGTCGGTGTCAGTAATACCGACCTTCTGGAAGCCCAGTTCAGCACCCCACTGTTTTATTTTTTGCGCTAATTCATTGAGATCGAGGGGCTGTGACATGACGGACCATACTGTGAAGAAAAACCCCGCAAGTATACCACATTCCATCTGGCATGCGGATGACCTCCGTCGGGCCGAGAAAGAGGCCGCAGATAGCCTCGGCATTACCCTTTACGAACTGATGCAGCGCGCGGGCGAGGCGGCGTTTAACGTGGCGCGCACGGCTTATCCTGATGCCTCGCACTATCTGATCCTGTGCGGGCACGGCAATAACGGTGGCGATGGCTATGTGGTGGCTCGTCTTGCGGTGGCGGCGGGGCTGCGCGTCACCCTGATGACGCTGGAGAGCGACAAGCCGCTACCGGAAGAGGCTGGCATGGCGAGAGAAGCCTGGCTGAATGCGGGGGGCATTATTCATGCGCCTGATATTATCTGGCCCGAGGATGTCGACGTGATTGTTGATGGTCTGCTGGGGACGGGACTGATGCGCGCGCCTCGCGATGACGTCGCCGCGCTGATTACGCGCGCTAATGCGCACCCCGCCCCGGTGGTAGCGCTGGATATTCCCTCCGGCCTGATGGCACAAACCGGCGCGACGCCGGGCGTGTCGATTGAGGCGGCGCACACCGTGACCTTTATCGCCCTGAAGCCGGGGCTGCTTACCGGGAAAGCGCGGGATGTCGTGGGCACGTTACACCACAACGCCCTGGGGCTGGAAAACTGGCTGATCGGACAGGATACCCACATCACCCGCTTTGATGCCTCCCAGCTTGCACAGTGGCTACCGCCGCGTCGTCCCACCTCCCATAAGGGTGACCATGGCCGACTGCTGATTATTGGTGGCGATCATGGCACGGCAGGTGCGATTCGAATGACCGGAGAGGCCGCGTTGCGCAGCGGCGGCGGATTAATACGCGTGCTGACCCGCAGCGAAAACATTCCGCCCATTATTACCGCGCGGCCGGAGCTGATGGTCCACGAGCTTACCCCGCAGGCGATTGAAGAGGGTCTTGAGTGGGCGGACGTGGTGGTCATTGGTCCGGGCCTGGGTCAGCAGGAGTGGGGTAAACAGGCCCTGCAAAAGGCCGAGAATTTTCGTAAACCGATGCTCTGGGATGCCGACGCGCTTAACCTTCTGGCAATAAACCCGGATAAGCGTCACAATCGCATTCTGACGCCGCACCCCGGCGAAGCCGCACGGCTGCTTAACTGTAGCGTGGCAGAAATTGAAAGCGATCGCTTACTTTCAGCCCAACGTCTGGTAAAACGTTACGGAGGTGTTGCCGTTTTGAAAGGGGCGGGAACCGTTATCGCCAGCGATGATGCGATGGGCATCGTTGATGCCGGTAATGCAGGCATGGCGAGCGGCGGCATGGGCGATGTGCTCTCCGGCATCATTGGCGCATTGCTCGGACAGAAACTTCCCCCTTATGATGCAGCCTGTGCGGGCTGCGTGGCCCACGGTGCGGCGGCTGACAGGCTGGCTGCTCGTTACGGAACGCGCGGTATGCTGGCCACCGATCTTTTTTGCACGCTGCGGCGTGTTGTTAACCCGGATGTGATTGACGTAGAAAATGACTAATCGAGCGATTCCTTTACCTGATGAACAAGCCACTTTAGATCTCGGCAAGCGCGTGGCGCAGGCCTGTCAGGGGGCGACCGTCATTTATCTGTATGGTGATTTAGGCGCGGGTAAAACAACCTTCAGCCGTGGCTTTTTGCAGGCGTTAGGCCATAACGGGAACGTAAAAAGCCCGACCTACACGCTGGTGGAACCGTACACGCTTGAAAATATCATGGTGTACCACTTTGATTTATATCGTCTTGCGGACCCGGAGGAGCTGGAATTTATGGGGATCCGCGATTACTTTGCCAACGACGCCATCTGCCTGGTGGAGTGGCCGCAACAAGGTGCGGGTGTGCTGCCTGACCCGGATGTCGAAATTCACTTAGATTACCAGGCACAAGGGCGTGAGGCACGCATCAGTGCGGTTTCCTCATCAGGCTGTTCCTTACTGGCGCGTTTAGCCGGTTGAGCGTAGGGATAACGGGATGATTAATCGCGTTAAAGGTTGGGTGCTGGCTGCCACGGTCCTGCTGTGCGCGCAGGTCGGGGCGGCCAGCCTCTCGGATATTCAGGTGTCGAATGGCGATAGCCAGGCCCGCATTACGTTCAGCTTTATGGGCGATCCTGAATATGCTTTCTCACAAATCGACAGCCGCAGCGTGGCGCTCGATATTAAACAGACCGGGGTGATCCAGGGGCTGCCGCTCCAGTTCAGCGGCAACAATCTGGTGAAAAGCATCCGTTCGGGAACGCCGAAGGATACGCAGTCTCTGCGTCTGGTGGTCGATCTCACCGAAAAGGGCAAAACGAAGGCGGTTAAGCAGCAAAACGGCGCCAATTATACGGTGGTCTTTACCATTAATGCTGATGTTCCGCCGCCGCCACCGCCTGCACCTGTTGTAGCAAAACGCGTGGAAGCGCCGGTTTATACCCCAAGGCCGTCTGAGCCAGCCCGTAATCCGTTTAAATCACAAAATGACCGACTTACCGCCGTGACCAGCAGCAACACGGTGACGCGTCCGGCGGTCAGCGCGCGGCGAACACCGGTCAGTGGCGACAAAGTGATTATCGCCATCGACGCCGGACACGGCGGGCAAGATCCTGGCGCGATTGGCCCGGGCGGCACGCGGGAGAAAAACGTCACTATCGCCATTGCCCGTAAGCTGCGTGCGCTTCTGAATGACGATCCGATGTTTAAAGGGGTCATGACCCGCGACGGAGATTACTTTATTTCAGTGATGGGACGCTCGGATGTGGCGCGTAAGCAAAACGCCAACTTCCTGGTGTCGATTCACGCGGATGCTGCGCCGAACCGTAACGCCACCGGCGCGTCGGTATGGGTGCTGTCGAACCGTCGAGCCAACAGTGAAATGGCGAACTGGCTTGAAGAGCACGAGAAGCAATCTGAACTGTTAGGTGGGGCAGGCGATGTGCTGGCAAACAGCCAGGCCGATCCGTATCTCAGCCAGGCGGTACTGGATTTACAGTTCGGTCATTCTCAGCGCGTCGGGTATGATGTCGCCACTAACGTACTGAGCCAGCTGCAAAGCATTGGATCGCTGCATAAGCGTCGCCCGGAGCATGCAAGCCTTGGTGTCCTGCGTTCGCCGGATATCCCGTCGATTCTGGTAGAGACGGGCTTTATCAGTAACCATGGTGAAGAGCGTTTACTGGGAAGCGACAGCTATCAGCAGCAAATTGCCGAAGCGATTTATAACGGTCTGCGTAAATACTTTGACGCGCATCCGCTTCAGTCTGCGCCGCAGGGCGGGGCAGCCCAGACGGCAAGCGCCGCGCTGCCGGGTGAAATGACCGCGACTAATTAAGGAGAGTTCATGCCGATTCAGGTTCTACCGCCGCAGCTCGCGAACCAAATCGCCGCCGGTGAGGTGGTGGAACGCCCTGCGTCGGTGGTGAAGGAACTGGTGGAAAACAGCCTCGATGCAGGGGCGACCCGCATTGATATCGATATCGAACGCGGGGGCGCAAAGCTTATTCGCATTCGTGATAACGGCTGTGGCATCAAAAAGGACGAACTGGCGCTGGCGCTGGCGCGTCATGCCACCAGTAAAATTGCCTCACTTGACGATCTGGAAGCGATAATCAGCCTGGGTTTTCGCGGCGAAGCGCTGGCCAGTATCAGCTCCGTTTCCCGCTTAACGTTGACCTCCCGCACGGCCGACCAGCAGGAAGCCTGGCAGGCCTACGCCGAAGGGCGCGATATGGACGTCACGGTTAAACCTGCGGCGCACCCGGTAGGCACCACGCTTGAAGTGCTGGATCTCTTCTATAACACGCCCGCCCGGCGCAAGTTTATGCGAACCGAGAAGACCGAATTCGGACATATCGACGAGATCATCCGCCGCATCGCGCTGGCGCGCTTTGATGTCACCCTCAACCTCAGCCATAACGGTAAGGTGATGCGCCAGTATCGCGCGGTGGCGGAGGGTGGACAAAAGGAGCGTCGGTTGGGCGCCATCTGCGGCACACCGTTTCTGGAAAAGGCGCTGGCCATTGAGTGGCAGCATGGCGATCTGGCCCTGCGTGGCTGGGTTGCCGATCCGAACGCCATCAGCGCCGCGTTCGCAGAAATTCAGTATTGCTACGTCAACGGCCGCATGATGCGCGACCGCCTGATTAACCACGCTATTCGACAGGCCTGCGAAGATAAGCTCGGCGCCGATCAACAGCCCGCCTTTGTGCTTTATCTGGAGATCGACCCGCACCAGGTTGACGTTAACGTGCACCCCGCCAAGCACGAGGTGCGTTTCCACCAGTCGCGCCTGGTGCATGATTTCATCTACCAGGGCGTTGCCGCTGTATTGCAGCAGCAGGCAGAGCCAGAGTTGCCGCTGGCAAAAGAAGCGCCCGCGCCGCGCCCACTGCCGGAAAACCGCGTGGCGGCCGGGCGTAACCATTTTGCCGAACCGGCGGTCGCGCGCGAGCCGGCTGCTCCACGTTTATCCCCGGCGGGCAACGCGCCGCGACCAACCGGTGCCAACTATCCCAACGCTCAGCCGGGCTACCACAAACAGCAGGGGGCGCTGTACCGCAAACTGCTGGATACGCCGGCGGTGGAGCATAAAGAGCACATCACGGTTTCAACCCCCTCTCTGGATGGGCATAGCCAGAGTTTTGGTCGGGTATTGACCATTATTGCTCCCGACATGGCGTTGCTTGAACGCGAAGGTAAACTGCTGTTGCTGGCGCTTTCCGTGGCGGAGCGCTGGCTCAAACAGGCGCAGTTAACCCCGGGGGTGAATGCCGCCTGCGCGCAGCCGCTGTTGATCCCCGTTCGCCTGAAAATATCCCCTGAAGAAACAGGGGTTTTGCGGCGCGTGCAGACGCAACTGGCCGAAATGGGGATTGAAATCGTACTGGACGCGCAGCATGTGACAATTCGCGCAGTGCCTTTACCCTTACGCCAACAAAATTTACAAAACTTGATTCCTGAACTGATAGGCTACCTGGCGCAGCAAACGACGTTTGATGCCGCCGATACCGCGCAGTGGATCGCCCGCCATCTGGCCAGCGAGCATGCACCGTGGAGTATGGCGCAGGCGATTACCGTTCTGGCGGAGGTGGAGCGCCTCTGTCCACAGCTGGTGAAAGCGCCTCCAGGTGGTTTGTTACAACCTGTTGATTTACAAACGGCGATGACCGCCCTGAAACATGACTGATGTAAGTAAGGCGAGCCTGCCAAAGGCGATTTTTCTAATGGGGCCAACGGCCTCCGGCAAAACGGCGTTAGCCATTGAGTTACGTAAAGTTTTGCCAGTAGAGTTGATTAGCGTTGATTCAGCCCTCATCTACCGAGGGATGGACATCGGCACGGCGAAGCCCAACGCAGACGAACTGCGTGCGGCACCGCACCGTTTACTGGATATTCTCGACCCGGCACAGGCTTACTCCGCGGCAGATTTTCGCCGCGACGCCTTAGCCGAGATGGCCGAGATTACCGCCGCGGGACGCATACCGCTGTTAGTTGGCGGCACGATGCTCTACTTTAAGGCGCTGCTGGAGGGGTTATCGCCTCTGCCATCGGCCGATCCGGAAGTGAGAGCGAAGATTGAGCGGCAGGCGGCAGAGCAGGGGTGGGACGTTTTGCACAGGCAACTGGAAGAGATTGACCCGGTTGCCGCAGCGCGGATCCACCCAAACGATCCGCAAAGGCTTTCCCGGGCACTGGAAGTTTTTTTCATTTCGGGTAAAACTTTAACGGAACTGACGCAAACGTCAGGAGACGCTCTGCCGTATCAGGTGCATCAGTTCGCCATCGCCCCGGCGAGCCGTGAACTGCTCCATCAACGAATTGAGCAGCGTTTTCATCAGATGTTGGCTTCAGATTTTGAAGCAGAAGTGCGGGCGCTTTTTGCCCGTGGAGATTTGCATACGGACATGCCTTCCATTCGTTGTGTGGGGTACCGCCAGATGTGGTCGTATCTTGAAGGCGAGATTTCATACGATGAAATGGTTTATCGAGGTGTTTGCGCCACGAGACAGTTAGCGAAGCGCCAGATCACCTGGTTACGCGGTTGGAAGGGGGTTCACTGGTTAGACAGTGAAAAACCACAACAGGCGTTAAACGAAGTGATTGAGGTTATTGGTGATATCGCTGACTGAATGTGTACAATTAAGCCGTATCGTGCGCAATTTTTCAGAATCGCAAGGTTCTAAGTACAAAACAAGCATATAAGGAAAAGATAGAATGGCTAAGGGGCAATCTTTACAAGATCCGTTCCTGAACGCATTGCGTCGGGAGCGTGTTCCAGTTTCTATTTATTTGGTGAATGGTATTAAGCTGCAAGGTCAGATTGAGTCTTTCGATCAGTTCGTGATCCTGTTGAAAAACACGGTCAGCCAGATGGTCTATAAGCACGCGATTTCTACTGTTGTTCCGTCCCGTCCGGTATCTCATCACAGCAATAACGCTGGCGGCGGCACTGGCAGTAACTACCATCACGGCAGCAACGCGCAGGGTTCTTCAACACCAGCGCAGGACAGCGAAGAAACCGAATAAGGTTTTGGGCTGTTATCCACACGGGGAGCCAGGGATCCTGCGTTCCCCGCTGATCTTTTTAGAGAGGTTTACGCTTGTTTGACCGTTATGACGCCGGTGAGCAGGCGGTGCTGGTACACATCTATTTTTCGCAAGACAAAGATATGGAAGACCTCCAGGAGTTTGAATCTCTGGTCTCTTCCGCCGGTGTCGAAGCAATGCAGGTGATTACCGGTAGCCGTAAAGCGCCGCACCCGAAGTATTTTGTAGGTGAAGGTAAAGCAGTAGAAATTGCGGATGCCGTAAAAGCAACCGGCGCATCTGTTGTGCTGTTTGATCATGCGCTGTCTCCGGCTCAGGAACGTAACCTGGAAGCTCTCTGCGAATGCCGTGTTATCGATCGCACGGGGTTGATCTTAGATATTTTTGCTCAGCGTGCGCGTACCCACGAGGGTAAGTTGCAGGTTGAGCTGGCGCAGTTGCGCCATCTGGCGACGCGTCTGGTGCGTGGCTGGACACACCTTGAAAGACAAAAAGGCGGGATTGGTTTGCGCGGCCCGGGTGAAACCCAGCTCGAAACCGACCGCCGTTTACTGCGTGGGCGTATTACCCAGATCCTTTCACGTCTGGAACGTGTAGAGAAACAGCGCGAACAGGGGCGTCGGGCGCGAACGAAAGCTGACATCCCAACGGTGTCGCTGGTGGGCTATACCAACGCCGGTAAATCCACTCTGTTTAACCAGATAACCGAGGCCCAGGTATATGCCGCAGACCAGCTGTTTGCGACCCTGGACCCAACCCTGCGCCGTATTGACGTCGCAGACGTGGGTGAAACTGTGCTGGCGGATACCGTAGGGTTTATTCGCCATCTGCCGCACGATCTGGTCGCGGCGTTTAAAGCGACGTTGCAGGAGACGCGTCAGGCGACCCTGCTACTGCATGTGATTGATGCGGCTGACGTACGCGTGCAGGAGAACATCGACGCGGTGAACGTGGTGCTCGAAGAGATCGACGCCCACGAAATTCCCACCCTGTTGGTGATGAACAAGATCGATATGCTGGACGATTTTGAACCGCGTATTGACCGAGACGAAGAGAACAAACCGATTCGGGTCTGGCTGTCTGCTCAGGCCGGGATTGGTGTGCCACTGCTTTTCCAGGCTTTGACAGAACGTCTTTCCGGTGAGGTAGCTCAGCACACGCTGCGACTGCCGCCACAGGAAGGCAGGCTGCGCAGCCGGTTTTATCAGCTTCAGGCGATAGAAAAAGAGTGGATGGAGGATGACGGCAGCGTGGGGATGCAGGTGCGTATGCCGATCGTTGACTGGCGTCGCCTCTGTAAACAAGAACCTGCGCTGGCGGACTATATCGTCTGATCAGAAAGGGGAAGCCTGAAAAATTCGCCCTTGCATAACAAATATGGAGCATATACATGGCGTGGAATCAGCCCGGTAATAACGGACAAGACCGCGACCCGTGGGGAAGCAGCAATAATCAAGGCGGCAACTCTGGGGGAAATGGCAACAAAGGTGGTCGCGAGCAGGGGCCGCCGGATCTGGATGATATCTTCCGCAAACTGAGCAAAAAGCTTGGTGGCCTTGGCGGAGGAAAAGGTTCTGGCTCGGGTGGCAATTCCACTCAGAGTCCGCGCCCGCCAATGGGTGGCCGCGTGGTGGGCATTGTCGCCGCTGCGGTAGTAATCATCTGGGCAGCCAGCGGGTTCTACACCATTAAAGAAGCAGAACGCGGTGTGGTCACCCGTTTCGGTAAGTTCAGCCATCTGGTTGAACCGGGCCTGAACTGGAAGCCGACCTTCATTGATGACGTGACCGCGGTTAACGTGGAGTCCGTTCGCGAACTGGCCGCCTCTGGCGTGATGTTGACCTCTGACGAGAACGTGGTGCGCGTTGAGATGAACGTACAGTACCGCGTGACCGATCCGGAACGTTATCTGTTTAGCGTGACCAGCGCCGATGACAGCCTGCGTCAGGCGACCGACAGCGCCCTGCGTGGCGTGATCGGTAAATACACCATGGACCGTATCCTGACCGAAGGTCGTACCGTTATTCGTAGCGATACCCAGCGTGAGCTGGAAGAGACCATCCGTCCGTACAACATGGGTATCACCCTGCTGGACGTCAACTTCCAGGCTGCACGTCCGCCGGAAGAGGTGAAAGCCGCCTTTGACGATGCGATTGCCGCGCGTGAAAACGAACAGCAGTACATCCGTGAAGCGGAAGCGTACACCAACGAAGTTCAGCCGCGTGCAAACGGTCAGGCGCAGCGTATTCTGGAAGAAGCGCGTGCGTATAAGACCCAGACCATCCTGGAAGCACAGGGTGAAGTGGCTCGCTTCGCGAAGATCCTGCCGGAATATAAAGCCGCGCCGGAAATTACCCGTGAGCGTCTCTATATCGAGACCATGGAAAAAGTGCTGAGCCATACGCGTAAAGTGCTGGTTAACGACAACAAAGGCGGAAACCTGATGGTCCTGCCGCTGGATCAGATGCTGAAAGGCGGTTCTGCACCGGCAGCAAAAGACAACAGCGGTGCGAACAACCTGCTGCGTCTGCCACCGGCCTCGTCTGGCAGCGCCAGCGCGAACACAACGCCTTCTTCGAACGATGGTGACATTATGGACCAACGCCGTGCCAACGCGCAGCGTAACGACTACCAGCGTCAGGGGGAATAAGGATGCGTAAGTCAGTTATTGCGATCATCATCATTGTACTGGTCGTGCTCTACACCTCCATCTTTGTGGTGAAAGAGGGCGAGCGTGGGATCAAGTTCCAGTTCAGCAGCGTCGTGCGTGACGGCGACAAGCGTCCGGTGATTTATGAGCCGGGTCTGCACTTTAAGATCCCGTTCATTCAGTCAGTGAAAACGCTCGATGCGCGTATCCAGACCATGGATAACCAGGCCGATCGTTTCGTGACCAAAGAGAAGAAAGACCTGATCGTTGATTCCTATATCAAATGGCGCATCAGCGATTTCAGCCGCTACTTCCTGGCAACCGGGGGTGGCGACGTTTCTCAGGCAGAAGTGCTGCTGAAACGTAAGTTCTCTGACCGTCTGCGTTCTGAAATTGGTCGTCTGGATGTGAAAGACATTGTGACCGACTCCCGTGGTCGTCTGACGCTGGAAGTGCGTGATGCGCTGAACTCCGGCTCTGCGGGCACCGAGGATGAAGTTGAAACCCCGGCGGCAGACGATGCGATTGCCAAAGCGGCTGAACGTGTTCAGGCTGAAACCAACGGTAAAGTGCCGGTGATCAACCCGAACAGTATGGCGGCGCTGGGCATCGAAGTGGTTGATGTGCGCATCAAGCAGATCAACCTGCCAGCGGAAGTGTCCGAGGCGATCTACAACCGTATGCGCGCCGAGCGTGAAGCGGTAGCCCGTCGTCACCGTTCACAGGGTCAGGAAGAAGCGGAAAAACTGCGCGCGGCAGCGGACTATGAAGTCACCAAGACGCTGGCGGAATCTGAGCGCCAGGGTCGTATCCTGCGCGGTGAAGGTGATGCCGAAGCCGCGAAACTGTTTGCTGATGCATTCAGCCAGGATCCGGACTTCTATGCCTTCATTCGTAGCCTGCGCGCTTACGAGAATAGCTTCAAGAGCAACCAGGATGTGATGGTGCTCAGCCCGGACAGCGATTTCTTCCGTTATATGAAGACGCCGACCAACGCAACGCGATAAACTCAGGCTCGTTTGAGTATTCAAACCACCGCTCTTCACGGAGCGGTGGTTTTCTTTTATAAGGAACAAAAATGAATTCAACGATCTGGCTCGCGCTGGCCCTGGTTTTGGTGCTGGAAGGCCTCGGCCCGATGCTTTATCCGCGCGCATGGCGCCGGATGATCGCCACCATGAGCCAACTGCCGGATAATATTTTGCGTCGTTTTGGCGGTGGTCTTGTGGTTGCTGGTATCGTTATCTACTACATGTTGAGGAAAACGATTGGCTGATCAAAAACTAACCGCAATTGGCATATTTTAGGGTCAAAAAGTGCTGTATATCTGAAAAAGCGATGGTAGAATCCATTTTTAAGCAAACGGTGATTTTGAAAAAAATGGGTAACAACGTCGTCGTACTGGGCACCCAATGGGGTGACGAAGGTAAAGGGAAGATTGTTGATCTTCTGACTGAACGGGCTAAATATGTTGTACGCTACCAGGGCGGTCACAACGCAGGCCATACTCTCGTAATCAACGGTGAAAAAACCGTCCTCCATCTTATTCCATCAGGCATTCTTCGCGAAAACGTCACCAGCATCATCGGTAACGGCGTTGTGCTGTCTCCTGCTGCGCTGATGAAAGAGATGAAAGGTCTGGAAGACCGTGGTATCCCTGTTCGTGAGCGTCTGCTGCTCTCCGAAGCCTGCCCGCTGATCCTGGACTATCACGTGGCGCTGGACGTGGCGCGTGAAAAAGCGCGTGGCGCGAAAGCGATCGGCACTACCGGTCGTGGCATCGGCCCGGCATACGAAGATAAAGTGGCTCGTCGCGGTCTGCGCGTCGGTGACCTCTTCGACAAAGCGACCTTCGCTGAAAAACTGAAAGAAGTGATGGAATATCACAACTTCCAGCTGGTGAACTTCTACAAAGCTGACGCTGTTGACTACCAGAAAGTGCTGGATGACGTCATGGCGATTGCAGACATTCTGACCGGTATGGTTGTTGATGTGTCCGATCTGCTGGACCAGGCGCGCAAGCGTGGCGATTTCGTCATGTTCGAAGGTGCGCAGGGTACGCTGCTGGACATCGACCACGGTACCTATCCGTACGTTACGTCCTCTAACACCACCGCGGGTGGCGTGGCGACCGGCTCTGGCCTGGGTCCACGTTATGTGGATTACGTTCTGGGCATCATCAAAGCGTACTCCACTCGCGTGGGTGCGGGTCCATTCCCGACCGAACTGTTTGATGAAACCGGCGAGTTCCTGTGCAAGCAGGGTAACGAGTTTGGCGCGACCACCGGTCGTCGTCGTCGTACCGGCTGGCTGGACGCCGTTGCCGTACGTCGCGCAGTGCAGATCAACTCCCTGTCTGGCTTCTGCCTGACCAAGCTGGACGTACTGGACGGCCTGAAAGAAGTGAAAATCTGCGTTGGCTACCGCATGCCAGATGGCCGCGAAGTGACCACCACTCCGCTGGCTGCTGACGACTGGGAAGGCATTGAGCCAATCTACGAAACCATGCCGGGCTGGTCTGAGACCACCTTCGGTGTGAAAGAGCGTAGTGGCCTGCCAAAAGCCGCGCTGGACTACATCAAGCGCATTGAAGAACTGACCGAAGTGCCGATCGATATTATTTCTACCGGCCCGGATCGTACTGAAACGATGATCCTGCGCGACCCGTTCGACGCATAATCTTCGTGACTGCTGGCCTGCGGGGAAACCCGTAGGCCGGATAAGCGCAGCGCCATCCGGCGACCGCTCCTGGATCTCCGCTTTTTCGCCCCGTCTGTCAAATAAATTAGCCGCTAACTATCTGGCTGGTTTATCATCATTAATGAATATCTCTGCGGTTTAACCGCGTTTTCCCTTTTTCCTGAGGTTGATGTGCAGTTAACAAGTTTCACCGATTACGGCTTACGCGCGCTGATTTACATGGCGTCGTTACCCGATGGGAAGATGACCAGCATCTCTGAAGTCACAGAGGTGTACGGTGTGTCCCGTAATCATATGGTCAAAATAATCAATCAACTTAGTCGTGCCGGATACGTTGCTGCCGTCCGCGGGAAGAATGGAGGGATCCGTCTCGGTAAACCGGCACAGAGTATCCGTATTGGCGATGTGGTACGTGAACTGGAGCCGCTCTCTCTGGTGAACTGTAGCAGCGCGTTCTGCCACATTACGCCCGCTTGCCGCCTGAAACAGGCGCTTTCAAAGGCCGTGCAAAGTTTTCTCAAGGAACTGGATAACTACACGCTGGCCGATTTGGTTGAAGAGAATCAACCGCTTTATAAATTATTGCTGGTGGAATGAAGAAAATTTCCACCGGAGCTGACAACGGAGGAACCGACATGTCACAAGATCCTTTCCAGGAACGCGAAGCCGAAAAATACGCGAATCCTATCCCCAGCCGCGAGTTCATCATTGAACACTTAACAAAACGCGAAAAACCCGCCAATCGTGAAGAACTTGCCGTTGAATTAAACATTGAAGGTGAAGAGCAAATTGAAGCCCTTCGCCGCCGCCTGCGCGCCATGGAGCGTGACGGGCAGCTGGTCTTTACTCGTCGCCAGTGCTACGCGCTGCCAGAACGCCTCGACCTGCTGAAAGGCACCGTTATTGGTCACCGCGATGGCTTCGGCTTCCTGCGCGTGGAAGGCCGTAAAGACGACCTGTACCTCTCATCTGAACAGATGAAGATGTGTATTCACGGCGACCAGATCCTGGCGCAGCCGCTGGGTGCAGACCGTAAAGGCCGCCGCGAAGCGCGCGTGGTCCGCGTGCTGGTGCCGAAAACCAGCCAGATCGTTGGCCGTTACTTTACCGATGCGGGCGTAGGCTTTGTGGTGCCGGACGACAGCCGTCTGAGCTTCGACATTCTCATCCCGCCTGAAGAGGTGATGGGCGCACGCATGGGCTTTGTGGTGGTGGTTGAACTCACCCAGCGCCCGACCCGCCGTACCAAAGCGGTGGGTAAAATCGTTGAAGTGCTGGGCGATAACATGGGCACCGGCATGGCCGTTGATATGGCGCTGCGCACCCATGAAATTCCGTACGTCTGGCCGAAAGCGGTTGAAGACCAGATCGAAAACCTGCGTGAAGAAGTGCCGGAAGAGTCCAAAGCAGGCCGCGTGGATCTGCGCGATCTGCCGCTGGTCACCATTGATGGTGAAGACGCCCGTGACTTCGATGATGCCGTGTACTGTGAGAAAAAACGTGGTGGTGGCTGGCGTCTGTGGGTGGCTATCGCGGATGTGAGCTACTACGTGCGTCCACACACGCCGCTGGATAACGAAGCGCGCAGCCGCGGTACGTCGGTCTACTTCCCGTCTCAGGTTGTACCGATGCTGCCAGAAGTGCTCTCCAACGGCCTGTGTTCCCTCAACCCGCAGGTGGACCGCCTGTGTATGGTCTGCGAAATGACCATCTCCAGCAAGGGACGTCTGACGGGCTATAAGTTCTACGAAGCAGTGATGAGTTCCCATGCGCGCCTGACCTATACCAAGGTCTGGCATATGTTGCAGGGCGATCAGGATCTGCGCGAACAGTACGCGCCGCTGGTCAAACACATCGAAGAGCTGCACAACCTCTACAAAACGCTGGATCAGGCGCGCGAAGAGCGCGGTGGGATCTCGTTTGAGAGTGAAGAGGCGAAGTTTATCTTTAACGCTGAGCGTCGTATCGAGCGTATCGAGCAGACCCAGCGTAACGATGCGCACAAGCTGATTGAAGAGTGTATGATCCTGGCAAACATCTCGGCGGCACGTTTCGTTGAGAAAGCCAAAGAGCCTGCGCTGTTCCGTATTCACGACAAGCCAACCACGGAAGCCGTAACCTCGTTCCGCTCCGTGCTGGCTGAACTCGGTCTGGAGCTGCCTGGCGGTAATAAGCCTGAGCCACGCGATTACGCCGAGCTGCTGGAATCCATCAGCGATCGTCCTGACGCGGAAATGCTGCAAACCATGCTGCTGCGCTCCATGAAGCAGGCGATTTACGATCCGGAAAACCGGGGCCACTTTGGTCTGGCTTTACAGTCGTACGCGCACTTCACTTCGCCGATCCGCCGTTATCCGGATCTGTCCCTGCACCGTGCGATCAAGTATCTGCTGGCGCACGAGCAGGGTCATAAAGGCAATACGACCGAAACCGGAGGGTATCACTACTCCATGGAGGAGATGCTGCAACTGGGCCAGCACTGTTCCATGACCGAGCGTCGTGCGGATGAAGCAACGCGCGACGTGGCGGACTGGCTGAAGTGTGACTTTATGCTGGATCAGGTGGGTAATATCTTTAAAGGCGTGATTGCCAGCGTCACCGGCTTTGGCTTCTTCGTGCGTCTGGATGAGCTGTTTATCGACGGTCTGGTGCACGTTTCCAGCCTCGATAACGATTACTACCGCTTCGACCAGGTCGGACAACGTCTGATCGGCGAATCCGGCGGCCAGACCTACCGTCTGGGAGATCGGGTGGAAGTGAAGGTTGAAGCCGTGAATATGGACGACCGTAAAATCGACTTCAGCCTCATCTCCAGCGAGCGTGCTCCGCGTAACGTCGGGAAAACCGAGCGTGAGAAAGCGAAAAAAGGTGGCAACGGTAAAGCGGGCGGCAAGCGACGTCAGGCAGGTAAAAGAGTAAACTTTGAGCCAGACAGCGCTTTCCGTGGCGAGAAGAAACAGAAGCCCAAGGCGGAAAAAAAAGACGCTCGTAAAGCGAAAAAACCGTCGACCAAGACCCAAAAAATAGCGGCCGCGACCAAAGCGAAGCGCGCGGCGAAGAAACAGCAGGCGGAGTAATTTCCCCTCACCCTGACCCTCTCCCCAACGGGAGAGGGAAAATATTTATTACGAGAACCATCAATGAGTGAAATGATTTACGGCATCCACGCGGTGCAGGCCCTGCTGGAGCGCGCGCCGGAGCGTTTTCAGGAAGTTTTTATTCTGAAAGGGCGAGAAGATAAACGTCTGATGCCGCTGATCCACGCGCTGGAAGCGCAGGGCGTAGTGATCCAACTGGCGAACCGCCAGTATCTGGATGAGAAAAGCGAAGGAGCTGTACACCAGGGCATTATCGCGCGCGTGAAGCCAGGCCGTCAGTATCAGGAGAACGATCTGCCGGATCTGATCGCTGAGCTGGATAACCCGTTCTTCCTGATCCTTGATGGCGTAACCGACCCGCATAACCTGGGCGCGTGCCTGCGTAGCGCCGATGCAGCAGGCGTGCATGCGGTGATTGTGCCAAGAGATCGTTCCGCGCAGCTTAACGCTACCGCTAAAAAAGTTGCCTGCGGCGCGGCGGAAAACGTTCCGCTGATCCGCGTGACTAACCTGGCGCGCACCATGCGTCTGTTGCAGGAAGAGAATATCTGGATCGTCGGCACAGCCGGTGAAGCGGATCACACCCTGTATCAGAGCAAAATGACCGGCCGCATGGCGCTGGTGATGGGGGCAGAAGGTGAAGGCATGCGTCGTCTGACGCGCGAGCACTGCGACGAGCTGATCAGCATCCCGATGGCAGGCAGCGTGTCGTCCCTGAACGTTTCTGTTGCGACGGGTATCTGCCTGTTCGAAGCGGTGCGTCAGCGCGGGTAGCCTGTTGTGCCGGGTGGCGGCTTCGCCTCACCCGGCCTACAAAAGCATGGTAACGTAGGCCCGCTAAGCGCAGCGCCACCGGGCAACAATCTCACTCCTCTAACGACCGTAAATGGTCATCCTTCCTCAGCGTCATCAGCGCGAAAATACTCACCACCGCCGTTGCCATCACGTAGTACGCCGGAATATCCAGATTGCCCGTCTCTTTAATCAGCCCGGTAATGATCAGCCCCGCGCAGCCCGAGAAGATCGCATTCGACAGAGAATAGGCCAGCCCCAGCCCGGTATAACGCACGCGCGTCGGGAACATCTCAGACAGCATTGCCGGCCCCGGCCCTGCCAGCATCCCAACCAGACCTCCCGCAATCAGCACCACAATCGCTTTGACCGCCAGCGTACTGGTTTCCGCCTGCAAAATTTTCAGCAGCGGCAGGGCGAGGATCAGCAGGAGCACGGTGGAGATAATCATCACCGTCCGCCGCCCGATCCTGTCGCTAAGCATGCCCGACGGAATGATCGTGAGCGCAAATCCAATGTTAGAAATCACCGCAATCAGCAGCGCCTGGTTAAAACCGGTGTGCAGCGCAGATTGCAGATAGGTCGGCATAATCACCAGATAGGTATAGCCCGCCGCAGACCAGACCATCACGCGGCCAATGCCCATCAGGATGGTTTTGAACGTGGCGGCGGTGGTGGCCTGAGTAACAACCGGTTTTTCCCGTTGCTGCACAAAGCTCGGCGTCTCTTCCATGCTCACCCGCAGCCATAGCGCGACCGCACCCATCGGCAACGCCAGGAAGAACGGAATGCGCCAGCCCCAGTCGTGCAAGGCTTCAGGGGAGAGCAGGGCAGAGAGCAACGCGACAATGCCTGCGCCCGCTAACAGCCCGAGCGCCACGGTGAAGGACTGCCATGCCCCGTAAAGACCGCGCTTGCCGCGCGGGGCGAACTCCGTCATCAATGAGACCGCACCGCCATACTCACCGCCCGCGAACAGTCCTTGCAGAATACGCAGGAGTGTAACGATCAGCGGCGCGGCAATCCCGATACTGGCGTAGACCGGCACAATACCGATGGCAGCGGTGGCAAGCGTCATCAATACCAGCACGATAATCAGCGTCGGTTTGCGGCCAATCCTGTCGCCAATGCGGCCAAAGACCACCGCACCCAGCGGACGGAAGAAGAAAGCGATGGCGAACGAGGCCCAGGTAAGGATCAGGCTGGTGAGCTCCGCTTCCCCCTCAAGCTGGAAGAAGTTTCTGGCAATCACCGTTGCCAGAAAACCGTAGACCGCAAATTCATACCACTCGATGAAATTACCGATGGAGCCTGCAATTAATGCACGCTTGTGCGCATCCTGTTGCATAACGATCCTCACAAAAACAGGGTAAGAATAAATTATTCAGCATTAGTGAAGTAATGAAATAGTTTATTCTTATGTTCTGTGAGCTATTTCACGAATGATATCAACACGATTGTCATCGTGTGACCCCCCTCCCATGCAGCGTGCATGCCCTCTGTCCATACTTACCTTTATTGCCAATGAAAGGAGGGAGACAGCATGCACTGGCAGACTCATACCGTTTTTAATCAACCTGCACCGCTATCGAACAGCAACCTTTTTCTCTCTGATTGCGCCCTGCGCGATGCGGTAGCGCGCGAAGGGGCTGAGTGGGATGTGGATCTTCTTGCCAGCATCGGACAGCAGTTGGGTACGGCGGAGTCGCTGGAGCTGGGCAGGCTGGCGAACGTTAATCCGCCGGAGCTGCTGCGTTATGACGCCACGGGAGAGCGGCTGGACGACGTCCGCTTTCATCCGGCATGGCATCTTCTGATGCAGGGGCTTTGCGCCAACCGGGTGCACAACCTGGCGTGGGAGGAGGAGGCGCGGAAAGGATCGTTCGTCGCCAGGGCCGCGCGTTTTGTGCTGCATGCTCAGGTGGAGGCGGGAACGCTATGCCCGGTGACCATGACCTTTGCGGCCACGCCGCTGTTGCTACAGTCGCTACCCAAACCGTTTCACGACTGGTTAACGCCGCTGATGAGCGATCGCTACGATCCCCATCTCGCACCGGGGGCGCAAAAGCGCGGCCTGCTGATCGGCATGGGGATGACGGAAAAGCAGGGCGGTTCGGACGTACTCAGTAATACCACCAAAGCAGAGAAATGCAGTGATGGCAGTTACCGGCTGGTGGGGCACAAATGGTTTTTCTCCGTGCCGCAGAGCGATGCGCATCTGGTGCTCGCGCAGGCGAAGGGCGGGTTGTCCTGCTTTTTTGTCCCGCGTTTCTTACCCGACGGGCAACGCAATGCCGTGCGCCTTGAGCGTCTGAAGGACAAGCTCGGTAACCGTTCAAATGCCAGCAGTGAGGCTGAGTTCCTTGATGCTTACGGCTGGCTGCTGGGCGAAGAGGGTGAAGGTGTCCGGCAAATTCTGAAGATGGGCGGGCTGACGCGCTTTGACTGTGCGCTTGGCAGCCACGGACTGATGCGCCGTGCGCTCTCAGTGGCGCTTTATCATGCCCATCAGCGGCAGACCTTCGGCAAAAATCTTATCGACCAGCCGTTAATGCGCGACGTGCTAAGCCGTATGGCGCTGGTGCTGGAGGGACACACGGCACTGCTGTTCCGACTCGCCCGGGCGTGGGATAACCGCACCGACCCGCAGGAAGCCGCATGGGCGCGGCTATTCACTCCGGCGGCAAAATACAGCGTCTGCAAAGCGGGCATACCGTTTGTGGCAGAGGCAATGGAGGTGCTGGGCGGCGCAGGCTATTGCGAAGAGAGTGAGCTTCCGCGGTTGTACCGTGAAATGCCCGTCAACAGCATCTGGGAAGGCTCTGGCAATATAATGTGCCTGGATGTACTGCGCGTACTGGCGAAGCAGTCGGGCATTGTCGACCTGCTCGCCGATGATTTCGCGCAGGTAAAAGGCCAGGACAGGCACTTCGATCGCAGCTGGCGGCAGCTACAGCAGAAGCTGCGTAAACCGCAGGAAGCGCAGGGCAGGGAGATCGCGCGGCAGCTCTTTTTACTCGGGGCCGGAAGCCAGATGCTGCGGCACGCAACGCCGCCCGTGGCGCAGGCGTGGTGCCGCATGATGCTGGATACCCGGGGCGGCACGCTGATGAGCGAACAGGTGCAAAACGACCTGCTGCTGCGCGCCACGGGCCGGGTCGGTTAAGCTTTAAGCTGGAACAGGCTCACCAGCCGGGTGAGATGTGAACCCTTCTCGCGCAGCGTCTGCGCCGTCTGCTCGCTGCGTGAGATACGATCGGCATTGATGTGCGATGCCTCACCGATGTGCGTCATCGCCAGATTCACCTGACCAATCCCCGCAGACTGCTCGCGGGAGGCGTGGTTGATCTCGGTAACAAGCTGGCTGATGTTATCGATATGAACAATGATGGCATCCATCGCCAGACGCGTCTGCTCAGAAAGCGCATGGCCTTCGCTCACCTTGTTCAGCGTGTCGCCAATCAGCTGCTCAATCTCTTTTACCGCGTTGGCGCTGCGTGCGGCCAGGGCGCGCACCTCTTGCGCCACCACTGCGAAACCTTTCCCGTGCTCGCCCGCCCGCGCCGCTTCAACCGCCGCATTGAGCGCCAGGATATTGGTCTGGAAAGCGATGGACTCAATCACGCGGGTGATGTCTTCAATGCGTTTCGATGCATCACGAATATCATCCATGGTGGAAACTGCGTGGGTCACCGTCTCTCCACCCTGATGCACCGCGCGCGAGGTTTCCCCCACCAGCTGCTGAGTTTGCTCCATGTTGGCGGCATTTTGCTGCACGGTGGCGGCTAATTGCTCCATGCTGGCGGAGGTCTCCTCAACGCTGCTGGCCTGTTTGTTGATTTGTTCAGAGATCTCGCCGGTATCTGAAGCCAGCGCGTTAGTCCCCAGATGGATTTCGCTTGCGGCCTCGCGGACCTGCAACACAATTTTTTGCAGGCCGCCCCCGATCCCGTTGATGGCATCAATCAGCTGGCCGACTTCATCCTGGCGGGTTACCGGCAGGCTGGCGCGAAGATCGCCTGCGGCATACTGCCGGGCAAGCGCGATCACTGCGCGCAGTGGGCGGGTTAGCATCCGGCGAATGAGGATAACGAACAGGCCCGCGAAGAGCGCGGATAGCACCACGCCCGCCATCAGGAAGCGATCGCGCAGCGTGGTGACGCTTGAAAGCAGTACGGCTTTATCCACTTCACCCACGATGGTCCAGTTCCAGCCCGGCAGCGGCGTGTAGGCGACTTTGAGCGTACGGCCATCCGCGCTCACGCGTTCCAGCGTGCCGGCTTTATCACTCAGAAGCTGCTGCTGTGTCGCCGTGTCCCAGTTGGGCAGTTTGCCCTCTTCGCTGGCATGGAACAGATACTGTCCGCGCGTTTTACCGCTGCTGCGATCCAGTACAAAGAAGTGACCGCTCTTGCCCAGACGACGGTTAAGGATTTTCTCGCGCATGACGTTCCAGGAATGGGTGATGTCGACGCCAACAAAGATAATCCCGATAACCTGGCCTTCCGCATTTTTAACAGGCTGGTACTGCGTGATATAGCGCTTGCCGAACAGCAGCGCGAGGCCGCGATAGACCTCCCCTTTGGTGACAGCCGCAAATGCCGGGCTGGTGGTATCAAGAACGGTTCCGATGGCGCGGTCGCCATTCTCTTTGCGCAGCGACGTGGCCACGCGGATAAAATCGTTACCGCTGCGGACAAACAGCGTCGAGATGGCCCCCGTTCGGCTCAGGAAGTCATCAGAAAGCGTATTGTTTTCATGCAACTCCGTTTCACCGCCCTTCAGCAGAGGAACGGTAAGGCCGTTAATGGTCCGGCTCTGGCTGCTGTCGCTGTTCAATGGCTGTGGCAAAAAGGTGGTGAACAGGCGGGTATAGCTCTCGACCTCTTCGCTCAGGCTGGTGTTGAACATCTCTACCATATCCACCATGCCGGTAGACTGGTTATGCAGGTCTTCAACCGCAAGATCTTCAAGCTGCTGGCTGGCGTTGTGGCTCAACAGAAAAGTGAACAGCAAAAAAAGCGTGGCGACACTGGCACCTGTTAGCAGCGATAGCTTCGTGCCCAGACCTGCCCGGCGGAAAAAGGTGATCATAAATTGCTCATTATTGAAAAGTGATGGCTGTTCAACGGCAGAGCAGAGATAACGTTTACCTTTTTAATGTAACTTAATGTTACATTTTTGTTTTCGTTAGGTTTTTGGGGAGATAAAAAATTTGCAAAAGTGAAAAGCCACTAAAATTAAGTGGCTTTTATCGCAAGGGATTAGGCATAAAGAATGGCCTGCACGCGCCAGTGATTAACATGGTGATCTTCCTGCATCTGGACGATGCGATACCAGGATGCGCCCTGTTCATCGGCCTTCAGAGCGACGACACGTTCAACGTCTTGCGGACTCCCCGTGATATTATTGACGGAGATCTGACCAATCTCGTTCAGGCCCGTGACGCAATCCGCGCTGGCAAATTCGGCCGACTGCGCCGTGGTGCTCAGCAGGCCCGCTGAAAGCAATAGCGTCGTTAAAGCAAGGGTTCGTTTCATCGTCAGCTCCTTTTCACGTGTCTCCGGTATCCGCCGGGCAATCCTTCGCGAATAAACTCATTTCCATTGTTGCTGGCATGGAGTTTATTGTGGACAGGAAAATGTCTACGGACGCAAAGCAGTGTAAAAGTCGTTCAAATGATGATGCTTACTTACGGTACAAAATGCCCTGGGCGTACCACTGTCCCGTAATAATGGTTTCATCAATCATCGTGATGACGTAATAATCTGCTTTTGCGGCAACGGCCTGCGCTTCAATTGCGTCTTCTGCATCATCCGGGGAACCACGAACCATCGCGGATACGGTACCCAGGCGTTGTAATCCTTCCGTCTGATTACGACGAATTTCCTGAGGATGATCGGTAACCGGCGGCGCCGGTTCTGGCGTACCCTGCAATACGGAACATCCGCTGAGCAGCGAGACCAGCAATAAAGCGGTAAGCCTGCGCATAAACCTGTCTCTTTTCCTGATAGCCATAGTGTAGTTGTCTGCGAATTTAGTTTTGGGGGAATGTTCCCGAAGTGTTATCTGGGACGTAGATTTCGAATGAAAATATCGTGAAACCGTAATCCAGCTCTCAACATTATGAATCATTCATCAGCACAGGATCGACAATGATTGAAATTGAAACTCGCCAGCTGAGTGAGCATGAAATCATCCATGCTTTTCCGGCTGGTAAAGGTGAACAGCCGCTGCCGACGGTAGTTTTCTATCATGGCTTTCTCTCCTCGAAGCTGGTCTACAGCTATTTTGCCGTCGCGCTGGCGCAGGCCGGTTTCCGGGTGGTCATGCCTGATGCGCCGAATCATGGGGCACGCTTTACGGGCGATGAGCAGGCGCGGCTGGGGCTGTTCTGGCAAACGCTGCACGGCAATCTGACCGAGTTCGCCGGGCTGCGTGACGCGCTCTTGCAGGCCGGGCTGGTGGAGGGGAAACGGCTGGCGGTCGCAGGCGCATCAATGGGTGGAATGACGGCGTTGGGGATCATGGCCAGGCATCCGGAGGTGACGTCCGTGGCTTGCCTGATGGGATCGGGCTACTTTACGTCGCTGGCAAAGACGCTATTCCCGCCGCAGGCCCCTCAGGAGATTGAGACCCTGTTGTCTGAATGGGACGTCAGCCATGCGCTTTCGCAGCTGGCCGATCGTCCGCTGCTGCTGTGGCATGGGGATGCCGACGACGTCGTACCGCCCGGTGAAACGTTCCGCCTGCAACAGGCGCTACAGCGCGAAGGGCTGGACAGCAATCTGACCTGCCTGTGGGGAGCGGGTGTCCGGCACCGTATTACCCCGGCCGCGCTGGAAGCAACCGTGGAATTCTTCCGCCAGCACCTTTAAACGCGCAGCACCGTGACACCCTGATCCTCCAGCTTGCTGAGGATCTCGGGGTTGGCGTTTTTGCCGGTGATCACCATGCTGATTTGCTCGGCGCGGCTGAAAAGCATGCCGGCGCGTTCACCGACCTTGCTGCTGTCGACCAGCACCACCAGCTTGCCCACCACGTTAAGCATGTTCTGCTCTGCCATTGCGGTGAGCATATCGGTTTTATACAGTCCATCCGCCGTCAGGCCTTTGCCGCTGGTAAACATCCAGTGCCCGGCGTAGAGGCTGTTTTCACTGTCCTGCGGGCTCAGGGTGATGGACTGGCTCTTGTTATACTGGCCGCCCATGATCACCACGCTTTCATGTTCCTGGTCAATGAGATAATTGGCCAGCGGCAGATAGTTGGTAATGATTTGCACCGGCTTGCCGCACATTTCACGGCCCAGCAGAAACGCCGTCGAACCGCAGTTGATCACCACGCTCTCCCCGGGATTCACCAGCTGTGACGCCGCTCTGGCAATCCGCACCTTTTCATCGTGATTCTGCGCCTGGTGGATGTTCATCGGCGTCCAGCGTGGACGCTGCTGGCTGATGGCCTCTGCGCCATTGCGGACTTTTTTCAGCTTGCCGCTCTCATCCAGCTTGTTGATATCCCGTCGCGCGGTAGCGGGGGAGATCCCTAAACGTTCGATCACTTTCTCGACGGTGATAAACCCTGTTTGCGCCAGGAGTTCCAGTAAAATTTGATGCCGTTGCGCTTCCGTCATGAGCTATTCCGATAAGAATTGATTTGAAAAGATGATATTTGAAATAGCGTGAAATTACTAAAATAAAAATGACATCGCCAGACGCAGGGTCTGGCGATTGGGCCTCGGTATCAGAGGAAGGACTTGAACGGCAGATCGGGTTCAATCGTAAAGCAATCATCGAAACCACGCGGGTAGTGATACTCAAGATTGTCTTTATCCAGCGGCCAGGTGAACTTGCCGCCAACCTGCCAGATGAACGGCTTGAAGCCATACTTGAGGCGGTCTTTTTTCATCTCCCACAGGACGCGGATCTCTTGCGGATCGGCCTGGAAGTTTGACCAGATATCATGGTGGAACGGGATCACCACTTTGGTGTTCAGCGCTTCGGCCATACGCAGCATATCCGCGCTGGTCATTTTGTCGGTGATCCCGCGCGGGTTTTCACCGTAAGAGCCAAGCGCCACGTCAATCTGGTGCTCGTTACCGTGCTTCGCGTAGTAGTTGGAGTAGTGGGAGTCACCGCTGTGATACAGGGAACCGCCAGGCGTTTTGAACAGATAGTTCACTGCGCGCTCGTCCATCCCGTCTGGCAGTACGCCTGCGGCTTTCTGATCGGCAGGCAGGGTGATCAGCGCGGTGCGGTCAAAGGCATCCAGCGCGTGAATCTCAATGTCTTTGATTTTCACCACGTCGCCCGGCTTCATCACGATGCAGCGCTCTTTTGGCACGCCCCAGCCAATCCACAAATCCACGCAGGTCTGCGGCCCGATAAACGGTACGTCGTCCGCGCAGTTTTGCATTACCGCTGCCGCCACGTTCACGTCGATATGATCGTTGTGATCGTGGGTAGAGAGAACGGCGTCGATCTGGCGAATGGCAAAAGGATCAAGCACAAAAGGCGTGGTGCGCAGGTTCGGCTGGAGCTTTTCAACGCCGGCCATACGCTGCATCTGGTGGCCTTTTTTCATCAGTGGATTGCCGTGGCTCTGTTTGCCGGTGCCGCACCAGAAATCAACACAAATGTTGGCGCCGCCTTCTGATTTCAGCCAGATCCCGGTGCAGCCCAGCCACCACATCGCAAATGTGCCAGGAGCAACCTGTTCCTGCTCGATCTCTTCGTTCAGCCAGCTACCCCACTCCGGAAAGGTACTCAGAATCCATGATTCACGGGTGATGGTTTTCACTTTACTCATCGTTTGACTCCTGGTTTTAATCAAAAGTAATCATACTGTGACTTGTTGTGATTAATGCTGGCACTGTTTAAACCGATTTGCAATGGCTTATTTACGGAAAATTCCCCTCGCCACATCACAGAAAAAACATCATGACGTTGATAAGATAACCGCTATAAATGATTAAGATACTGAAAATTAAGAATTTATTTATTGGATTGGTTTGGTAGTGAAAATCATTACTAACGCCATGGAAATAAATTGCGTGATCCGTCACAAATAATCAAATGCAATCTTGTGATGATTATTTGTGATTAATAGAGTGATGACACCAACCACACAGGGATTGCCCCTCGTGTTCTCATTTTCTGGAGAGAGTTATGGAGATCCTCTACAACGTCTTTACCGTTTTCTTTAATCAGGTAATGACCAACGCCCCGCTGTTGCTGGGTATCGTGACGTGCCTGGGGTACATCCTGCTGCGCAAAAGCGTCAGCGTGATTATCAAAGGCACCATCAAAACCATCATTGGTTTTATGCTGTTGCAGGCGGGGTCTGGCATTCTGACCAGCACGTTTAAGCCGGTTGTTGCCAAAATGTCAGAGGTGTACGGCATTAACGGCGCCATCTCTGACACTTACGCGTCCATGATGGCCACCATCGATCGCATGGGAGATGCATACAGCTGGGTTGGGTATGCGGTACTGCTCGCGCTGGCGCTGAACATCATTTACGTGCTCCTGCGCCGTATCACCGGTATTCGCACCATCATGCTCACCGGGCACATCATGTTCCAGCAGGCGGGTCTGATTGCCGTTTCTCTCTATATCTTCGGCTACCCAATGTGGACCACGGTCATCTGCACGGCAGTGCTGGTCTCACTTTACTGGGGCATCACCTCCAACATGATGTATAAGCCAACGCAGGACGTTACGGACGGCTGCGGTTTCTCCATCGGTCACCAGCAGCAGTTCGCCTCCTGGATTGCTTACAAAGTCGCGCCGTACCTGGGCAAAAAAGAGGAGAGTGTTGAAGATCTCAAATTGCCTGGCTGGCTGAATATCTTCCACGACAACATCGTCTCCACGGCAATTGTGATGACCATCTTCTTCGGCGCCATCCTGCTCTCCTTTGGCATTGACGTGGTGCAGGCGATGGCGGGTAAAACCCACTGGACGGTCTATATCCTTCAAACCGGTTTCTCCTTCGCCGTGGCCATTTTCATCATCACCCAGGGCGTGCGTATGTTCGTCGCCGAACTGTCGGAAGCGTTTAATGGCATCTCCCAGCGCCTGATCCCTGGCGCGGTGCTGGCGATTGACTGTGCGGCTATCTATAGCTTTGCGCCAAACGCCGTTGTCTGGGGCTTTATGTGGGGCACCATCGGCCAGCTGATTGCGGTCGGCATTCTGGTGGGCTGTGGCTCCTCAATCCTGATTATTCCTGGCTTTATCCCGATGTTCTTTTCCAACGCCACTATCGGCGTGTTTGCTAACCACTTCGGCGGATGGCGCGCAGCGCTCAAGATCTGCCTGGTGATGGGCATGGTTGAAATCTTCGGGTGCGTGTGGGCGGTCAAGCTCACCGGCATGAGCGCCTGGATGGGCATGGCGGACTGGTCAATTCTGGCGCCGCCGATGATGCAGGGCTTTGCGTCCGTCGGGCTGGTCTTTATGGCCGTCATCATCCTGATTGCCCTGGCTTATATGTTCTTCGCTGGCCGTTCGCTGCGGGCTGAAGAAGATGCGGAAAAACAAACAGCAGAAGTGTCTGCTCATTAAGGAGTTTCGATTATGACCGTACGTATCCTGGCTGTGTGTGGCAATGGGCAAGGTAGCTCCATGATCATGAAAATGAAAGTGGACCAGTTTTTAACCCAGTCAAACATTGACCACACGGTGAACAGCTGCGCAGTGGGTGAATACAAAAGTGAACTGAACGGCGCGGACATCATCATCGCCTCAACGCACATTGCCGGCGAGATTAGCGTGTCGGGCAACAAATACGTGGTAGGCGTACGCAACATGCTGTCGCCTGCGGATTTCGGACCAAAGCTGCTGGAAGTGATCAAAGAACACTTCCCACAAGACGTGAAGTAAGGATGCCACATGAAACTACGTGATTCGCTGGCAGAGAATAACTCCATCCTTTTACAGGCCGAAGCCAGCACCTGGCAGGAAGCGGTGAAGCTGAGCGTGGATCTGCTGGTTAAGGCTGACGTTGTCGAGCCGCGTTACTACCAGGCGATTCTGGATGGCGTGGCGCAGCATGGCCCTTACTTTGTGATTGCGCCAGGCCTGGCGATGCCGCATGGCCGCCCGGAAGAGGGCGTCAAGAAAACCGGCTTCGCGCTGGTGACGTTGAAAACGCCGCTGGTGTTTAACCACGAAGATAACGACCCGGTCGACATCCTTATCACTATGGCGGCTGTCGATGCCAATACCCACCAGGAGGTGGGCATCATGCAGATCGTCAATCTGTTTGATGATGAAGCTAATTTTGACCGTTTACGCGCCTGCCGTACCGCGCAGGACGTGCTGGATTTAATTGATAACGCCACTGCGGCGGCCGTTTAAGAGGAATTTAAAATGTCATTACCAATGTTGCAGGTCGCGCTGGATAACCAGACTCTGTCTCACGCTTACGAAACCACCCGTCTGATTGCGGAAGAAGTGGACATCATCGAAGTCGGCACCATTCTGTGCGTGGGCGAAGGCGTTCGTGCGGTTCGTGACCTGAAGGCGCTCTATCCGCATAAAATCGTGCTGGCGGATGCCAAAATCGCCGATGCGGGCAAAATTCTTTCTCGCATGTGCTTTGAAGCCAACGCCGACTGGGTCACCGTGATCTGCTGTGCGGATATCAACACTGCGAAAGGCGCGCTGGACGTGGCGAAGGAGTTCAATGGCGACGTGCAGATTGAACTGACCGGTTTCTGGACCTGGGAGCAGGCGCAGGAGTGGCGCGAAGCAGGTATCCAGCAGGTGGTTTATCACCGCAGCCGTGATGCGCAGGCCGCAGGCGTGGCGTGGGGTGAAGCCGATATCAGCGCGATCAAACGTCTGGCCGATATGGGCTTCAAAGTGACCGTAACCGGTGGCCTGGCGCTGGAAGATCTGCCGCTGTTCAAGGGGATTCCAATTCACGTCTTTATTGCCGGTCGTAGCATTCGCGATGCGGAATCTCCGGTGGAAGCTGCGCGTCAGTTTAAACGCTCAATCGCTCAGCTTTGGGGTTAAGGAGCGGGTATGTTGTCAAAACAGGTCCCGCTTGGCATCTATGAAAAGGCACTCCCTGCGGGGGAGTGCTGGCTGGAGCGGTTACAGCTGGCGAAGCAGCTGGGTTTCGATTTTGTCGAAATGTCGGTGGATGAGACGGACGAGCGTCTTGCTCGCCTGGACTGGAGCCGCGACCAGCGTCTGGCGCTGGTGAGCGCCATTGCCGAAACCGGCGTGCGCGTGCCATCCATGTGCCTGAGCGCTCATCGTCGTTTTCCGCTTGGCAGCGAAGATGATGCCGTACGCGCCGAAGGGCTGGAGATCATGCGTAAAGCTATTCGCTTCGCACAGGATGTCGGCATCCGCGTGATCCAACTGGCGGGTTATGATGTTTACTATCAGGAAGCCAATGATGAAACGCGCCGTCGTTTCCGTGACGGCCTGAAAGAGAGCGTTGAGATGGCAAGCCGTGCGCAGGTGACGCTGGCGATGGAGATCATGGATTATCCGTTGATAAACTCCATCAGCAAGGCGCTGGGCTACGCGCACTATCTGAATAACCCGTGGTTCCAGCTTTATCCGGATATCGGCAACCTGTCGGCATGGGATAACGACGTACAGATGGAGCTTCAGGCGGGCATCGGGCATATCGTGGCGGTGCACGTTAAAGATACCCGTCCCGGCGTGTTTAAAAACGTACCGTTCGGCACCGGGGTGGTGGATTTCGAACGGTGCTTCCAGACGCTCAAACAGACAGGTTATTGCGGGCCTTACCTGATTGAGATGTGGAGCGAAACCGCGGACGATCCGGCGGCAGAAGTGGCGAAAGCCCGGGACTGGGTGTGCGAGCGCATGGCGCGGGCAGGACTGATGGAGGCGGAACATGCTTAAGCTGAAACAGCAGGTCTTTGAAGCCAATATGGATCTCCCGCGCTATGGACTGGTGACGTTTACGTGGGGCAACGTAAGCGCCATCGATCGCGAGCAGGGGCTGGTGGTGATTAAGCCGAGCGGCGTGGCCTATGACGCCATGAAAGCGGACGATATGGTGGTGGTTGACCTGGAAGGACTGGTCGTTGAAGGCAAATGGCGTCCTTCTTCTGATACGGCAACCCATCTGGCGCTGTACCAGCGTTACCCGTCCTTGGGGGGGATTGTACATACCCATTCCACGCACGCCACCGCCTGGGCACAGGCCGGGCTGGCGATCCCTGCTTTGGGTACAACGCACGCGGACTACTTCTTCGGTGATATTCCCTGCACGCGGGCGTTAACGCAGACTGAGGTCGAAGGCGAGTACGAACTTAACACCGGCAGGGTCATTATCGAAACGCTGGGTGAGACGGAACCACTGCATACGCCGGGTATTGTGGTGTACCAGCATGGTCCATTCTCCTGGGGTAAAGATGCGCATGACGCCGTGCATAACGCGGTGGTGATGGAAGAGGTGGCCAGAATGGCGTGGATTGCGCGCGGCATTAACCCACAGCTTCAGGGCATTGATGATTATCTGATGAACAAGCATTTCATGCGTAAGCACGGCCCGAATGCTTATTACGGGCAGAAGTGAATAAGTGCTCTGGAATACCGAAACAGTTGTAACCGGTGGTATTCCGGAGCCATTCATAAAAAAGCCCCCGGGCAGGGGGCAAATTATATATGGCTTTGATTTTCTTTTGCTTTCCTGGTGCTAGCGATAAAGCGTTACTGGTAAATATCTGCACTGGCGTGCATATTACCGTTGCTGCCGGGCTCACGTGTCAGCATGACGTGATAGTATTTTGCGCCCTGCGCATCGGTTTCTTCATTAAGCGCCTGATCTGCTTCACTTTCAGTGGCGAAGTTATGATTGATGTAAATAACGCCTAAGCTCTGCACATCATCCATGTTTCTGGCCTGTTGGCTGTCTATTCTGATGGCTGCCATCGCGTTTGCACTGAGCAAAAGCGCAGCCAAAATGGCGATTGCGATTCTTTTCATGATATGCGCTCCACGACTGCGTGCTGTGATACGGGGGAATGCTCTCCTTCTCTGTTCAGGGTTTCTGATTAAAGTGTAATCGCTACCCGGGTTGGGATGGGTGACCATTTCTGATGATGTTGTTCAAAAAAACAGCGCTTCTGATGAGTGCGATTTTAAATCACCCACTTAGAACAGCTTTACCCTTTGTGCGAATTATTTGTGCAATCAGCTTGAGTTTCCTGGGGGGCGCAAGTATTATGACGCGTCAATTTTTCAGCCGACCTTTAACACGTTCCTTGCCTCCCCGGGCCTCGGCTGACCCAGACAGGAGGCTGAATAATCCGTAAGGAGCAATTCGATGCGTCATTACGAAATCGTTTTTATGGTCCACCCTGACCAGAGCGAACAGGTTCCGGGCATGATCGAGCGTTACTCTGCTGCCATCACTGGTGCAGAAGGCACGATCCACCGTCTGGAAGACTGGGGCCGCCGTCAGCTGGCTTACCCGATCAACAAACTGCACAAAGCACACTACGTTCTGATGAACGTTGAAGCTCCGCAGGAAGTGATCGATGAGCTGGAAACTACCTTCCGCTTCAACGATGCCGTTATCCGCAGCATGGTTATGCGTACCAAACACGCAGTGACCGAAGCATCTCCGATGGTTAAAGCGAAAGACGAGCGCCGTGAGCGTCGCGATGATTTCGCAAACGAAACCGCAGATGATTCTGATGCTGGGGATTCTGAAGAGTAATTTCTGATGACCAACCGTCTGGTGTTGTCCGGCACCGTGTGCAGGACCCCCCTTCGAAAGGTCAGCCCATCAGGAATTCCGCATTGCCAGTTCGTGCTTGAGCATCGTTCTGTGCAAGAGGAAGCCGGGTTTCACCGGCAGGCGTGGTGCCAAATGCCCGTAATTATTAGCGGACACGAAAACCAGGCCATTACTCACAGTTTAACGGTCGGTAGCGCAGTAATCGTTCAGGGGTTCATTTCTTGCCACAAGGCAAAGAACGGCCTGAGCAAAATGGTTCTGCATGCCGAGCAGATTGATTTGATAGATTCTGGAGACTAGCCATATGGCACGTTATTTCCGTCGTCGCAAGTTCTGCCGTTTCACCGCGGAAGGCGTTCAAGAGATCGACTATAAAGATATCGCAACGCTGAAAAACTACATCACCGAAAGCGGTAAGATTGTCCCAAGCCGTATCACCGGTACTCGTGCAAAATATCAGCGTCAGCTGGCTCGCGCTATCAAACGCGCTCGCTACCTGTCTCTGCTGCCGTACACTGATCGTCATCAGTAATCGGGCACGGTCCATTAATACGACTTTAAGAGGATAAGGTAATGCAAGTTATTCTGCTTGATAAAGTAGCAAACCTGGGCAGCCTGGGTGATCAGGTAAACGTTAAAGCGGGTTACGCTCGTAACTTCCTGGTTCCACAGGGTAAAGCTGTTCCAGCTACTAAGAAAAACGTAGAGTTTTTCGAAGCACGTCGTGCTGAACTGGAAGCCAAACTGGCTGACGTTCTGGCGGCTGCTAACGCTCGCGCTGAAGCAATCAACGCACTGGGCACCGTTACCATCGCGTCCAAAGCTGGCGACGAAGGTAAACTGTTCGGTTCCATCGGTACCCGCGATATCGCTGATGCAGTTACTGCGGCAGGCGTTAAAGTGGCTAAGAGCGAAGTTCGTCTGCCGAACGGCGTTCTGCGTACCACTGGTGAGCACGAAGTTGACTTCCAGGTTCACAGCGAAGTGTTCGCTAAACTGGTTGTTAACGTAGTAGCTGAGTAATTTTTTACTCTGCTCGCGTCGAAGCGCCGGCCTTGTGCCGGCGTTTTGCTTTTTAGCGTGACCCTGCGTCATCTTTTGCTCTTGTAAGGTCGCTATTCCTGACGCATTCTCTGATAATAAATTGAAACGCAATTTTATTTATGAGATTTGTCATGGATACTGCTCTGCCCACGCCCGTCTTTGCCCGTCGAAATGTGGCCTATGCCTGCGCCACGCTCTGCTGTCTGCTTTGGGGAAGCTCGTACCCGGCCATTAAAAGTGGCTACGAACTCTTTCAGATCGCGACCGATGATATCCCCTCCAAAGTCGTCTTTGCCGGATACCGTTTTCTGTTTGCCGGCGCGTTGCTGCTGCTTTTTGCCCTGGCCCAGCGAAAACCGATTGGCAGGCTCACGCCCACGCAGTTTGGCCAGCTCACGATCCTCGGACTGACCCAGACCTCCCTCCAGTACACCTTCTTTTATATCGGCCTGGCCTACACGACCGGGGTGAACGGCTCCATCATGAATGCCACCGGGACCTTCTTCAGCGTGCTGCTGGCGCACTTTATCTACCACAACGACAAACTCAGCTATAACAAAACGCTGGGGTGTGTTCTGGGCTTTGCCGGGGTGATGCTGGTGAACTTCCTCAGCGGGTTAAGTGAGTTCCAGTTTGTGTGGAAAGGTGACGGATTTGTGGTGCTGGCCGCCTTTATTCTCTCTGCGGCCACGCTTTACGGGAAACGCATTTCCCAGACCGTTGACCCGACGGTGATGACGGGATGGCAGCTGGGGATAGGCGGGGCGGCACTGGTTGCGGGAGGCTATGCCACGGGCGGGACGCTGGAGGTGCACAGCATGAAAGCCGTCGCCGTGCTGGGGTATCTGACGCTGCTCTCATCCGTGGCGTTCGCCCTGTGGAGCGCGCTGCTGAAAGTAAACCGCGTGAGTATGATTGCCCCGTTCAACTTTGTCATACCTGTAGCAGGGACGGTGCTCTCCGCCATCTTCCTCGGCGAAAACATTCTGGACATCAAATACGCGATTGCGCTGGTGCTGGTCTGCTCGGGGATCTGGTGGGTGAATAAACGGCGTGCCTGAGAACAAAAGTGCCGGGTGGCGGCATCGCCTTACCCGGCCTGGGCCATTAACGTGCTCTGATGAAACTGCCGTCCGGCTGGCGGGTAAACAGTACCTGCTGCCCGTTTCCGGTATCGATCGTTAACCCGGTCACCACGCCGCTGGCGTTCTGACGGATCTGCACCATCTGACCATTTTGCAGGTTGCTGAGCGGCTTGCCTGCCCCCTCGACTTGCGCCATGGCATACACATCCGTTGCTGGCAAATTGTGGTCGCGGAACAGCTGGGCAAGAGTTTTCCCAGGCTCTACGCGATACGAACGCCACTGCTGCTCAATGCCGGTGGGCTGTTGCGCCTGTGGCTCTGAAGGGGCGGCGGCCTGCTCCTGATCTTCCTGAACAGGTTCAGGTTCAACCGGCGCAACCTGGCCCGGATCGTTAGACGGTGTGACCAGCTGCGTCTGCATCGGCTGTGAACCAGGCTGCGGCTGGCTTTGCGACTGGATATCCAGCTCAGCATTCCGGCTGACCGGCGCGGTATCAACGTTGTCACTGCCGGAAGGAAGCAGGAAGCCGATGACGATCAGCAACGCGCCGATGATAATGCCTCTGCGATGCAAAGGCGGCAGCGGGTCCATGATGCGAAAGTTATCCGGCGCATGCCAGATTTTCGCCAGGGTAGGTTTCAGTTCAAATCGCCCGGGCATGGCTCTCCTCCTGCTCCGCGTCTTTTTATCCTGTCCTGAGAAGTGTAGTTTGCTAACTGCCTGATGGGCGTAACAAAGCCAGCTTTCGTGACATATATTAGGGAAAATCCTGACGGCTACTATTGTTTCCGTTTCGTCGCAGTTTGTCACCTTTACTTAAGACAAAGTTTTACCCATAAGGGCATGGCTGATATGCTGCCCGCTACTTTAAATGTGATGGAAGGAAAACCCATGACCACCCCGACTTTTGACACTATCGAAGCGCAGGCAAGCTACGGCATCGGCTTGCAGGTAGGACAGCAGCTGAGCGAATCCGGCCTGGAAGGTCTGTTACCGGAAGCGCTGGTGGCGGGTATCGCTGACGCGCTGGAAGGCAAGCAGCCCGCTGTGCCGGTTGACGTTGTGCACCGTGCGCTGCGTGAAATCCACGAACGTGCTGACGCCGTGCGTCGCGCGCGTTTCGAAGAGATGGCGGCAGAAGGCGTGAAATATCTGGAAGAGAACCGTGAGCGTGAAGGCGTGAACAGCACCGAGTCCGGCTTGCAGTTCCGCGTAATCAATCAGGGTGATGGCGCAATCCCGGCGCGTACCGATCACGTTCGCGTACACTACACCGGTAAGCTGATCGACGGTACCGTCTTCGACAGCTCCGTCGCGCGTGGCGAACCGGCTGAGTTCCCGGTCAACGGCGTTATCGCAGGCTGGATCGAAGCCCTGACCCTGATGCCAGTAGGTTCCAAATGGGAACTGACTATCCCGCACAACCTGGCTTACGGCGAGCGTGGCGCTGGCGCGTCCATTCCGCCATTCAGCACCCTGGTGTTTGAAGTCGAGCTGCTGGAAATCCTGTAATCGGTTTTTCTTATTTTCCTCTCTCCGATCGGGGAGAGGAAAATAGCGATAAAACCCGGAGTTACGACGGAATCAACATTTTGTATTGCAAACGAAACTGTTACGTGTATTTTTGTGAGCTGTTTCGCGCTGTATGAGTGATATGACACTCACTTTCAACATATTATTAACATAATATTCAAATCATAGTATTCATCCCGCCGATTCTTACCTACTATCGATTAGTCCTTACACAGGGGCCGTCATTTATTTGGCGTAAATAAAGGCCAGAAGAGCCTTAACAACACAGACAGGCATAAACAGGAAAATATCACATGGTAGATCAGGTCAAAGTCGCCGCCGCAGAAGAGGCGACGTCTGAACAGTCGCTACGGCGAAATCTCACGAACCGTCACATTCAGCTTATTGCCATTGGCGGAGCCATCGGCACAGGGCTGTTTATGGGCTCGGGCAAAACCATCAGTCTTGCCGGCCCGTCGATCATCTTCGTTTATATGATCATCGGTTTTATGCTCTTTTTCGTGATGCGTGCAATGGGTGAATTGCTGCTCTCGAATCTTGAATACAAATCCTTCAGCGACTTCGCGTCAGACCTGCTCGGCCCGTGGGCGGGCTATTTTACCGGCTGGACCTACTGGTTCTGCTGGGTGGTCACTGGCATGGCTGACGTTGTGGCCATCACGGCGTACGCGCAATTCTGGTTCCCAGGGCTATCGGACTGGGTGGCTTCGCTGGCGGTGATTGTCCTGCTGCTGAGCCTGAACCTCGCCACCGTTAAAATGTTCGGTGAGATGGAGTTCTGGTTCGCGATGATCAAAATCGTCGCCATCATCGCGCTGATTGTCGTCGGGCTGGTGATGGTGCTGACGCACTTCCAGTCGCCAACCGGCGTACAGGCGTCTTTTGCCCATCTGTGGAATGACGGCGGCTGGTTCCCGAAAGGGATCAGCGGCTTCTTTGCCGGCTTCCAGATTGCGGTGTTCGCGTTTGTCGGGATTGAGCTGGTCGGTACCACGGCGGCGGAAACCAAAGATCCGGAGAAATCCCTGCCGCGCGCGATCAACTCCATTCCGCTGCGTATCATCATGTTCTACGTGTTCGCGCTGATCGTCATTATGTCTGTGACGCCATGGAGTTCGGTGGTGCCAACCAAGAGCCCGTTCGTCGAGCTGTTCGTGCTGGTGGGACTGCCTGCTGCCGCGAGCCTGATTAACTTCGTGGTGCTGACCTCTGCGGCCTCTTCCGCGAACAGCGGCGTCTTCTCCACCAGCCGTATGCTGTTCGGTCTGGCGCAGGAGGGCGTTGCTCCGAGCGCGTTTGCCAAACTGTCTAAACGCGCGGTACCGGCGAAAGGGCTGACCTTCTCCTGCATCTGTCTGCTGGGCGGTGTGGTGATGCTCTACGTCAACCCGAGCGTAATCGGCGCGTTCACCATGATCACTACGGTGTCGGCGATCCTGTTCATGTTCGTCTGGACCATTATCCTCTGCTCATACCTGGTGTACCGCAAACAGCGTCCACACCTGCATGAGAAGTCGATCTACAAGATGCCGCTGGGCAAGCTGATGTGCTGGGTGTGCATGGCGTTCTTCGTCTTCGTGCTGGTGCTGCTGACGCTGGAAGAAGATACCCGCCAGGCGCTGATCGTCACGCCGCTGTGGTTTATTGCGCTGGGGCTGGGCTGGCTGTTTATCGGTAAGAAACGTATGGCGAGCATGCGTTAAGCATGTTGCCGGGTGGCGCTGACGCTTACCCGGCCTACGTTCGCGGACGTTGTAGGCCCGGTAAGCGCTAGCGCCGCCGGGCTTTTTTATTCCCCCGCTAATGCACGCGGGAACAGAACGTTATTCTCAAGACTGATGTGTTCCATCAGATCGTCGATCATCTCGTTAATGCCGTTGTACATGGCTTTCCAGGTGGTGCACGCCTCTGGCGGCGGTGTGACGTTGTCGGTGGTGTGTTTAATCACTTCCAGCAGTTCGCCGGCGTCATCATGTTCGCTTTCCATCACGCTGATGGGCCCCATGGCCTGGCTGCCCATGCCCTGTTTGATCATCGGGAAGAGGATCTGCTCCTCTTTCATCATGTGGCTGGAAAGTTCTTCGTGCAGCATGGTCAGGTATTTCGCCAGGCCGCGCGGTACGGAAGGTTTATCGGCATGAACGCGTTCAACTTTGGTCGCCTGTAAAATCAGCTCCGGCAGCTGCTCGCGGTGACGATCGTGGTAACGCACAATGATATGGTCGATGATTTCAGCCAGCGGCGCAGTGCGCCAGTCTTTGTCGACGGGCTGTTCAGCCAGCTGAGCCAGCTCCGCTTCGATAGCCTCTACATCCAGCTCTTTACGCGACGCTGCGCGCGCCAGCGTTTGCTTACCACCGCAGCAGTAATCCATATCATATTTACGGAACAGCGCAGAAGCGCGAGGGATGGAGAGCGCCAGCTCGCCTAAGGGTTGGTCGCGGAAGGCCATAGCAGTTACCTCATCATCAGAAATATAAGATGCATTTTAAATGCATCTTTAAGTGGATACTATAACCCTTTAGAGGCAAGGGTGAAAACGAGAAAGGGATCACAAAAAAAGCATGCTTTTAACTTGCTGATTGAATGCAGAAAAGGGCTTTCGAAAGTTTTTAAAGGTGGAGAAACAGTAAACAACCTGCCGCGCGTGCCGATAGATACAGGTCAGACAATACCTGTATATAAATAAGGCAACGCATGTTTAAACGTATAAAAGTCATTACTCTTTTGATTTCGGTGCTGCTTGTGCTCGGCATCATGCAGCTGATCTCCGCTGGCATTTTCATTAATGCACTCAATAACGATAAAGAGAACTTCACCGTTTCTCAGCTTTCCAGCCAGAACGTCGCGGAGTTTACCGACGCCTGGATCAGCCTGAACCAGGCGCGCGTCACCCTCAACCGCGGCATGCTGCGCCTGCAAAGCAGCATGGCGTCGCAGATTAACGGCGGGCAGCTGAACGAGCTGGTCAATACCGCGAAAAACCTGCTGGCCGATGCCCAGACCCATTACGATAAATACTATGCGCTGCCGGAAACGCCGGGTATGGACGAGCACCTGGCCGATCGCCTGGAAGAGCAGTACCGCGTCTACTCCGCCACGCTGACGCAAATGAACGTTCTGCTGGGGCAGGGCAATCTGGAAGATATGTTCAAACAAAATGCCGAACAGAAGCAGACCGCGATGCAAAAGGTTTATCGCGAGTGGCGTGAGGCGCAGGCCGCGCTGACCGCCAAAGGTATCCAGGACAATGAAAGCGACTACAAACGCATTCTGTGGATCCTTTCTGCGGTGATGCTGCTGGTGATCGCGGTGATTATTTCCAGCTGGATTGCGATGCGCCGCGTGCTGCTGCTGCCGCTGGAAGAGGTGATCAACCATATCCGCGCCATTGCCGCAGGGGATTTAACCCAGCCGATTCAGGCTGAGGGTAAAAATGAAATGGCGATCCTGGCGCGCAACGTTCAGGAGATGCAGACTGCGCTGGCCAACACGGTGGGCGTGGTGCGTGAAGGCGCAGATACCATCTACACTGGCGCGGGTGAAATCTCGGCGGGCAGCAACGATCTCTCCTCCCGTACCGAACAGCAGGCCGCTTCTCTGGAAGAGACGGCAGCCAGCATGGAACAGTTAACCGCTACCGTGAAGCAAAACGCCGATAACGCGCGTCAGGCGTCACGCCTGGCGCTGGACGCCTCCTCCACCGCGAAGAAGGGCGGTAACGTGGTGGAAGGCGTGGTGCGGACGATGGACGAAATCGCCACCAGTTCCAGCAAAATCGCGCAAATTACTAACGTGATCGACGGCATTGCTTTCCAGACCAATATTCTGGCGCTGAACGCGGCGGTAGAAGCGGCGCGCGCGGGCGAGCAGGGACGTGGCTTCGCGGTTGTCGCGGGCGAGGTGCGTACCCTTGCCCAGCGCAGTGCGCAGGCGGCGAAAGAGATCAAAGCGCTGATCGATGATTCCGGCGAACGCGTCAACGCGGGTTCTCAGCTGGTGAATGAGGCGGGCGCGACGATGGCGGAGATCGTCAATGCGGTTACGCGCGTGACGGACATCATGGGGGAGATTGCGTCGGCCTCCGACGAACAGAGCCGCGGTATCGACCAGGTGGGTCAGGCGGTGGCGGAGATGGATCGCGTCACCCAGCAGAACGCCTCGCTGGTGGAAGAGTCTGCGGCGGCAGCGGCGGCGCTGGAAGATCAGGCTGCACGCCTGAACGACGCGGTGGCGGTGTTTAAGATCACCCGCAATCAGGCGGTGAAAGCCGCGCCGGTAAAGACCTATGCACCTAAAGCGCAGCCCGTCGCGGCGGCGTCTGAAGCGAACTGGGAAACGTTCTGATACTGTGCCGGGTGGCGCTGACGCTTACCCGGCCTACGGTTTTGTAGGCCCTGCAAGCGAAGCGCCGCCGGGCGAAAAGCTCACCCCTCCGACGCCGGAACGACCATCGGTTTTTCCGGCTTCGCTCTCACCGCAATCACCACCCCAACGACCAGCAGCGCGATCCCGCAGGCCGTTAGTAACGGCGGCACGCTCTGGCGCATCAGGAAGGTATAGAGCAGCCCGGCCAGTGTCTCAAAGACAATCAGCGGCCCTAATATCACCGTCGGCAGCTTCTGGCTGGCAATGTTCCAGCACAGCGCGCCCACCCACGAACAGAGCACGGCAATGGCGACCATTAACCCGACGAATACCCACGGGCGCGGTCCGAAGGGCAGGGTAAATGCCGGTTGCTGGCTACCCAGCCAGACACACGCGCCCACATAGCCCAGCAACGAGACAGGGAGGGTGACCAGCGCCTGCGCCGTGGCCCACATCATCGGATGCTTATCCGGGTTTTCCCGCAGCCAGCGTGCGTTGCGCAGGGCATACCAGGCCCAACAGACAACCGAAATAAACGCCAGAAAGATCCCTGAACCGTAACGCCACACGCTGAAATTTTCCAGACCATGGCGAAGCTCGGCAATATTCACGCAAGCCAGCCCCACGGCAATGCAGACCAGCGCCGGCGCCATTTTTGACCACGCCAGTTTGCCGTCACGCTGGCTGTAAAGCAGGTTCGCGAAAACCGGGATGACCACCGGCAGCGTGCCGATAATCATGGTCGACACCGGCGCACCGGTGCGCTGAATGGCGCTCGCCAGACAGACGTAGTAGATCAGATTACCCATCATGGTCAGCGCCAGCGCGGTGAGCCAGTCCTGGCGGCCCAGCTGACGCAGACGCGTGCGCCCCAGCCACGCCAGCGGCACGGCAATCAGCCCCAGCGCCAGGTAACGTCCGGTCGACTGCAATATTGCCGGGTACTCCGGCACAATCAGCGGGCCGACAAAAATCAGCCCCCACATCAAACCCGCAAGCAGGGCATACAACACGCCGCTAATCATTTTTCCATCCATCTTGATTCACTTTGCGCTCAGTGTAGGAGGGCAAAACGGGCGCGTATTGTATGAAGTTGCGCATTAGCGCGGCATAACCTGTTTCTGGTAGCGCACGGGTGTGATGCCGTAGCGACGGGTGAAGGCGCGGGTCAGGTGCGACTGATCGGTCAGCCCGGTCGCGGCGGCCACCTCGGCGGCAGGCATGCCATGGGTGAGGAATGCTTTGGCGCGCCACAGCCGGATGGCCATCAGCATCTGGTGGGGCGTAACGTGGAAATGGGCTTTGAACTGGCGCTGAAAATGGTACGGGCTGAGCGAGACAACGTTAGCCAGCTCGTCCAGGGTCAGCGAGCGCATATAGTTGTCGTGCAGGTAGTCGCGAACGCGTTCGAAGCGGTGCGTGGCCTCCTGCACCGCCGGCGCATGGTGGGCCAGCGGCTGAAAAGTCTGAATCAAATCCAGTAGCAGCCCCTTCTGCGCCAGCGGATCGTCCGTGTGCCACAGGCCATAAATCAACTGGCCTATCTGTTGCGAGCGCAGCGGATCGTGACGCGTGACGTCGCTAAACCACCAGTGACGCAGGCCAGTGACCTCTTCCAGCAGGTCGGGTTCGATGTAGACCATCCGGTAGCGCCAGCCGCCTTCAGTGGCGGATTCCCCGGTGTGGATCTCGTCCGGGTTCATGGTCACGACGGATTTTTCCGCGGCAAGATGCTGGGTACCGCGATAGCGGAAGCGTTCGGCACCGGTTTCGATGGTGCCGATACCGAAGGCTTCATGAGTGTGCGGCTCGAAGGCGTAGTCAGAGATATGGGCGTGATAAAGCTCCAGGCCCGGCAGCTGCGCCAGATGGCGAAAGCGCGCGCTGTCTCTCTCATCAGTGAACTGTTCCGGTACGCCTTGCACGGTGAGCCTCCTTGTGGGTCATCGCTTCATTATCAGAGATGACCCGAGGGGACGCCACAAAAAATAACCAATTTTTAACAACTACAGGATGGCTTTGACGCTTTCCGCCAGCGGTGTGGATGGGCGGCCAATGAGCTTGCTCAGGGTATGGCTGTCGTCGAACAGGCCGCCTTTGGACGCGCCGGTGTCGGAGTCCGCCAGCATTTCCGCCAGCCCGGCAGGCAGACCAACGCCCTTCAGCGCAGCGGCGAAATCGGCTTCGCTGAGGTTCTGATACGTTACCGGCTTACCGCTCTGCTTGCTCAGTTCCGCAGCCAGTTCGCTCAGCGTCCAGGCATTATCACCCGCCAGTTCATACACCTTGCCGGCATGACCCTCTTCAGAAATCACTTTCGCTGCCGCCGCCGCGTAATCCGCACGGGTCGCAGAGGCAATTTTGCCTTCGCCTGCGGCCCCCATAAACACGCCGTGTTCCAGCGCTGGCGGCGCGCTTGCCAGGTAGTTTTCGGTGTACCAGCCGTTGCGCAGCAGGGCGTAAGGCACGCCGGAGGCCGCCAGGGCATTTTCGGTTTCGACGTGCTCAACGTGCAGACCCAGCGGGGATTTGTCAGCATGCAGCAGGCTGGTATAGGCGATGAATTTCACCCCGGCGGCTTTGGCGGCGTTTATCACGTTCTGGTGCTGTACGGCGCGCTGGCCCACTTCGCTGGAGGAGATGAGCAGTAGTTTATCCACGCCGTTCAGCGCGGTGGTAAATGCGGCTTCATCGGTGTAATCCGCCTGACGCACAACGACCCCTTGCTGACGCAACGCTTCGGCTTTCGCCAGGTTACGCACAATAGCCACGATCTGGCTGGCCGGAACGGTTTTCAGCAGTTCTTCAATAACGTGTTGGCCAAGCTGGCCGGTTGCGCCGGTAATCGCGATCATGATGAATCTCCTTCGTGTTTGTCTGGTGTTGTGGCACACTATCACCATAACTAACTTTTAGTAAGTACGTACAAAAAGGTAAGTATGAAAACAACAATACCAACGCTCAGCGAGCAAATGCGCGATGGCAACCTCTTTGCGGAACAGTGCCCGTCACGGGAGGTGCTCAAACACGTAACCAGCCGCTGGGGCGTGCTGATCCTGGTGGCGTTACGTCAGGGGACGCATCGCTTCAGCGATCTGCGCCGCAAGATGGGCGGCGTCAGCGAGAAGATGCTGGCTCAGTCTTTACAGGCGCTGGAACATGACGGGTTTGTCGATCGCGTGTCGTATCCGGTCGTGCCGCCGCATGTGGAGTATAGCCTGACGCCGCTGGGGCGGGAGGTAAGCGAGAAGGTGGCCGCGCTGGCCGACTGGATTGAGGTCAATACGCCGCAGGTGATGGCGAATAGGGACGAGCGTGCGGCATGAAATGCCGGGTGGCGCTTGCGCTTACCCGGCCTACGGGATCGAGGATTGCGGGTAGGCCGAGTAAGGCGAAGCCGCCACCCGGCACAATCATCGCTACCTGCTCAAATCCACCTGATAAATCGCGAACCCAATATCATCCGTCGCGACCTTTTGCATCGGATACTGCGCCTTATCCTTGATAAACGCGGCTGCTTTATCGGACGGAGATGTCTCAAAGCGAATATCCAGCTTAGTGTCGCTGTGGATCGGCGCAAGTCGCCAGTTGTTATCCACCGCCGGATGAATTTCACCCGCCTTTTTCGACTCCGCGCTGATCCACGCCGCCAGCACCGAACGGTTCTCATCCGGTGAGGCAAAGGCGATATGGCTGTCACCCGTACCGGCAAACTTACCGCCATAGGCGCGGTAGTTGTTGGTCACCACCAGGAAAGTGGCATTAGGATCAATCGCTTTGCCGTTGAAGGTCAGGTTTTTGATGCGTTCTGCCTGCGGATTAATGGCCTGACATTCGCCGTCATATTTCGCGGGCTGGGTAACGTCAATCTGATAATCCACGCCGTCGATCACGTCGAAGTTGTAGGTGCGGAAACCGTCCCAGTTAATCAGCGACTGCGGTTTGCTGCTGTGCGGATCGATCTGGTTGAACTGTCCGGCAGAGCACTCCAGCCACTCCTTCACCTCTTTCCCGGTGGCTTTCACCACCACGAGTGTGTTGGGATAGAGGTAGAGATCGGCGGCATTACGGAAGGTCAGCTGGCCTTTTTCCACCTCAACGTAGCTGGCCGGATCGTTCTTACGTCCGCCCACTTTGAATGGCGCCGCGGCAGACAGTACCGGCAGATTTGCCAGATCCGGATCGCCCTGAATATAGTGCTCCGCATAGGCTTTCTGCGCCATGTTGACTACCTGCACGGTCGGATCATCCTGTACCAGCGCGAGGAAGCTGTACATGTTATCAGCCGATTTACCGATCGGCTTGCTGACAAATTCACGCGTCGCGTCGTGGTCATGCTTCAGGACGTCGACCAGCTTTTTATCTTCCCCTTCCAGAGATTTTTTGGCCGCTGCGTCGTAGATCGGACGCGCTTCCGCTTTCGACTGCGTGACTTTCCAGCTTCCGCTGTCGTTATTCAGCACCAGATCCACCACGCCAAGGTGGTCACCCCACATGCCCGGCATCACCGATGGCACACCGTTGAGCGTCCCTTTTTCGATGTCCGCGCCTTTGATATCAGCGAAATCTTTGCCCGGGAAGACGGCATGGGCGTGACCAAACAGGATCGCATCCACGCCCGGCACCTGGCTGAGATAGTACACGGAGTTCTCAGCCATCACCTGATACGGGTCGGCCGAGAGGCCGGAGTGGGCCACGACGACCACCACATCCGCCCCTTTCGCCCGCATCTCCGGCACGTATTTGCGCGCGGTTTCGGTAATGTCGTTGACGGTTACTTTCCCGTCGAGGTTGGCTTTATCCCACGTCATGATCTGCGGCGGTACAAAACCGATATAGCCGATTTTCAGCGTCTGTTTTTTACCGTCCTGGTCGACAACCTCGGTCTCTTTAATCAGATAAGGGGTGAAGCGCGGCTTCTTCGTCTTAACGTCGATGATATTGGCGTTAACGTACGGGAATTTTGCCCCTGCCAGCGCGTCGTGCAGGTATTTCAGGCCGTAGTTAAATTCGTGGTTGCCCAGGTTGCCAACCGCATAATCCAGGGTGTTCATCGCTTTATAGACAGGGTGGATCTCGCCTTTTTTCAGCCCCTTCGCCGCCATGTAGTCGCCGAGCGGGCTGCCCTGAATTAAGTCCCCGTTATCAACCAGCACGCTGTTTTTCACTTCACCGCGGGCGGCGTTGATCAAACTTGCCGTGCGTACCAGTCCGAATTTTTCCGTAGGGGTATCTTTGTAGTAATCGAAGTCCATCATATTGCTGTGCAGATCGGTGGTTTCCAGAATACGGAGATCCACCGTCGCTGCCTGAACGCTTGCCGCAATCAGCGTTGCCAGGAGCGTTGCGCTAAACTTAATCATCTGAGGAGTCCTTTTTTCGATCCAAGCCACAAAAGAATATGTATGTAGTATTTGTTGCTTACAGAAGTGTGAATGCTGCCAGAAAAAAGGGCGCTGAAACCAGAATTGCTTCACAGATAGCGGAATTGTTCACATTACGATATAACTAAAACAATAAGTTATGCCCACTGCGTTAACGAAGAGGTGGAGAATGTTAGATAAAATTTGTCAGCTCGCACGGGATGCGGGTGATGCCATTATGCAGGTGTACGACGGTGCGAAACCGATGGATGTTGTCAGCAAAGCGGATGACTCCCCGGTGACGGCGGCGGATATCGCGGCGCATGCGGTGATCCTGAAAGGTTTGCAGGCCCTGACGCCGGATATTCCGGTCCTTTCTGAAGAAGCGCCCCAGAGCTGGGATGAACGTCAGCACTGGCAGCGTTACTGGCTTGTCGACCCGCTGGACGGCACGAAAGAGTTTATCAAGCGTAACGGTGAATTCACCGTCAACATCGCTCTGATTGAAAAAGGGAAAGCGGTACTGGGCGTGGTTTATGCCCCGGTGATGAAGGTGATGTACAGCGCGGCGGAAGGTAAAGCCTGGAAGGAAGAGTGCGGCGTGCGTAAGCAGATCCAGGTGCGTGATGCCCGTCCTCCGCTGGTGGTGATCAGCCGCTCGCACAGTGACAGCGAGCTGGAGGAGTATCTGCAACAGCTGGGTGAACACCAGACGACGTCGATTGGCTCGTCGCTGAAGTTCTGTCTGGTGGCGGAAGGGCAGGCGCAGCTGTACCCCCGTTTCGGGCCGACGAACGTCTGGGATACGGCGGCAGGGCATGCGGTGGCGGCGGCCGCTGGCGCGCATGTGCATGACTGGCAGGGTAAGCCACTGGACTACACCCCGCGCGAGTCATTCCTGAATCCGGGCTTCCGGGTGTCACTTTACTGAGTCAGCAGCTTATGCAGCAGGGCAACCACCTGCTGCACCTCATCCTGCGTCAGCGCGCCGTCTTTAACCCACTCTACGCGACCGTTTTTGTCCAGCACGACAATCGCTGAACTCTCCTCTTCCAGCTGCCACGCCTTACGCGTCACGCCGTTGCTGTCGACAATAAACTGCGACCAGGGATAGAGCTTCTTGTTGCTCTCAAGGCTTGAGCGCACAAACATGCCGGAGCCGGGAATGGCGTCGTCGGTGTTCACGATGGTGGTGGTCTGGTAGCGATCGTGCGGGAGTTTTGCGGCCTTGATCGCCTCCACGAGGGTAGCGTTTTTCTCTTTAGCGGATGTACGTCCGGCAATATGTTGTACAACTCTCACTTTGCCCGCAAGCTGCGCGCTATTCCAGGCTTTATAGCTAAACTTATCATTGTCGAGAATCAATTCTCCCCGGTCAGCAATCCCGACCGGCGGGACACGTTGTCCTTTTTCAATGTTGTGTGCGGAAGCCATCAGCGGCAGCAACAGGCAAGCTGCTGCCAGGAGGTTACGTAGGGTCATGGTGTTTCCTTATTGTTAGCAGGTGATCCGACCACTTGGTCATGCGCTTTTAATCATAAGTGCGATCAATAGGCTTTTCCCGCAATCCCGATGCCAGTTTGCGGGCGAACGCACATATCTATGCAAAAACGACGGCATATACTGCGCTGTATCACGCTTTGCAAAGATTATTCTGAATAATTGTAATCAAACGGTAAATAAACTTATGCACACTGGGTAAGTACGAGGTTCTGGTCTATAGTCATTGGGCATCAAAATTTGCGCTCAGGACAGTCGGGCCGATTGTGGCACCGCAAGAGCGTATGATTCGCAGGAGATACAAGAATGAAAATTTTCCAACGCTACAACCCGCTTCAGGTGGCGAAGTACGTGAAGATCCTGTTCCGTGGACGGTTGTACATCAAGGATGTTGGCGCTTTTGAGTTCGATAAGGGAAAAATCCTTATTCCGAAAGTGAAGGACAAACAGCACTTGTCTGTGATGTCCGAAGTCAACCGTCAGGTTATGCGTCTGCAAACAGAGATGGCTTAACCAACGTGCTATGCAGTAGTTGTTAAAAAGACGGCTCCCGACGGGAGCCGTTGATGTTTGTGGGGCATACAAAGGATTACGCCGACACCTTCTCTTCCGCATCCGGCAGTTTCGGCACCAGCACGGTCGGTTTGCTATCAATACGCGTTACCAGCAGCTGATCGATGCGGTAGTTATCGATATCCACCACTTCAAACTTGAAGCCGGAGAACTTCACCGAGTCGGTACGTTTCGGGATTTTACGCAGCATAAACATCATAAAGCCGCCGATGGTCTCGTAGTTTCCGGACTGCGGGAACTCGTCGATGTCGAGCACGCGCATGACGTCTTCAATCGGCGTACCGCCATCGATGAGCCATGAATTTTCGTCACGCTGAACAATCTGCTCTTCCAGCCCCTGGCCGACCAGGTCGCCCATCAGGGTCGTCATAACGTCGTTGAGGGTGATAATGCCCACCACCAGCGCGTATTCGTTCATGATCACCGCGAAGTCTTCCCCGGCGGTTTTGAAACTTTCCAGCGCTTCGGAGAGCGTCAGGGTGTCCGGCACAATCAGGGTGTTGCGGATCTGCACGCCGCTGTTCAGCGCCAGGCTCTGGTTTGCCAGCACGCGGTTCAGCAGGTCTTTGGAGTCCACATAGCCGATGATATGGTCGATATCTTCGTTACAGACCAGGAACTTGGAATGTGGATGCTGCGCCACTTTGGTCTTCAGGCTCTGCTCGTCTTCATGCAGATCGAACCAGATGATGTTTTCACGGCCGGTCATGGAGGACGGCACGGTACGGGATTCCAGTTCGAAAACGTTCTCAATCAGCTCGTGCTCCTGCTTGCGCAGCACGCCTGCCAGCGCCCCGGCTTCCACCACGGCATAAATATCATCGGAGGTGATGTCGTCTTTACGCACCATCGGCAGCTTGAAGATGCGGAAAATGACGTTCGCCAGGCCGTTAAAGAACCACACCAGCGGACGGAAGACATAAAGGCAGAAGCGCATCGGGTTGATGATACGCAAAGCCACAGCTTCTGGCGCAATCATACCGATGCGTTTCGGGGTCAGGTCCGCGAATAAAATGAACAAGCCGGTCACCAGGGAGAAGGAGAGGATGAAGCTCAACTGCTCGGCCAGCTCTACGGACATGTACTTAACAAAGAGGCCATAAAACGCCGGAGAAAACGCTGCATCACCCACGATACCGCCAAGAATGGCGACCGCGTTCAGGCCAATCTGCACCACGGTAAAGAACATGCCGGGGTTTTCCTGCATTTTCAGAATGCGTGATGCGTTGATGTTGCCCTCGTCGGCAAGCAGCTTCAGTTTGATTTTACGGGAGGCAGCCAGCGAGATCTCCGATATCGAGAAAAATGCACTGACGGCAATAAGACAAAGTATTACTAAAATACTGTTTAACATAGTTTATCCGGCTTCTCGCCAGATCCTCAGAAGGGGAGTTGATACCATTCGTGTGAAGACACATTGAAGTCAGCTCGTAGCGTTGAGCCGATTATTTCAGCGGTAGTATAGCGTAAAGACGTGTAAACCTGCCAGAGGTCACGTTTTCGGCAAAAAGTGGCCGGAGGGAGAGGCTGTGCGCCACGCGGCTCGCGTGGCGCTGAAGCCGTAATCAGTCCTGTTGTGGAGGCAGACAGACGCCGATGCCGCCAATGCCGCAGTAGCCGTACGGATTTTTATGCAGGTACTGCTGGTGGTCGTCTTCGGCATAGTAGAACGGTTTCGCGGTAGCGATTTCCGTCGTGACCTGACGTTTATCACCGGCCGCCTGCATCGCTTCCTGGAAACGCGTCAGGCTGGCGTGGGCGGCGGTTTCCTGCTCTGGGGTGAGCGGGTAGATGGCCGAACGGTATTGGGTGCCATGATCGTTACCCTGACGCATGCCCTGCGCCGGGTCATGGTTTTCCCAGAACACCTGGAGCAGTTGTTCATAGCTAATGACGCTCGGGTCATACACCACACGCACCGCTTCAGCATGACCGGTCTCACCGGAACAGACTTCGCGGTAGGTTGGGTTAGGCGTATATCCTCCGGTGTAGCCCGCAGCGGTGCTGTACACGCCCGGCAGCTGCCAGAACAGGCGTTCTACGCCCCAGAAGCAGCCCATGGCAAACAGGGCGATCTCCATTCCATCAGGAACGTTTGTCATTGAATGGTTGTTTACGGCGTGTAATGTCGCCACTGGCATAGGGGTGTTGCGTCCCGGTAACGCATCGGCTTGTGATACCAGATGCTTTTTATCAAATAAACTCACGGTGGGGCCTCCGGGGTAGCGTTGTTTCGGTTAAGGTTGTCACGAAGCGTTTAATTGAACACAATAAATGCGATGAATGAGTCTAGATTTAATCATAAGAAATATTTGGGTGTTACACCCTTTTTCAACCCGTAATTTGGGTTTTTGGCTTTCAGGCCGTATTTTGCCGCGGAGCGGCACTGCATTTGCTTCCAGGGTGGAAACAGGGATATTCAGGAGAAAACGTGACAAAGATCCGCCAGTTATGTTTAGTCAGCTTACTGCTGACCAGCGGGATTGCCAGCGCGGCGAATGTCCGTTTGCAGGTTGAGGGGTTATCCGGGGCGCTGGAAAAAAACGTGCGTGCGCAGCTTTCTACTATCCAGAGCGATGAGGTCACGCCGGATCGGCGTTTTCGCGCGCGCGTGGATGACGCCATTCGCGAAGGCTTAAAGGCGTTGGGGTACTACGAACCCACCATCGATTTCGATTTACGCCCGCCGCCGGCGAAAGGACGCCAGGTGTTGATTGCCCGCGTCTCGCCGGGCGAACCCGTCCTGATTGGCGGCACGAACGTGGTGCTGCGCGGCGGTGCGCGCACCGATCGTGACTACCTGGATCTGCTCAGCACCCGTCCGAAAGTGGGCACCGTGCTCAATCACGGGGATTACGATCGCTTTAAAAAATCCTTAACCAGCGTTTCGCTGCGCAAAGGCTACTTTGACAGCCAGTTCAACAAAAGCCAGCTGGGCGTTGCGCTTGAGCGACGTCAGGCATTCTGGGATATCGATTACGACAGCGGCGAGCGCTACCGGTTTGGCGATGTGACCTTCGAAGGATCGCAAATCCGTGACGAGTATCTGCAAAATCTGGTGCCGTTTAAAAAGGGCGACTACTACCAGTCCAGCGACCTGGGCGAGCTGAACCGTCGTTTGTCCGCGACGGGCTGGTTTAACTCCGTGGTGGTGGCGCCGGAATTTGATAAATCCCGTAAAACGAAAGTGTTACCGCTGCATGGCGTGGTCTCTCCGCGCACCGAGAACACCATTGAGACCGGCGTCGGCTACTCCACGGACGTCGGCCCGCGCGTGAAAGCCTCGTGGAAAAAACCGTGGATGAACTCCTACGGCCACAGCCTGACCACCAGCGTCAGCCTGTCTGCGCCTGAACAGCAGCTGGACTTCAGCTATAAAATGCCGCTGCTGAAAAATCCGCTTGAGCAATACTACCTCGTGCAGGGCGGCTTTAAACGTACCGATTTGAACGATACCGAGCAGGACTCGACGACGCTTGCGGTATCACGCTTCTGGGATCTCTCCAGCGGCTGGCAGCGCGCCATTAACCTGCGCTGGAGCCTCGACCACTTTACCCAGGCAAACGTTACCAACACCACCATGCTGCTTTATCCGGGCGTGATGATCAGCCGTACCCGCTCGCGCGGTGGCCTGATGCCGACCTGGGGCGACTCTCAGCGCTACTCCATCGATTACTCCAACACTGCGTGGGGCTCCGACGTAGACTTCTCCGTCTTTCAGGCGCAAAACGTCTGGATCCGCACGCTGTACGACAAACACCGCTTTGTGATGCGCGGTAATCTCGGCTGGATCGAAACCGGTGATTTCGAACGCGTCCCGCCGGATCTGCGCTTCTTCGCCGGGGGCGACCGCAGCATTCGCGGGTATAAGTACAAATCGATCTCACCTGAAAACGACAAAGGCCAGTTGACCGGGGCGTCAAAACTGGCGACCGGCTCGCTGGAGTACCAGTACAACGTCAGCGGCAAGTGGTGGGGGGCGATGTTCGTTGACGGCGGTGAAGCGGTGAACGATATCCGCCGCAGCGATTTCAAAACCGGCGCGGGCGTAGGCGTGCGCTGGCAGTCATCGGTCGGGCCCATCAAGCTCGATTTCGCCGTTCCGGTGGGCGACAAAGACGAACACGGTTTACAGTTTTACATCGGTCTGGGGCCTGAATTATGAGTTTATGGAAGAAGATAAGCCTCGGGGTGCTGATTTTTATCGTATTACTGCTCGGTACGGTGGCGTTTCTGGTGGGCACCACCACGGGCCTGCATCTGCTGTTTAACGCCGCGAACCGCTGGGTGCCGGGGCTGGAAATCGGCCAGGTGACGGGCGGCTGGCGCGATCTGCGCCTGAAAAATATCCGTTACGAACAGCCCGGCGTGGCGGTGAACGCGGGCGAGTTTCATCTGGCGGTCAAGCTCGGCTGCCTGCGTGACAGCCAGCTGTGCGTAAACGATCTGTCGCTAAAAGACGTTAACGTGGCGATAGATTCCAAAAAAATGCCGAAGTCTGAGCCTGTCGAAGAAGAGGACAGCGGCCCGCTGAATCTCTCCACGCCGTACCCGATTGCGCTCTACCGGGTTGCGCTGGATAACGTCAATATCAAAATCGACGATACGACGGTATCCGTGATGGATTTCACCTCCGGTCTGCGCTGGCAGGAGAAAAACCTCACCCTGACCCCAACCTCCCTGCAAGGGCTGCTGATTGCGCTGCCGAAGGTGGCCGACGTGGCGCAGGAAGAGATCGTCGAGCCGAAGATCCAGAACCCGCAGCCGGAAGAAAAACCGCTGGGCGAAACGCTGAAAGATCTCTTCTCGAAACCGGTTCTGCCGGAGATGACCGACGTGCATCTGCCGCTGAACCTCAATATCGAAGAGTTTAAGGGCGAGCAGCTGCGTCTGACGGGTGATACCGATCTGACGGTCTACAACATGCTGCTTAAAGTCAGCAGTATCGACGGCAACATGAAGCTCGACGCGCTGGATATCGACTCCAGTCAGGGCTCGGTGAACGCCTCAGGCAATGCGCTGCTGCGCGACAACTGGCCGGTGGATATTACGCTGAACAGCGCCCTGAACATCGATCCGCTGAAGGGCGAAAAGGTGAAGGTGAAGGTCGGCGGCGCGCTGCGTGAGAAGCTGGAGTTCGGCGTGAACCTTTCCGGACCGGTGGATATGGTGCTGCGCGGGCAAACCCAGCTGGCAGAGGCCGGTTTACCGCTCAACCTTGAGGTTGTCAGCAAGCAGCTTTACTGGCCGTTCACCGGCGAAAAACAGTTCCAGGCTGACGATCTGAAGCTGAAGCTGAGTGGCAAAATGACCGACTACACGCTGTCGTTCCGCACGGCAGTGAAGGGGCAGGGGGTACCGCCCGCCGATATCACCCTGGATGCGAAGGGTAACGAGTTGCAGGTTAACCTCGACAAGCTGACCGTGGCGGCGCTGGAAGGAAAAACCGAGCTGACCGCGCTGCTCGACTGGCAGCAGGCGATCAGCTGGCGCGGCGAGCTGAAGCTGACCGGGATCAACACCGCTAAAGAGGTCCCGGACTGGCCGTCAAAACTGGATGGCCTGATCAAAACCCGCGGTAGCCTGTACGGTGGCACCTGGCAGATGGACGTGCCGGAACTCAAGCTCACCGGCAACGTGAAGCAGAACAAAGTCAACGTAGAGGGCTCGCTTAAGGGCAACAGCTATCTCCAGTGGGTGATCCCGGGCCTGCACGTGGCGCTGGGCCGCAACACGGCAGATATCAAAGGCGAGCTGGGGGTGAAAGATCTCGATCTGGATGCCACCATCGACGCGCCAAATCTCGATAACGCCCTGCCGGGTCTTGGCGGCACGGCGAAGGGGTTAGTGAAGGTTCGCGGTACGGTGGAGGCGCCGCAGCTGCTGGCGGACATCACTGCTAATAACCTGCGCTGGCAGGAACTTTCCATTGCCCGCGTGCGCGTCGAAGGGGACGTGAAATCCACCGATCAGATCGGCGGAAACCTGGACCTGCGCGTGGAGCGTATCTCCCAGCCGGACGTGAACATCAGTCTGGTCACGCTGGCGGCAAAAGGTAACGAAAAGCAGCACGATCTCCAGCTGCGCGTGCAGGGCGAGCCGGTCTCCGGGCAGCTGCACCTGACGGGCAGTTTTGATCGCCAGGCAACGCGCTGGAAGGGCGTACTGGATAACACCCGCTTCAGCACGCCGGTCGGCCCGCTGGTGCTGTCCCGATCCATCGCGCTGGACTACCGCAATGCGGAGCAAAAGTTAAGCATTGGGCCACACTGCTGGACCAACCCGAATGCTGAGCTGTGCGTGCCGCAGACCATTGATGCGGGCGCGGAAGGACGCGCGCAGATCAACCTCAACCGTTTCGACCTGGCGATGCTGAAACCGTTTATGCCGGAAACCACCCAGGCCAGCGGGGTCTTCAGCGGTAAAGCGGACGTCGCGTGGGACACCACCAAAGAGGGGCTGCCGCAGGGCAGCGTTACGCTCTCCGGGCGTAACGTGAAGGTGACGCAGGAGGTCAATGACGCGCCGCTGCCGGTAGCGTTCGACACCCTGAATGTGAACGCTGACCTGCGTAACAATCGTGCGGAACTGGGATGGCTGATCCGCCTGACCAACAACGGTCAGTTTGATGGACAGGTGCAAATTACCGATCCGCAAGGGCGGCGCAATCTCGGCGGCAACGTCAATATTCGCAACTTCAACCTGGCGATGGTGAATCCGATCTTCTCGCGGGGAGAAAAGGCGGCGGGGATGCTCAGCGCCAACCTGCGTCTGGCGGGGGATGCGCAAAGCCCGCAGCTGTTTGGCCAGATGCGGTTAAACGGCGTGGACATTGACGGTAACTTTATGCCGTTCGATATGCAGCCAAGCCAGCTGACGATGAACTTTAACGGCCAAAGCTCAACCCTCAGTGGCTCAGTGCTGACGCAGCAGGGACAAATCAACCTGAGCGGTGACGCAGACTGGAGCCAGCTCGACAACTGGCGCGCCCGTATTGCGGCCAAGGGCAGCAGGGTGCGTATCACGGTACCGCCGATGGTGCGCCTGGACGTGTCGCCAGACGTGGTCTTTGAGGCAACGCCGAGTCTCTTCACCCTGGACGGCCGTGTTGACGTACCGTGGGCGCGCATCGTGGTTCACGAAGTGCCGGAAAGCGCGGTTGGCGTCTCCAGTGATGAAGTTATGCTCAATGAAAATCTGAAACCTGTTGAACAGAAGAGCGCTGGCATACCGATCAATAGTAATCTTATCGTGCACGTGGGGAATAACGTGCGTTTGGACGCGTTTGGGCTGAAGGCGAGACTCACGGGTGACCTGAAAGTGGCGCAGGATCAACAGGGGCTTGGCCTCAATGGACAAATCAATATTCCTGAAGGGCGCTTCCATGCCTACGGTCAGGATTTGATTGTGCGTAAAGGCGAGCTGCTGTTCTCCGGTCCACCGGATCAGCCGGTACTCAATATCGAAGCGATACGTAACCCGGAAGCCACCGAAGATGATGTGATTGCGGGCGTGCGCGTGACGGGCTCCGCCGATGAACCTAAGGCAGAGATCTTCTCTGACCCGGCCATGTCGCAACAGGAAGCGCTCTCTTACCTGCTGCGCGGCCAGGGTCTGGATAGCCAACAGGGCGATGGTGCGGCAATGACATCAATATTAGTCGGTCTGGGGGTTGCACAAAGTGGTCAGGTTGTGGGTAAAATCGGCGAGACGTTTGGCGTAAGCAATCTGGCGCTGGACACTCAGGGCGTGGGTGACTCTTCGCAGGTAGTGGTCAGCGGCTATGTACTGCCGGGTCTACAGGTAAAATATGGCGTGGGGATCTTTGACTCACTGGCTACACTCACGTTACGTTATCGCCTGATGCCTAAGCTATATCTGGAAGCAGTGTCCGGCGTAGACCAGGCACTTGATCTGCTCTATCAGTTTGAGTTTTAGCAATGCGAATATTTGTTTACGGCAGTTTACGAACCAGGCAAGGCAACAGCCACTGGATGACCAACGCCCAGTTGCTGGGAAATTACACAATCGAAAACTACCAGTTGTACAGTCTGGGCCACTATCCAGGCGCAGTTCCGGGGAACGGAACGGTACAGGGTGAGGTTTATCGTATTGATAATGCCACGCTGGCCGAACTTGATGCCTTGCGCACCAGGGGCGGTGAATACGCTCGCCAGTTGATCCAGACACCTTACGGCAGTGCATGGATGTACGTGTACCAACGTTCGGTCGACGGGTTAACGCTGATTGAAAGCGGTAACTGGTTAGACAGAGACCAGTTCTGAAAAACGACAACGCCACCGTAAGGTGGCGTTGTTTTTTTGCGCCCATTCGCACGGGTTACCGGGATCGAAAGGCACAAAAAAGCCCCGACGCGCGGGGCTTAGTATCAGCAGTAAGAATTACTTCTTAGCAGCACGCTCGAAAGAGGCGATGATTTCTGCTTTCGCCGCTTCTGCGTTATCCCAGCCTTCAACTTTAACCCATTTGCCTTTTTCGAGATCTTTGTAGTGCTCGAAGAAGTGGGCGATCTGCGCTTTCAGCAGCTCTGGCAGGTCGTTCACATCTTTAATGTGATCGTACTCTTTGCTCAGCTTGGTGTGCGGTACGGCAACCAGTTTCGCATCTTCACCCGCTTCGTCAGTCATTTTCAGCACGCCAACAGGACGGCAGCGAATGACGGAGCCTGGCTGCAATGGGTATGGCGTCGGGACCAGTACGTCAACCGGGTCACCGTCCAGAGACAGAGTGTGGTTGATGTAGCCGTAGTTGCACGGATAGAACATGGCGGTAGACATGAAACGGTCAACGAACAGCGCACCGGTGTCTTTGTCGATTTCGTATTTGATTGGATCTGCGTTGGCCGGGATTTCGATCACAACGTAGATGTCTTCTGGCAGTTCTTTACCCGCAGGGACGTTGAGTAAGCTCATGTCGGTGTCCTTTAAAATGGATGGTAAACAAGTGGCAGGTATTATAGCCAACTGGCGCTGAAAGTCTCCGCCTGTTTTCGACTTCTCTCCCTCGCGCCTTCACTTTTCAGACCGTTTCCATGACAGGATAATCCATAAACTCAGCCGCATTTTAAATGTTGAAATGAAAGCGATTACAAACTTGTGATTAACGTTTTATTCACTTTTCTGAAGTGTGATGTAACGCAATCCGTAACATATTCCATTGGCTATAGTTCATCCGCGGAACATCTTTTAACCAACAATAACCTACCCTACGAGGACGTTCATATGTGGAAGCGCTTACTTCTTGTTACAGCAGTTTCGGCAGCCATGTCGTCTATGGCGATGGCCGCACCTTTAACCGTGGGATTTTCGCAAGTCGGATCTGAATCCGGCTGGCGCGCCGCTGAAACGAATGTGGCGAAAAGTGAGGCCGAAAAGCGCGGTATTACGCTGAAAATCGCCGATGGTCAGCAAAAGCAAGAGAACCAGATTAAAGCGGTGCGCTCGTTTATCGCTCAGGGCGTGGATGCCATCTTTATTGCCCCGGTTGTCGCTACGGGCTGGGAGCCGGTGCTGAAGGAAGCCAAAGATGCTGAAATTCCGGTCTTCCTGCTCGACCGTTCCATCGACGTAAAAGACAAATCTCTCTATATGACCACCGTCACCGCCGATAACGTGCTGGAAGGCAAACTGATTGGTGACTGGCTGGTGAAGCAGGTGGATGGCAAGCCGTGTAACGTGGTTGAGTTGCAGGGCACCGTCGGAGCGAGCGTGGCTATCGACCGTAAGAAAGGTTTCGCGGAGGCCATCGCCAAAGCACCAAACATCAAAATCATCCGTTCTCAGTCCGGCGACTTCACCCGCAGCAAGGGTAAAGAGGTCATGGAAAGCTTCATCAAGGCAGAAAATAACGGCAAAAATATTTGCATGGTTTACGCCCACAACGACGACATGGTGATCGGCGCCATCCAGGCCATCAAAGAAGCGGGCCTGAAGCCGGGCAAAGATATCCTCACCGGCTCGATCGACGGCGTACCGGACATCTACAAAGCAATGATTGACGGCGAAGCGAACGCCAGCGTGGAGCTGACGCCAAATATGGCGGGCCCGGCATTCGATGCGCTGGAGAAATTCAAGAAAGACGGCACCCAGCCTGAGAAGTTGACCATCACCAAATCCACGCTCTACCTGCCGGACACGGCGAAAGAAGAGTTAGAGAAGAAGAAAAATATGGGCTACTAAGCCCTCGCCCCCTCACCCTAGCCCTCTTCCCGGAGGGGAGAGGGAAAAGGGCGGGTTGGGCAGAAAATTAAAGATGGGCACGACATAGTCCCCTCTCCCCTCCGGGGAGAGGGTCAGGGTGAGGGGAAAACCATGACCACCGAACAACACCAGGAAATCCTTCGCACAGAGGGCCTGAGTAAATTTTTCCCTGGCGTTAAGGCGCTGGATAACGTTGATTTCAGCCTGCGGCGGGGGGAGATCATGGCGTTGCTCGGCGAAAACGGGGCGGGGAAGTCGACGCTGATTAAAACCCTGACCGGGGTCTATCACGCCGATCGCGGCGCTATCTGGCTGGAAGGTAACGCCATTTCGCCCAAAAACACCGCGCATGCGCAGCAACTGGGGATCGGCACGGTCTACCAGGAAGTAAACCTGCTGCCAAACATGTCGGTAGCGGATAACCTGTTTATTGGCCGCGAGCCCAGACGTTTTGGCATGCTGCGCCGCAAAGAGATGGAAGCGCGCGCCGCGAAGCTGATGGAATCGTATGGCTTCTCTCTCGACGTGCGCGAACCGCTGAACCGTTTTTCTGTGGCGATGCAGCAGATCGTGGCGATCTGTCGCGCTATCGATCTCTCGGCGAAAGTGCTGATCCTCGATGAACCCACCGCCAGCCTCGATACCCAGGAAGTGGAGATGCTTTTTACCCTGATGCGCCAGCTGCGTAATCAGGGCGTTAGCCTGATTTTCGTGACGCATTTCCTCGATCAGGTTTACGAGGTGAGCGACCGTATTACGGTGCTGCGCAACGGCAGCTTTGTCGGCTGCCGGGAAACCCGCGAGCTGCCGCAGATAGAATTGGTCAAAATGATGCTGGGCCGCGAGCTGGAGACCAACGCGCTTCAGCGCGCGGGCCGTACGCTGCTGAGCGAAAAACCGATCGCCGCGTTTCACGATTACGGCAGAAAAGGGACCATCGCGCCGTTTAACCTCGAGGTACGCCCCGGTGAAATTGTGGGACTGGCGGGTCTGTTAGGCTCCGGGCGCACCGAAACCGCCGAAGTCATCTTCGGGATCAAACCTGCCGACAGCGGAACGGCGCTGATCAAAGGCAAACCACAAACGCTACGTTCACCGCATCAGGCGTCGTGCCTCGGCGTGGGCTTCTGCCCGGAGGACAGGAAAACGGACGGTATTATTGCCGCCGCCTCGGTGCGGGAAAACATCATTCTGGCGCTACAGGCCCAGCGCGGCTGGCTGCGTCCGATCCCTAAGCGCGAGCAGAACGCGATTGCCGAGCGCTTCATCCGCCAGCTCGGTATACGTACCCCGAGCGCGGAACAGCCCATCGAGTTCCTCTCGGGCGGTAACCAGCAGAAGGTTCTCCTCTCGCGCTGGCTGCTGACCAAACCGCAATTCCTGATCCTCGACGAGCCCACGCGCGGTATCGACGTGGGCGCGCACGCCGAAATCATCCGGCTTATCGAAACGCTCTGCGCCGACGGTCTGGCGCTGCTGGTGATCTCGTCCGAGCTGGAGGAGCTGGTTGGCTATGCCGATCGCGTCATCATCATGCGCGATCGCAGGCAGGTGGCAGAGATTCCGCTGGATAAACTGTCGGTTCCGGCGATCATGAATGCCATCGCGGCGTAAGGAGTCAAATGTGATGTCCCGTTCTCTTTCGCAAACTGGCGAAGCGAAGCGCCGCTTCACCTGGCCGACCGGCACGCCGCAAATCGTGGCGCTGCTGCTGGTGCTGCTGGTGGATAGCCTGGTGGCTCCGCATTTTTTCCAGATCGTCGTGCAGGATGGCCGCCTGTTTGGTAGCCCGATCGACATCTTAAACCGTGCCGCGCCCGTGGCGCTGCTGGCGATTGGTATGACGCTGGTCATTGCCACCGGCGGGATCGACCTCTCCGTCGGTGCGGTAATGGCGATTGCGGGCGCCACCGCCGCCTCGATGACCGTCGCCGGGCACAGCCTGCCGGTGGTTCTGCTGGCCGCGCTGGGCTCCGGCGTGCTAGCCGGGCTATGGAACGGCATTCTGGTCGCGGTGCTCAAGATCCAGCCGTTTGTCGCGACGTTGATTTTGATGGTGGCCGGGCGCGGTGTGGCGCAGCTTATTACCTCCGGTCAAATCGTCACCTTTAACTCCCCGAGCCTGGCGTGGATCGGCAGCGGTAATTTTCTGTTCTTCCCGACGCCGGTGATCGTCGCGTTGGTGACGCTGGTGGTGTTCTGGCTTTTCACCCGCAAAACGGCGCTCGGGATGTTCATCGAAGCGGTGGGGATTAACATTCGGGCCGCGAAAAACGCCGGGGTAAATACGCGGCTGATGGTGATGCTGACTTACGTGCTGAGTGGCGTCTGTGCTGCGATTGCCGGGGTGATCGTGGCCGCCGATATTCGCGGAGCGGATGCCAATAACGCCGGACTCTGGCTCGAGCTGGATGCAATCCTTGCGGTGGTTATCGGCGGTGGATCGCTGATGGGCGGACGTTTTAATCTGCTGCTCTCGGTGGTGGGGGCGTTGATTATTCAGGGTATGAATACCGGTATTTTGCTCTCCGGGTTCCAGCCGGAGCTGAATCAGGTCGTCAAAGCGGTCGTGGTGCTTATCGTGCTTATCGTGCAGTCGCCGCGCTTTATCACTCTCATTAAGAGGTTCCGCGGTCATGATAAAACGTAATTTGCCGTTAATGATCACGCTGGGCGTGTTCGTGCTGGGATACCTTTACTGCCTGACCCAGTTCCCGGGCTTCGCCTCCACGCGGGTGATTTGCAACATCCTGACCGACAATGCCTTTTTAGGCATTATCGCCGTCGGCATGACGTTTGTGATCCTCTCCGGCGGGATCGATCTCTCCGTTGGGTCGGTGATCGCCTTTACTGGCGTGTTCCTTGCCAAGGCGATTGGCTTTTGGGGCATTTCGCCGCTGCTGGCTTTTCCGCTGGTGCTGGTCATGGGCTGCGCGTTCGGCGCCTTTATGGGGCTTTTGATCGATGCGCTGAAAATCCCGGCCTTTATTATCACCCTCGCCGGGATGTTCTTCCTGCGCGGCGTGAGCTATCTGGTGTCGGAGGAGTCAATTCCCATTAACCACCCGATCTACGACACGCTCTCCAGCCTGGCGTGGAAAATCCCCGGCGGGGGGCGCCTGAGCGCAATGGGGCTGCTGATGCTGGGCGTGGTGGTGATCGGGATCTTCCTCGCCCACCGTACCCGGTTTGGTAACCAGGTTTATGCCATTGGCGGCAGCGCCACGTCCGCGAACCTGATGGGAATTTCCACGCGCAGCACGACTATCCGCATCTACATGCTTTCGACCGGGCTGGCCACCCTCGCGGGGATTGTATTCTCAGTTTATACCCAGGCAGGCTATGCCCTGGCGGGGGTGGGCGTTGAGCTGGACGCCATTGCCTCGGTAGTGATTGGCGGTACGCTGCTCAGCGGCGGAGTGGGGACAGTCCTCGGCACGCTGTTTGGCGTGGCGATCCAGGGGCTGATTCAGACCTATATCAACTTCGACGGCACGCTCAGCTCCTGGTGGACCAAAATCGCCATCGGCATTCTGCTATTTATTTTTATCGCGCTCCAGCGCGGCCTGACGGTGCTGTGGGAGAACCGCCAGAGCTCGCCTGTTACCCGGGTGAATACCTCTGTAACAGGGCGATAACATGCTGAAATTGCTTAAACTCTAAACATTTTCCGGTAGCGGCCGATACTCTTTTTTTATGCCCAGAAATATCTCGCTACCGGAAATAACATCATGCTTAAAACGCTATCGATTCGTACCGGCTTGCTCTCTTTACTGGCCGTTATGACCCTTCTGCTGCTGATTGTCAGCGGCATCGGCATTTATGCCCTTACACAAAGTTCCGCTTCTCTCCAGCGCATCAATCATCTTCAGGGTGAACAGATGGTGCAGCTGAATGCCGGCTATACGCTGATCCTGCGCGCGCGTAACGAAGCGGGGCAGGCCGTTCGCATGATGGAGGTCGGCCTGCTGGACGATGCGGCCAGGGCGGTCAAAACCATTAACCAGGAAGTGGCGCTGGCACAGAAAACGCTGAAGGACGTGATCGGCAGCGGCGTGGCGGATGAGCAGGGGCAAAAGCTGCTGGATAACGTCGCCGCGAGCCTGGCGGTGTACAACCAGCAGGGTATCAGCCCGATGCTGAAAGCCCTGAACGAGCAAAGCGCGGACAGCTATTACGATCTGCTGGAAAACAAGCTGGTCCCGGTGGCGAAGCAGTTTGATAACGATATGCAGGCGTTCCAGGCATGGAGCGAGGCGCGCGGCAAAGCGGAGGTGAGCGCCGTGCAGGCGAGTAAAACCCGCGTGCTGATCCTGATTATCGTCGCGGCGCTGCTGACGGCTGGCATTATCGTGCTGGCCTGGCTGGTTCTGCGCCATATGCTGCTCGAGCCGCTTTCAGCCTCGATTGCCCAGCTGGAACATGTGGCGGCCGGGGATTTAACCCATACCCTGAACGCGCCGGCGAGCCAGGAATTTAATCGCCTTAACGCGGCGATCGAAGGGATGCGCCAGTCGCTGATGGACTCCGTTCTGCGGGTGCGTGACGCCAGCTCGCAGATTGATACCGGCAGCCGCGAGCTGACGGCCGGGAATATGAACCTGGCTCAGCGCACGGAATCCACCGCCACCTCGCTGGAGCAGACGGCCGCCAGCATGGAAGAGGTCACCGCCACGGTGAAACTTAACGCCGATAACGCCGAGCAGGCGCACCAGCTGGCGAAGTCGGTCTCCGATACCGCCGATCACGGCAGCGAAATGGTCTGCTATGTCATTGAGAAGATGCGCGACATCTCCGGCAGCTCGGCACGCATCGCCGATATCCTGAGCGTCATCGACGGCATTGCCTTCCAGACCAATATTCTGGCGCTGAATGCCTCCGTTGAAGCGGCGCGTGCGGGTGAGCAGGGGCGAGGTTTTGCGGTCGTGGCGGGTGAGGTGCGTAATCTCGCCAGCCGCAGTGCTGATGCGGCGAAAGAGATCCGCTCGCTTATCAGCGATTCGCAAACCCACGTGAACGAGGGCAGCGAGCTGGCGCAGCAGGCCGGTGAGACGATGGACGAGATCGCCACCGAAGTACTGCGTATGACCAAACTGATGCGTGAAATTGCGACGGCCTCTCAGGAGCAAAGCCGCGGTATTGAGCAGGTGAATATCGCTGTCAATCAGATGGATGAAACGGCGCAGCAAAATGCGGCGCTGGTCCAGCAATCATCTGCGGCAACACGTTCCCTGGAGGAGCAGTCTCGCGAGCTGATGGAAGCGATGGCCTCCTTCAAATTGACGACGCAAACGGCATGACGAAAAAAAGGGGAGCCTGACGGGCTCCCCTTTTCGTGCGTTACGCGTCCGGGAATTCGCGGATCATGCGTTCAACGTCATTCACCATATGGCGGTTGCCGACGAAGAAGGAACGGCGCTGGTGCAGGCTTTCTGGCACGATATCCAGAATACGCTCTTTACCGTCGCTCGCCTTGCCGCCTGCCTGTTCGGCCAGGAACGCCATTGGGTTGCACTCGTACAGCAGACGCAGTTTTCCGTCCGGGTGGCTGGCGGTGCTTGGGTAGAGGTAAATACCGCCCTTCAGCAGGTTACGGTGGAAATCCGCCACCAGCGAGCCGATATAGCGTGAGGTGTACGGGCGCTGGGTGGCTTTATCCTCTTCCTGGCAGAATTTGATGTACTTCTTCACGCCGTTCGGGAATTTGATGTAGTTGCCTTCGTTGATGGAGTAGGTGTTGCCCTTCTCCGGGAAGCGCATACGCTCCTGGCACAGGCAGAATACGCCCAGGGACGGATCGTAGGTAAAGGCGTGTACGCCGCAACCGGTGGTGTACACCAGCATGGTGGACGAGCCATACACCACATAACCGGCAGCAACCTGTTTACTGCCCGGTTGCAGGAAGTCTTCTTCCGTCACCGGCGTGCCAACCGGCGTGACGCGACGGTAGATGGAGAAAATGGTACCGACAGAAACGTTAACGTCGATGTTGGAGGAGCCGTCCAGCGGATCCATCAGAACAACGTATTTCGCGTGTTCACACCCTTCGAATACGACGATCTCATCTTCTTCTTCAGAGGCGATACCCGCAACGATGTCGCGCGCGCGCAGTGCTGCTTTCAGTTTTTCATTGGCGAACAGGTCGAGTTTCTGCTGAACCTCACCCTGAACGTTCTCGGCACCGCTGGCACCCAGGATATCGACCAGACCGGCCTTGTTGATATCGCGGTGGATGATCTTAGCGCCCAGCTTTATTGCCGACAGCAAAGCAGTGAGCTCACCCGTAGCATGAGAGAACTCGTGCTGCTTTTCGACAATAAATTCACCTAACGTTTTCATAACACTTTCCCTGCATCTTATGTTGAGTAAAGCGGTTGATGTCCAACAATCTTAACAAACATTCAAATATTAGCGCAGAGGTGAATCGCGCCAGCAAAATACGGATTTACCTGAAATGCGTTTCACAGCCGCTGACATGTGAGTAAAATGTGCGCCACATTGAAGAAGGATAGTGACGTATGCGCATTCATATATTGGGGATTTGTGGCACTTTCATGGGCGGACTGGCAATGCTGGCGCGCTCGCTGGGCCATGAAGTGACAGGTTCGGACGCCAATGTGTATCCGCCGATGAGCACGCTGCTCGAGAAGCAGGGAATTTCTCTGATTCAGGGATACGACGCCAGCCAGCTGGAGCCGCAGCCGGATCTGGTGATCGTGGGTAACGCCATGACCCGTGGGAATCCATGCGTTGAAGCGGTGCTGGAGCGCAATATCCCGTACATGTCTGGCCCGCAGTGGCTGCATGATTTTGTCCTGCGCGACCGCTGGGTTGTCGCCGTTGCCGGGACGCATGGCAAAACCACCACCGCCGGTATGGCGACCTGGATCCTCGAAGCCTGCGGCTACAAGCCGGGCTTTGTGATCGGCGGCGTGCCGGGCAATTTCGACGTCTCCGCACGTCTGGGCGACAGCCCGTTCTTTGTGATTGAAGCGGATGAATACGACTGCGCGTTCTTCGACAAGCGCTCCAAGTTCGTGCATTACTGCCCACGCACGCTGATCCTCAACAACCTTGAGTTCGATCACGCGGATATCTTTGACGACCTGAAAGCGATTCAGAAACAGTTCCACCATCTGGTGCGCATTGTTCCGGGTCAGGGCCGCATTATCCTGCCGGAGAACGACATCAACCTGAAGCAGACTATGGCGATGGGGTGCTGGAGCGAGCAGGAGCTGGTGGGCGAGCAGGGGCACTGGCAGGCGAAAAAGCTCAACGCGGATGCCTCCGAATGGGAAGTGCTGCTCGACGGTGAGAAAGTGGGCGAGGTGAAGTGGGGCCTGGTGGGCGAGCACAACATGCACAACGGCCTGATGGCGATCGCCGCGGCGCGTCACGTTGGCGTACTGCCTGCGGATGCCGCCAATGCGCTGGGCACGTTTATCAACGCCCGTCGCCGTCTGGAGCTGCGTGGCGAAGCCCACGGTGTGACGGTGTATGACGATTTCGCGCACCACCCAACGGCCATTCTGGCGACGCTTGCCGCATTGCGTGGCAAAGTTGGCGGCACCGCGCGCATTCTGGCCGTACTGGAACCGCGTTCGAACACCATGAAAATGGGCATCTGCAAAGACGATCTCGCGCCGTCCTTAGGGCGTGCCGACGAAGTCTTCCTGCTGCAACCGCAGCATATTCCGTGGCAGGTGGCCGAAGTGGCCGACGCCTGCATTCAGCCGGCGCACTGGAGTGCGGACGTGGATGTCTTAGCGGATATGGTGGTGAAAGCCGCACAGCCTGGCGATCACATTCTGGTGATGAGCAACGGCGGGTTTGGCGGGATCCATCAGAAGCTGCTGGACGGTCTGGCGAAGAAAGCCGCGGCCGCAGAGTAAAAAAAGACCCGGTGGCGCTAGCGCTTACCGGGCCTACATTATCTCTTCTCCCTCTCCCCTTTGGAGAGAGGGCTGGGGTGAGGGGTTTACTCTTCGTTCTCAGACAGCTCGCGCAGATACTGGAAAATCAGACGCGCTGACTTCGGCGGCTTATTCCCTTCTTTCTCTTTCTTCGCGTTACGGATCAAAGAACGCAGCTGCTGGCGGTCGGCATTCGGCCACAGGTTCAGCACTTCAGGTACCGCGTCATCACCTTGCTCGATCAAACGATCGCGGATCTGCTCCAGCTTATGGAACAGCGCAACCTGCTGGTTGTGGCGGTTTTTCAGTTTGTCCAGCGCCTGACGGATCGGCTCCACGTCGCGCTGACGCAGCAGTTTCCCGATAAGCTGAAGCTGGCGGCGACGCCCTTCTTTCTTGATTTTCTGTGCCAGTTCAATGGCATCACGCAGATCCTGGTCGAGCGGGATCTTATCCAGCGCGTTTTTACCCAGTTCTACCATTTCTGCGCCAAGCTGTTTTAACTCTTCGGCGTCACGTTTAATTTCACTTTTACTGACCCAGATGATCTCATCATCTTCGTCTTCGATGTCATCACCGGGAACGTCGTCGAGCCAGTCTTCGGGCTGCTTAGTCATGTCAGGCTCCTTAAAAAAAGAGGCTAATGTTACCAGTTAAGACGCGCACTGAAAAACGGTTCTCTGTTAGACTTCACTTAACTCTCTCTTACAGTATGGCATTTGCGATGAAAGTAACCTCACAAGTTGAAGCGCAGCGTAAGATTCTGGAAGAAGCCGTCTCCACCGCGCTGACGCTCGCTTCAGGTAAATCAGATGGCGCCGAAGTGGCGGTCAGCAAAACCACCGGCATTAGCGTGAGCACCCGCTATGGCGAAGTGGAGAATGTAGAATTTAATAGCGATGGCGCGCTGGGGATCACCGTGTATCACCAGAATCGCAAAGGCAGCGCGTCGTCTACCGATCTCAGCCCGGATGCCATCGCCCGAACGGTGCAGGCGGCGCTGGATATCGCGCGTTACACCTCCCCGGATCCTTACGCTGGCGTGGCCGATAAAGAGCTGCTGGCGTTTGACGCGCCGGATCTCGATCTGTTCCATCCCGCGGAAGTGACGCCGGACGAAGCCATTGAGCTGGCCGCGCGAGCCGAGCAGGCTTCTTTGCAGGCTGACAAACGCATCACCAATACCGAAGGCGGCAGCTTTAACAGCCACTACGGCATTAAAGTGTTTGGTAACTCCCATGGAATGTTGCAGGGGTACTGCTCAACCCGCCACTCGCTTTCCAGTTGCGTCATCGCCGAAGAAAACGGCGACATGGAGCGCGATTACGCCTATACCATTGGCCGCGCGCTGGGGGATTTGCAGTCTCCGGAGTGGGTGGGTAAAGCGTGCGCCGAACGCACGCTGTCTCGCCTGTCGCCGCGCAAGCTCTCCACCATGAAAGCCCCGGTGATTTTTGCCAACGAAGTGGCGACCGGTCTGTTTGGCCATCTGGTAGGCGCTATCGCGGGCGGTTCGGTGTACCGTAAATCGACCTTCCTGCTCGACTCGCTGGGCAAGCAGATCCTGCCGGAATGGCTGACCATCGAAGAGCACCCACACCTGCTGAAAGGGCTGGCCTCCACGCCGTTCGACAGCGAAGGCGTACGCACGGAACGCCGGGATATCGTGAAAGACGGCATTCTGACCCAGTGGCTGCTGACCAACTACTCTGCGCGTAAGCTGGGGCTGAAAAGCACCGGGCACGCGGGTGGCATCCACAACTGGCGCATTGCCGGACAGGGCCTGAATTTTGAACAGATGCTGAAAGAGATGGGCACCGGCCTGGTGGTCACCGAGTTGATGGGGCAGGGCGTGAGCGGTATCACCGGCGATTACTCTCGCGGTGCAGCGGGCTTCTGGGTCGAAAACGGTGAAATTCAGTATCCGGTGAGCGAAATCACCATCGCCGGCAACCTCAAGGACATGTGGCGCAATATTGTTACGGTCGGTAACGATATTGAAACACGCAGCAATATTCAGTGTGGTTCTGTATTACTGCCGGAGATGAAAATCGCCGGGCAATAATCCCCTTAAAAGCGTGATTAATAATAAAAAAGGAAGTGAGCAATGCGTAAACACCTGTTAGCGATCGTCGCGGCTTCAACGCTGGTTCTTGGCTCATCTGCGTTTGCTGCCGATCTCGAAGACAACATGGACATCCTCAGTCAAAATCTGAAGGTGGTGCAGAAAACCGACAATGCGGCGGAAATGAAAGACGCACTGACGAAGATGCGTGAAGCTGCGCTGGATGCGCAAAAAGCGACGCCGCCGAAGCTGGAAAGCAAAGCGGCAGACAGCGCCGAGATGAAAGACTACCGCCACGGCTTTGACGTGCTGGTCGGCCAGATTGACGGCGCGCTGAAGCTGGCGAACGAAGGCAAAGTGAAGGAAGCCCAGGCGGCAGCCGACCAGTTTGCGGCGACCCGCAACGCGTATCACAAGAAGTATCGTTAATTGGGTGCCTGAGCTGTACGTCCTCTCTCCGTATGCGGAGGCGCATGATGCGCCCCCGCATCGTTGCTCCCTACTTGCCGGAGCGACAATCCATCCGCGCTGTCACTTCAAGCGAGCCATTACGAAAACGGATCTCGCACAGTGTTTTCCTCGTTACCAGCGTTAAGATGATTATTGTCAAAGAAATAATCATCAAAACCCCGATACTTGGGTTTCTGCGTTTCATGGATGCCTCCTTGCTTTAAAGCGGGCGAGGTAGCGAACTCCACGGTGTGACGTGTCGTTTCGAGCCCCCGCCCTGATTTTTTATCAGGCGGGGCTTTCCACTTTCCGTCCCATGCCTGAGACGGTCAGTCTCAAGCACCCGCCGCCACTCTAGCGAATCTCCATAAGAAAACCTTATCCACGTCACATTTCTACGAGCCTGCTCGTAATCTTTTCCACTCCGCTTATCAGTCTAATACCGCGTAATAGCGTGATATTCATCACGTAAATCCAGCGATTTATACAGATTCACCGCATTTATGTGGCACAGATCACTGCCGCTGCTCGCCTTTCCACTTCGAAGTGGAAAACAACTCGCTACAAACAATTCCCCCTCGACGTTAGTTTTATTCCAGAGCCATTAACGGGGTAAGACGAGTGATTAACGGAGCGGTAATGAACGACGTTGGGGAACAGGCGGTGCAAACAGAACAGCTCGCGAACACCATGCTTCAGCAGGTCTACGCCCTGCTGGCCCGGCACAACATCATCCCCAACGCGGTACAGGAGCAGATGCTGACCTCCCACGTTCGCGCAATGGCGCACCGGTCCGTGACCGGCGAGCCGCTGCCGGAGGTTGAAGCAGAGCTGTTCGACGAAATTTCACCAGATTCAATGCAACTTGCCCGTGAAGTGGTAGCGCAGTTCGGCAACCTTCCTGATGAAGAGGCCTGGCTGCTCTCCGTTCACTTCGAAGTCGCGAAAGACAACCTTTAAGGAGCAACACATGGAACAGATTACAGTCGTGATTGGCGATCGCCTGGGTAAAGGGCAGAAAGTGGCTGCGGGTGTGGAAAAAGCCGGCGGACGCGCGGTTGTCGTACCGGGCATGGCAGCGGATATGAAGCTCGGTGACGTGATGAAAGCAGAAAACGCCACCTTCGGGATCTCCTTCTGCGGCAGCGGCGGCGCGGGCGCCATCACCGCTCAGACCAAATATGGCTACAAGGCCAAATACGGGATGCGCTCCGTGGATGAGGGTGTGACCGCCATCAACGAAGGCTGCAACGTGCTGGGCTTTGGCTTTATGGATAAAGAAGAGCTGGGCGAGCGTCTGGTACAGGCGTGGCAGAAGAAATACGGCGCGTAAGCATGAAAGAACAGTTCACAACCACGGTGAGAGTGAAGGGGAAGGGCGACGCCAAAGCGCGCGCCTTTGCCGACGCGCTCAACCACGTTCAGGCCGCGGTGATGAAAGCCTCACCGCATATCTTACTGCGTATTGAGCCACAGGATGTGCAGGTCGTTCAGGCGCAAGAAGCGGTGCGAAAAGAAGCGTTTCTGTTCTTCTTTCTGCGCCGGGAAAGACGCACCTACAGCGTGGAGCTGGATGTGACCGTCAACGTGACAGCCATCAATCTCGACCAGGTGGATTTCGTCACGCAACGCTGATTATTCATAAAAGGGCAGACTGATGTTCTTAATTATATTAATAAAATCGCTCATCATCGGCGGCCTGGTAGGCGTCGGTGTCGGGGCCGGGGCTGCACGCATGTTTCATGCGCCTACCACTCAGGGTATGGGCGCGTTTCGTACGTTGGGGGAACTGAACTCCTGCGAAGGGGATCCGGCGTCCCACTTCTCCTTTGGGTTAGGTTTCTTCTTTAACGCCTGGGCCTCTTCCGTGGCCGCAGGTGCCTTCACACAGGACGTTGACCACCGCATCATCCCAAACTGGGGTGCTGCCGCGCTGATGATCAAAAACCGTAACGTCGGTGAAACGCTGCATGACCCGCGCAAAATGGCGATTGCCTGCGGCATCATCGGCATGATTGTCGTGACCTTCCTTAACCTGACCGCCTCCTCCGTGCCCGCAGCGCTTCAGGTCACCGCCGTGAAGGTGCTGGTGCCTGCCGCGAACCTGCTGGTCAACACCGTGATGCCGGTAATCTTCTGGCTGGCGGCCATCGACGCGGGTAAAAAATCGGGCTTCTGGGCCACCATCTTTGGCGGCGCGGCACAGCTGATCATGGGTAACGCCGTACCGGGTCTGGTACTGGGTATTCTGATCGGTAAAGGCGTGGAGGAGAGCGGCTGGAACCACGTCACCAAAGTGATGATGGCGGCGATCGTTCTGCTCTTCGTGCTGAGCGGCTTCTTCCGCGGCTTCGACATGAAGATGATCGAATCCTTCCATCTGACCGTGCCGAACTGGCTCGACATGATCCACAACTCGCTCAGCGGTAAATAACAGGAGCCTCTAAATGGAACAGAATAAAGGTTTTTGGTATGCCGACTGGTCGTTCCCGATCTTCGTTGGCCTGCTCTCCTCCGGCGTGTTTGCCGGGACGCACATGTACTACCTCTACGGCATCGGCGCGTTTAACGAAGTGGCCTTCGTGGCGATGCTGAAAGCGGGCATTGATACCGGCGTTTACGGCGCGGTGGCGGCATTTGGCGCGAGCTTCCTGTTCGCCCGAATTATCGAAGGGTCGCTGGTAGGTATTCTTGATATCGGCGGGGCGATCCAGACCGGCGTGGGCCTCGGCGTACCGGCGCTGCTGCTGGGCGCGGGGATCATGTTCCCGGTGACCAACTTCATTGCCTCGCTGATTACCGGCCTGGTGATTGGTCTGGCGATTGGCTACGTCATCATCCTGGCGCGTAAGTTCACCATCAACCAGAGCAACTCCACCTACGGCGCAGACGTGATGATGGGCGCGGGTAACGCCTCCGGCCGCTTCCTCGGGCCGCTGATTATCCTCAGCGCCATGACCGCCTCCATTCCAATCGGCGTCGGTTCCCTGGTAGGCGCGTTGCTGTTCTACATCTGGCAGAAGCCGATAACCGGTGGCGCCATCCTCGGCGCAATGATTTTGGGCTGGCTGTCCCCGGTCGCCCTTTAATACCCGCGGGCGCTCCGGCGCCCGCCCTATCAGGAGAACCCCATGTTTGATTTACTCCTGCGCCGTGCGCGCCTCGCCGACGATACCCTGACCGATATCGCCATTCAGGACGGGAAGATCGCCGCGACAGGCGACATTAACGCTCCCGCCCGCAAAACGGTTGAGCTTAACGGTGATGTGTTCGTCAGCGCGGGCTGGATTGACTCCCACGTCCACTGCTACCCGAACTCCCCGATTTACCACGACGAGCCGGACAGCGTGGGCATTGCCACCGGCGTCACCACCGTGGTGGACGCGGGCAGCACCGGGGCCGACGACGTGGACGATTTCTACGCCATCACCCGCAAAGCCTCCACCGAGGTGTTTGCCCTGCTGAACATCTCCCGCGTGGGGCTGATCGCCCAGAACGAGCTGGCCAATATGGCCAATATTGACGCCGACGCGGTGAAAGAGGCGGTGAAACGCCATCCTGATTTTATCGTCGGCCTGAAGGCGCGCATGAGCAGCAGCGTGGTCGGTGAAAACGGCATCACCCCGCTGGCGCGCGCGAAAGCGATCCAGAAAGAGAACGGCGACCTGCCGCTGATGGTGCACATTGGCAACAACCCGCCGAACCTCGACGAAATCGCCGAGCTGCTGAGCTCCGGCGACATCATTACCCACTGCTACAACGGCAAGCCAAACCGCATCCTGACGCCCTCCGGCGAGCTGCGTGCCTCCATTACCTCCGCCCTGAAGCGCGGCGTGCGTCTGGACGTTGGCCACGGTACGGCGAGCTTCAGCTTTGAAGTGGCGAAGCGCGCTATTGCGATGGGCATTCTGCCGCACACCATCAGCTCGGATATTTACTGCCGCAACCGCATCAACGGCCCGGTCGGCTCGCTGGCAAGCGTGATGTCGAAATTCCTCGCCATCGGCATGTCATTGCCGCAGGTGATTGACTGCGTCACCGCCAACGCCGCCGACGGCCTGCGCCTGACGCGCAAAGGCCGCATTCAGCCTGGCCTCGACGCCGATCTGACGCTGTTTACCCTCAAGCGCCAGCCGACGGTGCTGACGGATGCCGAAAACGACAGCCTACAGGCTGAACACATTCTGGTGCCGCTTGCCGCGATCCGCGCGGGCAAGGGCTACATGACCGAACAAGGGAGCACGGAACATGCCTTCGATTTATGAGAAGTACAACTTAAAGCAGGTTATCAACACCTCTGGCCGCATGACGGCGCTGGGCGTCTCCACGCCGCGCCCGGAAGTGGTGCAGGCGGCGATGAACGGCATGAATCACTATTTCGAGATGAAGGAGCTGGTCAATAAAACCGGGGAATACATCGCGAAGCTGCTGGAGGTGGAAGGGGCGACGGTGGTCTCCTGCGCGTCGGCGGGCATTGCCCAGTCCGTGGCGGCTGTGCTGGTGAAAGACAGCGACTGGCTGCTGGAAAACCTGCACGTCACACCGATTGAAAATAACGAGATCGTCCTGCCGAAAGGCCACAACGTGAATTTTGGCGCGCCGGTGGGCACCATGGTGGCGCTTGGCGGCGGCAAGCTGGTGGAAGCGGGCTACGCCAACGAATGTTCCGCCGATCAGCTGGCGGCGGCGATCACCCCGCGCACGGCGGCTATCCTCTACATTAAATCGCACCACTGCGTGCAGAAAAGCATGCTAAGCGTCGAGCAGGCGGCGGTTGTCGCGCGTAAACACGACTTGCCGCTGATCGTTGATGCCGCGGCGGAAGAAGATCTGCATACCTATTACCGATCCGGCGCCGATCTGGTGATCTACAGCGGCGCGAAGGCGATCGAAGGCCCAACCAGCGGCCTGGTGATTGGCAAAACCCAGTACGTTGAGTGGGTGAAGCGCCAGACGGCGGGCATTGGCCGCGCGATGAAGGTGGGCAAAGAGGGCATTCTTGGCCTGACCTGCGCCATCGAACACTACCTGACGGCCACCAAAGAGAGCGGCGCCGAGATGGTGGCGAAAATGACGCCGTTTATCGAGGCGCTCAACACCCTGAACGGTGTGACCGCGCGCGTGGTCTGGGACAGCGCCGGACGCGACATCGCCCGCACCGAAATTAAGTTCGACGAAGCCACCACGGGCGTCGGCACGGGTGACCTGGTGAACGCGCTGAAGCAGGGCGAATACGCCATCTATTTCCGTGGCTACAAGGCCAACGAAGGGATTATTGAGGCGGACGTGCGCAGCGTAAATGCTGACCAGCTGAACATCGTGTACCGTCGCATTAGCGAAGTATTAGGACAGGAGAAAAACGCATGAAACTGACCCCCAACTTTTACCGTGACCGCGTCTGCCTGAACGTGCTGGCAGGCTCAAAGGCCAACGCCAGCGCCATCTATGAGGCGGCGGAAGGCCACGTGCTGGTGGGCGTGCTCTCCAAAAATTACCCGGACGTGGCGAGCGCGGTCGCGGATATGCGTGAGTACGCGAAGCTGATTGATAACGCGCTCTCCGTTGGCCTGGGCGCGGGCGATCCGAACCAGTCGGCGATGGTGAGTGAAATATCCCGCCAGGTGCAGCCGCAGCACGTTAACCAGGTCTTTACCGGCGTGGCCACCAGCCGCGCGCTGCTGGGGCAAAATGACTCCGTGGTCAACGGTCTGGTCTCTCCGACCGGTACCGTCGGGATGGTGAAAATCTCCACCGGCCCGCTGAGCAGCAACGCGCCGGACGGCATTGTGCCGGTTGAAACCGCCATCGCCCTGCTGAAAGATTTCGGCGGCAGCTCCATCAAATATTTCCCGATGGGCGGCCTGAAGTGCCGTGACGAATACCAGGCGGTGGCGGAAGCCTGCGCCCGTCACGACTTCTGGCTGGAGCCGACCGGGGGAATCGATCTGGAGAACTTCGAGGCGATCTTGCAGATCGCCCTGGATGCGGGCGTGAGCAAAATCATCCCGCATATCTACAGCTCGATTATCGACAAGGCCAGCGGTGATACGCGCCCAGAAGATGTGCGCACGCTGCTGGCGATGACGAAGAAGCTGGTGAAGTAAAACCTGCCCCTCACCCCAGCCCTCTCCCCAAAGGGGAGAGGGTGTAATCGTCCCCTCTCCCCTTTGGGGAGAGGGTTAGGGTGAGGGGAAACAAACCGCACACACCCGAAGGAGCCACCATGCACACCCGAACCCTGCTTGTCGCTTCACTCTCAATGCTCGCCACCGCCGCTGTCGCCCAGACGCAATACGCCTGGGTGGGTACCTATAATCCGAACGGCGAAGGGCTGTACCGCTTTACCGTCGACCCGCAAACCGGTGCGCTGAACGATAAAACGCTGGTGAGCAAGCTGCCGAACGCCGCGCAGTTAACCGTCTCACACGACGGCAAAACGCTCTATCTGGCAAGCGAAGTGGAGCAGGGCGTGGTGCAGGCGCTGCGCATCGGCGATAACGGCACGCTGAGCGAGCTGAATCAGGTGGCCTCCGGCGGCGCGGGGCCGGTATATCTTTCCCTGACGCCGAACGGTAAACATCTGCTGGTGGCAAACTACATCAGCGGAACTGTCGCGGTGCTGCCCGTTAACGCAGACGGCAGCCTGAGCGATGCTACGGACACCCATCAGGACAAAGGCGAACCGGGCGCGGCGAAGCCGGAAGCTGCCGTCGAGGGCAGTTTCGCCATCAGCGATCATAACGGCCCGCATGCGCACATGATCGCCGCCGATCCGAGCGGGAAATACGTTTTTTCCACCGATCTGGGGCTGGATCGCATCTATCAGTACCGTTTTGACGATCAAACCGGGAAGCTGACTCCGAACGATCCGCCGTTTATCAGCGCCTCCTCAAAAGGGGCCGGGCCGCGCCACTTCGTCTTTACGCCGAAAGGTGATGCCCTGTGGCTGATTAACGAAGAGGCGTCTACGCTCACCCATTATGCGCTGGACAGTAATGGCAGGCTGAAAGAGGGTAAAACGGTTTCAGCCCTGCCGGACGGTTATAAAGGCACCAGTTTTGCTGCCGGGCTGGCGCTAAGTGCCGACGGGAAACAGCTGTATGTCGCTAACCGTTTGCATAACAGCATCGGGCACTTTACCGTAACGGCAGAGGGTACGCTGACGCATCAGGATGATGTCTGGACGCGCGGCGACTATCCGCGCACCCTGACGCTCGATAAGCAGGGTCGCTGGCTGTACGTCATGAACCAGCGCAGCGACAACATTACCCGTTTCCGCGTGGCACCGGACGGCAAGCTGAGCGCCGAGCCAGACTATACCCCGGTCGGCAGCCCATCCCAGATGGTCATTTCACCTTAAGCCGTAAGAGGACAACGACGTGCGATTTCCGAACCAACGTTTAGCGCAACTTTTCGATCTGTTGCAAAACGAGACGCTGCCGCAGGACGAGCTGGCGCAGCGGCTGTCGGTTTCCACGCGAACCGTCCGGGCGGATATCACCGCCCTGAACGCGCTGCTGGCCAGCCACGGCGCGCAGTTCATTTTGAGCCGGGGCAACGGCTATCAGCTCAAAATTAATGATGTGGCGCGCTATCAGCAATTGCAGGCGTCCCACCCGCGCGCGCTGCGTATTCCGCGAACCGGACCTGAGCGCGTGCACTATCTGGTGGTGCGTTTTCTGACGTCAGCCTTTTCCATCAAGCTGGAGGATCTGGCCGATGAGTGGTTCGTCAGCCGGGCCACGTTGCAGAGCGACATGGTGGAAGTGCGCGAGTGGTTTCACCGTTACAACCTGACGCTGGAAACCCGCCCTCGCCACGGCATGAAGCTGTTTGGCAGCGAGATGGCGATCCGCGCCTGCCTGACCGACCTCCTGTGGGAGCTGGCGCAGCAGGACAGCCTGAACCCGCTGGTGACCGACGTGGCGCTGAACGCGGGCGTGGCGGAAAAGATGGTGCCGGTGCTGCACGATGCGCTGACGCGCCATCACATTCGCCTGACCGACGAAGGCGAGCTGTTCCTGCGCCTGTACTGCGCGGTGTCGGTGCGGCGCATCAGCGAAGGGTATCCGCTGCCGGAATTCCACGCGGAAGACGTGGAAGAGAACGTGCATGAGGCGGCGAAAGATATCGCGGTGGCTATCCAGGAGCTGGCGGGCAAAGCGCTGTCGCCGTCAGAAGAGAGCTGGCTGTGCGTGCACATTGCGGCGCGGCAGATCCAGGAAATCGCCCCGAGCGCCATTAATGCTGACGACGACGAAGCCCTGGTCAACTACATTCTGCGCTACATCAACACCCACTATAACTACAACCTGTTGAGCGACGAGCAACTGCATGCAGATCTGCTCACGCACATCAAAACCATGATTACCCGCGTGCGGTATCAAATCATGATCCCCAATCCGTTGCTGGATAACATCAAGCAGCACTACCCGATGGCGTGGGATATGACCCTCGCGGCGGTGTCTAGCTGGGGCAAATACACCCCGTATGTGATCAGCGAAAACGAAATTGGTTTTCTGGTGCTGCATATCGGCGTCGGGCTGGAGCGCCACTACAACATCGGCTATCAGCGCCAGCCGCGGGTGCTGCTGGTATGCGACGCAGGTAACGCGATGGTGCGCATGATCGAGGCGGTACTTCAGCGTAAATACCCGCAGATTGAGGTGACGCGCACGCTCACCCTTCGCGAGTACGAGCTTGCCGATGCCATTGGCGAAGACTTTGTGATCTCCACCGCCCGCGTGAGCGAAAAATCCAAACCGGTGGTGATGATCGCCCCGTTCCCGACCGATTATCAGTTAGAGCAGATCGGCAAGCTGGTGCTGGTGGACCGCACCCGGCCGTGGATGCTGGAAAAATACTTCGACGCGGCCCATTTCCGCATTATCGACAAGCCTGTCGACCAGCAAACGCTGTTCCGCGAGCTGTGTGAACAGCTTGAAGCAGAGGGCTTTGTCGGTGCGGAGTTTCTGGATTCGGTTATCGAGCGTGAAGCCATCGTCAGCACCATGCTCGGCGACGGCATTGCGCTGCCGCACTCCCTCGGCCTGCTGGCGCAAAAAACGGTGGTCTACACCGTGCTGGCGCCGCAGGGCATTCAGTGGGGAGATGAAACCGCCCATGTCATCTTCCTGCTCGCCATCAGCAAAAGCGAGTACGAAGAGGCAATGGCGATTTACGACATCTTTGTCACTTTCCTGCGTGAACGCGCGATGGCGCGCCTGTGCCAGTGCGAGAATTTTGCGGCGTTTAAGGCTGTGGCGATGGAGAGTTTGAGTCGGTTTTGACGTTCAGGCGGACAGAGGATATCCGCCTTCATTCAACGCAGATGATGCACAACCTGGTTGCTGCTGCCGCGCCAGATAAGCATAGGATCTTTTAGATCCTGCATGAACTTGCCGTCGACCAGGACGTTAATTAGATCCACCACTTCCATCTGCTGCGCATTCAGTTCATCCAGCTTATAGCCCGTCCAGACCCAGATGTCTTTTCCCGCGCACTCGTGGTGGATGCGTTTTACCAGCTTCAGGATCTCCGGCACGTTTTGCGGATGGAGCGGGTCGCCGCCGGAGAGCGAGATCCCCTGGCGTTTGATGCGCGTGTCGTTCAGGTCGTTGATGATGCGGTCTTCCATCTCAGCGGTAAACGGCATACCCGAGTTCAGGCGCCAGGTGCTTTTGTTGTAGCAGCCGGGGCACTCGTGAACGCAGCCTGATACAAACAGGGTACAGCGGGTGCCGGGGCCGTTGACGATGTCGACGGGGTAGTACTGGTGATAATTCATAGCGTTAACCTGATGCCCTCACCCCGGCCCTCTCCCACAGGGAGAGGGAGAAAACCGGTGGCCGGAATAACAATGTGCTCGATCGGTTCCCTCTCCCTTGAGGGAGAGGGGTAGGGTGGGGGGGACACCCTGCGCAGAACTTACCCGATCTGCCCATTCCCCAGATGTTTCACCCTGCGCTTCACCTCTTCCTGCTTACCGGCGTTAAACGGACGGGCATCCGGGCTGCCGAGGTAGCCGCACACGCGGCGGGTCACGGAGACGCGGGCTGCATCGTGGTTACCGCATTTCGGACAGGTGAAGCCTTTGCTGGTGCACTCGAACTCACCGGTAAAGCCGCACTCGTAGCACTCGTCAATTGGCGTGTTGGTTCCGTAGTACGGCACGTGCTGATAGCTGTAATCCCACACGTCTTCCAGCGCCTTCAGGTTGTGCTGAATGTTCGGGTACTCGCCATAGCAGATAAAACCGCCGTTCGCGATGGGCGGATAAGCCGCTTCGAAGTCGATCTTGTCGTACGGGTTCACCTTCTTCTCCACATCGAGGTGGAAGCTGTTGGTGTAGTAACCTTTGTCGGTCACGCCTTCCACGATGCCGAATTCGGCGGTGTCCAGACGGCAGAAGCGATCGCAGAGGTTTTCACTCGGCGTGCTGTACAGGCTGAAACCGTAACCAGTTTCCTCTTTCCACTGGTCTACCGCATCGCGCAGGCGCTGCACAATCGCGATACCCTTCTCACGCAGGGCGTCGTTGTCATAGATATGCTTGTCGCCAAACAGCGCGTTAATCGTTTCGTGAATGCCGATATAGCCAAGAGAGATCGACGCGCGACCGTTTTTGAAGATCTCCGACACATCATCGTCCGCTTTCAGGCGCACGCCGCAGGCTCCTTCCATATAGAGAATTGGCGCGACGCGGGCTTTCACCCCTTCAAGACGGGCGATGCGGGTCATCAGCGCCTTACGTGCCAGCTGTAAACGTTCATCCAGCAGCGTCCAGAAGGCCGCTTCATTCCCTTTGGCTTCCAGCGCGATGCGCGGCAGGTTCAGGCTGATGACGCCCAGGTTGTTACGCCCGTCGTGGATCTGCTCGCCGTTCTCATCTTCGTACACGCCGAGGAAGCTGCGGCAGCCCATTGGCGTTTTAAACGAACCCGTGACTTTTACCACCTGGTCGTAGTTGAGGATATCCGGGTACATACGCTTGCTCGCACACTCCAGCGCCAGCTGTTTGATGTCGTAGTTCGGATCGCCAAACTTGTGGTTCAGGCCGTCGCGGATGGCGAACACCAGTTTCGGGAACACCGCCGTTTTACGGTTTTTACCGAGGCCGGAGATACGGTTGCGCAGAATAGACTGCTGGATCAGGCGTGATTCCCAGCTGGTGCCGAGGCCAAACCCGAAGGTCACAAACGGCGTCTGGCCGTTGGCGGTGTGCAGCGTGTTTACCTCATATTCCAGCGACTGGAAGGCGTCGTAGCACTCTTTCTCGGTGCGGGAACGGGCGTAACCGTCAGCATTCGGGATCTGCCACTCTTCCGCCGTTTTACGGTGTTTGTTGAAGCTCTCGGTCACGAACGGGGCCAGCACTTCATCAATGCGGTTAATGGTGGTGCCGCCATAGATGTGGCTCGCCACCTGGGCGATGATCTGCGCCGTGACCGCCGTCGCGGTGGAGATGGATTTCGGCGGCTCAATCTCGGCGTTACCCATTTTAAAACCGTGGGTCAGCATGCCTTTCAGGTCGATCAGCATGCAGTTAAACATCGGGAAGAACGGCGAGTAGTCGAGATCGTGATAGTGGATCTCACCGCGCTCGTGCGCCGAGACTACATCGCGCGGCAGCAGATGCTGACGGGCATAGTGCTTGGCGACGATACCGGCCAGCAGGTCGCGCTGGGTCGGGATCACTTTGCTGTCTTTATTGGCATTTTCATTGAGCAGCGACGAGTTGGTTTGCTCTACCAGGCCGCGGATCTCCTGGTTAAGGCGACCCCGTTTCTCACGCTGGACGTCACGGTCGTGACGATACTCAATGTAGGCGCGCGCCAGCTGCTTGTACGGACCAGACATCAGCTGGTTTTCAACCGCGGTCTGGATCTCGTTGATATCCACCTGGCTGCGTTCATGCATCTGGCTGCTAACGACTTCTGCGACGGTGGCGCAGTAATCTGCGTCATCGACTCCCGCTGCTTTAGCTGCACGCAGAATGGCTTCTTTGATGCGCTCTGATTTAAACGGCACTTTACAGCCATCACGTTTCATCACATGCGGTGTCATGATCACTCCATTTTAAAAACAGGTTATCCACAGAGGTGGAGAAGTATTCACCGGGCGTATTCCTCGCCGCGGCAAAGACTTCCCGCGTGCCCAGCCCGTGTTATCCACAATTCCGGCCAGCGTAAGCGCCGTCTTGTTGTTGGAATAGTAGACGATAAATACAAGATGTTGGGTCGGCGTGCATTTTAAGTGCTACATATAGTGATTTGCATCAAACATGTTTGCGATTTTTTTGATGCAGGACAAAGTAAAAAGACGAGAGTACAAACGGCGGGCGCTGGGGCAATTGTAAAGACGCGAAGGAAAAATCTGATTAATTATTCAACAAAAACAGCAAAGTAAGCCGGACACGGCATCGTGCCCGGCGGAGGAATTACTGCTTTAGCCACCACACGGCTTCAAACGGACGAAGCATTGAGGTGTGAGGGGCGGGGTAGTTGCTTATCACCACCTGCGACTCGCCGCTGAGAGCGTCCGCTTGCCATTCCTGAGGCAAATGGCTCAGGTTCGCCACCACCATCAGCGTTTGCCCCTGCCACTGGCGGCGATAGCACCACAGGGAAGGGTGGTCAGGCAGGAGATCCTCATAATCCCCCCACGTCAGTACCGGCAGGGTTTTGCGCAGGCGAATCAGCGACTGGTAGGTGTAGAACACCGAATCGGGGTCGTCCAGCGCCGCGCGGACATTCACGGTTTCGTAGTTGTCGCAAACGCCAATCCACGGCTCGGCCTCGGTAAAGCCCGCATTATGCGAGGCGTCCCACTGCATCGGCGTGCGGCCATTATCGCGTGACTTACTCGCCAGAATCGCCAGTAGTTCATCGGTATCGCGTCCGTTAGCCCGCTGTTCGGCGAACATGTTCAGACTTTCCACGTCGCGGTAGTCGGTGATACGGCTGAAATGCGGGTTGGTCATACCCAGCTCTTCACCCTGGTAGATATACGGCGTGCCCTGCATCCCGTGCAGCACCATGCCGAGCATTTTCGCCGCCGCCACGCGGTGTTCCCCTTCGTCACCAAAGCGCGACACGATGCGCGGCTGGTCATGGTTACACCAGAACAGCGCGTTCCAGGCTTTATTGTGCATCCCCTGCTGCCAGTGGCGGAAAAGGGTTTTCAGCGCCACGAAGTCCGGCTTTGCCTTCGTCCATTTTTCGCCGCCGGGGTAGTCCACCTTGAGGTGGTGGAAGTTAAAGGTCATCGACAGCTCGCGGCCATCAAGAGACGCGTACTGCTGGCAGTTCTCCAGCGAGGTGGAGGACATCTCGCCCACCGTCATCAGGTTACGCGGGGTAAAGACGTCCCGGCTCATCTCCTGAAGATATTCGTGGATGCGCGGCCCGTCAGTGTAGAAGCGGCGACCGTCGCCGAGGGTATCGTCCGGGAAATCCTGATCTTTTGAAACCAGGTTGATGACGTCCAGACGTAAGCCGTCCACGCCGCGATCGGCCCAGAACTCGCACACTTTTTTCAGCTCGGCGCGCACCGCCGGGTTTTCCCAGTTGAGATCCGCCTGCTCCGGTGCGAACAGGTGCAGATAATACTGTTCGCTTTCGGCATGCCAGCGCCAGGCGTTGCCGCCAAATTTGGAGCGCCAGTTGTTGGGAAGCGTATCCGGCGTACCGTCGCGCCAGATATAGAACTGGCGGTACGGACTCGCTTTATCCAGCGACTCGCGGAACCAGGCGTGCTGCGTGGACGTGTGGTTAAAGACCATATCCAGCACGATGCGGATACCGTGTTCATGCGCCCGGGCAACCAGTTCGTCAAAGTCGTCCAGCGTGCCGTAGGTCGGGTCAATGGCAGTGTAGTTCGCCACGTCGTAACCGTTATCCACCTGCGGCGAGATATAAAACGGCGTCAGCCAGATAGCGTCAATGCCGAGGGTTTTCAGGTAGTCCAGGCGCTGCGTTACGCCGCGTAGATCGCCCGTGCCGCTGCCGGTGGTATCCTGGAAACTCTTTGGGTAAATCTGATAGATGACGCCGTTCTGCCACCAGTGAGGAAGGGTATTCATAGTGCGTTCCTGCAAATGCGAAGGGGCGCAACTGCGCCCCGAAAGAGAGAATTAAACAATCTGCAACGTGCCCTGACGGAACTTACGCTGATAAACCACGGTAGTCAGCGCCATTGGGATGATAATCGCCACCGCCATCGCCAGCGCAAATACCTGCCAGAAAGCGGGTTGAATGGAGAGGATCCCCGGCAGGCCGCCGACGCCAATCCCGTTCGCCATCACGCCGTTCAGGCCGCACAGCAAGCCCGCCAGACCGGAGCCGATCATCGCGCAAAGCATCGGGAAGCGGTATTTGAGGTTGATACCGTACATCGCCGGTTCAGTGACGCCGAGGTAAGCGGAGATGGCAGCCGGAACGGAGATCTCACGCTCGTTGTGCTTACGGCTGACGATGATGATGCCGGTTACCGCCGAGGCCTGCGCAATGTTAGACAGGGCGATGATCGGCCAGACAGGCGTACCGCCGAGGCTCTGGATCATTTGCATATCGATCGCCAGCGTGGTCTGGTGCACGCCGGTGATCACCAGCGGAGCGTAGAGGAAGCCAAACAGCGCGGCACCGATTGGCGCGAAGCTGCCGGTCATCAGGTGACGGACCGCGAAGGCCACGCCGTCGCCAATCATGCGGCCAAACGGACCGATAAAGGCGTGCGCCAGGAACACCGCCAGGATCAGCGAGCAGACCGGGACCACCACCAGATACAGGTAATCCGGCACGATGCGCTTCAGGCGCGTCTCAATAAAGCCCAGCGCCAGACCCGCCAGCAATGCCGGGATCACCTGCGCCTGATAGCCCACTTTGGCGATGGTAAACAGGCCGAAGTTCCACACCTCTGGCGTTTGCTGACCAAGTAAGTAAGCGTTCATTAACTGCGGAGAGACCAGCGTCACGCCGAGCACGATACCGAGAATTGGCGTTCCGCCCATCTTGCGCACCGCGGACCAGCAGATCCCGACCGGCAGATAGAAGAAGATCGCTTCGCCAATCAGCCACAGGAAGTCATAGATACTTTGCAGCGCCGGGTACATCTGCGCCAGGGTTTTGCCGTCGCTCATTGGCACATCGCCGATGACGTTACGGAAGCCCAGAATTAAGCCCCCGCTGATCAGCGCTGGCAGCAGCGGGAAGAAGATCTCCGCAAAATGGGAAATCAGCTGCTCATGCCATTTCATATTCTGACGCGCGGCCTTCTTCGCCTGCTCTTTATCTGCGGAAGAGTGCCCGGTAGTCGCCAGCAGAGCCTGATAGTAATCGCCCACTTCGGTACCAATCACCACCTGGAACTGCCCGGCATTGGTGAAGCAGCCTTTAACCATGGAAAGCTCTTCAATGGCCTTCGGGTTGGCTTTGGCCGGATCGTTCAGCACGAAGCGCAGGCGGGTAATGCAATGGCTGACGGTGGCGATGTTGTCGCGTCCGCCGACCAGGACGATCAGCTGATCGATATCTGTTTGTTTGACTTTACTCATCATGAAACCTCATGACAGATGGTGATAGGGGTTATGACCTGTGCGCAAGCCTACTCCTTCAACGTGACGGCGAAAATGGGAACGTTCCCGAAATCGGGCGAAGATCACAATAATCTATTCAAAAGAATTATGAGAGATGGGCTGGGATAACGATCTGACGGGGCTCGGTACGCCCGGTAATTTGCTCGATCAGCTGCGCGGCAGCCTGCCGGCCAGATTCGGCGTAACCCGGATCAACGCTGATAATCTCCGGGTGTAAGAACTTCATCAGCGGCGTGCTTCCCACGCTCGCTAATTGCAGCTCCCCGATGCGCTGCTCCTGCAAATATTTGCTCGCACCCAATGCAAGGGTATCCGTGGCGCATACCAGGGCGGTGGTTTGTGGCGTCAGCACGCTGGCGACCTGTTCATATCCCTGTTTCATACCCAGACCGGGCAGCGCGGCCACGGCGGGGAGATTGTGTTTTTTACAAAACGCCAGGTACGCTTCATGGCGACGCTTGCCGGTGGTGATGTCGGCATGCGGCACGCCGAGATAGCTAATATGCCGATGGCCCTGTTCATACAGGCGCTGCATCAGGATCACGATCGCCCCTTCGTCATCGTAACAGACAGAGGCAAACCCGCTTGCGTCGCGCGCCAGCAGCACCAGTGACGGCTGCCAGGGTTTAAGCACGTCCTCTTTTAGGCCGGTAAATCCGAACAGCACCACCCCATCAATATTACGGCGCTGAAGCATACCGAGATGCTCCTCCACCATTTGCGCGGAGAACTTGCTCTCCATCATGATCGGATCGTAGCCCTGCTCGTAGAACGCGGGCAGCATCGTCTGTACGGCGAGGTTTTCGGAGAGGGAATCCAGACGCGAGACGATAATGGCGACCACTTTATCGCTCTGCCCGCGCATGGCGCGCGCGGAGCGGGAAGGGGAAAAACCGTGCTGATTCATCACCGCCTCGACGCGCTCGCGTGTGCGCTCGCTGACACCGCTTTCGTTGTTCAGCACGCGTGAGACAGTCGATTTCCCCACGCCGCTTAAACGCGCGATGTCTTTAATCGTAAGGCGGTTCTGCATGCTGTATTCCCTGTAACAACGATAAAATAATCAATTGAGCCTAATGCTATCCTGCGAATTCGCTATGGGCAAAGTCTGGTTTACGTTCGGTTTATTTGCAGGGCGTTATAATACCGCCCGATTAGTCACAAACGGTATGGATAAATCTCTATACTGCGCGCCGATACCCAACTTTTTACTTACCGGAGGCCACATGGATCCCGATCCCACACCTCTCCTGACCCGGAGAAAACCTTCTTACCGGTAAGCCAGCTTTTTGCTGTCTCACCGGCGTGAGGCAGCAACGTTCATACGTTCCTGCTTGATAAATTAAGTGCCTGACAGGTACGGCTTTGCCACGCCTGCGGGAAAGACTGCGTCCGCCTTTGCGGATGCGGGGGAATGACTATGCTGAAAAATATCACCCGGCAGCTGCAAGCGCTGCTGAGCCGTCACCTGCCACATCGCCTGATTGCGCGCGATCCGCTGCCAAATGCCAACACCATGGCGGGAGCGGCAATCCCCGCTTCCCTGACCGAGCGCTGCCTGAACGTGGCGGCGATGGATGAAAACGAAGTCTGGCGCGCCTTTGGCGGCCACCCGGAAGGGCTGAACGCGCAAGAAGTGTCAAAAATCCGCGCGGAACATGGCGATAACCAGATCCCGGCGCAGAAACCCTCTCCCTGGTGGGTCCACCTGTGGCTCTGCTACCGCAATCCGTTCAACCTGCTGCTGACGGTGCTCGGGATTATCTCTTACGCCACTGAAGATCTGTTTGCCGCAGGCGTGATTGCGCTGATGGTAGGGATCTCCACGCTGCTGAACTTTATTCAGGAAGCGCGCTCCACCAAAGCGGCGGATGCGCTGAAAGCGATGGTCAGCAACACCGCCACCGTGTCGCGCGTGATTAACGACCTCGGCGAAAACGCCTGGATTGAGCTTCCCATTGACCAGCTGGTGCCGGGCGATCTGGTGAAGCTGGCGGCGGGGGACATGATCCCGGCGGATTTACGTATCATCCAGGCGCGGGATCTGTTTGTCGCACAGGCGTCACTCACCGGTGAATCCCTGCCCGTAGAGAAGGTGGCGCGGACCCGCGATCCGCAGCAGATGAACCCGCTGGAGTGCGACACCCTGTGCTTTATGGGCACCACGGTGGTTAGTGGCACCGCGCAGGCGATTGTCACCGCCACCGGCGGCAATACCTGGTTTGGACAGCTTGCCGGACGCGTCAGCGAGCAGGAGAGCGAGCCAAATGCGTTCCAGAAAGGCATTGGCCGCGTCAGCATGCTGCTGATCCGCTTTATGATGGTCATGACGCCGATTGTCCTGCTGATCAACGGCTACACCAAAGGCGACTGGTGGGAAGCGGCGCTGTTCGCGCTCTCCGTGGCTGTGGGCTTAACGCCGGAAATGCTGCCGATGATTGTCACCTCCACGCTGGCGCGCGGGGCGGTCAAACTCTCTAAACAAAAGGTGATTGTTAAACACCTCGACGCCATCCAGAACTTTGGCGCGATGGACATTCTTTGCACCGATAAAACCGGCACCCTCACCCAGGACAAAATCGTGCTGGAGAACCACACCGATATCGCCGGAAAGACCAGCGAACGGGTGCTGTACAGCGCGTGGCTGAACAGCCACTACCAGACCGGGCTGAAAAACCTGCTCGACGTGGCGGTGCTGGAAGGTGTGGATGAAGAGTCTGCCCGCATGCTCTCCGGGCGCTGGCAGAAGGTGGACGAAATTCCGTTCGACTTTGAACGACGCCGCATGTCGGTGGTGGTCAGCGAGCAGCCGGACGTGCATCAGCTGATCTGCAAAGGGGCATTGCAGGAGATCCTGAATGTTTCCACGCAGGTGCGCCATAACGGCGAGATCGTGCCGCTGGATGAGACCATGCTGCGCCGCATCAAACGCGTCACCGATAACCTGAACCGCCAGGGGCTGCGCGTGGTGGCGGTAGCCAGCAAGTTCCTGCCCGCGCGGGAAGGGGACTACCAGCGTATCGATGAATCTGATTTGATCCTCGAGGGTTACATCGCATTCCTCGATCCGCCGAAAGAGACCACCGCACCTGCGCTGAAAGCGCTGAAAGCGAGCGGTATCACCGTCAAAATTCTCACCGGCGACAGCGAGCTGGTGGCGGCCAAAGTGTGCCACGAAGTCGGCCTGGACGCGGGCGACGTCGTCGTGGGGAGCGACATTGAGCTCCTGTCTGACGATGAGCTGGCCGACCTTGCCCAACGCACCACGCTGTTTGCCCGCCTGACGCCGATGCATAAAGAACGCATCGTCACTCTGCTGCGTCTCGAAGGGCATGTAGTGGGCTTTATGGGCGACGGCATCAACGATGCGCCAGCCCTGCGTGCGGCGGATATCGGTATCTCCGTAGACGGCGCGGTGGATATTGCCCGCGAAGCGGCGGATATCATTCTGCTGGAAAAGAGCCTGATGGTGCTGGAGGAGGGCGTCATCGAAGGGCGTCGCACCTTCGCCAATATGCTCAAATACATCAAAATGACCGCCAGCTCGAACTTCGGCAACGTCTTCAGCGTGCTGGTGGCGAGCGCGTTTCTGCCGTTTCTGCCGATGCTGCCGCTGCATCTGCTGATCCAGAACCTGATGTACGATGTCTCTCAGGTCGCCATCCCGTTTGATAACGTGGACGACGAGCAGATCCAGAAGCCGCAGCGCTGGAACCCCGCCGATCTGGGGCGCTTTATGCTGTTCTTTGGGCCGATCAGCTCTATCTTCGACATTCTGACTTTCTGCCTGATGTGGTTTGTGTTCCATGCGAATACGCCAGAACACCAGACGCTGTTCCAGTCCGGCTGGTTCGTGGTGGGACTGCTGTCTCAGACGCTGATTGTGCACATGATCCGCACCCGCCGCATTCCGTTCATCCAGAGCCGCGCCGCGTGGCCGCTGATTGTGATGACGGGCATTGTGATGGCGCTCGGGATCGCGCTGCCGTTCTCGCCGCTGGCAAGCTACCTGCAACTCCAGGCGCTACCGCTGAGCTACTTCCCATGGCTGGTGGCGATCCTCGCGGGTTACATGGTGCTGACGCAGATGGTGAAGGGGTTCTATAGCCGTCGGTATGGGTGGCAGTAACGGCAAGCCCGGTGGCGCTGCGCTTACCGGGCCTACGATCCGAACGTAGGCCGGGTAAGGCGAAGCCGCCACCCGGCAGCTGGCTTTCCTCCCAAATTCAACAACCTGTGATCTCCGTCGGCGCATTCGCTTGACGACAATTTGAGCGCATGTTAACAGAATGTTTTGCCTGTATTTGGCCCGTCAGATAAGGAACATTCATGTTACGGTACAGTCTCTTAACCGCCGGGCTCATGCTCGGCGCCTCCGCCTTTGCCGCACCGGCAGGCGACCTTCCCTTAATGCCCTGGCCTGCGAAGGTTGAACGCCCGACCACTCAGGGCGCGCTGGAGCTTAACAATCAACTCACCGTGAGCGTAAGTGGCGACGATCTGGGGGATGCGGTCAACCGCCTGCGCCAGCGCATCGCCCTTCAAACCGGCTGGACGCTACAGCCGCAGGCCGAAAAACCTGACAAGCCGACCATCCGCATCGCCATCGCCAAAAAGGTGAAGCCGCAGCCGCTGCCGGACAGCGATGAGAGCTATAAACTCACGGTGGACGCCAGCGGCGTAAATATCTCCGCCAATACCCGCTTCGGCGCGCTGCGCGCCATGGAAACCTTGCTTCAGCTGATGCAGAACGGCGCCGAAAACACCTCGATCCCGTGGGTGACCATTGAAGATTCGCCGCGCTTCCCGTGGCGCGGGCTGCTGCTCGATTCGGCGCGCCACTTCCTCCCGATTCCGGATATTAAACGCCAGATCGACGGCATGGCCGCGGCGAAGCTCAACGTGCTGCACTGGCATTTGACCGACGATCAGGGCTGGCGCTTCAGCTCAAAGCGCTACCCTAAGCTGACCCAGCTTGCCAGCGACGGGCTGTTCTACACCCCTGAGCAGATGCGCGAGATTGTGCGTTACGCTGCCGAGCGCGGCATACGCGTGGTGCCGGAAATTGATATGCCGGGCCACGCCTCGGCGATTGCCGTCGCCTACCCGGAGCTGATGAGCGCGCCGGGGCCGTACGCCATGGAGCGCCACTGGGGCGTGCTGAAGCCAGTGCTGGATCCCACCAAAGAGGCAACTTATACCTTTGCCGACGCGATGGTCAGCGAACTGGCGGCGATCTTCCCGGATCCATATCTGCATATTGGCGGCGATGAGGTTGACGACAGCCAGTGGAAAGCGAACGCTGCGATCCAGAGATTCATGCGCGACAATAAACTGGCGGACAGCCACGCGTTGCAGGCGTATTTCAACCGCAAGCTGGAGACGATCCTTGAGAAGCACCACCGGCAGATGGTTGGCTGGGATGAGATCTACCATCCCGATCTGCCGAAAAGCATTCTGATCCAGTCCTGGCAGGGACAGGACGCGCTGGGGCAGGTGGCGCAGAACGGCTATAAGGGCATTCTCTCAACCGGTTTCTACCTCGATCAGCCGCAATCCACCGCCTACCACTACCGCAATGAAATTGTGCCGCAGGGGCTGAACGGCGTGGATGTGATAGCGGACACCGACAGCGTCCAGAGCTGGGCTTTCTCCATGCCGCGCCTGAAGGGCAAGCCGGTGGAAGGTAGCTTTACGCTGGTGAAAGGCGATGCTGGCTGGCGCGGATTTATTGATTTTGCCGGGAAATCGCGTCGGGCGGTGGATAACATTCAATGGCGGGACGACAATCAGGTAACGTTTACCGTTGATACCTGGATGGGTGAAACGCGTCCGGTCGTTTCTGTTGAGAACGATAAGCTCAGCGGCTATTTCCTGGTGGGTAACGCCCGCTACCCGATTAGCGGCACGCGTCTGGACGCGGTCCCAAAAGGCATACCGCCGGTGGTGCCGGACCCGGCGAACGAGGCCAGTCTGCTCGGCGGTGAAGCCGCGCTGTGGGCGGAAAACGTGGTCGCGCCGGTGCTGGATATCCGTCTGTGGCCGCGCGCCTTTGCGGTGGCGGAGCGGCTATGGTCGGCGAAGGACGTCAACGACATCGACAACATGTATACCCGGCTCCAGGCAATGGACAGCTGGTCGACGGTGTCGGTTGGACTACAGCAGCATACCCAGCAGCAGGTGCAGTTCACGCGCCTCGCCAACAATGCGGATACCCTTCCGCTGCAAATTCTCACCCAGGCGCTTGAACCGGCGCAGTATTACACCCGCCAGCATCTTAAGTTCCAGGCTGGAAACTATCATCAGTTTGAGCCGCTCAACCGGCTCGCTGATGCGCTAAACGCGGAAAGTGCGACCGTGCGTCAGATGAATAAATGGGCGGACCGTCTGGTGAGCGACGCGGAAGACACGGAAAGCGCCGACGCGCTGCGCCACGTCTTTAACCGCTGGCAGAGCAACACCAGCGACGCGCTGGCGCTAAGCGAAAACAGCTATCAGCTGAAGGCGATCAAGCCGGTGATTCAGGAAGTCGACAAGCTTTCGTCGATTGGCCTGCGGCTGACGGATCTGGTGGCGCGCCAGGGCACGCTGGATGATAAAGAGATTGCGTCGATTCAGAGCGAACTGGATAACGCGGCGAAGGTTCAGGACGAGGTGGTGATTGCGGCGGTATATCCGCTGGAGACGCTGCTGCGCGCGACGCGGAATCAGTAGTAAAGAACCCTCACCCCAGCCCTCTCCCAAAGGGAGAGGGTGTATAAATTCCCTCTCCCTTTGGGAGAGGGTTAGGGTGAGGGAATCAGATCACTCAGTTCTTCAGCACCCACGCCTCTCTCCAGTGCGCGCCCACGCCTGGTTCAAACTGGTTTGCGGTTGGGCTGTACTGCACGCAGTAGCCGCTGAACGGGACAGGCCTGCATTCGTAGGTCTTACCGTCTTTCGGCTGTAGCACTACGGTGCCCGCTTTGTAGGACGCGACGTTATCCGGGAAGATAAAGTCATGCGGGCCGTTGCTGTCCGCCGCGTCGCTTTCCAGCATCAGATCCAGCACGTCCTGCGCGAACAGGGTGCCGTCTTTGTTGGTGGCGTAGTATTTCAGCATATGGTGCCCCGCCGTGACGTCAGTCAGGGTCATGGTCACGTCCTGGCTGGCGTTATTCATCTCCTGCTTCAGATAGCCCTTTTCCGCACCGCTGTGGTTCATCACGTGCGCTTCAACGTTCACGTCGCCTTTGGTGTTCACGTGGAAGGTGACGGATGCCTTGCCATTCTCGATTTTGCTGTAGTGCAGGTTAGATACAGCGATGGTTTCATTCACTTCCGCCTTCTGCTCTTCGTACGAAATCGCAACGGACTGGAGGGCGCTGCCGTCTTTGACGAAGACGCTGTTCGCGCCGTGAACCGGGCTAATTTCGCCCGCTTCATCCTTCACCCCGACACGCACATCGCTGTACGCGGCGTTGATCTTCTGCGCCAGATCGTAGGACCACTGGTTCGCATCCCCCTGGGCAACGGAGCCGATGGTCAGCTCGGTACGCAGGGCGGCAACTTCCCCGTTGGCGTCGAAGAAGCGTGCAATCACTTTATCGCCCGTGTTCAGGTTATTCCCGGCAATCTGTCCGCTCAGGGTTTTACTCCACTGGGATATCACCGCTGGGGTGTCGTCCGGCGTGACGTTGCCGCCGTTACCGAAATCAACGTCAATGGCCTGATAGAAACTGTTTGCGGTATCCGCAATTTCCCACACGCCATAAATAACCTGGTAGCCCGTACGTTCCGGGACATTACAGGTCATGGATTTAGTCATCGCCGGTGCCTGACCATTTCCGTTAATAGTACAGAACGGCGTTAATTCGAACTGGTCACGGGTCAGCGGTTTATTGGGGTCCCAGTTTTGTTTGGTAATGTAATAACGCCAGTTAGTGGTTTTATGCGGCGCGGTATGGTGCCAGACAAATTCATGCGGGCCTGCCGTCATGGGATTTTTGGTCCAGGCGTTCAGGCTCTGCTTATCAAGCTGGGAGTAGCTGGCAATACCGGCGCTGGCAAGCTGGCCGTCAGGCGGCATCGCACCCGTCGGGAAGCCGGAGGTCTTTTCTACGCTCTGCGGTTCATATTGTACAGAGCCACAGTCAGTATTCTGGCCGAGCTTACACATATAGGCGCGGCTGGCAGGGGATTCTATATATCCGTGTGCAAGTGCGGAAGACGCAACCGTTAATGTGGTTACCGCCAGCGCAATTTTAGAGAGTTTCATTCATCATCCATTAATTAGAATAGAGCAAGGCAGCGTCAGTCTATTAATGGAGTGGCGGATGCGTCATTTTCCGGAGAGAGTAAAAATGGTCGAAATAAAAAAAGGCAGCCAGAGCTGCCTTCTCTTTCTTGAAATAAATTAGCGACGTACGGCAATCGCTTCAATTTCAATTTTCACGTCTTTTGGCAGACGCGCCACTTCCACGCAGGAGCGCGCCGGGAAGGTGGCGTTGTGCTCGGTGAAGAACGCTTCGTAAGTGGCGTTAACGGTCGCAAAATCATTCAGATCTTTCACGAACACGGTGGTTTTGACGATATCGCCCACTTTCAGACCGGCAGATTCGACGATCGCCTGCACGTTTTCCAGCGACTGACGCGCCTGCGCCGCTACGTCGGCGGGTACTTCACCGGTTTTTGGGTTCACCGGGATCTGGCCAGAAGTGATGATCATGCTGCCCAGATCAACGCCCTGAACGTATGGGCCGATAGCCGCTGGTGCATTTTCCGTCGCGAGTACTTTGCTCATTTTTTCTCCAGAATTACAGCGTTAAGAATGTTCCCGGCCATTATAACAGCCGGGATTTCATTACCAACCTCAATTAGTTGGCCAGCACCACATAATGAGAAAACTCTTTTTCGCAGTATTTGCATTTGAGTGCGATGTCATTGGCGCGCTTTTTCACTGCAAAGCTGGAGGAAACCGGCTCAGCATGACTGATGCAGTTGCTGTTCGGGCAGACCAGCACGCTTTCGATGCGATCCGGCAGGCTTGGGCGGGATTTGCCCACCACGTCGTAATCGTCGATGCGGTTAACCGTGGCGTCCGGCGCGTACAGCGACAGCTGGTTAACCTGCTCGTCGGTCAGGAAAGTGTTCTCGATCTTGATCAGGTCTTTGCGGCCCATCTCGCCCGACGGCAGGTTCAGGCCGATGGTGATGCGCTGGTCGGTTTCGGTCAGTTTGAACAGCGTCAGCAGCTTAAAGCCCACCTGCGCAGGGATGTGGTCAATCACGGTGCCACGCTTGATGGCTTCAACCTGGAGTTTGTTATCGTATGTCATGGTCGTCTCCCCTTACAGAGCTAATTCGCGATTCAGAACCAGTGCCAGTAACGCCTGGCGGGCGAAGATGCCGTTCCCGGCCTGCTGGAAGTACCAGGCGTGCGGCGTTTTATCCACGTCTGTGGTGATCTCATCGATGCGCGGCAGCGGGTGCAGCACCTTCATGTTGTCGCGCGCGCCCTCGAGGTCGCTGGCGCGCAGTACGAACTGCGCCTTCACGTTGGCGTACTCGGATGGGTCAAGACGCTCTTTTTGCACGCGGGTCATGTAGAGAATATCCACGTGGCTCATCACCTCTTCGATGCTGGCATGCAGGCTCCACGCAATGCCTTTCTCGTCCAGCATGTCGAGAATGTACTGCGGCATCGCCAGCGCCTCCGGGGCGATGAAGTAGAAGCGGTTGCCGTTAAATTTCGCCAGCGCCTGGGTCAGGGAGTGGACGGTGCGGCCATACTTCAGGTCGCCAACCATGGCGATATTCAGGTTCTCAAGCTTGCCCTGCGTCTCCTGAATGGTGAACAGATCCAGCAGCGTCTGCGTTGGGTGCTGGTTGGCACCGTCACCGGCGTTCAGCACCGGAATGCCGCCGGAGAACTCGGTCGCCAGGCGCGCCGCGCCCTCCTGCGGGTGGCGCATCACAATCGCGTCGACGTAGGTACTGATAACCGAAATGGTATCCGCCAGGGTCTCGCCTTTTTTACCCAGCGACGTGTTGCTGCTGTCAGAGAAGCCCACCACGCTCGCGCCCAAGCGGTGCATGGAGGTCTCAAAGGAGAGGCGGGTGCGGGTCGAGGCTTCAAAGAAGCAGCTCGCAATCACCTTGTGCTTCAGCAGCTCCGGTTGCGGATTGGCCTTCAGTTTTGCCGCGGTTTCCAGAACCAGTTCCAGCTCTTCGCGGCTGAGGTCGTTTATGGAAATGATGTGTTTTTGATAAAGCGGATTCATGTTTATCTCCTGACGCCGGGCAAAAAAAAGCCCCTCAAATGAGGGGCTCTGGGAATAGGTTTAGCAACGGGAAGAAAAACGGCAGGCCAGCGTCTGATTTCAGACGCGGTAAGACGTTATGTCGTACACGCTTGACCATGCTTCCTCCCGGCAAATTGTCGGGCATTATACGCAGCTCGCTTTTGGGATCAAGCGATTTAATGCACGCTTTACTCAATGCAAACGGTTCTTTATGAATATTAATGCGTTCTGAGTAAATAATTAATTTGCTTATGCACCAGCGCGGTGCGCTTCACTATGCGGGGCGCGACCCAGACAATACTGCTTCCGGCCACCACGCCTAAAATTTCCGGTAACTGGTGATAATCCAGAATACGCGCCACCGCGCGGCCATATCCGGCGACGGTATGGATAAGGATAAATTCGCTGTTGTGCTCCACGCTCACCACCATTTCAGAGACGGTACGCGCCGCATCGGGGGCCGGGCGTAGCTGGGGATTCAGCGAATAAATCTTTAGCCCTTTGGCATTGCGAATTTTTATGACACCAAGCAACTTGAGCAGACGTGAAACGGTGGACTGGCTGATGGTCTCAAAACCCCGCTCCTGTAAGTCGCGGCGGATCTCTTCCTGGGAGAGATAGCTCTTTTCCGCGATCAGACGCTGGCAGACCGTTAGCTGTAGTTGCTCTTTGGGAGAGTACTCTTCGTAATCCATCATAGTTCCCATATCAGTTCCCGAAATAACCGGTGGCACCGCACCGATCCGTAGGCCGGATAAGCGCAGCGCCATCCGGCAAATCACAACAAAGCGCCCAGGCTTAACGCCACCATAATCACCACCGTTAAAATCCCCAGCAGCGGCGCGACCCATTTCAGATAACGCACGTAGGGCACGCGGGCGATAGCCAGCCCGCCCATCACGACGGCAGAGGTGGGAGTGATCAGGTTAACGATGCCGGACGCCGACTGGTAAGCCGTAACCACCAGGTCGCGGTTGACGTTAGCGAAATCGGCAAGGGGCGCCATGATCGGCATCGTCAGAACGGCCAGGCCGGACGAAGAAGGCACAAGAAACGACAGCACCACTTCCAGCCAGTACATCACGTTGATGAACGCCACCGTCGACAATCCGGTGACCATTCCCTCGGCGCTGTGCAAAATGGTGTGGGTAATCATGCCCTTATCCATGATCACTACGATACCGCGCGCGATGCCGATAATCAGCGCGACGCCCAGCAAATCTCGCGCGCCGTTGATAAAGGTTGAGGTCAGCTCCTCTTCGCTCATGCGGGCGATCAGCCCGACGATAATGGCGCTGGCGAGGAACACCGCCGAGATCTCCGCCATCCACCAGCCCAGCACCGCCACGCCGTAGATCATCACCGCGAAGGCGAGGGCGAAGATCACCAGGATGAGTTTGCGCACCGGGGTAAACTCCAGCGACTGCTCGCCCTTGTTGCCGAGGAAGTGGGCGCGGTTCTCTTCCTGCTTATCCGCCACGATCGACAGCGACGGATCCTTGCGCACCTTACGGGCGTAACGCATTACCCACGCCACGCAGATGATCCAGCCGATCACCAGCAGCGCGATGCGCAACATGATGCCGTTGGTGAAGGGGATCCCGGCGGCGTTGGCGGCGATCACCGTGGCGAACGGGTTGATGGTGGAGCCGAGGGTGCCGATCCCCGCGCCGAGCAGCACGGTAGAGGCCGCAACCACCGGATCGAACCGCGCCGCCAGCATCACCGGCACCAGTAAGGTATAGAAGGGCAGCGACTCTTCTGCCATGCCGTAAATCGTGCCGCCCGCGGCAAACAGCGCCATCAGGATCGGGATCATCCACTCTTCGCGGCCGCGCAGCCGGGTGGTGACGCGCTCGATCCCGGCGTCTATCGCCCCGGTTTTGGTAACGATCCCGAGGAATCCGCCGATGATCAGAATAAACAGCGCCACGTCGATGGCTCCGGCCTGGCCGGATTCCGGATCGTACAGCCCGGCAATCGGCGCCATCAGCACGGAGACCAGACCTTGCGGGTGCGCTGCCACGTGCGCGTAGGTGCCAGCAACCGGCACTTCTTTACCGAGCACCTCGTTCATTGCCATATGGTACTGCCCGGCCGGGACAATCCACGTCAGCACGGCAACCACGGCAATCAGAAAAAAGAGAATGGTGTAAGCGGAGGGAAACTTGAACTTGCCCATGATGTTCTCCTGAACCCGGCGCACCCCGCGGCGCGCCGGGCGGTGATTAGTCGCCGAGTGTCGCCACCATGACCGCTTTAATGGTGTGCATGCGGTTCTCTGCTTCGTCGAAGACGATGGAGTTCGGTGATTCGAAGACCTCTTCCGTCACCTCCAGCCCCTTCAGGCCGTACGCCATCTCGATTTCGCGGCCCACTTTGGTGTGCTCGTTGTGGAACGCCGGCAGGCAGTGCATGAACTTGACGTTCGGGTTACCGGTGGCCTTCATCACCTGCGCGTTTATCTGATACGGCTTCATCAGGCTGAGGCGCTCGGCCCAGGCCTCCTTCGGCTCGCCCATGGAGACCCACACGTCGGTGTAGAGGAAATCGGTCCCCTGCACGCCTTCTTCCACGTCGTCGGTGAGGGTGATGCGCGCGCCCGTCTCTTTCGCAATGGCGCGGCACTGCTCAACCAGGCCTGCCTCCGGCCAGAAGGATTTCGGCGCAACGAGGCGGATATCCATCCCCATCTTGGCCGCGCCGACCATCAGGGAGTTGCCCATGTTGTTGCGCGCGTCGCCGAGATAGGCAAAGCTCAGCTCCGGCAGGGTTTTGCCTGGAGAGTGTTCCAGCATGGTCATCAGATCGGCGAGAATTTGCGTTGGGTGGAACTCGTCGGTTAGGCCGTTCCACACCGGCACCCCCGCGTACTCGCCCAGCTCTTCAACGATGGCCTGGCCGTAGCCGCGATATTCGATGCCGTCATACATGCGGCCCAGCACGCGGGCGGTGTCTTTCATCGACTCTTTATGGCCAATCTGCGAGCCGCTTGGGCCGAGATAGGTGACCTGCGCGCCCTGGTCGAACGCGCCCACTTCGAAGGCGCAGCGGGTGCGGGTGGAGGTTTTTTCAAAGATCAGGGCGATGTTTTTCCCGACCAGGGTTTGCTTCTCGCGCCCGGCTTTTTTGGCGGCCTTGAGCTCGATGGCGAGGTCAATCAGGTACTGGATCTCCGCCGGGGTGTAGTCCAGCAGTTTCAGGAAGTTGCGGTTTTTCAGGTTAATGGTCATGGGGAAATCCTTTTTAAATTGTTAGCTGTCTGATGCCCTCACCCCGGCCCTCTCCCACGGGGAGAGGGGGGCTTACATTCCCTCTCCCTCCGGGAGAGGGTTAGGGTGAGGGGAGGGGTTTAGTTACGAATCAACGTGCCTTTCTCGCCCGCCAGGATCTCCGCGCCGTCATTCAGCGCGCCGATCCCGGCAATGCCGCCGCAGGCCTCAACAAACTCGCGGCAGGCGGCTACTTTCGGCCCCATCGATCCGGCGTCGAACTGCATGCCTCTGAGCAGCTCCGGCGTCACCTGCGCCAGCGGACGTTGGGTTGGCTTGCCCCAGTCGAGGTACACCGCGTCGGCATCGGTGAGGATCAGCAGGGCGTCGGCCTCGATCTGGCGCGCCAGCAGGGCGGCGGAGAGGTCTTTGTCGATCACCGCCTCAATGCCGCGATAGCCGTTGGCGTTTTCCACCACCGGCACGCCGCCGCCGCCGTTGCAGATCACCAGATGGTCGCGCTGGATAAGCGCCGTGATGGCGTCGCTCTCGACAATGCGCTTCGGCTGCGGAGAGGGCACCACGCGGCGGAAGTAGCTGCCGTCGGCCTTAAACACCCAGCCTTTCTCCGCGGCCAGCGTTTTTGCCTGGGCTTCGCTGTAGACCGGGCCGATGTACTTGGTCGGGTTACTGAAGGCCGGGTCGGCGGCGTCCACTTCCACCTGCGTGAGCAGGACGCTGACCTCGCGCTGGGGCAGATTGTTTTTCAGCGCCTGCTGGAGCATGTAGCCGATCATCCCCTGGCTTTCGGCGCCGAGAACGTCCAGCGGGTAGGGCGTGACTTTGTCGTAGGCGCTGTTTTGCAGCGCCAGCAGTCCGACCTGCGGGCCGTTGCCGTGCACCAGCACCACGCGCCACTGCTCCGTTAAGCCGGCGATGGTGCGGGCGGCCTGCTCGATGTTCTGGCGCTGGATGTCCGCTTCAAGCGGTTCGCCGCGCTTGAGCAGCGCGTTGCCGCCAAGGGCCACAACCAGAGTGGGTTTTCGTTCCATGATGGCTCCTTTAAATTCCGTCGCGTTCCAGTGGGCAGCTCATGCAGCGTGCGCCGCCGCGACCGCGTCCCAGCTCGTCGCCCGGGATCGGCAGCACGGTGATGCCCGCCTTGTCGTACTTCTCGTTGGTCCAGACGTTGCGCTCGTAGCCGATCACCACGCCCGGGCGGATGGTCAGGACGTTGTTAGCGTCGTTCCACTGCTCGCGTTCGGCTTCAAAGGCATCGCCGCCGGTGGTGATCAGACGTACCTGGTTAATGCCGAGCGCTTTCTCGATGGCGTGCAGCAGGTCGGTTTCCTGGGTGCGCAGCAGGCCGCCGCGGCCGTCCGGGGTGAGCGTCCAGCACTGGGCGTCTTTGCGCACCACTTCCGGGTAGACGGAGAAGGTATCCACGTCGATGTGGGTCATGACGGTGTCGAGGTGCATGCAGGAGCGGTGTTTTGGCAGCTCAACGGCAATCACGCGCTCGGCCTGGCGGTGTTTAAACAGGCTGTTAGCGAGGAACTCCACGCCCTGCGGGGTGGTGCGTTCGGACATGCCGATCAATACCGCCCCGCGACCAATGACTAATACGTCGCCGCCTTCTAAAGTGGCGTGGTCGTAATTAATATTCTCGTCGCCGAAATACTTAATAAACTCGCCGTCGGCAAATGCGGGATGCCAGCGATATATTGCCCGCAGGTTATTCGTTTCACGCTGGCGGGCGGGTTTCGCCATCGGATTAATGGAGACGCCGTTATATATCCAGCAGGAGGTATCGCGGGTAAATAAGTGGTTCGGCAGCGGCTTCATAATAAAATCATTTGCCGTGTGGGTATCGACCACCATATTTTTAATGGCCGCCGGAATTTCACCGTAGGTTAATCCGCCGCTTAACCTGCGCGCCAGTTCGCGGTGCGGCATATCCGCCAGCCAGCCGCGTACGTCGGCGGCGAAGGTTGGCCCCAGGCGATAGTCGGAGATTTGTGTTTCAAGAAGCCAGGCTTTTGCTTCCGCAATATCAAGCGTTTGCGTAAGAAGGTCGGTCAACAGGAGGACTTCCACACCCTGCTCGCGCAGCGTGTTTGCGAAGATGTCATGCTCTTCACCCGCCCGTTCAACCGAGAGCACGTCATCAAATAACAGCTCCTGACAGTTTGAGGGGGTTAACCGTTTCAGACTTAAATTAGGACGGTGCAGCATAACGCTACGCAATTGACCAATTTCAGAACCGACGTAATGCTTTTCCATAATTATTCCTTTAACTTTTTTCAGAATAAAAAGGGCATGCGCCATGTGAGGTGTTTAATTTCATGACGGCTAAGCTCAATAGATTTCGTGAGTTATAGTAGGCGCTTAAATAATGGTTATTGTGACATTGCTCACGCGAAAACCGATATTGATGAGTTTGTTTTCAATTGCATGATTCGTATCAGATAATGATTAATTTCATATTATTACGGGATGAATAGCTAAGCAGGAACGGGTGGCAATATTTGAGTTTGTTATTATTTTGTAGAATTACACGCTTTGAAATATTTAGTTATATGGTTGATTTTAATGGATAAAATGTTGATTTGGGAATAGCTATGCAATAATGACAGTTAACTATTTTTCACTTAAGAGAAATCAATAAATAATTATGGACTTTTAAAGGAAAAAACCAAAGTGATAAAGTGTGATATGTCAACAGGTTTTGTGAGTTACTTTTAAAATTCAGTGAGTTAGGCCCTATGTGCAAAGTGCATGAAATGAGGTTATGCATAACCACTGCATAAATGCCTGTGTGCAATTAACAGTGGATTAACACATTTCCCGATAAACATGCGCTGACGCAAATCTTGTCAAAAAAGGGCTGGTATGGAAGAAGCAATTCTCGTATAAAACATGAAAATGAAACAATGTTTTAATCTGAGGGTTGTATCATGATTATTGGCAATATTCATCATCTCCAGTCCTGGCTGCCAGAAGAGCTGCGTCAGGCCATTGAGCACGTTAAGGCCCACGTCACCGACGCGACGCCGACCGGCAAGCACGACATCAACGGCAACAGCCTGTTTTATCTGGTTTCGGAGGACATGACCCAGCCGTTCGCCGAGCGTCGTGCTGAATACCATGCACGCTATCTGGATATTCAGATTGTGCTGAAGGGTCAGGAAGGGATGACCTTCAGTACCCTGCCGCACGGTACGCCGGACACCGACTGGCTGGCGGACAAAGACATCGCGTTCCTGCCGGAAGGCGAGCAGGAGAAAACCGTGGTGCTGAGCGAAGGGGATTTTGTGGTGTTCTGGCCGGGTGAGGTGCATAAGCCGCTGTGCGCGGCGGGAGCACCTGCTCAGGTCAGGAAAGTGGTTGTTAAAATGCTGGTGGAGTAATTTTCCCTCACCCTAACCCTCTCCCACGGGGAGAGGGAACTTTTACACCCTCTCCCCGTGGGAGAGGGCCGGGGTGAGGGCACCAGACCGCACCCACGCATAATGTGATCCAGCTTAAATTTCCCGCACTCCCTCTCCATCTCTCATTTACCTGCGCTTTTCCTGCGTCATAGTATGATCGTTAATTTAACGAACACCGTTCTATAATGTAGAACAAAATGATTCAGCAAGGAGATCTCATGCCGCAGTCCGCGTTGTTCACGGGTATCATTCCCCCTGTCTCCACCATTTTTACTGCCGATGGCCAGCTCGATAAGCAGGGCACCGCCGCGCTGATCGACGATCTCATCAAAGCAGGCGTTGACGGCCTGTTCTTCCTGGGCAGCGGCGGCGAGTTCTCCCAGCTCGGCGCCGAAGAGCGTAAAACCATTGCCCAATTTGCGATCGATCATGTCGATCGTCGCGTGCCGGTCCTGATCGGCACCGGCGGCACCAACGCCCGGGAAACCATTGAGCTGAGCCAGCACGCGCAGCAGGCAGGCGCGGACGGTATCGTGGTGATCAACCCTTACTACTGGAAAGTGTCGGAAGCGAACCTGATCCGCTATTTCGAGCAGGTGGCGGACAGCGTCACGCTGCCGGTGATGCTCTATAACTTCCCGGCGCTGACCGGGCAGGATCTGACCCCGGCGCTGGTCAAAACCCTGGCCGACTCGCGCAGCAACATCGTCGGCATCAAAGACACCATCGACTCCGTTGCCCACCTGCGCAGCATGATCCACACCGTCAAAGCCGCCCATCCGCACTTCACCGTGCTCTGCGGCTACGACGATCATCTGTTTAATACCCTGCTGCTCGGCGGCGACGGGGCGATCTCGGCCAGCGGCAACTTTGCCCCGCAGGTGTCGGTGAATCTTCTGAAAGCCTGGCGGGATAAAGACGTGGCGAAAGCGGCTGAGTATCATCAGACCCTGCTGCAAATCCCGCAGATGTATCAGCTGGATACGCCGTTTGTGAACGTCATTAAAGAGGCGATCGTGCTCTGCGGTCGTCCGATTTCTACGCACGTCCTGCCGCCAGCCTCGCCGCTGGACGAGCCGCGCAAGGCGCAGCTGAAAACCCTGTTACAACAGCTCAAGCTCTGCTGAGCCGGACGATAACCATGACCATCGAGAAAATTTTCACCCCACAGGACGATGCGTTTTATGCGGTGATCACCCACGCGGCGGGGCCGCAGGGCGCGCTGCCGCTGACCCCGCAGATGCTGATGGAATCCCCCAGCGGCAACCTGTTCGGCATGACGCAGAACGCCGGGATGGGCTGGGATGCCAACAAGCTGACCGGCAAAGAGGTGCTGATTATTGGCACCCAGGGCGGCATTCGCGCCGGGGACGGACGCCCGGTTGCGCTGGGCTACCACACCGGGCACTGGGAGATCGGCATGCAGATGCAGGCGGCGGCGAAGGAGATTACCCGCAACGGCGGGATTCCGTTTGCGGCCTTCGTCAGCGATCCGTGCGACGGGCGCTCTCAGGGCACGCACGGCATGTTCGACTCCCTGCCGTACCGCAACGACGCGGCGATCGTGTTTCGCCGCCTGATCCGTTCCCTGCCGACGCGCCGGGCGGTGATTGGCGTGGCAACCTGCGATAAAGGGCTGCCCGCCACCATGATTGCCCTGGCCGCGATGCACGACCTGCCGACCATTCTGGTGCCGGGCGGGGCGACGCTGCCGCCAACCGTGGGGGAAGACGCGGGCAAGGTCCAGACCATCGGCGCGCGCTTTGCCAACCACGAACTCTCCCTGCAGGAGGCCGCCGAGCTGGGCTGTCGCGCCTGCGCCTCGCCGGGCGGCGGGTGTCAGTTCCTCGGCACGGCGGGCACCTCGCAGGTGGTGGCCGAAGCGCTGGGGCTGGCGCTGCCGCACTCCGCGCTGGCGCCGTCCGGGCAGGCGGTGTGGCTGGAAATTGCCCGCCAGTCGGCGCGGGCGGTGAGCGAGCTGGATAACCGCGGCATCACCACGCGCGATATCCTCACCGATAAAGCCATCGAAAACGCCATGGTGATCCACGCGGCGTTCGGCGGCTCGACCAATTTACTGCTGCACATCCCGGCCATCGCCCACGCGGCGGGCTGCACGATCCCGGACGTAGAGCACTGGACGCGCGTCAACCGCAGGGTGCCGCGCCTGGTCAGCGTGCTGCCCAACGGCCCGGACTATCACCCGACCGTGCGCGCCTTCCTCGCGGGCGGCGTGCCGGAGGTGATGCTCCACCTGCGCGATCTCGGTCTGCTGCACCTGGACGCCATGACCGTCACCGGCCAGACGGTGGGCGAGAACCTCGACTGGTGGCAGACGTCCGAACGCCGGGCGCGCTTCCGCCAGTGCCTGCGCGAGCAGGACGGCGTGGATCCGGATGACGTGATCCTGCCGCCTGAGAAGGCAAAAGCGAAAGGGCTGACCTCAACGGTTTGCTTCCCGACGGGGAACATTGCGCCGGAAGGATCGGTGATCAAGGCCACGGCGATCGACCCGTCGGTCGTCGGTGAAGATGGCGTTTACCGCCACATCGGCCGGGCGCGGGTGTTTGTCTCGGAAGCGCAGGCAATCAAGGCCATCAAGCGGGAAGAGATCAAGCAGGGCGATATCATGGTGGTGATCGGCGGCGGGCCGTCCGGCACCGGCATGGAAGAGACCTACCAGCTTACCTCCGCGCTGAAGCATATCTCGTGGGGCAAGACGGTATCGCTCATCACCGATGCGCGCTTCTCGGGCGTGTCGACGGGGGCCTGCTTCGGCCACGTATCGCCGGAGGCGCTGGCGGGCGGGCCGATTGGCAAGCTGCGCGATAACGACATCATCGAGATTGCCGTCGACCGGCTGACCCTCACGGGCAGCGTGAACTTCATCGGCACCGCGGACAATCCGCTGACGCCGGAGGAGGGCGCGCGCGAGCTGGCAATGCGGCAGACGCACCCGGACCTGCACGCCCACGACTTTTTGCCGGACGACACCCGGCTGTGGGCGGCATTGCAGTCCGTGAGCGGCGGCACCTGGAAAGGCTGTATTTATGACACCGATAAAATTATCGAGGTAATTAACGCCGGTAAAAAAGCGCTCGGCATTTAATTATTTCATTAGATAAAACCGTCTGCGGGAAATATTCCGCGGGCGGTTTTTGCGTGTCTTTATTTTATCAATTTAAACAATACGTTGCGATATATCGCTGGCGTCACAAAAGCAAAATAACGTAATTCAGAAATAAGATATGACCATTGCTGGTTAATTGAACAGCTCATTACACTCCATTAACACGATGTTGTAATTCAGCACACTACATAAGGGTGTAATTCTGATGACGCAATTAACCATGAAAGACAAAATTGGCTACGGGCTGGGTGACACCGCCTGCGGCTTTGTCTGGCAGGCCACGATGTTCCTGCTGGCCTATTTCTACACCGACGTCTTCGGCCTGTCGGCGGGCATTATGGGTACGCTGTTTTTGGTCTCCCGCGTGCTCGACGCCGTGACCGACCCGCTGATGGGGCTGCTGGTCGACCGCACCCGCACGCGGCACGGCCAGTTCCGCCCGTTCCTGCTGTGGGGCGCCATCCCGTTTGGCATCGTATGCATGCTGACATTCTACACGCCGGACTTCTCCGCGCAGGGCAAAATCATCTACGCCTGCGCGACCTACATTCTCCTGACCCTGGTTTACACCTTCGTTAACGTCCCGTACTGCGCCATGCCGGGGGTGATCACCGCCGACCCGAAAGAGCGTCACGCCCTGCAGTCCTGGCGCTTCTTCCTGGCGGCGGCGGGCTCGCTCGCCATCAGCGGCATTGCCCTGCCGCTGGTGAGCATCATCGGCAAGGGGAATGAGCAGGTGGGCTATTTCGGCGCCATGTGCGTGCTGGGACTGACCGGCGTGGTGCTGCTCTACGTCTGCTTCTTTACCACCAAAGAGCGTTACACCTTTGAGGTTCAGCCGGGCTCGTCAGTGGCGAAAGACCTTAAGCTGCTGCTGGGCAACGGCCAGTGGCGCATCATGTGCGCGTTCAAGATGATGGCGACCTGCTCCAACGTGGTGCGCGGCGGGGCGACGCTCTACTTCGTGAAATACGTGATGGATCACCCGGAGATGGCGACGCAGTTTTTACTCTACGGCAGCCTCGCCACCATGTTCGGCTCGCTCTGCTCGTCTCGTCTGCTGGGCCGCTTCGACCGCGTCACCGCCTTTAAGTGGATCATCGTCGCTTACTCTCTGATTAGCCTGCTGATCTTCTTCACGCCGGCGGAGCATATTGCCCTGATTTTCGCCCTCAACATCCTGTTCCTGTTCGTCTTTAACACCACCACGCCGCTACAGTGGCTGATGGCCTCTGACGTGGTGGATTACGAGGAGAGCCGCAGCGGACGCCGCCTCGACGGGCTGGTGTTCTCCACCTACCTGTTCAGCCTGAAGATTGGCCTGGCGATTGGCGGGGCGGTGGTGGGCTGGATCCTGGCGTACGTGAACTATTCCGCCAGCAGCAGCGTGCAGCCGGTCGAGGTGCTCACCACCATCAAAATTTTGTTCTGCGTGGTGCCGGTGGTGCTCTACGCGGGCATGTTCATCATGCTGTCGTTCTACAAGCTCACCGACGCCCGCGTGGAGGCCATCAGCCAGCAGCTGATCAAGCACCGCGCGGCGCAGGGCGAGGCCGTTCCCGACGCCGCGACAGCCGCATCCCATTAACCGGAGGCAATATGGAAATCACTAACCCTATTCTGACCGGCTTCAACCCGGACCCGTCCCTGTGCCGTCAGTGCGAGGACTACTACATCGCCACCTCGACCTTCGAGTGGTTCCCCGGCGTGCGCATCTACCACTCTCGCGACCTGAAAAACTGGTCGCTGGTCAGCACCCCGCTGGACCGCGTGTCGATGCTGGACATGAAGGGCAACCCGGACTCCGGTGGTATCTGGGCTCCGTGCCTGAGCTACGCCGACGGCAAATTCTGGCTGCTCTATACCGACGTGAAGATTGTCGACTCGCCGTGGAAAAATGGCCGCAACTTCCTCGTCACCGCGCCGTCCATTGAGGGACCGTGGAGCGAGCCGATCCCGATGGGCAACGGCGGGTTTGATCCGTCCCTGTTCCACGACGACGATGGCCGCAAGTACTACCTCTACCGCCCGTGGGGGCCGCGCCACCACAGCAACCCGCACAACACCATCGTGTTGCAGGCGTTTGACCCGCAGACCGGCACGCTCTCGCCCGAGCGCAAAACCCTGTTTACCGGCACGCCGCTCTGCTACACCGAGGGCGCGCACCTGTATCGCCACGCGGGATGGTACTACCTGATGGTGGCCGAAGGCGGCACCAGCTACGAGCACGCCGTCGTGGTGCTGCGTTCAAAAACCATCGACGGGCCGTACGAGCTGCACCCGGACGTGACGATGATGACGAGCTGGCACCTGCCGGATAACCCGCTGCAGAAGAGCGGCCACGGCTCGCTGCTGCAGACCCACACGGGGGAGTGGTACATGGCCTACCTCACCAGCCGCCCGCTGCGTCTGCCCGGCGTGCCGCTGCTGGCCTCCGGCGGGCGCGGCTACTGCCCGCTGGGGCGCGAGACCGGCATCGCCCGCATTGAATGGCGCGACGGCTGGCCGTACGTGGAAGGCGGCAAGCACGCGCAGCTGACCGTGAAAGGCCCGCAGATGGCGGAACAGCCTGTATCCATTCAAGGCAACTGGCGGGAGGACTTTGACGGCAGCACGCTTGACCCTGAATTGCAGACCCTGCGCATTCCGTTCGACGACACCCTCGGCTCGCTCACCGCGCGCCCCGGCTATTTACGGTTGTACGGCAACGACTCGCTCAACTCGACCTTTACACAGTCGACCGTGGCGCGCCGCTGGCAGCACTTCACCTTCCGGGCGGAGACGCGGATGCAGTTCTCGCCGGTTCACTTCCAGCAGAGCGCGGGGCTGACCTGCTACTACAACAGCAAAAACTGGAGCTACTGCTTTGTGGATTACGAGGAGGGGCAGGGCAGAACGATTAAGGTGATCCAGCTTGACCACAACGTGCCGTCATGGCCGCTGCACGAGCAGCCGATTCCCGTGCCGGAGAGTGCGGAGAGCGTCTGGCTGCGCGTGGACGTGGATACGCAGGTCTACCGCTACAGCTACTCGTTTGACGGCGAGACGTGGCACGCCGTGCCGGTAGCGTATGAGGCGTGGAAGCTGTCGGATGACTATATCGGCGGGCGCGGCTTCTTCACCGGTGCGTTTGTGGGGCTGCACTGCGAGGACATCAGCGGCGACGGCTGCCACGCGGACTTCGACTACTTCACCTACGAGCCGGTTTAACGGCTCAGGCCGGGTAGCCCAGCGCGCGTGACAGCGCGAGCCCGGCCTGCTGAAGCTGCTCGCGGAAATCAGCCAGCTCTGCGTCGTCCACGCGCGAGGTCAACGTCGACAGGCTCAGGGCGGCGATGACGCGGGATTCGTGGTTCCACACCGGCACCGCCACGCAGCGCACGCCCTGCTCGTTCTCTTCGCTATCCAGGGCATAGCCCTGCTCGCGGGTCTGCGCCAGGGCGCTCATTAAGGCTTCGCGAGAGGAGAGAGTAGCGGGCGTAAAGGTGGTGTACTGATAGCTCTCAAGCAGGGTGTTCAGCTCGGCCTCGCCCAGCCAGGCAATCAACACCTTGCCGATGGCGGTGGCGTGAACCGGCAGGCGGCGGCCGATGCGCGAATAGGCGATGGCGGCCAGCTTGCCTTCAATCTTCTCGATATAAACCCCTTCACGCCCGTCCAGGATCCCCAGATGCGTGGTCTGCCCGGTCCGCCGGGACAGCTCCGTCAGCCAGCCTTTCGCCTTCTGGCGAATATCGATGGAGCCCACGACAAAATGCCCGCGCTCGACCAGCTTCATGCCGAGGCGATATTTGCCGTTCTCCGGGTTCTGATCGATATAGCCGTGAAGCTGGAGTGTTTTCAGCAGCGAGTGGAGGGTACTCTTGCTCAGCCCCATCAGTTTGCTGATGTCGGTGATCTTAAGCTCGGTGGCCTGCTCGTTGAACAGGTCGAGGATCTGCAACGCACGTTCAACAGACTGAATAATCGGCATAATGCTGGCATGTCCACGCTGGAATGAAGGCGAAAACGTACCTTTTTCGGGGTGAAAAATCAATGAAATGGAGGTAAAAGCAAAAACGACAACAAGGTTGTCGTTTTTTAGTGTTTTCTCCCTCTCCCTGTGGGAGAGGGCCGGGGTGAGGGCACCAGCGCGCAGAGGACCCAATCACTCCCCAAGCGTCGCCACCATCACCGCCTTAATCGTATGCATCCGGTTTTCCGCCTGGTCGAACACGATGCTCGCCGCCGACTCAAACACCTCGTCCGTCACTTCCATCCCGCCGTGCAGATCGAACTCCTTCGCCATCTGCTTGCCGAGCGTGGTCTGATCGTCATGGAACGCCGGCAGACAGTGCAGGAGCTTCACGTCCGGATTGCCGGTGAGCGCCATCATCTGCGCGTTCACCTGATACCCGCGCAGCAGCGCAATCCGCTCCGCCCACTTCTCTTTGGCTTCGCCCATCGACACCCACACGTCGGTATAGATAAAGTCCGCTCCCTTCACGCCTGCCGCCACGTCTTCCGTCAGCGTGATTTTCCCGCCGTGCTTTTCCGCCAGCGCGCTGCACTCTGCCACCAGGCTCTCTTCCGGCCAGCAGGCTTTCGGGGCCACCAGGCGCAGATCCAGCCCGGTCAGCGCCGCCGCTTCCAGCATCGAGTTGCCCATGTTGTTGCGCGCGTCGCCCGCGTAGACCAGCGTCATCTCGTTGAACGCCTTGCCCGGCAGGTGCTCCTGCATGGTCAGCAGGTCCGCCAGCAGCTGCGTCGGGTGGAACTCGTTGGTCAGCCCGTTCCACACCGGAACGCCCGCATACTGCGCCAGCGTTTCGACCACTTCCTGGCCGTGACCGCGATACTGAATGCCGTCGTACATCCGCCCGAGCACGCGCGCGGTGTCCTTAATTGATTCTTTATGCCCAATCTGGCTGCCGCTCGGCCCTAAATACGTGACGCGAGCGCCCTGGTCAAATGCGGCAACTTCGAAAGAGCAACGGGTACGGGTCGAGTCTTTTTCGAAGATGAGCGCGATGTTTTTACCGGTAAGCTTTTGTACTTCCTTGCCCTTTTTTTTATCGGCTTTGAGCTGTGCGGCAAGGGTCAGCAGAGAAGTGAACTGTGCAGGGGTAAAGTCGAGCAATTTCAGAAAGTGTTTCTTGTACAGATCAGACATTTTATCCTCACATGGCGAACGCCACTTATTGAATTAAAATTCACTTTATATGTGTAATTATTCATTTGCAACCCCGTTTCACAAATCTTTCCAACAAAGGTGGAGGCAAACCCGTCCGTGTGTGAAAATAGAAGTATCTGCCGCACTTTAAAGAGGATTGAGCCATGGCAAACCCGGAATTACTGGAAGAGCAACGCGAAGAGACGCGTCTGATTATTGAAGAGCTGCTGGAAGACGGTAGCGATCCGGACGCGCTGTACACCATCGAGCACCATTTCTCTGCGGATGATTTCGACGCGCTGGAAAAAATGGCCGTGGAAGCCTTCAAGCTGGGTTACGAAGTGACCGAGCCGGAAGAGCTGGAAGTGGAAGAGGGCGACACCGTCATCTGCTGCGACATCCTGAGCGAAGGCGCGCTGAAGGCGGAGCTGATCGACGCGCAGGTTGAACAGCTGATGAACCTGGCCGAGAAGTTTGACGTGGAATACGACGGCTGGGGAACCTACTTCGAAGATCCGAACGGTGAAGACGGCGAAGAAGGCGACGACGAAGATTACGTCGACGAAGACGACGACGGCGTGCGTCACTAAGCGTTTCAGGCGGTGGCGCGCGCCACCGCTTTTTCAAGGCAGAACCATGGATTACCCGCAGATACTCGCCCCCGTACTCAACTTCCTCCAGTGCCCGACCCCGCAAGCATGGATTGATAAAGCCCGCGACCCGGCGAACCTGCCGCTGCTGCTCACCGACCACATGGTGTGCGAGCTCAAGGCCGCCCAGACCGCGCTGTTACTCGTGCGTAAATACGTCGCCGACGAAAGCGGTGCCGACGCGCTGCTCGACTGGCTCAAACCCTACGAACAGTTCACCTTCCGCGACGGCCCGGAGCCGGACTTCATCGCCCTGCACAGGCAGATTGGCAAAAGCGTGATGCCCAAAACCGACGACCCGTGGGGCCAGGCGCTCATCGACAGCATGGTGCTGCTGATTAAAGAGGAGTTGCACCACTTCTGGCAGGTGCGCGAGGCGATGCTGGCCCGCGACATTCCGTACGTCAAAATCACCGCCAGCCGCTACGCCAAAGGGATGCTGAAAGAAGTGCGCACCCACGAACCGCTGACGCTGATCGACAAGCTTATCTGCGGCGCCTACATCGAGGCCCGCTCCTGCGAACGCTTCGCCGCGCTGGCCCCGTTCCTCGACGACGACCTGCAGAAGTTCTATCTCTCGCTGCTGCGCTCGGAAGCACGCCATTATCAGGACTACCTGACGCTAGCCCAGCAGGTGAGCGACGACGATATCTCACCGCGCATACAGCTTTTTGGCGAAATTGAAGCCACACTTATCTCGACACCGGACAACGAGTTTCGCTTCCACAGCGGCGTGCCGGTGTAAACCGGCATAGCGAAAGGATAAGGATGCGAGATGAATAAAACGTGGACCCGTATTGTGATTGTCGTCATTGCGGCTGCCGCCGTGGCGTTCTGGGTGTTTTTCGACAGGCAGCGCGCCCCGGAACGGCAGATGGATAACGCCCTTAACGCGATGCCCGCCTGGCAGGTGATTAAGGAGCAGGAGCCCGCGCTGCATCAGCGCATCCTCGACCAGATGGCCGCCCTGCAAAAAGCGGGCGAGCCGGAGCAGCAGATTATCGACACCATCCAGCCGCAGATCCTGCATCTGCAGATGTCGCGCCTGCAAAACGCCCCGGACGCCAACGTGGTGAACTACATGACCATCAACATGGAGCAGACTGCCGCCATCCAGAAGGTGAGCGACGACGCCTGCTTCCGCTTCCTCTACCCGATGGTGAAGGGCGGCGTGAACCCGATGCGCATGCTGGATAAAGACCTGATGACGCGGCGCATGCAGGCCGACGCCGACATGATGCGCGCGGCCTACGGCAAAAACCGCCACACCGTGACACCGGGAGAACGCGAGGCGGCTGTCGAGGATGTGCGGCCGATTATGAAGGCGCTTGCCGATAAGTACGGCGAGGACATCCAGTTGCTGCAGATGCCGGAGAAGGCAGCGGGCAAAGAGAAGCTCTCCTGCGATATGGTGCAGGAGATGTGGGCCAAGGTGCTGGCGCTGCCGGAGCAGAAGGCAGCGAGGGTGATTCGGCTGGCGGTGTCTGAGCTGGACTGACGGTAGCGCTGGTTTTTTGGGCACTTAGCGCGGGTTTAGCGCGTCGTCGCTTGCATGGCGGCGCGCGACAGGTATAATCCACAACGTTTCCGCATCCCCTTCAGTGCCGAAGTGGCGAAATCGGTAGACGCAGTTGATTCAAAATCAACCGTAGAAATACGTGCCGGTTCGAGTCCGGCCTTCGGCACCAAGTCATTAAATTCCTTTAAAAACAATGAGTTAGCGTGAAAAATCTGCCTCATTTGCATATAAGAAATGTCAGTTTCCTATCAAGTACAAAAGCCACTGTGATTGTTAATGGCTTTGGTATGTTAGCACGCAGTGGCAAGTAGTTACCAGGCTCAACCTTGTACTGAATACTCCAGTATGCCCCCTTTGAAGCCGGACGACGTGCCGCCGCCTCTAAACCTATACAAAACTCTTTTGACCGTTCCACACTTAGCGCGGTGTCCCGTTGCAGCCTGTAGTGATGAAACGCCACGGATAAACGAACAAATGTTGGGAAGCCTAACCAGACCGGGAAAGGGTCTGGCTCTGTCGTGGTGTTCACCGAGCCATAAACGATCGGTACTCGATAAGAGAGCGGTTAACGGACAATCTGATGATACGCCCCGGCGCTTTTGTTGGTATGCCCAAAACGGCGCTAAACGGTCGCTATTGTCTGCTTTTATGTTCGGTAAGGCTGTTGTTGGAGTATCTGATGCAGTTTACACTACTGGCCCAGATAGATTTAAAAGTTGTAGGCTGTTGCATGTCTGCATTGTGCGTGAGGAATATTTATGCCAAGTAAAAAGAGTAGTTCGCCGCTGAGTGTTGAGAAACTTCATCGTTCTGAGCCCTTGGAGTTGAACGGAGCTACGCTTTTTGAAGGTGATGCTCTGTCAGTATTGAGGAGACTTCCGAGCGGCTCAGTTCGGTGCATCGTCACTTCTCCGCCATACTGGGGGCTACGTGATTACGGCATAGATGAACAAATCGGTTTAGAAAGTAGCATGACTCAGTTTTTAAATCGTCTTGTTACGATCTTTTCTGAGGCGAAACGTGTATTGACTGACGACGGGACGCTATGGGTTAACATTGGTGATGGATATACAAGCGGAAATCGCGGGTATAGGGCTCCTGATAAGAAAAATCCGGCACGAGCTATGGCTGTTCGCCCGGATACGCCAGAAGGACTAAAACCGAAGGATCTGATTGGGATTCCTTGGCGGTTAGCGTTCGCTTTGCAAGAAGATGGGTGGTATCTACGAAGCGACATTGTTTGGAATAAACCTAACGCGATGCCTGAAAGTGTAAAAGACCGGCCTACCCGTTCTCATGAGTTCCTTTTTATGCTGACCAAATCAGAGAAATATTATTACGATTGGGAAGCGGTGAGAGAAGAAAAAGATAGCGGAGGTTTCAGAAATCGACGCACAGTATGGAATGTAAATACGAAACCTTTTGCAGGGGCTCATTTCGCAACATTCCCAACGGAGCTAATTCGTCCATGCATCTTGGCATCCACGAAACCTGGTGATTACGTATTAGATCCATTCTTCGGCTCTGGTACTGTTGGCGTTGTATGCCAGCAGGAAGACCGCCAGTATGTTGGTATTGAACTCAATCCAGAATATGTTGATATAGCTGTAAATCGTTTGCAGGGTGAGGATACAAATGTGATAAGGATCGCGGCAGCATGACTAATAAAATAGTTTTCCCTGAACCAAAGCAGCAAGTTGATTTTGCTTTTTCCTTAAAACGATTTCGTGGTATCTATCTCCAGAATGCACTGCTTGAAACAGTTCGTGATATGGATATCGTAGCGCTTGATACCCAGCTTGCCGAGTATGTTAATAAAGCAGATCTGGCAACTCTCGCAACATACGGTTTACGTGCAGAGCTTCTCTTCCCTGTACCTGTTTTATTGGAGACCAATCCTTATCTTTTAGGCTACTATCGTCTTTTAATGGGATACAGCCAGAAAGAGTTTTATGGGAAGGATAAAGGCTTCAATGCTGGTTGCTTCAAATCCATGGAAGTGAAAGGGAATATTGGCAAAGTTGCAAAACCTAAAATATCTGAACTTTGTCATGCTTTTTGCTCAGTGGCATCTTCTCTTTTGCAAGGAGTTGGGCCGCTGAGGGTTAGTCGGGAGCTTCTTGATGACTTGACACTTCTCACCGTTGGTCCACAACTTCGCGGGGGCGCCAATAATCAGCGCGGAGCTGATGGTATCGTATTAGTGTTTGAAATAATTAAAGAAATTGTTTCGCATGCAGTGGCTGAGGTTAGGGAGAACGCTATTGAGGTTAATAGTGCGACAGGCCGAAATGTTCTAATCGAGTTTGCTCCAGATCCAGATATCATCATTCGGGAAGAGATGTCCCTCGATAACTATCGAAATGTGGTTGCAATCGAAGTTAAAAGTGGTACTGATGTTTCGAATATTCATAATCGTATTGGTGAAGCTGAGAAAAGCCATCAAAAAGCACGAGGCCATGGATATACGGAATGTTGGACGGTGGTTAATGTATCCCGTTTAGATATGGACAAGGCTCGGAAAGAATCTCCTTCTACGAATCGATTTTATTCAATAACTGATTTGTCTCTTAGAGAAGGAGAACAATATGAAGATTTTAGACGGCGAGTTTTATCCTTGACTGCGATTTCTGCGGCTCCAACGCCATAAAAGTCATACTAACTGTCTTGTTCAGAATAAGGTAGAAAAGCTCACTGATTACTCTCTTGAACAGCAAGCCTCTATTTTAGCTGATTACTGGTTACTGCTGATTTATGGGATCAGTAAGTGGTCTTACTATCAGAAACCAGGGCGCATGGGGATGTACAGGGGTGTAGATTTGTTGCAGGATGTCCCTTCGCTTTACCAGAAAATCGTAACAGGGAAGGGGCGTTAAACATGAAAAACAAAATGCTGCTGAGTGTTGTATTCCTCTTAACGGGATGCCCTGGGCCAAGTGATCGAATGGTAGATCGTGAATCTACAACGGCATTGATCAAAGATAATCAAGTTTGTGTGTTGTCACCACTGGAGCAGCAGGAACGGATCACTGCTATTCAAATCAAAAGCGATAATAGCGACTCTCTTCACAAGATTTTCGATGACAAGCCTGTTTATGTACCGAAGGGGGAGTGTCTTCCTGTATTTGGATTTAAGTTTACGTCTGGCGAGCGGTATAACTTCGCGTATGACGTCCAATCTGATAAGTCAGAATCACATTTAGTCACCGCTGAACTTTCTTACCCTAAAGAATAGGGGGCAAACTGCCCCTTTATATTCATTTCAACGCACGTACGTGATCAAGTAAGCATTTAATGCGTTTATATCTCTTAATGCATATTGTCTATCACGCTTGCTGAAGCCGCTTAACAACCTGATCGAAGGCTCCCGCTTGTAACTGGCAGAATCCTCAAATATCAGTAAGATGGTTCAGAAGGTCTTTAGTCGGTAGAAGGTGGCTTTGCTGATAGCCAGCCTATCCTGCACCATTGCTGGAGAGCAACCTTGATCTAATAACTCTCTCACCTGTTCAGCGGTTGCTTTAATCGGTCTGCCGCAATGTTTTCCTTCAGACTGAGCACGCTTGATACCTGCCGTTCTGCGCTCTGCTATCAGATCTTTTTCCAAGCTGGCAAGTCCTGCCATCATGGTAAGCATTGCTTTGCCAACTGGTGTTGACAGGTCAAATCCTTCTCGCAAGCTGACAACCTTCACGCCTTTCGTTTGCAACATTTCAACTGTGGACAATACATCAATGGTGTTACGTCCCAGGCGGTCTATAGCAATCACAATCAGCGTATCGCCTTCTCGTACATAACTGAGTAACTCACCGAATCCTGGACGTTCTGATGCCTTTACTGCACCACTCACAGCTTCATCACTGAACCAGCGGTTAACACTATAACCAGCATCGGCTATCTGCTGCTTCTGGTTTTCAACGTTTTGGTCGCTGGTGGAAACTCGCACATATCCGATCACAGTAGTCATGATGCCCTCAAAGTCTCAAAAGGTAGTATCAAAATAATAGCTGTCTCAAAATTAAAGATCAACCTTTTGATACAAGTTGAAGCCGCATTCTGTCGTTGCGTCGGTGTGGTCTTAAAAGGAGATTGTTTTGAGACTGGATAATAGAGGTTTAGGACTCGGGATTGAGAGCAAATGTATGTGGAAATGATAATCGCGAAGCTGGTGATGGGCTCAAATGCTCGTTGCGGTTTGATTGTTGGGGTCGAGCAAATATATAGGGCGTGATTACTCACGCCTTTGTTTACATCTCAGAGCATAGGCTGAGCGTGTAGACAGCAGTCTGTCCATCATTGTTTGTGGGGCGCATAACGAAAATAGGCTCACTCCCATTGTCGATGTATGTGACGGCAATCCCTCCGTCTGGCGTGGCGTACATCTTCGCAATGCTTTTCTTACCCAAGAAACCGAGCCGCCAGGTTTTACCACCCATGCTCACCTTCATACTTTTGTCCTGCACATCAAGGCGAGTTTCGACAGAAGATTTTTGGCTACCAGAATCGATCTGCCCTTCCTGGATCGCCTTACAGCTAAATGTGGTTGCACTTGAGGCGAAGGGGAGAGCGATCAGTGACGCGAGAATCAATCTTTTCATGGTCTTCCTTTTCTTGTTTGATTTGGTGGCAAGGCGCTGTTAACGCATTACCTTATCTTACCACTTTCATTAATTAAATCGATCATATAGATCAGTAAAATCGATCGATGTGGGTGATACAATGCTATTGTACAAATACTGAGCACTGGGACATTCGGCGATAACAGTCAACTGGAGTGAGGCTTATGAAGAAATCAATATTGGTGGTATCGGGACTACTGTTTTCCCAGTTGGCGGCAGCAGGGCAAATCACAATGACAGATCCGCAGCAGGAAAAGACGGAGAACGGTAAGACGCTTTGCACCTATGAGAACAGCCAGTATGTTTTCACCTACGTCACTAAAGGACAGTGCCCGTATGCAAAGACTTTCAACACCAGTAGTTCGGAGTAAAAGTGGGTATAAAAATCGCTGATTATTTTAACTTCGAAAGAAAGAACGGTTGCTTAGTATTAGCCCTGATTTATGCGTCATTGATTTAGCTGTAAGCCGCATGGAATAAGGCTTTGTGGAAAGTTGATGAAAGGATAAAAGTTTCGTAAAGGTGTTAGAAGATGACTAATAAGGGAGGAATTATGATAGGTTATACCTATTAAATGTTATTGTTTATCGATTATTTATATCTTATTGACCATGAGGAGTTTTCCGGCTTTCTGGAGTGTTGTTTCATGCGGAGCACTGCGACCATGAAAAGTATGCTGCATGAGTAGCATGTAATGCGGAGCATGAAAGAGATCGATTACAGGAAAGTAACCTTCGTACCTGATGTTATTACTCAGAAGCTATTTTCCTGTAAAGAAAATCTGCTATGCTCGCACTGCTCACATAATGAACATTAATGAAAAACCATTAACTACTATTTAAACAGTAAGTATTCATTATTTCCTGTTTTATGTACTCGTACACCTCGTCCATGAATCCATTGTGCAAGTTACGCTTGTGAAAATGAGTTTATGCACCATTGCACACTTTCAGTGTTCCATTGTAAGCCTCCACTTTTACCGAAGATGCAAATAACTCTAAAGTACCTTTAGACTTTTCTGCATCCTCTGTATCAGTTTACTTGTGCAAATGGCGTAGCCATAAGATCGGCTTACTTGCATATTAAGCCGGAAATTTCATTGTTAATGACATTGATAAGATGGTAGTCGAGTCAGTGAAGCTACCGTACATCCATGATGTAAGTGGAGAGCGTAACTTTCCCATACCATCCTTGATGGTATCTTGTTGATAGTTAATAAATAACTTGACAAAACGTTCGTTTCATGGTAAGATGGTATTAAGTGAGGAATATCTTCACTTTTCTAACAAATGCCCAATCCAATGACTTTATCTTCATGCCTCCTCCGGGTAATCGGTGTGGGGGTTTTGTCATGTCTGATATATATACAATACTCATTCCCGATGAGTTGCTAAGCAGGAGGAACATTACTTTGAAATATTTTAGCAGTGACCAGGTTTTTAATGAACTGGTCAATGGCGAAGTCACTCGTGAAGTGATATATGCATCTATGAACGTAGCCAGAAAACGCAAATACGCGGAACGTGAGAAACTGTTTGCTGATGCACTCGCTCGATTTGATGAATACCGAAAGGAAAAAACAAAATGAATATCCGATTCACTGATGACATCCACAAGGCACTGATTGAACGTGCCAACCGTGAAGACAAATCAGCCGCCGCGCTGGTGAGTGAATTAATAACAGCAGTCCTAAACCGAGAGGAACCGAATGACCGAAAAGAAACCAGTAGTAAACTTTGTTAATGCGATTTGCGGCTCAGGAAAGAGTCACCGTCTGAAAGAGTACATTCTCAGCTTCAATCGCGAAGCTGTCCCAGAAAAGTTCTTAATCGTAGTACCAACCCACGCTTTAGCCGAGCAGTTCAAGCAAGATCTAAATCGTTTGAGAATCCCAAACCATCACATTTTCGTTGAAGGGGCGACCCTCAACCTGAAAAGCACCCTGGCTGATAACTTTCAAATAAATGTGGTGATAACCACTCACGAATGTTTTATCAACTACTGCCATCTCGCAACGTTCAATCCTGAGATGCGTTCTCTACTGGCAGAACACAACGTGGTGGTAGATGAGATCCCTGATGGTTGGTTTGGGGCTGAAGCGACGATTCGCCATGCTGACAGGACGGCAGAAAACTTCCCATTCCTGGATTGTCTGGAAGAGCGAAACGGGCTGCTGTATCTGCGTGAGGAGAAATACGACAAGTTGTACCATTATTATCATGAGAAGCATGCTAACAGCGACAGCCTGAAGAAAGTGCTTTACGTGGCGCTTGACGGTGGTGGCGTGATGCATACCGAGTGTGATTCTTCATACAGTTTCTTTGCATACACTTATACTCCGATCCTGAAGGCCGCAACATGGGCGAAGAGTTTCACTGTGCTCGGCGCTGGTGTAGATCGCAGTGGGTTTGTATGGATAGCTGAGAACGTTGCTCAAATCGCAGTACAGGAAGCCGGGGAACACCTTCAGCCAGAACCTGAGAGACGCAAGCATAAGAACGTGCCTATCAAAATTGTGGTTGTTCTCTCGGAAGATATCAAAAGAGCGGGGCAGTCAGAACTCGCCAATGTCTTTAGCAATCACCTGAACGAGATAAAGCAGATTGTTGGTAAGAAGTTTATCTTCGCCACTAACAACGATAAACCCATCTGCGACTTCCAGACTATTGGACTCGCTGAGCTCGGCGATCGTATGGGAGGTGAAGCAGTTTCGATGTCCAGCTACGGAATGAATAACTACCAGGACATTCACTGTGCTGTGTTCCTCGGATGTGCAAATCTGAGTGATAAAGATCGTAAGAGATGGGCAGACTATTGCGAGCGTATCGGTTGGGATTTTGAAACGGTGATGGAGAAGAAGCGTCAGGCAATGTATTTTGAACGTTGCTATCAGTTTCTTAGCCGGACATCCATTCGCAACACCGATACCGATCACCCTCTCGTGTTTGTCGTTCCCGACATGGCGGCAGCGGAATATCTCAAAACCCATTACTTCCCAGGCTCAACCATCGAATGCCTTGGAATCAAGAAAGCTGGAAAGCAGCATGAAACGCGTTTGAAGGTTCTGGAACATAAGGCTCAAGGGCTAACACCGAAGGAAACGGTTGAAGCGATGGGTGTGTCTCTGAGAACAGTTCGAAGCTATTGGAACCAAGAGGTTTGCGTATGATCACCGCACTTTACTGGTATCTGCTGTTCCTGTTTATCTGGGATGTAATCCGCACCTTTGAAAAACGTAAAAAAACAGAACGCAAAATCGAATCTCGGGATATTTGAGGTGGTGATTGATACAGCAAAGGGGCTAATGCCCCTTTTTTGTTTCTTATTTTGTTGACTGAGCTAACACCGTTGCTGCAAGCCGTTTGGTTTTTTCGCTTGAGCGCGGATTATCGAGAGCCTTAGCTGCAACCGTTTCCATAGTTTGGCTGGTATGGCTGGAGGGGGCTCGCTGAGAAAGTGCGGAGGCTGCCAAGCGCTTTTGTAGTTTCGAGGCGTTTGGATCGGACAGAGTTTGACCAGCGAGAGAACCAACATTCCTTGACGTTTGCTTTGGGTTTTTAGCCATGACTTTAGTCCTTCTGGGCAGTTTAGGTGAAATATATAGTGGTTATTTTCCTTTTTGGCACTATATATAGTGTTATGCTAACTATCTCCGCTTCGCTTGACAAGATGTTGTAGCAACTTCACTTGATCACTTCATTTTTGATTATTTGTGCGGTTTTTTATGCTGTAACTTTGGTGATTTGTATTTCTATTTGGAGTTTTTAACTGGTCAAATAGTATGATATTTATCCGATTTTATCATGCGATTATTATCCCGAATGCATACCCCTTTTTCATTGGTTCTCAATCTCTGGATAACGTAACAACTCGATATATTGTCTTAGCTCCACCGGAGAGGCTGCATTCTTGCTGTACGTCTTGAAACTTTCTGTAGAGCCGCGCTCATGGCCAAGTAGCAAGGCAATGCGATCTTCTGGAACAGGCTTTAACTTCCCTTTGCAAATGCCGCCCCTGTCCAGCATTTGCGCCACTTGGTGGCGTAAGCTGTGGAAAACTTTAAGCTCTGATCCCGCTTCGCCTAATGCCTTGCGTTTAGCCCTGGTAAAACGCTGTGAATGCCACGTAGAGCGCTTTCCGTCTGCACGGTCAGTGATTGACGCACGATAGAATAAAAAACCGTTGTAGGGCTTCTCACGTAGAGACAACACTAATGGAATGATCAGGCTATGCACCGGAATAATACGGGCGGCTGCTTTACTCTTACCCACTAAAACCTCAAAGCAGAGCACTCCCTCAATCTCGCGGATGTTTCCAACCTGCAAAGAACAAATCTCATTTAATCTCATCCCGCTATACATACCAATCAGTGTTACGTTCTGCATCTCTTCATCATCTACCATTTCCGCGAATACTTTCGCCAGTTCGCCAGGTTTAAACACTTCATAACTCACCTTGCTACTTTTGGCTTCCAGTGCATGACCACGCCAGATGTTTTCCTGTGGCGCATCGTGATAGCGGTTACGAGCCAGATCCCATATTTGAGCCAATGCACTGACGTAGTTTTGTATCGTCTGGGGTGCTTTCTCCGTCTTGAGCTTATCAAGCCAGCCTGTAACAGTGGTTCGGTTAATGTCATGAAGCTGAACATCGCGTTTTTTAAGATGTTCTAAGAGCACTTCTACGGCTTTGTTTGTCTTCGATAGGGTGGTGAGCTTGCGCTTCTCGCTGAACTGGAGAATATACTGATCCCGCATCCTCAAGAGTGAAGGGCAACTCATTACAGGGGCGCTTAATGGCTCCGGTGCTTCATGTGCATACGTACCAACTTGACGTAGTTCATTGAGGATTTGCTCTACCTTCGAGCCTCGATCGCGCTGTGGCTTTATCAGGTTACGAATCTTAAACCACTCCAGAGCAACCGCATCACGAAAGAGACGGGCTTCGCGCACATCGCGTGTGCCTGTGCTCTTCACGTAGTTATGTCGTCCTCCGAACAGATGACGCATGTACTTCGGTATGGCGATCCTCACCAGATAGTTTCCGCAAGGATCTAAAACTAAGTAACGATCTCTCTTGTAAATCATATTTACCCCGGCTATTTTGTCAGGGCTTTTGCACTTGATATTTAATAGTGTGAAATGTCGAAGTCTTCCCTGTTTTTGCAGTTGATTCAAAGCATTACAGGAGCTTGCCAGACAAGCGAACGACCGTAGAAATACGTGCCGGTTCGAGTCCGGCCTTCGCACTCATCCTCTAAACACCTCCCTCCAATGCCACTCCACAAACCCCTCCCTTGGATAATTCCCTTTGACCATCGGCAAAGCAATCTGCTTCCCTGCAAAATCCCAGAACAGCCGCCCAACAATCCCGCCCCCATTCACCGCCTCAGACACCAGTACCCGCATACTCTCATCTAGTCCAATCGATCCCTTATCAAACGCCTTATGATGAATCGCACATAGCGCCAGTCCGTTCGGGATCTCGCATGGCCCGCCAAACTGCTTCCATTTTATATGCGCGGCTTCAAGTCCTACAGAGGCGTTATCATGTCGCATGTTAAACCCGCAGATTGCGCACTCATAGTTATAAGCCCGCAACACTTGCTTGCGGAAAAGCGGATCGCGAACCTTACGGATCTGCTGAATATTAAAGCCCATCTCATCCGCGATCTCTTCCTGAATGCTTTCAGGAAAGTGCGCTTCAAGGATCTGCTGCGCCAGCGAGCCGATCAGGTTTTTGTTCTTACTCAGCAATGCAAAGTGTTCTTCATCAAACCCACCTGCGACATTATGTTCCACAAGTTCTTTAACAGGCGGTTGCTTATTGCCAGTAGTTGAACAGAACTCAGTATTCTTCAGATCCCAAAATCCATCCCCTCTGAGCCGCCAGAAGGGCATATTCGGATAATGCGCCTTCCTCTGTGGGCCAAAGCGTTCTAATAGGCTAAGCAACTGCTCGTGGACCTCGGTTCCGTAATCAAACAGTCGCGCATGCCCCTGCTGATAGTTCGCCAGCACGTACAGAAGCAATAAAGGCTTATGCGGCGCGCGTTGTTCGCCTTTGCGCCAGATGGTGATGTCGGCAATTGCCTGTTCGAGAGTTTTGCTGGAAGCCATCGCGTTACGGAAGAAGGTAAATAATTGCGATGATGCTCGCAAAACTCAGACCAATCAACCCGCAACTAACAAAAACATGACCTTACCGCACACTACGCGATTTCCTGAATCCCCCTCGCAAATTCCAAATTTCCCCCACCCAAAACCGCTGTATTTATATTCAGCCCTGTATAATGGTCACCAGAAATTACGCCGAACGGCAAAGGAAGTATCAAAGAATATATAAAGAAGAATTCGCGATATGAAGGTGCTGCAACACCCCCATACCGCTAACCACCAGCAACTGAAAAGGAGTTGAAAATGGCTGCGACGAATTTTAAGCCAGAGTTTACTGTTTGCAAAACAGAATCAGACGCTTTCACCGGCGTGATTGAAAACCGCGAGCTGGTACGCAAAAACAGCGCCCGCCGTTTACACGGCAACCAGCTCAACGCGGCCCCCGTCCATCCCCGCGCGGAGACGCCGCAGGACAGTGCCGCCTGCTGCGAACTTTATTCCCGCATAGATATTAAATACCTTCTTCTGGGCGGCGAGTGGTTAACCCGTGCGGGCTTTATCGACGGCATGCCGGTAAAAATCCGCGCAATGAAAGACTGCATTGTGATTACGCCACAACATACAAGAGAATTATGGGGATGCCTGGAAGGTATGAGTGTGGTGAATATCAATAAACAGAAAGTCGCGCAGTGGTTGAAGACGTTTCCGGGAGCGCTGAATGATACGGGTGATATGCCGGTGATTAAGCGTGGGAGTGGGAAGGCTGTTTAAACTTCAAGCCAGTCTGCACGGGCATGTGAGGACATGCCCGCACTACGCTAAAAATAACTCAAACATCATGTCTTTGTTCTCTGACAGCCTTAACCAGTACAGCATGGAGTTCGCCAACGGTTAAATCGCGTATCACAGGTTCAGGTATGCCACGTATCCTGCGAATCAAGCGGCAGATACCAAAGTAATCTATGCCCTCGGTGCTAAAAAGAAACTCGTTTTCAGCGAGGGAAAAAGTTTTCTCATAGCCATCTTCTTCAGTGACAAGCGTAACGCCAAACGCTGCCTCGCAGTCATCAATCAGGGCATCGCCATCCATGCCGCATATATCAAGGTCGGCTTCGATTAGGGTGTTCTCATCAGTGTGCTTGCGATGATGTCCCGAGGACTGACGTACAACCTCAATGACCTGCGAAAGAGTGGGGTACATTATGTTGGATTCCGTGGGTGAAGAAATGACGTAGACATTGATTAATAGACCGAGTTAACGCCTGTGGCTTATTATTGAAGGTACAAAGAAAATCAAAACAATCCACGCAAACATCCCAATGATTTTTAGCGGCCAGGGTTCGAATACATCAAAGCACACCATTGCGCCTATAACTAATAGCGGCCCTCCCAATAATTCCAGTATTCCTTCTAAGATAGATAACTTATGAGGCAATACACGATTCAGTAAAACGGCCATGAAATGTGCGCATCCTAAAGTGATGATTATAGCTATAGTGCATTCTTTCCAGTTATCAGTGACGCCCACGCATATGAGGCATAGCACAATCACAAATACACAAAGTAACGTATTCAGCATGGAAATAATAAACTTGCCCATAGCATTTGCCGAGACGGTTAAAAAATAAAAAGTCTATGAATATAGCGCTCTTAACAGAATGACAAACAACAATGGCTAATAATGTATTTAAGAATTTTTGCGCCTTGCTTATTTCCGCAATAATCAAGTTAGCGGCTTCATGCTAATCCCCCGCACTCCACCGCTAAACCTGCTTTAACTAAACACCGGCACCCCCAGCCCAACCTTCACCTCCCTCAGCGTCTCCAGCGTCACCCCTTGCGCCCGTTCGGTCCCGCGCTTCAGCATCGCCATCAGCTCCCCCTTATCCCGCATATACATCGCCCTCCGCTCCCGCATCGGCGCAATCAGCTCCTGCAAACAACCCTCCAGTTCGTTCTTACACGCCCGGTCTCCCAGCCCACCCGCCTGATAGTGCGCCTTCATTGCCGCCACTTTGGCCTTGTCCGGATGAAACGCATCGAGATACGTAAACACCACGTTCCCCTCAATCTCCCCCGGGTCGCTCACCTTCAGGTGGTGCGGGTCGGTGTACATGGCGCTGACCGCGCGATGAATGGTCTCTTCGCTGGCCGAAAGATGCAGCGTGTTGCCGAGAGATTTCGACATCTTGGCGCTGCCGTCGATGCCGGGCAGGCGGCTGGTGTCGCTCAGCATCGCCTTGCAGTGGCGCAGCACCGGGGCGGGCAGCAGGCTGTTCATCTTGTGCACAATCTCGTTGGTCTGCTCAATCATCGGCAGCTGGTCGTCGCCGACGGGCACACACTCGGCCTTAAACGCGGTGATATCCGCCGCCTGGCTGATGGGGTAGGCCATAAACCCGACCGGCAGCGAGCGGGCGAAGCCTTTCTGCACAATCTCGTTTTTCACCGTCGGGTTACGCTCCACGCGGGCGACGGTGACGATGTTCATATACAGCATCGTCAGCTCGGCGAGGGCGGGCAGGGCGGACTGCAGGCAGATCGTGGTCAGGCTCGGGTCGATGCCGGCGGCGAGGTAGTCGGCCAGCACTTCGGGGATGTTATCGCGGATCTTCTGCGGGTTGCTGCCGTTGTCGGTCAGCCCCTGCAGGTCGGCAATTAGCACAAACTGGTTGTGCGTGTGCTGGAGCGCCACGCGCTGGCGCAGCGATCCGACGAAGTGGCCGAGGTGCAGCGGGCCGGTTGGGCGGTCGCCGGTGAGGATGGTTTGCGTGTTCATAAAGACTCCTTAATGTGCAGTTGCCGAAAGGGGTCTGAGATGTGAGAAAGCCGCCTTTCGGCGGCTATCTGAAAATGGGGAAAACTACTCCGTGCCGCCTTTAAGAAGGCAGCCACCAGCGGTTTACGGTGAGCACGGCGTGGTTTATGTTCATCTCTTTACCGTACCACGTCCGGCGCGAAAAACAAAAGGGCTCGTCATGCTGCAATCTCTCAACCACCTGACCCTCGCGGTCAGCGACCTGCAAAAAAGCGTCACCTTCTGGCACGAGCTGCTGGGGCTGCCCCTGCACGCCCGCTGGAATACCGGGGCCTATCTCACCTGCGGCGATCTGTGGGTCTGCCTGTCGTTCGACGAGGCGCGCCAGTACGTGCCGCCGCAGGAGAGCGACTACACCCACTACGCGTTTACCGTCACGGAAGAAGATTTTGAACCGTTCTCGCACAGGCTGGAGCAGGCGGGCGTCACCGTCTGGAAGCAGAACAAAAGCGAGGGGGCGTCGTTCTATTTTCTCGACCCGGACGGCCACAAGCTGGAGCTGCACGTGGGCAGCCTCGCCGCGCGGCTGGCGGCGTGTCGCGAGAAGCCCTATTCGGGCATGGTGTTTACCTCAGACGAGGCTTGAGGCGCGCACCTTCAGCCTGCCCGCCAGCGTCACGTGCGTGGCGGCATCTTCCTGATTGCACAGGTACTCCACCGCCAGCCGTCCCAGCTCGCTGTAGGGCAGCTGGATACTGGTCAGCGGCGGGGTGAGCTGCTCGGAGATCTTCTGGTCGTCGTAGCCCGCCAGCAGCATGTCCTGCGGGATGCGCACGCCGTTCACCGCCAGCGCCTGATAGCAGCCAATCGCCAGCCAGTCGCTGGCGCAGAAGATGGCGTCCGGGCGCTCGGTCAGCTCCAGCAGCGAAGCTGTCGCGGTAAAGGACTCGCTGAACTGCCAGTTGGTCTGGCGCACCAGGCCGTCGTCGCACGCGAGTCCGGCCTGCTGCAGCGCGGCCTGGTAGCCCGCCAGACGCTGGCGGGATGCCTCCATCCAGCTCTCGCCGGTAATGTGGGCGATGCGCGTGGCCCCGCAGGCGATGAGGTGTTTAGTCACCTGGAAGGCGTTGGCGTAGTCGTCCGGGATAAACGACGGCAGCAGCGGCGAGCCAGGGTCGCGCTGGTTGAGCAGCACCAGCGGGATGCGGGTGCAGTCCTGGAAGGCCGTCATGTCCACCAGCGTGGTGACCGGTGAGGCGAGGACAATCCCGATGCAGTTGCGCTTCTCCAGCTGGCGGATGATGTTCAGCGCCAGCTCAATGTCGTCGCCGTAGTCGTAGACGGTGAGCAGAGTCTCGTTGCGCCACGCCGCTTCCCGCGCCTGGCTGATGGCGTCGATAAACGGGTCGAAGCTCTGCATGGAGCTCACCAGCAGGGCGATCTCTTCCTGGTTGCGCGGGGCGTGAACGGCGGGGAGGCGGTCGTAGCCAAGCTCGGTAGCGACGTTAATCACCCGCTGGCGGGTGTCGTCGCTGAGCTTGATGTTGCGGGACTGGTTAAGCACCAGCGATACCGTCGCCTGCGACACCCCTGCCGCCCGCGCAATATCGTTCATCGTCACTTTCGTTTTTCGCTTCATCCGTCCTCTCCCTTTCGCGATTTCGCATCATACCCTAACCGCACGCTTTAGCGCCGTCGATCACGTTTCTCATTCATCGAAGCGTGAACTTTGTGAGGGGCATCGCTTTTCTAAACGCCGTGATTTGCGCATTTATCCTGCAACTAATATTTATTAGCTAAATATTATCAGTAAGAGGACGCGTAATGAAAGAGCAGTGGAGCAGGGAGCAGGCACAGGCGTGGTATCAGCAAAAAGGCTGGCTGTGCGGGTTTAACTATCTGCCGTCGACGGCGGTGAACTGGACCGATATCTGGCAGGCAGAGACCTTCGATGCCGAAACCATCGAGCGCGAGCTGGGCTGGGCGGCGGAGGCGGGCTATAACACCCTGCGCATCAACCTGCCGTTTATCGTCTGGGGGCATGACCGCGACGGGCTGATGGCGCGCATCGACCGCTTTTTGACGATTGCCGACGGTCACGGCTTCAGCACCATGCTGACCCTGATGGACGACTGCGGCTTCTCCGGCGACGAACCGTACCTCGGCCCGCAAAAGCCGCCCGTACCGGGCAAACACAACAGCCAGGCGGCGGCGAGCCCGGGGCGCGACAAGGTGTGCGATCCCGACTGCTGGCCGCAGATTGAGCGCTATATCCGCGACGTTGTCCGCCAGTTCCGCGACGATAAGCGCGTGCTGCTCTGGGATCTGTATAACGAGCCGGGCAACCGCGGCATTTTCGCGACGGGCACGCAGGAGGTGCAGTACGACGCGAAGCTGGAGTCCTGCGCGCACGAGTTGATGAAGCTGGCGTTCCGCTGGGTGCGTGAGGAAGACCCGACCCAGCCGCTCACCGTCTGCGCGTGGCGCCTGCCGCCGGAAGAGGAGGGCGAGACGTTCTTCCAGCATCCGCTGGACCAGACCGCGCTGGCGCTCTCGGACGTGGTGAGCTATCACGCCTACACCAATACCGGGCGCATGACGGCGATTATCCAGCAACTTCAGGCGCTGGGCCGCCCAATCTTCTGCACCGAATGGCTGGCGCGGCACGTGGGCAGCACCATCGAAGAGCAGCTTCCGCTGATGTACGCGGCGAAGGTCGCGCCGTACCAGTGGGGGCTGGTGCGCGGCAAAACCCAGACGTGGCTGCCGTGGCCGGTGGTGATGAAGGAGTCCACGGACTACTGCCGCCTCTGGTTCCACGACGTGTTCGAGGAGAACGGTATCCCGTTTTCACGCGCTGAAATCGCGCTGATGAAGAAGCTGCGCAAAATCGCCCCGGATCCGCAGGGCTAATAATAACGACCCGGCGCGCTGTCGCCGGGCAACCAGGTACGCACTATGGCAACGACAATGAAAATACCGTCTCGCGAGTTATGGTCCTACTTTGGCTATGGTTTAGGTCAGTGTTTTAGCTTTGGTTTAGTGGGTTCGTTTATTAACTATTTTTACACCGACGTGCTGGGGATCTCGGCGCTGGCGGCGAGCACCATCTTCCTGATTGCCCGCGCGTGGGACGCAGTTCACGATCCGCTGTTTGCCAGCATTATGGACACCATTAACAGCCGGTTCGGCAAGTTTCGCCACTTTTTACTGATCGCTCCGCTGCTGATCACCGGCGTCACGCTGCTGTCGTTCTATAAAATCGAAGCGGACATGACCACCAAAATCCTCTACGCCGGGGTGACCTACATCCTGTGGGGGACGCTGTATGCCATCTCCGATATCCCGTTCTGGTCGATGTCGTCGGTAATGACCAACGACTCCGCCCAGCGCACCCGCGCGGTGACGGCGGCAATGCTCGGGGTGAACGCCGGGATCGCTTGCGCCAACATCTTCTTCCCGAAGCTGGCGGCGTTCTTCGCCCAGTACAGCAACGATAAAGGCTACTTTATGGCGGCGCTGGTGATGATGCTGGTGGGGCTGCCGCTGATGCTCAACGGTTTTATGCAGATCAAAGAGCGTGTGCCGCCGAGCCCGGAAAAGGTGACCATCCGCGACACCTTCCACAACCTGCGCCAGAACAAGCCGCTGTTTATCGTCCTGCTGTCGTTCTTTTTCTGCGTGTTCCACAACGTGGCGGGCGGGCTGTATATCTACTTCTTTATCAACAACCTGGGCGACGGCAGCCTGCAAATGGCGATTGGCGTGATGGGGATCGTGGCGGCAGTGCTGTGTCTGGTTGCCCCGATGCTGACGCGCCGGATGCAGAAGCGGAAGCTGTTTATGATCCTCTGCGGGCTGGACGTGGCGGTGCGCGTGGTGATGTGGTTCACGGGCTATCAGCACACGGCGCTGCTGTTTATCCTGCTCGGCCTGAGCACGCTGTTCGTAATGATGACCAACATTCTCACCTCGTCGATGATTGCCGACACCATCGAGTACGCGGAATACCACACCCACAAGCGCTGCGCGGCGATCACCTTCTCCGGGCAGACCTTTACCGGCAAGATGTCGGTGGCGGTGGGCGGCGGGCTCATCGGCGTGTTTCTGACAATGATCGACTATGTGCCGCAGGCGCAGTCACAGAGCGACAGCGTACTGGCGGGGCTGTTCTTCGGGATTTGTTTGTTACCGGCGATAGGCTCGCTGATTCGAATGGGGTTTATGTCGCGCTTCACCTTTACCGAGGAGAAGCATGCGGAGGTTTGTCGGCTGCTGGCGGAGCGGAATGCGTCTGCGAAAGCGCCGGGTGGCGGCTGCGCCTTACCCGGCCTACAGGACCAGCCCTTGTAGGCCTGATAAGCGAAGCGCCATCAGGCTTCGCGTAATGACTTACAGCGACTTCACAAACGCCAGCAGATCTTCGTTGAGCTGGTCCTGGTGGGTCAGCGCGAAGCCGTGCGGCGCGTTGTCGTACACTTTCAGCGTGGCGTTTTTGATCATCTCCGCCGCCAGCTTGCCGGTCGTTTCAAACGGCACGATCTGGTCGTTGCTGCCGTGGATCACCAGCGTCGGCACGTCGATTTTCGCCATATCCGGGCGGAAATCGGTCTCGGCGAAGGCGGTTACGCAGTCGATGGTGCCCTTCAGGGACGCCAGCAGGGCGATGTTCAGCGTCTGCGTCAGGGCACCGGCAGAAACGGTCTGCCCTGCGTTGGTGCCGTAGAACGGGGTGGCGAAGTCGCTGATGAACTGGGCGCGATCTTTACGCAGTCCGTCGCGAATCCCGCTGAACACGCTCTGATCGACCCCTTCCGGGTAGCTTTCGGATTTGCCGAAAATGGGCGTTACCGCGCCCAGCAGGGCAAGACCGGCCACGCGTTCGCTGCCGTAGTTGTTGATGTAGCGCGTCACGTCGCCGCCGCCCATGGAGAAGCCCACCAGCGTCACGTCGCGCAGATCCAGCGTGGTGATCAGGTCGTTAATGTCGGACGCAAAAGTATCGTAGTCATAGCCGTTCCACGGCTGATCCGAACGTCCAAACCCGCGACGGTCAAAGGCGATGGTGCGGTAGCCGCGCTCGGCCAGGAAGTTCAGCTGGCTGTCCCACATATCCCCGTCCAGCGGCCAGCCGTGGCTGAAGAGAACCGGTTTGCCCGCGCCGCAATCTTTGTAGTAAATCTGCGTGCCGTCTTTTGCCTTAAACGTTGCCATAGTGTGTTCCTGTACAGGTGATGGTTAGGGTTATACCGGCGCGACCAGATAGCGAATTGCCGGTGATGTTGTGCCCTGATGAAAAGCCAGAACGCGGCTCTGCAACAGGAGGTCATTCATGGTGTGGCGCTCCTGCTGGCGCAGATGCTCAATCCAGGAGCCCATCAGGAAGGTCTCGATAAACAGGCCGGGGCGCTCAATATCTTCGTATACCGCCCAGCTCATCGCCCCGGCGCGGCGGCGCACCCGGCGCAGCTCGTGCACGGCCTGCAAAAACGCTTTCGCGTTGTGCGGGTCGATGATGTACTCGTGCGACACCAGCACCGGGCCGCGCTCGTTCGGCAGTTCGATCTCCACGCCGTCCAGCGGCTGGCCGCTCAGGTCGAGGTTTAAATCAGGATCTTTCTCCAGCTTCCAGCGGAATACCGTCGCGCTTGCCAGCACCATCCCCAGCGTGGCGACCACCAGCGAGGTAGGGGTGCCGAACTGAGAGGCAATCTGCCCCCAGATGGCGCTGCCTGCGGTCATCGAGCCGAAGAACACCGTCAGGTAGACCGCCAGTGCGCGGGCCTTCACCCAGCGGGCGGCGCTGCGCTGCGCGCCGAGGTTGAGGGTCGAGAGCACCGCAATCCACGCGAAGCCGGTAAAAAACTCAAACAGGTTGAGCAGCCAGACGTGGCGCACAAACGCCAGCGCCAGCATGGTGAGGGCAAAGAACAGGCTCGCGGCTACCATCAGACGGTCGGCATTCAGCCGCTGGCGCAGGCGCGGCAGCAGGATGGCCCCGGCAATCGCCCCCAGGCCAATGCACGCCAGCATCACGCCGTAGCCCGCCGGGCCTAAGCCCAGCTCGCGGCGCGCTACCAGCGGCAGTAATGCCCAGCCCGCGCTGCCGAAAACGAAGAACGCCACGGTGCGCACCAGCACGTTGCGCAGCACCGGCGCGGCGTGCACGTAGCGAATGCCGGAGCGCACCGCGGAGAAGAAGTGCTCTGGTGGCAAACGCTGCACGGACGGCGCCGGACGCCAGCGCCACAGCACCCACGCCACGCCGACCACGGAGAGCGCGTTCAGGGCAAACACCATCCACGGCCCGGCGAGCGAGAGCAGAAAACCGCCCAGCGCAGGGCCAATCGCCCGGCTGATGTTCACCCCGAGCGAGTTCAGCGCCACGGCGGCGCCCAGCTCCGGCTTGCTCACCAGATCGGGCACCACGGCCTGGAACGGCGGCGAGCTCATCGCCGCGCCCACGCTCAGCAGGAACGTCGCCACCAGCAGAACGGTAGGGGTGACGTGTCCGGTAAAAGAGAGCAGCGTCAGCCCGGCGGCGGCGATGAACACCCACAGCTGGGAGAAGAGCAGGTATTTACGTCGGTCAACGATGTCCGCCATCACCCCGGACGGCAGGGCGAAAAGGAACATCGGCAGGCTGCTCGCCGCCTGCACCAGCGCGATATCCAGCGGATCGGCGCTGAGCGTCAGCATGCTCCAGTTGATGCCGACGTCGCTCATCCATGAGCCGACGTTAGAGACCACCGTGGCGATCCACAGCATGCGGAACACCGGCTGGCTCAGCGGCTGCCAGGGTGAAACCGCCGGGGCGGGCGTCGTCTCGACGTGTGCGTCGCGAACGTCGTTTACCTGGGTCATGCGAACCTCTCCGTTGTTTTACGCTGCACTCGCCACTGGCCCGGCCCGGTGAGGGCAAGGGTGGTGAAGATAATCAGCAGCAGCCAGCCAAACTGCCCTTCGGCAATCGACCAGTTCGGATGAACCGCCAGCATCGCCACCAGCAGCACGGCGATAATCGGCAGGCACGCCAGGCGGGTGTAAACCCCCGCAATGATCAACAGCGGGCAGATCACCTCGGCGACGATCGCCGGGATCAGACTGGCATACGGCCCGAAACCAAACGGATCTTCGATACGCGTCAGCTCTTCGCTGAAGTGCAGCACCTTCGGCAGGCCGTGCACGTAAAGCAGCAGCAGGCTGCCGGTCAGGCGCAGAAAGAACAGCCCCGGATCGATCCGGGACGAAGCGTCATTTTGTTTCATCAGAATGCAAAGCAGCTGCAACCCAGCGCCCCCCAGAAAGCGTTATCGTCGGATACCGGCATCGCTGACGTGCGGGCGAAATCGTGCTGGTGGCTGTGAACCCCGCACGGGCCGCTACAGTGGTGAACCACACTCATGCCCACGCGTGCGGCCTGCGGCGGCGCGCTGCGGTAGTGGCCCGGTACCTTGACCACCGGGGACCACTCGGGCAGGACCGGAATGGCCGGCGGCGCGAGCGGGCCAAAGGTGCCTGCGGCATAGACGATATCGCCGTTCACCACGGTGAGGACGGACTCGATGCCCTTGATCTCCTCCTCCGGCACGCGGAAGTAATCTTTGCTGAGCACCGCCAGGTCGGCGAGCTGGCCGACCTTGATCTGCCCCTTCTGGTTCTGCTCGCTGGAGAACCACGCGCTGCCCTGGGTCCAGAGCATCAGGGCGGTATCGCGATCCAGTCGGGCGCTGTGGTCGTACATCTGCATCCCGCCGACGGTGCGGCCGGAGACCAGCCAGTAGAGCGCGGTCCACGGGTTGTAGCTCGCCACGCGGGTGGCGTCCGTCCCTAAGCCCACCGGCACGCCGGTCTCGAGCATTTTCGCCACCGGCGGCGTGTGGCGGGTGGCTTCGATGCCGTAGCGCTCGGCAAAGTATTCGCCCTGGAAGGCCATGCGGTGCTGGACGGCAATGCCGCCGCCCAGTTCTTTGATGCGGTCGATGTTGGCCTGGGTAACGGTTTCCGCATGGTCGAAGAACCAGTGCAGGCCGTTGAACGGAATGTCGCGGTTCACCTTCTCGAACACGTCCAGCATGCGGCTGATGGATTCGTTATAGGTGGCGTGCAGGCGGAACGGCCAGCGGTGCTCCACCAGATGGCGTACCACGCGCTCCAGCTCGTCCTCCATGCCCGGCGCAAGGTCCGGGCGCGGCTCGAGGAAGTCTTCAAAATCGGCGGCGGAGAAGACCAGCATCTCGCCCGCGCCGTTGTGGCGGAAGAAATCGCTGCCCTGGCCCGGCGTGAGCATGTCGGTCCATTTTTCAAAGTCTTCCAGCTCGTGGCCCGGACGCTGGGTAAAGAGGTTGTAGGCGATGCGGATGGTCATCTGCTTTTTCTCGTGCAGCTCGGCGATCACCTCGTAATCTTCCGGGTAGTTCTGGAAGCCGCCGCCCGCGTCGATGGCGCTGGTCAGCCCCAGACGGTTCAGCTCGCGCATGAACTGGCGGGTGGAGTTAACCTGCTGCTCCAGCGGCAGCTTCGGCCCTTTCGCCAGCGTGGCGTAGAGGATCATGGCGTTCGGACGGGCAATCAGCATCCCGGTCGGGTTGCCGTTGGCGTCGCGCTGGATCTCGCCGCCCGGCGGGTTTGGCGTCTCTTTGGTGTAGCCGACCACCTTCAGCGCGGCGCGGTTGAGCAGAGCGCGGTCGTACAGGTGCAGAATGAAGACCGGGGTGTCCGGCGCGGCGTCGTTAATCTCATCCAGCGTCGGCATGCGGCGCTCGGCAAACTGGAACTCGCTCCAGCCGCCCACCACGCGCACCCACTGGGGCGACGGCGTGCGCAGGGCCTGCTCTTTCAGCATCCGCAGGGCGTCGGCGAGCGACGGCACGCCTTCCCAGCGCAGCTCGAGGTTGTAGTTCAGCCCGCCGCGGATCAGGTGCAGGTGCGAGTCGTTCAGGCCGGGGATGGCGGTGTGGCCTTTTAAGTCGACCACCTTAGTGCCGTCGCCGTGGTGCTGCATCACCTCGGCGACGGTACCCACTTCCAGAAATTTTCCGTCGCGCACGGCAACGGCTTCTGCGAGAGGATTCTCGCGATCGACGGTGTGAAACTGGCCGTTAACCAGAATGAGATCGGCTTTACCGAGGGTAACCATAAGAGCTCCAGACTAAGAGGGGAATGGTCAGGATTATGGGAACCGGTTTCGGCAAAGATCCAGTTATACAATAGGATAGGTATACCAAAGTATAACTATACCTAAGGTTAACTATACGAAGAGATAATTACACCACAGCGCTGTGGGTCATAGGATGAACGCGATTTTATCGGCGTGCTGTTCGCGGCGATTTTAACCTTTAACCTCACTGGATAATCTTATGACCACTTCTAAGCTCGAAGTCTTAACCCCTGCCAACTGTCAGATCATTTTCATCGACCACCAGCCGCAGATGGCGTTCGGCGTGCAGTCTATTGACCGCCAGGTGCTGAAAAACAACACCGTGGCGCTGGCGAAAGCGGCTAAGGTGTTCAACATCCCAACCATCATCACCACCGTTGAGACTGAAAGCTTCTCCGGCAATACCTATCCGGAACTGATGGACGTGTTCCCGGGCCAGGACATTCTGGAGCGTACCTCCATGAACTCCTGGGACGACCAGAAAGTGCGTGACGCGCTGAAGGCCAACGGCAAGAAGAAAGTGGTTGTCGCCGGTCTGTGGACCGAAGTGTGCAACAACAGCTTTGCCCTGTGCGCGATGCTGGAAGGCGACTACGAAATTTATATGGTGGCAGACGCCTCCGGCGGCACCTCCAAAGAAGCCCACGACTTCGCGATGCAGCGCATGATCCAGGCGGGCGTGATCCCGGTGACCTGGCAGCAGGTGATGCTGGAGTGGCAGCGTGACTGGGCGCGCAAAGAGACCTACACCGCGGTGATGGATATCGTGCGCGAGCACTCCGGCGCCTACGGCATGGGAGTGGATTACGCCTACACCATGGTGCACAAAGCGCCATCTCGCCAGAAGAGCGAGCACCGCACCTTAGCGCCGGTTCCGGCTCGCTAAGTCCCGTCGGCGGGCTGGTCCCTCATCCGGCTCGCCGCTGCCTCTTTCTCTGGAGTTCACAATGAGTACTGGGCTGATATCCCTTGCGGCAGGCGTGTTGATTGGCCTGATGTATGCCGTGCTGAAGGTGCGCTCCCCCGCGCCGCCCGCGCTGGCGCTGATTGGCCTGCTGGGGATGCTGGCGGGTGAACAGGCGATGCGTCATCTTTTATCCCGCGATAATCCGGCTGCCGTGCAGGTGACGGTTCCCCACGTTCAACACCCGACCGGAGCGTCATCATGAAGGCCTGGATTATTTCGCTGGTGTGCGGGGCCGCGGCTGGGGTACTTTACGCCCTGCTCGACGTACATTCCCCGGCGCCGCCGGTCGTCGCGCTGCTAGGCCTGTTCGGCATGCTGGTGGGTGAACAGCTGATCCCCATCGGGCGTCGTCTGGTGAGCCGCGAACCGCTGACCCTGGCCTGGTTTCGTCATGAATGCGTACCGAAAATCAGCGGTACTGCGCCCCCCGCGCCCGCGAAGGAAAGCCGCGACGCGTAACGATTTGTTTGAGGAAAGACAGCATGACGCTGCCGTGGCGCATTGCCATCATCGATGACGAACGCTCTGTTCGCAGCGGGCTCAGTAATCTGCTGCAATCGGAAGGGTATGCTACCGATACCTTCGATTCGGCAGAGGTGTTCTTGAGCCACCCTCTCGCCCTGTCAGGCGCGTCGCTGGTGATCGCCGACATCAAGCTACGCGGCATGAACGGCATCGAGCTGTTTGAGAAGCTGCGGTTGCTGGCCGCGCCGCCGCCGCCAATACTGTTTATCTCCGGCCATGCTGATGAAAATATGCAGCGGTATGCACTCAGTCTGGGCGCCGCTGCATTTTTGCGTAAGCCGATTAACATCGATATTCTGCTGGATCATATTCAGCGGGAGCTGACCCGCCGACAATAAGGATCGCGGATGAACGAACATACGTCGCCTGCATTTTGGCCCGCCCGGGGATGTCTCCATGAAGGGCGGGCTTTTGTTCTGAAAGAGGATGTCATTTTTACCGTGCTGGCGCAGGAGGGCGGCATCTCCTGGATGAACGGGCGGCATCCCCAGTCCGGCGGTTCGTTTATTATTGCCACCGCGGTCAGCGATGAAGAAGAGGAGCGGGCAACGCGGCTGCTGAAAAACGAGTTTGCCCTGCGCGATCGCCTTCATGACGGCTGGGCTATCCGGCCCGTCGCTTCAACCCAGTACCGCGGACGTTTTGCGCTGGTCTACGCGCCGTTCTGCTTTGAACTGCTGGCGTGCCGGGCAGGTAAGGCGATTTCCGGGATCGCCCGCTTTATCGAGATGGCGATCCGCATCTGCGGTCCCCTGCGCCAGATGCATCAGCACAACCTGATCCACGGCGATATCAAACCCGGGGCGATCTTCGTTCATCACGACGCCACCTGCCGTCTGTGCAGCTTCGGTCTTTCCTGCGACACCTCCGACGCCTTCTCCCAGTCCCGGCTTGCCGCGTCTGGCGGCACGCCCGCCTACATGTCACCGGAACACACCACGCGTACCCGGCGTGCCGTTGACAGCCGGAGCGATCTCTACAGTCTGGGGATCGTGCTTTATGAACTTCTGACCGGGCGATTGCCGTTTGAACTGAGCGCTGATGACCAGACCAACTGGGCGCATTATCACATTGCCTCTGAACCGCTTGCGCCGGGTCGGGTGCGCCCGGACGTACCCGGCATGTTGTCGACCATTATCCTTAAGCTGCTGGAGAAGAATCCGGAGAATCGCTATCAGACTGTCGACGGGCTGATTGCCGACCTCAGGCGCTGCCAGGCGACGCTGACCGTTGAAGGCGAAATTGTCGACTTTATTCCCGGACAGCAGGATCGCTCTCCGGCGATCCATCTGGCCGATTCGCTTTTCTCTGCGCATCCGCAGGCCAGCGACGTCATCGCCGCGTTTGAGCGGGTCAGCCAGAGCGGTGCGCCGGAACTGGTGACGATTGGGGGACCTTCGGGGATCGGCAAATCTTCCGTGATCGCCACCACGCTGAAATCGCTGCAACAGCGCAAGGTGCTGCTGGCGGTGGGCAAGGTCGATCAATATTCCCCCACGCTGCCCTACGGCGTGCTGAGTTCGGCGTTTCGGACGCTCACGCTGCACCTGCTCGGGCTGCCAGCCGGGGAGGTGGCGACGTGGAAAATCCGTCTGTCGCGCGCGCTGGAAGGCTATGAAGAGCTGGCCGTCAGCCTGGTGCCGGAGCTGAATTTACTCCTTGAGAACAAACCGCGTTTCTCCGCGGATACCTTTTCCATCGACGCGCGGGCGCGCTTCAGCCATATGGTGCTGGCGCTGGTGAAAACCTTCGCCACCCAGGGCGCGCCGCTGGTGCTGCTGCTGGATGATGTGCAGTGGATCGACGCCGCCAGCCTGCAAACGCTCGATCACCTGCTGCGCGCCTGCGGCGCCATCCCGCTGCTGGTGGTGGTGGCGCACCGCGATCTCAGTTCGCTTTCTGATCCCACCTTGCAGACCGCGCTGGCGAGCCTGCCGGAGGCGGCGCAATACGCCACGACGATTGTGCCGCAGCCGCTGTCGGTGAAGGCCGTGGCGCGCTGGCTCGGGGGAATTTTTCATGCCCGCAGTAGCGGCACCGCCGATCTTGCCACGCTGATCCATGAAAAAACCGGCGGCAACCCGCTGTTCGTGCAGGAGTTTTTCCGTCGCATCGTCGATGACGGACTGGTGGTGCACAACAAATATCAGGGGAAATGGCATTACGATCTCCAGGCCATCCGCGCCCGGCACTACACCGAAAACGTGGTGACGCTGGTACTTGAACAGCTCAAGGAGATGCCCGACGAGACGCGCCGCCTGCTGGGCAGCATCGCCTGCCTCGGCTGCACGGGCGAGCTGGAGATGCTGTGCCGCGTGGTGGGGCGGTCGGCGGCGGAAATCCGCTACGCGCTTCACCCGGCGGTTACTGCTCAGCTGATTGTGCTGACGGAGAAAGAGTACGCTTTTACTCACGATCGGGTGCAGGAAGCCGCCTTTGCCCTGCTGGATGAGGGCGAGAAAAGCCATCTGCACCTGACCACCGCCAGCCTGCTGGCGGATGCCGCACGGCAGACGGCGGGCAACGAACTGCTGTTCCGCGCGGTTCACCACGTCAGCGCCGCGCTGGACTGCATCCAGCCTGCACCCCAGCGGCAGCGATTCCGGGAGCTGAGCCTTCAGGCCGCGCGGCGTGCGAAGCGTACCGGCGATTACCTTTCCGCCTTAAGCTATATCCAGACCGCCAGAGCGCTGGGGAATGCGGGCCCGGTCTCGGACTTTATGCTGGATATCGAAGAGGCGGGCTGTGAGTTTGCGCTCGGGCACCTGGAGCGTACGCGTGCGCTGTGCGATGCGATCCTCGGTTCACCGGGCGGGCTGACGGAGAAAGCGCTGGCCGCCAACCTGCTGGCGGAAGTGTATATGCGCCAGTCGGAGATCCGACTGGCACTGGAGGCGTCGTTATGCTGGCTGGGCGTGTTCGGGATCCAGATCAGCCGCTACCCGGAAAATGCCGAATGTGACGAGGCCTGGCAGCAGTTCTGTCAACGCACCGCCGACGCGCCGCTGAACCCGTTTTCTCAGCTTAAGCTGATGGAGAACGCAGAGACCGAAGCGGTGATGAACCTGCTTTACAGCGCCAGTATTTTCGCCAGTTTTACCTGCCCGCGCCTGCACTTTTTACTCCTGTGCCGGATGATGCACCTCACGCTCGATCACGGCATCACCGGCGCCTCCACCACGGCGATGGCCTGGTTTGGCGTGCTGATTGGTCACCGCTACGCCGAATACCGTCTCGGATTTGAGTACGGCACGCTGGCTCGTGAGCTGGTGAACCGCCACGGCTATGATGCCTATGAAGCCAAAACTCTGCTGCCGCTCGATCAGCTCAGCGTCTGGACCCAGCCGCTGTCGTACACTATCGAGTGCGCAAAGGCCTGCTTTACCTCGGCGGTGACCCACGGCGACATGACGATGGCCTGTTTCGCGGCCTGTCATCAGATCATTAACTTCCTCTCCCGGGGCGATCATCTGGATGGCGTGCTGACCAGCATCGATCGCGGTCTGGCCTTTGTACGCAAAACGGATTATCAGGACATTGAAACCGTTCTGCACATTCAGCGCCGCTACGTGGAGTTTTTACGCACGCCGGTGACGGGCCCATGGAGCGCCGCCCAGGCGCTGCCTGACGATCTGCTGCCCGCGCCGCCGGAGCAGGCGCCCGAGCAGACCTCGACTATGCTGTTCTGGTACTGGCTCTATCGCGGGATGGCGCACTTTTCCTGCGGCGAATACGCCGACGCGCAGGCGGATTTAGAGAGGGCGGGCTGGTATGCGTGGTCCGCGCCGGGTCATATTCATCTGCTGGATTACCATTTTTACAGCGCGCTGGCGCTCTCCCGTCAGCTCACGCCGGAGACCTTCTCGGCGGATTATCGCCGCAGTATTCATCACCATTACGACAAAATTGCCCTCTGGGCGCGGATCAATTCGGGCACGTTTGCCGATAAAGAAGCGCTGATTTACGCCGAAATCGTCCGTCTGGACGGCATGAACAGCATCGCGCTGGAGCAGTATGAAAAAGCGGTGCGGCTCTCGCGGGAGGGCGGCTTTAACCCGATCAATGCCCTGGCGCACGAGCTGGCAGGGCGTTTCTCGCTGGCCTGCGGCTACCCGACCGCCTCCGACGCCCATTTCCGCGGCGCGATTGCCGCCTGGGGGCGCGCCGGGGCGCAGGCCAAGGTGCGCCAGCTGGAGCAGGATTTCCCGCATCTGCTGGCCTCCGGGCAGAGCCGCGCGTATGACACGGCGGCCTTCGCCCAGAACGAGGTGATCCGCGATTTACAGAGCGTCATCAAAGCCTCACGCGCCTTGTCCGAAGAAATTAACCTCGAGCGTTTAATTGAAAACCTGATGACGCTGCTGCTTGAACGGGCCGGGGCGCAGCGTGGCCTGCTGCTGCGCGTTAGCGATAATCACATCCCGGAGATCGAGGCCAGTGCCTGGACCAGTACCGACGGGGTGCGGGTGCGCATCCTGAAGGCGTCACCGATGGCGACGGACATGCCGCTGTCGGTGCTGGCCGCAGTGATCCGCACCGGGCAGGAGATCCGCACCGGCAAACCGGAGGAGTTCCACCCGTTCAGCCAGGATCCGTATCTGGTGACGTCCGGCGCCGCCGTGATGTGTGTCCCGATGTTCAAACAGGCGCGGCTGGTGGGGGTGCTGTATCTGGAAAACCGCCTGATGCCGGAAGTGTTTACCGCCGAACATTCGCGCGTGGTCAGCCTGCTGGGCGCGCAGGCGGCGGTTTCGCTGGAGACGGCGCGGCTTTACGCCGAGCTGCTGGCGGAAAACATCCAGCGCCGACGGGTGGAGAAAGAGCTGCGCGCCAGCCAGACCTCACTGATGCTGGGCGAGCAGATCAGCCATACCGGCAGCTGGCGCTGGGAGCTGGTGCAGGATCTGATGTTTATGTCTGAAGAGTACGCCCGTATCCTTGGCCTGCCGGAGCAGCAAAAGATGATCTCAATGGCGGAGTTTTTAACCTTCGTGCATGAGGACGATTATGGCCGGATCAGCACCCTCGTTAACCAGAGCGTGCGCGACGGGCTGTCGATGCGCGCGGAGTTTCGCATTATCCGCACCGACGGCTCCGTTCGCTACATCCTCGGGATTGGCGATCCGGTCGGCGTCGGCAGCGAAGTGAATGAGTATTACGGCATCATTACCGACATCACCAGCCAGCGGGCGGCGGAAGATGCGATGCGGGTGGCGCAGGCGGATCTGGCGCGAGTCTCACGGGCCACCACCGTCGGGCAACTGACCTCCTCGATCGCGCACGAGATCAACCAGCCGCTGATGTCGATTGTCTCGAACGCCGGCGCGAGCCTGCGCTGGCTCAACCGCGATCCGGCGCGGCTGGACAAAGTGCGCGAGGGGCTGGAGGAGATCGCCGCCGAGGGCGAGCGGGCAGGGGAGATCATTCGCAGCATTCAGTCTCTGACGCGCAAGCAGGACCCCACGTTTACGCGTATTGATCTGCACTTCCTGATCCACCACATCATTATGCTTTCACGCAGCGAACTTGAGCTGCGACACATAAGCGTTGATTATCTTCTGAACGCTGACGACAGCTTTATCATCGGCGACAGCGTGCAGATCCAGCAGGTGCTGCTTAACCTGGTGATGAATGCGATGGAAGCGATGGCGGAAGTGACGGATCGCCCGTGCAGCATCACGATCTCCACCGCGAACTGCGGCGAGGGGAAGGTGATCTTTGAGATCGCCGATACCGGCAGCGGCATTGAGCCGGAGCTCACCGAGCGGATCTTTGACTCGTTCTATTCGACCAAAGCGCAGGGAATGGGGATGGGGCTGACCATCAGCGCCAGCATCATTGAACGGCACCGGGGGAAACTGAGCGCGCGCCGCAGAGAGCCGTACGGCACGGTATTTACCTTCGCGTTGCCGCTTGCCGGACAGGAGGAGTAACGGTTATTCCACTGGTTGATGTTTGGTCAGGCGCTCGACGGCCCTGACCAGTTCGGCCACGGAGCGGACCTGCATTTTCTCCATTACCCGGCGGCGGTGCACTTTCACCGTGATCTCACTGACGCCCAGCTCGGCGGCGATCTGCTTGTTGAGCTTGCCGCTGATGGCCAGCTCAAGCACCTCATGCTCGCGCGGCGTGAGGGACATGTGGCGCTGCTTCAGGGCGTAGTGCTCTTTGACGCGGGCGGCGTTGTGCTGTGCCAGTCTGAGCGCGGATTCGATGGAGCCGATGAGCGCGCTGGATTCAACGGGCTTAGTGAGAAATTCGTAGGCTCCGCCTTTGATCGCCCGGACGGACATAGGGATGGTGCCGTGACCGGTGAGAAAGATGATCGGTATTTCCCGCCCGCTGGCTTTCAGCGCATCTGCGACATCAAATCCGGTTATCGTGGGCATCTGCATATCGAGGATCACGCAGGAGGGCAGATCCTCAAAGGGATGGCTGAGAAAGGCTTCTGCTGAGGAAAAGCCAAGGGCGTGCATATCCGCGGATTCCAGCAGCCTGACAACGGACTGTCTGACTGTGTCATCGTCATCAACCACATAAACAATGTGTTCCATTCACCGCCCCGGTGTGTGATCAGTAAATCATCGACAATAAAATAGCGCCTTTTTGAACGTAAGCGACTGTTTGCTATCCTCATTCATACTAACACATTAATTATTATTATCATTTACCAATATGAAGATGATATGAAAGTGTAATAAAAATGTGGCGAATTAGTTAGGAGTGGAGCGCTGTTTTTAGTGACCTTTCCGGGGGCGGAGCCAGCGCACGACACGCGATGTTTTGTGTGAGGACGCCGACGGGTAAAACAGGCTACACTCTGATTTTTGAGCGCGACAAGCTGAGGACATAACGATGCACTACACACTGAAAAGCAGTGACGATAAAGAAAAAGCGGAAGGAACAAACGGCGCGGGCGCTCTACAGCAAAAACTGCTGGAATCCCGTTCGATTGTCATCTCCGGTGAAATCAACCAGGAGCTGGCCCAGAAAGTCATCACTCAGATGATCCTGCTGCAAAGCGTCAGTAACGATCCGATCAAGCTGTACATCAACAGCCAGGGCGGCCATGTAGAAGCGGGCGATACCATCCACGACTTCATTAAGTTTATCCGTCCGGAAGTACACGTTATTGGCACCGGCTGGGTGGCAAGCGCCGGGATCACCATCTTCCTGGCGGCGAAAAAAGAGCACCGCTACTCGCTGCCAAATACCCGCTTTATGATCCACCAGCCGCTGGGCGGCGTGCGCGGTCAGGCAACGGATATTGAGATCGAAGCGCGGGAGATCATCCGCATGCTGGAACGCGTGAACAAGCTGATTGCCGACGCCACCGGCCAGCCGCTGGAGAAAGTGAAGAAAGACACCGACCGTAACTTCTGGATGTCACCGGCGGAAGCGCTGGACTACGGCATCGTGGGCAAACTGATCACCCATTATGACGAGCTGAACCTGGATTAAGTTTTAGCCTGCGTGTGCGTCGGGTGACGGCTTCGCCTTACCCGACCTACACGCGCTCGATTGACCCATGACAAGTTCCCCCTCTGCTTTCTTACCTATAATCGCGCCTGTTTACCCTCTCACTGGTGCTAACCATGGCGTATCAACTGAACCTGAACTGGCCGGAATTTCTTGAAAAATACTGGCAAAAACAACCCGTTGTACTGAAAAATGCCTTCCCGAATTTTGTCGACCCCATTACCCCTGATGAACTGGCGGGTCTGGCGATGGAGCCGGAAGTCGATAGCCGCCTGGTAAGCCATGCTAACGGCAAGTGGCAGGCGAGCAATGGCCCGTTTGAGCATTTCGATAACCTCGGTGAAACCGGCTGGTCCCTGCTGGCGCAGGCGGTGAACCACTGGCATATGCCCGCCGCAGAGCTGGTGCGTCCGTTCCGCGTCCTGCCGGACTGGCGTCTCGATGACCTGATGATCTCCTTTTCTGTCCCGGGCGGCGGCGTTGGGCCGCATATCGATCAGTACGATGTGTTTATCATCCAGGGGATGGGCAGCCGCCGCTGGCGCGTGGGTGACAAGCTGCCGATGCGTCAGTTCTGCCCGCATCCGGCTCTGCTACATGTCGATCCGTTTGAGCCGATCATCGACGAAGATCTGGCGCCGGGCGATATCCTCTACATTCCGCCTGGATTCCCGCATGACGGCTTCACCCATGAAACCGCGCTCAACTACTCTGTCGGTTTTCGCGGGCCGAACGGTCGCGATCTGATCAGCAGCTTTGCCGACTATGCGCTGGAGAACGATCTGGGCGGCGAACACTACAGCGATCCGGATCTGACCTGCCGCGAACACCCGGGTCGCGTGGAGCAGTACGAGCTTGATCGCATTCGCGAGATGATGATCCACATGATTAGCAAGCCGGATGATTTCACGAAATGGTTTGGCAGCTTCGTCTCCACGCCACGTCACGAGCTGGATATTGCCGCCGCCGAGCCGCCGTATTCCGCAGAAGAGGTGCTGGACGCGCTTCAGGGCGGCGAAACGCTGTCGCGCCTGAGCGGCCTGCGCGTGCTGAACGTTAACGGCAGCTTCTTTATCAACAGTGAACAGCTGGAAACGGCGGATGTGAACGGGGCAGACGCGCTGTGCCGCTACACCGAGCTCGGCCAGGCCGAGCTGGGTGACGCACTGAATAATCCGGCGTTTGTGGACGAACTCACCGGGCTGATTAACCAGGGGTACTGGTACTTCGACGAGTAACATGAGGCGGCGTTTAGTCAGCCTAAACGCCGCTACGTTCAAACCAGCATATTACACGCCTTCCAGTAGTTCAAAAGCCGCTCGTCGTCGCGCTCTTTCTCCGCTTTGATTTTCATCGCCTGGGCGAGATTCTCTCGCGATAACTCATGGCCTTTTTGCACGATGTCTAAAACCGCTTCACCAAGAGCCAGCGAAATTTCTGTCCGATTGTTGCGAATCGTCATAAATACCTCCTCGTTGGTTGCGATAAGTTAATTATGAACGGGAAATAATCAGTCAGTAATAATTCATCTCATTCTTATTTTTTCATTTCGGCGTTAAGTAGAATGAATATTCGGTTCTGTCAATGATGTTTCAAAATGCTAATAGGGCGTTTAAGCCTTAATTTATGCGCTACAGTTAATTTCGTGCAACAGGCAAATAACCGAAACAGGAGAATAATTATGGTAGATAAAAGCGCAATTAAGGATCACACTCAGGTTGTCGCCAGCTGCGGAACGCACGTCGGGGTTGTGGACCATCTTGATGGTGAGCGTATCAAGCTTGCGAAGAGCGATCCGGAATCGGGCGGCAAGCACCATTTTATTCCTCTCGGCTGGGTTGATAAAGTCGAAGATAATAAAGTTGTCCTGACCAAAAACCATAAAGAGGTTTTTGCTGAGTGGCAGGAAGCATAAATATATCTCTCGCAAGGAAATATATGCCTTCGCTCCGGCTTCGTCCGGAGCGTAATAGTGTCTGCGCCCGGTGATTGCTGCCATTGCAAATGGATGGTACTGTTTTGCCTGTCCTTTCCCGATGCAGGCCCCGAATGATGCTCCAGAGTGAAAATAAATCAGCGAAACGCATATTTTTTGTTGAAGATTTTCAGGTATTCGGCGAGCGCTATGGCATCGACTACCGTTTCCCCCAGTTAAAAGAGGCGCAGGTCAGCGGTAGCCCCGTGTTGCAGGGGAATGTTGAAGAGATGATGCTCTCGTCCGGCATTTCGCTGACCCATTCCGACGTACGTGTATTACAGCCCTATGAAACCACCTCTCGCCACAGCAGCCCGCTCTATATGCTGGTGGTGCTGGAAGGGTGCGTGACGCTCACGCTCAATGGTATCAATTATCCCGTCCGCCCGGGCATGGCGTTCAGCTCACGTCTGAGTGAAGATCAGGTAATGAGCGCGCGTCACGATGCCGACAGCACGCTGAAAACGCTCTCGTTTGGCGTGTACCCGCACGATGCCGGACGTGAAGCCTTGCTTGAGTCATTGCTTCTGGAATGGCAAAGCCTGAATGCACCCACGTTTGTCTGGCAGGTTCCCGAGTTTGTGATGTCAGGTATTCTGCATGCGCAGCGGCAGGGGGGAAGCGTGCTCTCACGCAAGCTTTTGCTTGAGGGGCTGATGTATCAGCTGCTCGGCCATGGCCTCAACCAGCGCCAGCAGCCTTGCCCAAGCCGCCCTGAGCATGCGCGTCTTGAACGCGTGCGGAACCTGCTGGAACAGTCTCCTGAACGGGAGCATACTCTCGCGCAGCTGGCAGCCCTGGCTGCAATGAGCCCAAGCAGCCTGCGTAGCAAGTTCCGTCAGCGCTATGGCTGCACCCTCTTCGACTATCTCCGCAACTGTCGCCTTGCGCTGGCGCGCCGCTATCTGCTGGAAGGCCACAGCGTGCAGCAGGCGGCGTGGATGTGCGGGTATCAGCATGCCACCAACTTCGCCACCGCGTTTCGTCGTCATTACGGGATTTCACCGGGTGACGTGCGCAAACTCCGCTAACGTAATTTCTCCTGTCGCGCGAATGCATCCCGTGCGGTTTAGCATCGCGCATACGTAACCTGGCTGTACGCATAGCCGTTTGCACTCTCAAAAAGGTAATAATTCTTATTAACAATAAGAAATATCTCTGGAGAGGGTTATGTTTGCTAAATCGCGTCTGGCACTGCTGGTGGGATGGGTTACCGGTAGCGTCGCTTTTCCTTTACTGGCGCAGGATGCCCAAAAAACTGACACCGTGGTGGTGACCTCGCAGATGCAGTCTGCGGCCACCAAGCTTGAAACACCGGATATTGAAACCCCGCAGTCGGTCTCTATCGTCACGCGCGAGCAGTTCGAAGAGCAGGGCGCAACCAGCGTGCGTCAGGCCGTAAGCTACACGCCGGGGGTCTACAGCAACCAGATCGGGGCGTCAAACCGCTTTGACTACATGGTGCTGCGCGGCTTCTCGGACGGCAGTCTGGACAACGTCTACCTCGACGGCCTGAAGATGATGGGCGACACCAATTCCCACAGCTCGCTGGTGGTTGACCCGTGGTTCCTGGACAGTATCGAAGTCGTGCGCGGTCCAGCCTCCGTGCTCTATGGCCGCTCATCGCCGGGCGGAATTGTGGCGCTCACCTCCCGTAAGCCATCGTTCGATCCTGGCGGGGAGATTAAGCTCTTCGCCGGTAACAATAACCAGCGTGGGGCGATGTTCGACGTGACCGGCCCGGTTGATGATAACGACCGCGTGGCGGTGCGCCTCAGCGGGATGACCCGCTATGCTGATTCCCAGTTCGATCCGCTCAAAGAAGAGCGTTACGCCCTGATGCCGAGCCTGACCTGGCGTATCACCGACAGCACCCGTCTGGATCTGATGGCCTACCTGCACCGCGATCCGGAAGGCGGTAGCCACTCCGGCCTGCCATATGAGGGCACCGTTGTACCGCACAGCGGTAAGAAAATCTCCAACACCTTCTTCGAGGGCGAGGACGATTACGACAAGTACGATCGTCGGGAAAACATGGTCGGCTATAACATCGAGCACCTGTTTGACAGCGGCTGGTCTGTGCGCCAGAAGCTGCGCTACCTGCACACCAAAGTCGAGCTGAACCAGGTGTATGCCGCAGGCTGGCTGAATGACACCGAGCTGAATCGCGGCTATTCCGGCTCTGACGAGAAGATGAACGCCATCACCCTGGATAACCAGGTCGACGGCAGCTTCGACACCGGGGCGGTGAACCACCGCGTGCTGATCGGCATGGACTACCAGGACCGCACCAACAACGTCACCGGCTACTACGGCGGCTTCCCGCCGATTGACGCTTTCCATCCTGTTTACGGTGCGAAGCCGGACTACATCACCCAGTACAGCAGGGAAAAGCATAAGCTTCGCCAGACCGGTTACTACCTACAGGATCAGATGTCCGTTGACCGCTGGCGCCTGACGCTCGGCGGGCGTTACGACCAGGTGAGCGTGTCGAACGTCGACAACTTTAACCACACCCGCAGCGATCTGGATAAAAACAACTTCAGCAGCCGCGCGGCGCTGCTGTATCTGTTTGATAACGGCGTCGCGCCGTACGTCAGCTACTCTACCGCCTTTACGCCGACCAGCTTTGCCGACGAGCAGGGCAACATTTTGGATCCGATGAAGGGCAAGCAGTGGGAAGCGGGCGTGAAGTATGAGCCAGAGGGGATGAACAGCCAGTTCAGCGCCTCGGTGTTCCGCATCAACCAGAAGAACATTGCCACTAAAGAGGAGCCGACCGATCCGTACCGTTCCATTGGTGAAATCGAATCCGAAGGCGTTGAGCTGGAGGCGATTGGTCAGCTGACCGACAGCCTGCGTATGCAGGCGGCGTACACCTACACGGATATTCGCTACAAGAAGAGCAGCCCGGAAGAGGAGGGCAAGCGCGCCGTTTATGCCCCGCGTAACATGGCCAGCGCCTGGCTGAGCTACGACGTCAAAACCGGCCTGCTGGACGGCCTGATCGTCGGCTCCGGCGTGCGCTATGTCAACGGGATCGCCAGCGATCGCCAGAACACCCATACGCTTCCGTCGTACACGCTGGTGGATATGACCGTGGGGTATGACCTGTCAAAAGTGGGGCTCACGGGCGTGAGCGCGCAGTTGAACGTCAATAACCTGACGGACAGAAGCTACGTCGCGGCCTGTAACTCTCTCTCTTACTGCTACTTCGGTGCAGAACGCAGCATTGTGGGCAGCGTTTCGTGGAAGTTCTGAGTTGTTGATCTTGCCGGGTGGCGGGAGCGGTTTTCTCCCTCTCCCTGTGGGAGAGGGGCGGGGTGAGGGCAAAATGCCGCACTACTCCTCCATCGCAATCACAATCGCTTCACCCATCTTTTTTAATGCCTCGCGATTTTTGTCTGTCGGCGGCAGCGCTACGTTGATCCGCAGGCAGTTGCGGTACTTCCCGGAGGCGGAAAACAGCGACCCGGCCGCGGCCTGGATCTTCAGCCGGCACAGCTGCTTGCTGACGCACACCATATCGACCGTCTCCGGCAGCTCAACCCACAGCAGGAAGCTGCCCTGCGGGCGGGTGACGCATATCTCTGCCGGAAAATACTGCCGCACCCAGCAGGTGTAGGTCTCCATATTCTGCTGATAAATCTGGCGCATACGCCGCACGTGGCGATGGTAATGGCCGTCGCGGATAAACGCCGCCACCGCCATCTGCGTGCCCGGCACGTTAAACCCGCCCGCGGCGTACTTCATGTGCATCACCCGATCGTAATAGCGCCCCGGCACAATCCAGCCGACGCGCAGGCCCGGCGCCACGGTCTTGGTAAACGAACTGCATAACAGCACGCGACCATCAATATCCATAGAATGAATGGTGCGCGGACGCGGATACTCCGCCGCCAGCTCGCCGTAGATATCATCCTCAACAATCACGATATCGTGCCGCTGTGCCAGGGCTAAGACCTGCTTCTTCCGCGCCTCCGGCATGATAAACCCGAGCGGGTTATTGCAGTTCGGCACCAGGATCACCGCCTTGATCGGCCACTGCTCCAGCGCCAGCTCCAACGCCTCGATGCTGATCCCGGTCTCGGGATCGGTGGGAATTTCAATGGCCTTGATGTCAAAGCCGCGCAGCATCTGCATGGTGCCGTGAAACGATGGTGACTCGACTGCCACGATGTCACCCGGCTTGCACACCGAGAGCAGGGCGATCGACAGCGCGCCGTGGCAGCCGTTGGTAATGACAATTTCGTTTGCCGCGACGGTGGAGCCGCCGTCCAGCATCAGGCGGGCGATTTGCTCGCGCAGCTCCAGGCGCCCGTCGAGCACATCATAGCTCAGCATCTCGCCGGGGTTATGCTGCGCGATGCGGCTCATCTCGCGCCACAGGGGCTTCAGGCTCGGCTGGTTAATGTCCGGCGAGCCGCCGCCAAAGGAGATCATCTCTTTGTCGGCGCGGGCGTCCAGCAGCATCATCACCTCATCCCACTGAGTGACGTCCACAGGGCGCTGCACCGGGCGGGTCATTGCCGGTACGGGCGGCTGGGCTTTGCGTTTCGAGACGAAATAGCCGGAGCGCGGCTGAGGCGTGATCAGCTGGAGGTTTTCGAGGATCTGGTAGGCCTGCTGTATGGTGCTGATGCTCACGCCGTGCTCCTGGCTCAGCGTGCGTACCGACGGCAGACGTTCGCCGCTGCGATACAGCCCTTGTTCAATGCGTTCCGCCAGGAGGTTGGCCAGATGTTGATAGCGCGTCATGCTGTATCCTTTGTTTTCACCATACAGAGCATTAAACCAGTACAGATGGATGAATAAACCACCATGCAGATACCGTTTTAGCGGATCTGTATGTTAAACAAAAGTTGTTTTTGCATCTGTATTACGCAGGTCGATTTCCAGGATGATAACCCCACTGGCACAGCGAGGAGAGCATCATGGAATTCTACGAGAATTGTTCAAAACGTCCGTTTATCGCGTTTGTCTGGGTAGCGAAAACGCTGCGTAACTGGTATCGCATCAACCGTACCCGCCGTATTCTGAGCCAGATGAGCGACGAGCAGCTCAAGGACGTCGGGTTATCGCGATATGATGTGTGAGCATAGGGTTGCCCGGTGGCGCCACGCTTACCGGGCCTACAGGAGACCGTAGGCCGGGGAAGGCGCAGCCGCCACCCGGTGGTTTTCAGCTCAACAGTTCCAGCGTCTGCCGTTTCGGCCTTTCCAGCAAATCCAGCGCCTCCTGATACGACCGCACGTTGTTATAGCCCATCACCAGCCCGTAGCGTTTTCCTGATCCTTGATACCACGCCGAAAGCGCATTGACCTGCAATTGCTGTTCCTGCCAGCAGCGGGCGATCTCCCGGTCAGCGCTTCCCTTTGCGAGGAACGCGACAATATGCATCCCGCCGTCGTTTTGCTCGGTGAAAAACAGATCGCCATAGACCTCACGCAGGGCGGCAATCATCCAGTCGCGGCGGGTCTGATAGAGCGCGCGCATCTTTTTCAGATGACGGAAAAAATGCCCTTCGTTGAGAAACGCGGTGAGGATCTTTTGCGTCAGCACCGGCTGGCCGCTGGTGAGGATGTCCGCGCTGTCGGTAAACGCGCCGACGGTGCTGGCGGGCATCACCACGTAGCCCATGCGCAGCGATGGCATGATGGTTTTGCTGAAGGTGCCCATAAAGATCACCCTGTCATGCTGGTCGAGGCTTTTCAGCGACGGCAGCACTTTGCGGGTGTAGTGAAATTCGCCGTCATAATCATCTTCGATAATCCACGCCTCGTTTTGTGACGCCCAGTCGAGCAACTGCTGCTTGCGCGGCAGGGAGAGCGTCACCGCCAGCGGGCTCTGGTGAGACGGAGTAACGATGGCGAAGCGGGCATCGTGGTGATTACGCAGCAGGTAGTCCGTATCCATCCCTGCGCGATCGACCGGCACGGTGTGCAGGCGGGGCACAATGCGCTTGAGCAACTGCTGGCCCATAAAGTAGCCTGGATCCTCAAATACCACCTTATCGCTGCGGCTGGCGAGCGTGTCGAGGATCAGGCGCAGGCTGCCGCTGTAGCCGCTGGTGATCATTACCTGTTCCGCAGTGCAGGATAACCCGCGCGAGATATTGAGATAGCGGGCTATCGCCTCGCGCAGCGGATACCAGCCCAGAACGGGCGGGTTGAGCATTTCATCCTGACGCATGGCGCGCGTCGCCTGGCCCGCCAGCAGCAGCCATTTTTTATAGGGGAAGCTGTCGAGCGCGGGAATGCCGGGGCGCAGAAAACCGGCTCGTTCGCGTTGGCTAATCAACGACGCCGGCAGCGTGCCGGTCGCTTGTTCTGTGGGGGCGTTTTGCGCGGGCAGCAGAAGATCCGGATTCACCCGCGTCCCGCGCGCGCCCTGGCTCACCAGATACCCTTCGCCCGTCAGAATGGCATACGCCGTCTCGACGGTTTTGCGCGCCACCTTCAGCTCTTCCGCCAGCACGCGGATGGCAGGTACCTTGTCGCCCGGCTTCAGCACGCCGCGCATGATGTTGTCGCGATAGCGGGAATAAATCTCGTGATAGCCCGGCTTCATGTCCTACCTCATTTCACGCTTTTTGTATCTTTTTACTATGTCATGAACGGCGTAGATTTGCTTCATCGCATGACACATGCCGCACAAAAAAGAGGAAAGACAATGAGCACTCGCGTAAACCACCACAAAGCCACCCCTGCACTCACCAACGCGCTTTCCGCCCTGAGCATGGAAGTGGCGAAAACCTCTATTGATCCGGCGCTGAAGCACCTGATCGACATTCGCGTGTCGCAGCTGAACGGCTGTACGTTCTGTCTCGATATGCACTCAAAAGAGGCGAAAATTGCCGGCGAGCGCGAGCTGCGCCTGTACCATCTGGCGGCCTGGCGCGAGTCCCCGCTGTTCAGCGCCCGTGAAAAAGCGGCGCTGGCCTTCACCGAAGCGCTGACCCAAATCGGCGTTCACGGCGTGAGCGATGCGCTGTACCGCAGCGTGGCGGAGCACTTCTCGGACGTGGAGATTTCAGAGCTGAACTTCGCCATCGTGGCGATCAACGCCTGGAACCGCCTGGGCATTACCTCCCGCATGGAGCCGGGCTCGCTGGATGCGGCGTACGCGCTGAACAAGGCTAACCTGGAATAATCCCGCGCTCGCGGATCATCGCCACCAGCGCCCGCAACCCCGGCGGGACGTGGCGATGGCCGGGGTAGTACAGGCGCAGCCCGGCAAACGGCTGCGCCCAGTCGTTTAAGACGCTCACCAGCTCCCCGCTTTTCAGTTCGTCCTGAATATAGATTTCCGGTAAAAATCCCACCCCTAACCCCGCTTTTACGGCGCGGATCGAGGCAAAAAGATCGGACGTCGCAAAGCGCGGCGGCACGGCAAGGGCGTACGTTTCCCCCCGACGGGCCAGCTCCCAGCGGTAGATCCCGCCGTGGGCCATACGCATGCCGATCCCCTGATGCGAAAGCAGATCGTCCGGCGTCTCGGGTATGCCGTGACGGGCGAAATAGTCCGGCGTGGCGGTGACGAGCTGGCGGATCTCACCGGTCAGCGGCACGGCGATCATGTCCTGCGGAACGGACTCTTCGAGGCGGATCCCCGCGTCATAGCCTTCCGCTACGATGTCGATCATCCTCGCTTCGCTCACCGTTTCCACGCGCATTTTCGGGTAGCGGATCATGAAATCGATCAGCAGCTGGTCCAGAAACAGGGTGCCGATATGGTTCGGCACGTTGAGGCGCAGCGTTCCGGCGGGTTCCCCGGTGTCGCTGTGGATCTCCTCCCCGGCGAGGCGGATCTCCTGTAGCGCCGGGCCGATACGCGCCACGTAGCGCTGTCCGGCGTCGGTGAGCGCCACGCTGCGGGTGGTGCGGTTGAAAAGCCGCGTCTCAAGGCGGCTCTCCAGCCCGGCGATGGCGTTGCTGACCGCCGTGGCGGACATCCCCAGTTCCTGCGCCGCGCCGCGAAAGCTGCCGCGCCGCACCACCGCCATCACCACTTCCAGCTCTGTCAGACCTGAACGATGCATAGATTATCCTGAAAATCGAAACAACCCTTGCAGCATAGCGTGGATTATCGCAACGGAGAAGCCGTGACAGACTGGGCTCACACAGCCTGAGGAGGTTTATATGCACACCATCGAACAGATCTTTATTAACGGCGAGTTTGTTACCCCGCACGGTACCGAGTGGTTTGATTTGTACAATCCGGCGACGGCGCAGGTCATCGGCCAGGTTCGCCTGGCGGATGAGGTTGACGCTGAACGCGCTATCGCGGCGGCGAAAGCGGCGTTTCCGGCGTGGTCGCAGACCACAAAGCAGGAACGCATCGCCGCGCTGAAGCGCATGCACGCCGCCGTGGCCGCTCGTCACGACGCTCTGCTGGAAGCGGTCATTGAAGAGTACGGCGCGCCCGCCTCGCGCTCGGCGTGGATGGCAAGCTATCCGGCAGAGGTGATTGCTCAGGCCATCGAGGCGCTGGAGGCATTTGAGTTTGTCACCTCCGCAGGTGCCGCAACGGTGCAGATGACGCCGCTCGGCGTGGCCGGGCTGATTACGCCGTGGAACAGCGATGCGGGGTTTATCTGCGGCAAACTGGCGGCCGCGCTGGCGGCGGGCTGCACGGCGGTCATCAAGCCGAGTGAAATGAGCGCACTGCAAACGCAGATTGTCACCGAAGCGCTGCGCGACGCTGCGCTACCGCCGGGCGTGTTTAACATCGTCACCGGACGGGGTGAGACGGTCGGTGACACAATCAGCCGCCATCCGGACGTCGCGAAAATCTCGTTCACCGGTTCCACGAATACCGGCAAGGCGATCCTGCGCAACGCGGCGGAAAGCTTTAAGCGCGTGACGCTGGAGTTGGGCGGTAAATCACCGACGATCCTGCTGGATGATGTGGATCTGGCGCAGGCGATCCCGCTGGTGATCCAGGCCGGGTTTATGAACAGCGGGCAGGCGTGCGTGGCCGGGACGCGCATTCTGGTGCCTTACTCGCGCAAAGCGGAGATCGAAACCGCGCTGGCGCAGGCCGTGGCGGCGATGAAATCCGGCGACCCGCGCAACAGCACGACAGACGTCGGCCCGATGGTCAGCGAAAAGCAGTGGCTGCGGGTGCAGGGCTATATCCGCAAAGGAATCGAAGAAGGGGCGCGCCTGTTGGCGGGCGGCGAAGGGCGACCGGAAGGCACGCGGGACGGCTGGTTTGTGCGTCCGACGCTGTTTGCCGGCGTGAACAATCGGATGACCATTGCCCGCGACGAGATTTTCGGCCCGGTGCTGTGCGTAATCCCTTATCAGGACGAGGCGGAGGCGATTGCCATTGCCAACGATACCGAGTACGGCCTGAGCGCGATGGTGCTGGGCGGCGATGTGGACCGCGCGCGACGCGTGGCACAGCAGATTGTTTCCGGTCGCGTGCTGGTGAACACCCTGGCTCATGAACCGAAAGCGCCGTTTGGCGGGTTTAAGCACTCCGGCGTGGGGCGCGAGATGGGCGAGTGGGGGATCCGCGCGTTTATGGAGCCGAGGTCGGTTCTGGGCTAAAGCTTCGCTCTTTACCGAAGCATTGTGCTTTTCCATCCTGCATTCTCTCCTCAACATCACAGCGGAGAGACCATCATGATCGCAGTCCTTTTCGAAGCCAAAGCCGCGCCTGCCCATCAGGCGCGCTACCTCCAACTTGCCGCAGAGCTTAAGCCTTTGCTGGCCGACATCGACGGCTTTATCGATATCGAACGGTTCCAGAGCCTGACGACCGACGGCAAAATCCTCTCCCTTTCCTGGTGGCGGGATGAAGAGGCCGTCCGCCGCTGGAAGCAGAACGTCTTTCATCAGGCGGCGCAGGCCGAAGGACGGGCGTCGATTTTCTCTTTCTACCGTATTCGCGTGGCGCAGCTGGTGCGGGAATACAGTTCCGAAACCGGAGGGCACGCGGATGTATGACGTTCACGTGATTTTCCGCGACGGGCCCGGCGAGCTGGCGCGCTTTGGACAGCTGTTGGGGCGCAACGGCGTGGGGCTTGAGGGTGGCGGCGTATTCGGTACCGATGCCCATTTCCTGGTGGAGGACGGGGAAAAAGCCCGCCGTGTGCTGCTCGACGCCGGGTTTACCGTGCAGGCGCTGCGAAAGCCGGTGATCAGAAAGCTTAAGCAGGAGCGTCCTGGCGAGCTGGGCGAGATAGCGGCGGCGCTGGCGGCACGCGGCGTGTCTATCCTGACTCAGTACAGCGACCATGCGAATCACCTTATTCTGCTGACGGATGATGATAAGCTGGCCGCTGAGATCACCACACCCTGGGCGACGAATGTTAAAGACGAGCTTACCCTCTGATAACAGCGCGATGCTGGAAAAGGCGATTGCCGCGGTGGCGGCTGCAATGGCCGATCCGTCGCGCGTGAAGATGCTTTGTGCGCTAATGGACGGGCGTGCGTGGACGGCCACTGAACTGAGTACGGCGGCAGACGTTGCGCCGTCGACCGCCAGCGGGCATCTTGCCCGGCTGGTTGAAGGGCAGCTAATTACCTGCCTGTCGCAAGGGCGGCATCGTTATTATCGTCTTGCCGGGCACGACGTGGCGGCGCTGGTGGAACAGATGATGGGGCTTTCGTGGAGCCGCATTACCCCGCCGGAAACCAGCGCGCCGAAAGCCATGCGTGAAGCCCGGACCTGCTACGACCATCTCGCAGGCGCGGTGGCGGTGCAGATCTATGATTTCATGCAGGCGGAAGGCTGGCTGGAGGCTGACGGTTCCGCATTGACCCTGTATGGTCGGGAGCAGTTCCTGGCGCTCGGTATTCCGTTAAGCGCTCATCCGCGTCGGAAGGCCTGCTGCGCCTGCCTGGACTGGAGCGAGCGGCGGTTTCATCTTGGCGGTGAGGCGGGCGCTGCGCTGCTTATCCACATGGAAAGCAAAGGCTGGATCCAGCGGGTGGCGGGTTATCGGGAGGTGGTGGTGACGGCTTCGGGGAAAAGTGCCGTCAGGAAGCATTTTAGCCGCTAAACGCCGCTGCGGGCTGATGCCCTCACCCCGACCCTCTCCCACAGGGAGAGGGAGAACATCGTTTCGCAATTCCTGCGCTTTAACTTCTCGTTTCTTGATACTTATCCTGATAACTATTATCGTGATGGCGTACTACGAGAGGGCTCCCCATGAGTGAAGAAGATCTGTTTAGCCGCAGGCCGATGGGCATGCGGATGGCGATGATCGTGCGTCAGTGGCGCGCAGTCATCGACGACGCCATTCTCGACACCGGGTTAACCCAGTCGAGCTGGACGGTGATGATGCAGCTTCATCAACTCGGGGATAACGTCTCGGTCAGCGAGCTGGCGGAAGTGCAGGGCATTGAACTGCCTCCCCTAATGCGCACGCTGACACAGCTGGAAAAGCAGGGCTACCTGCTGCGCACCGTCTCGCCGTATGACAAGCGTATCCGGCTGCTGACGCTGACGCCTGAGGGAAAAGCCATTCTTGAAAGGCTCTCTCAGGTGATTGAGACGTTCCAGGCGCGCGTATCGCAAAACATCGCGCCGGAACATATCGATATTTTCAGCGCTACTCTCAATCAAATCGCCTGCAATTTGCGGACAATCCGCGAAGAAGATAATAAGACCGAAAAATAATGACTCCTGAACAAAAGTTTGCCCGCTGGGTAAGGGTGAGTATTGCCTCTTTCCTGCTGATGTTTGTTTACTTTATCGTCGCGGATATCTGGATCCCGCTGACGCCGGACTCCACCGTGATGCGCGTGGTGACCCCGGTGTCTGCCCGCGTCTCCGGGTATGTGGCGGCGGTACATGTCCATAACAATAGCCAGGTTAAGAAAGGCGATCTGCTGTTTGAGCTCGACGCCACGCCGTTTCGCAATAAGGTCGAGGCGGCGCAGATCGCGCTGGAACAGGCGCGTCTGTCTAACGATCAGCTGGATGCGCAGATTGCCGCAGCGCAGGCCAGCCTGAAAACCGCCGTGCTGACCGCGCGTAACGACAAAGTGACATTCGACCGCTACCAGAAACTGAGCACCTTGCAGAACGTATCGCAGGCGGATCTGGATAAGGTCCGTACCACCTGGCAGAGCAGCGAGCAGTCCGTCAGCTCGATCCAGGCGAATATTCATAACCTGCGCATTCAGCGCGGCGAGCGGGATGAGCACCGTAACGTGACGCTGCAAAAATACCGTAACGCGCTGGATGAAGCGGAGCTGAATCTTGGCTGGACGAAGGTCTACGCCGAGGCGGACGGCACGGTCAGTAACCTGCAATTAAGCCCCGGTTTTTACGCCTCATCCGGTTCGGCTGCGCTGGCGCTGGTGAACACCCGGATCGATATCGTGGCGGATTTCCGCGAGAAGAGCCTGCGTCATACCCTTCAGGGGACCGACGCTGCCGTGGTGTTTGACGCCTTCCCGGGGCACGTTTTCCGTGCCCACGTTACCAGCAGCGACGCGGGGATCCTCGCCGGACAGGAGGCCGTAAACGGTCAACTTTCTGAACCGGAAACCTCCAACCGCTGGGTGCGTGATGCCCAGCGTATGCGCATTCACGTAGCGCTGGACGAAGCCTTACCGAAGCCGCTGCCGACCGGCGCGCGCGCCACCGTGCAGCTCTACAACAGCGAAGGGCCGTTTGCGCGATTCTTCTCCGGGATGCAAATCCATCTGGTGAGCCTGCTTCACTATGTCTATTAGCACCCTGGCACGGGTATTTACCCCGCACGGCAACATCGTCTATACGGCAAACGACTTTCGCCAGACCCTGCGTATCGTCTTTGCCGGGATGATTGCGCTCAGCATTTCGAGTTTCTACAACACCAGCTACGGCGTGTTTTTTGTGGTCTACCCGATCATGCTGCTGTCTCTGGTACCAGTGTTTAATCGCCACGTGGCGAAGCAGTTTATCTTCAGCGCCTCGCTGAACTGCGTCGAAATGGTGTTGATTATCGGCTATCTGTCGCAGTGGCCGGTCATCATGACGCTGGTGGTGTTTGCCCTGTACGTGATGCGTTTTCGCTTTATGAGTAAGGGGCCGCTGTTCCTGTTCGGCTCGATGGGCGTGGTTTGCCAGAGCGTGATGCTCAACTTTATGAGCTACCCCACCACCAACTGGCACACGCTTTTATTCTCTAACATCGAAGCGAGCGTGATGGCGGTGTGCCTGAGCGCGCTGATGAACTACCTGCTGCCAGACGTGGAGCCGCGTAAGCCGCCGCCGCTGATTGAGAAAGACGACGCCCGCGTGCGCCACGAGTCGCTGCTATCCGGCACCGTGGCGACGCTGATTTTCGTCGTGTTCCAGATTAGCGACTTAAGCGATTCGCTTTCGGCGCTGATGGCGGGGATTTTGATCCTGTTCCCGATGCACTATCGCGGCTCGGTTATCAGCTCCATCTGGCGCGTGGTTGGCGTGGTGCTGGGGTGCCTCTATATCCTTGTCGTCCAGCTTATCCTCTACGATCACAGCAGCCATATGCTGCTGATGATGCCGCTGATTGGCCTTGGCCTGGCGTTTGGCGCGCGTCTGCACGTAATGGAGAAGGTCGGCGCCGGGGTAGGCTTCGCCAGTATCACCACCATCGGCATTATGTTCGGGCAGAACATGCACCCGGACAGCGACCTGGTGTTCAGCGATCTGTACCGCATCACCTCCGTTACCTTCGCGCTGGTGGTCACGCTGACGATGGTCTTTCTGGTGCACCTGATCCTGAATCGCTTCGAGGCGACGCGCTACGTTATCGCGCCGCCAAAAGCGGATTAATGCCCCAGCACGGCGGGTAGCTGCGAGAGCAGAAACAGGATCAGGCCAATCGTACCGCCCACCAGGGTACCGTTAACGCGAATGAACTGAAGATCTTTACCGATATTGAGTTCTATCTGGCGTGACATGTCTTTGGCATCCCAGCTTTTCACCGTGTCGCTGATATGGCGCGTCAGGAACGCGGCGAAATCCGGCGCCAAGCGGTGCGCGGCCTGCTCCAGATGCTCATTCAGCGACGCCCGCAGGCTGGCGTCGTTGGTCAGCGTTTCGCCAAACCACAGCCCGGCGTTGGCGATACGCTGCTTCACGCGGGAATCATCGCTCTGCATGTCATTTTTCAGCCACTGGCGCAGGTCAGCCCACATTTCCCCCAGATAGCGGTTAAAGGCCTCATCATTCTTGAGGTAGTGTTTGATATTCTCGGCTTTCGCCGTCATCTCCGGATCGTTTTTCAGATTGTCGATGAACTTGATCGTGGCGCGGTCAAACGCCTGACGGATCTGGTGCGTACGGTCGTGGCTGATATCGTCCAGCAGCGTGTTCACCGCGTTCGACACCATCTCCGCGCTTTGATCGCCCAGCCACTCGGTGGGCAGCACCATGGCCTTGCGCGGATGCTCGGTCTTAAGCCAGTGAACGATCTGGTCAGCAATAAATTCCCGCGTGCTTTCCCGCTGAATCAGGGTAATCAGGCGGTTTATGATGGCGTCCAGCAGCACCTGGTGACGGTTGTTTTTGGTCATGCTTTCCAGCATGACGGCGCTGGTCTCGGTTAAATCGACCTTGTCGATAGCCTTATGCACCGCGCGTTTGAGCAGGCGCTGGATGCGCCCATCGTCGGTAAGTTCCAGAAAACCGCCCATCACCTGCACCAGATGCTGCCCCACGCGCCGGGCGTTATCGGGCTGGCTGAACCAGGTCCCAATCATCTGTGCGGGCTCGTAGCGACGGATAAGATCGACAAGGGATTGCGTATCGAGAAACTTTTCCTGCACGAACTGGCCGAGATTGTCGCCGATGCGGTCTTTATTGCGCGGGATAATCGCCGTATGGCGCGAGATAAAGGGAATGGGCACCCGGCGGAACAGCGCGACAATGGCAAACCAGTCCGCCAGCGCGCCAACCATCGCCGCCTCGGCAATGGCCTTTACGCCGCGCACCCAGAAGGTTTGCGGCATGAACAGGGTGGTGATAAACGCTGCGACGGCAATCAGCAGCAGCGACAGCGCGAGAAGCTTGGCGCGTTTGAGTTCGGTATGCTTTTCCATGGGTTAAGGATAGAGGGATACGGGGGAAAAGTGCAAAAACCGCCACAGCACCCACCCACCAAACCCCATCAATACCACCCCCGCCGTGCGCTCTATCAGCCAGAGCGAACGGCTGAGCTTTCGCTGAACCGCCGGTAACCCCATCAGCGATACCAGCGCAAAATCCCATACCAGTACTACCATCACCATCCAGACGCCGCAGGTCGCCTGCTGAAGCAGCGTGACGTGCGGCCCGAGTAACGCCGTCATTAGCGCCAGGTAGAACAACGCGTTTTTGGGATTTAACAACGCCGAACCCAGCCCCAGCAGGATCTGCTTACGCAGCGAAGGGCAGCGCTCATCTGTTTCATTTAGCGCCAGCGTCTGCGGTCGGCTGCGTACAAGATGCGAGCCGATCCAGAGCAAATACAGTGCACCGGATAATTCAATCAACGTGAACAGCCACGCGAACTGACGCAGCGCGCTCCATCCTACAATGACCAGCAAAATGTAAAGCCCGTTTCCTGCCGCTATCCCGATGCACAATCCGGCGCTGCCGCGCAGTCGGTAGCGGGCGGCGTAGCCCATCAGCAGGAAGAAATCCGGGCCAGGGCTTAACAGGGCAACAAAATGCGCCAGCGCCAGGGCGAGAAAAGCGGAAGGGAAGAATAGTTCCATAGCGACCTCAGAATGCAAAACTGGGGCCAGACTACGAAAACACAGAACCTATTTATTGTCTGTTATTGATCGGCCCGTAGCGTACTGGCGCGGTGTGGCGGCGGTGTAGCGCACAAAGGTCTTATGAAAATGGCTCTGGTCGGCAAACCCGCTCTGGTAGCCGACGTCGGCAATGTCGTCTCCGGCACGCAGCCGCGCTTTGGCGTACTCCACGCGGGAGACGTTGAGAAAGCTGACCGGCGTCAGGCCGGTGTCCTTCTTGAAGGTACGGATCAGCGTCTCCTTTCGCAGCGAGAATCGTTGCGCAAGTGCGTCGAGGGAAGGCGGGCTGGAAAGATTGGAAAGAAATGCCTGCTGAACCTGCTGGCTGGTTGATCCAGGCTTTTCTCCCTCATCCATGCAATGGGGAAGGGCAGTAAGCAGCCTGTCCACGGACGCAGGGGACATCCTCTCAACAACTTCCCGGTAATACATAAACAGCGTAGCGTTGCGAATCACCTGAACCGCAAGGGGAAGATCCGTATCAATATAAAGCATATGATAACTACGCGGCTGCCCGGCAACAGGGTTGCAGCTGTGTGGGACATAAGCCGGGATCACAATCAGGTCTCCGGGCTGGAGGATGTATTCTCTGCCATTACACACGCAGCATGTCTGGCCTTCCACAATTGCGCCGATGGAGAGCTGAGGGTGGCAATGGCGTTTGTACGCCTGCATGCTCTGCCACGTGCTGCGTAGTTCAAGGCCTGAGGCGCGGTGAAAAGTCTGCCGGATGTGTCGGGTATCGGTCATATGAACTCCTTCTGGACGTTTTTTATACCACGTCAGCGAACCGTCTGGCAGCGCTTCATTAAGAACCTTCCGTATATACCCAACTTTACCTTCATAGCCAGTCACATTGACTACCCTTAATACCCTAAGCGGTAAAACAAGGAGATTCGATATGGCTTACCAGACAGTAAATCCTGCCACGAACCAGCTCATCAAAGAATATCCCTCTCACACTGACGCAGACGTTGAAGCGGCGCTGAAGGCAGCCGATGCGCTCTATCACTCCGACTGGGCGAAAGGTGACATAAGCCAGCGCCTGCCGGTGCTGCATAAGCTGGCGGACCTGATCGACGAACGCGCGGAGGATCTGGCGAAAATCGCCAGTCAGGAGATGGGTAAGCTCATCGAACAAAGCCGCGGTGAAGTGAAGCTATGCGCGCAAATCGCCCGCTACTATGCTGACAACGCGAAGCAGTTCCTGGCCCCGGTGAAGTATGACTCTGAACTCGGGGAAGCATGGGTTGAACATCACCCCATCGGCGTGCTGATGGCCGTCGAACCATGGAACTTCCCATACTATCAGCTGATGCGCGTTCTGGCGCCAAACCTGGCAGCGGGCAACCCGGTGATCGCCAAGCATGCCAGTATCGTGCCGCACTGTGCAGAAACATTTGCACAGCTGGTACGTGAAGCGGGCGCGCCGGAAGGGGCGTGGACCAACCTGTTTATCTCGTCCGAACAGGTGGCGAACATCATCGCCGACGATCGCGTACAGGGGGCGGCGCTGACCGGTTCAGAAAAAGCGGGTAGCGTGGTTGCGGCACAGGCTGCGAAACACATCAAAAAATCGACCCTTGAACTGGGCGGGAACGACGTCTTCGTGGTGCTGGACGATGCGGATCTGGAGAAAGCCGTGAAGATCGGCGTTAACGCGCGGCTTAATAACGCCGGGCAGGTCTGTACCGCGGCGAAGCGCTTTATCCTGCATGAAAAGATTGCAGACGCCTTCCTGAACAAATTCACCGAGGCGTTTAAGCAGGTGAAGATTGGCGATCCGCTGGACGAAAGTACCACGCTGGGGCCTTTGTCATCCAAAGACGCGCTGGAGACGCTAACTAAACAGGTTAACGAGGCGGTGAAAAACGGCGCGAAGCTGCACCATGGCGGCAAGCCGGTGCAGCGTGAGGGGAGCTTCTTCGAGCCGACCATCCTGACGAATATCTCGCGCGATAACCCGGCGTATTTCGAAGAGTTCTTTGGTCCGGTAGCGCAGATTTATGTGGTGAAAAACGACGACGAGGCGGTTGCCCTGGCGAACGACTCCCACTACGGTCTGGGCGGAGCGGTGTTCAGCCAGAACATCGAGCGCGCGAAGAAAATGGCGTCGCGCATTGAGACCGGGATGGTGTACATCAACTGGCTCACCGATACGGCGGCAGAACTGCCGTTCGGCGGCGTAAAACGTTCGGGTTACGGACGCGAGCTGTCGGATCTGGGGATCAAAGAGTTTGTGAACCAGAAGCTGGTGGTGGTGCGTAAGTGACGTAGTAATAAAAAACCTGCCGAAGGGCAGGTTTTTTTATCTATCAGGTGGCTTAGAAGCTCACGCCGCCGCCGAAGTAAGCGCCGTCTACCAGCGTGTGGTTTGGACGACCGTCTTTGCCATCAACGCTCACGTGGCGGTAGCCCACTTTCAGCGTAACCGGTTTGACCGGGGTCCAGCTTACGCCGCCGTTAGCTTCAACGTAGTTCTTCACGCTGTTGTTCAGTCCGTCTGGCGCAACGTAGCCTTCACCGAATACCCTGATGCTGTCGGTCAGGGCAACGTTCACACCGCCGCCGACCGGGAACGCCACGCCGTTATCGCCTTTCTTCGGGCCAACGTAGAGGGCCTTAGCGCCTGCGTTCAGCATTACCGGGCCGACTTCGAAATTGTAGCCTGCGCCCACGCCACCGGTCGTGGTGCCGTCGTCGGTGTTTTTCAGCCAATTACCTTCGGTGTACAGACCGGAAGTTGATTTGCCCATTTCCACATTCAGATTGGTAAAGTTTTTACCCTGCTCAATGCTGCCGCCCATTGCCAGTGCGGAGCCCGATACGGCGGTGAGAGCAGAAAGGATGAGAACGTTAAGCTTTTTCATGCGTGTTTCCTCGTCATCAAATTAATCTGAGGGCACCTTAACAAGGGATGTTTATGACTGCAAATGTGATGGGTATCGCAGTTTTATGCTGTTTTTGTTGGGTTTTTTAATCTTAAATGTTGATGAGTTGTTTTTATGGCAGATCGTCAATCCTCAATCCATTCGTGTTTAGGGAAAGTTTATATTTTTGGCTAAACGTTTAATGAACGAGGCGAAGAAAGCCGTTTGAGGTGAATTAATTAAGTTTCTAATAATTTCCAAAAGTATTTCGGCTGTCACAGATCAAGACAGAGGTTTACATTTCTGGTGATTGCTATACGTATTTCTTTGCCGATCCGCTGTCTTTTCATGTCATTTTTCTGACACGTTTCTTCATTACGTTGTTGGCTTCACTTACTGGATGCTAACAATATGAAAAGAAAAATTATTCCTGTGCTTATCGGTTGTGCGCTCTCTTTCTCTGGACTGGCTGCGCAGCCTACCGCTGAGCGCTATATCGTCAGCTTCCCTGACGGCTCCCATGTGAAATACAGCGGCGCGTTTGCCGATGCGTTCCCGAACGGGCTCCCGGTGGGGATGGGTTCTGGCCTGCTGTTTACGGGCAAGCAGGGCGATGCGCTGACGTTTGCGACCGTGACCGATCGCGGTCCTAACGCGGATTCGCCAAAAATGGGGAAAAACGATGCCAAAATCTTTGTTACCCCGGATTTCGCCCCGCTGCTGATGACGATCCGCGTGCAAAACGGTAAAGCGGAGGCCGTGGACGCGCGACCGCTGCATGACGATAAAGGCGAGATCAACGGCCTGCCACTGCAAAGCGGTGTGATTGGTTCCACCAATGAAGTCGCGCTAAGCGACACCTTAAAAGTACTGAAAGGCGATAACCGCGGGCTGGATACGGAAGGCATCACGCCGGACGGGAAGGGCGGCTACTGGCTGTGCGATGAGTATGGCCCGTTCCTGATTAACGTCGACAGTAAAGGGAAAATCCTCGCGATCCACGGTCCGCAGGCGACGCAAGGGGAGAAGTCCATCGCGGGCGGTCTGCCAAACGTTATCAAATGGCGTCAGGCAAACCGGGGCTTTGAAGGCCTGACCCGCATGCCGGACGGACGGATTATTGCCGCCGTGCAAAGCACACTGGATATCGACGGGAAGAGCAAAAAACAGGCGCTGTTTACCCGTCTGGTGAGCTTCGATCCGGCGACCGGGAAAACCGCGATATACGGCTACCCTGTCGACAGCGCGGCCTACAGCAAAAACAGCGACGCCAAAATCGGCGACATAGTGGGGCTGGATAACCACACCATCCTGCTGATTGAACAGGGTGAGGATAAAAATGACGCAATGCGTAACCTCATCTACAGGGTGGATCTGAGCAAGGCGAGCGATCTGGCCGCCTTCGACAAGCCGGGCGAATACCCGGAATTTGATGATGAGAAAACGCTGGCGCAGCGCGGCATCACCCTTGCGGAAAAAACGCAGGTGGTCGATCTGCGTGCGCTGGGCTGGCAGCAGGAAAAGGCCGAAGGGCTGGCGCTGATTGACAGCAAAACGCTGGCGGTAGCCAACGATAACGATTTTGGCGTGAAGGTAGCGATGCAAAACCCGGTCGAGGGCAAGAAGCTTAAGGATTACCGGGTGAACGCGGAAGGCAAGCTGACGCTGGATGATAAACCGGTGGAAACCACGCTCAGCGTGAAGCCGCTGAAGAAGCCGGAGTCCGACAGCGAGCTGTGGATTGTGACGCTGCCGGAGGCGTTGAAATAAGTTTCCCCCTCACCCTAACCCTCTCCCCGCGGGGGAGAGGGGATGATCGGTGCGATTTACTTTTTCAGCCCCGCAAACGCTGCCCGAATTTCTTCTTCCGGCAGCTGTATTCCAATAAACACCATCACGCTGTGCGGCGTTTCATCGCCCCACGGGCGATCCCAGTCGGCGCTGTACAGGCGCTGCACCCCCTGGAACAGCAGGCGGTTCGGCTCGCCGTCGATCCACAGCATCCCTTTATAGCGCAGCAGCTTGTCGGCAAACGACAGCAGCAGATTTTCCATCACGCGGGAGACCTCGCTGATGTCTACCGGGTAGTCCAGCTCCACCACAATCGACGCCACGTCGTTTTGCTTGTCGGACATAAAGTGAAAGCGCGGTTTCGCGGTAACGTTCTCTTCCAGCATAAAGCCGTTGGTGTTGAACAGCTGAGCGAGATCGATATCGCCGTGCGTCACCGTATAAATGGGCGCACGCGAGTTGATGCGCGTCAGGCGCTCGCGCAGTTTTTCGCTTTCACCTGCCACGTCGGTTTTGGTCAGCAGGATGCGGTCGGCGTAGCCCACCTGAGACTGGGCGATGGTGAACTGGTTCATCTGCTCGTCGGCGTGTACCGCATCCACCAGAGCGATAACGCCGTCCAGCAGGTAGCGCTGGCAGAGGATCTCGTGGGAGAAAAAGGTCTGAATAATCGGGCCGGGGTCGGCCATGCCGGTGCACTCGATCACCAGACGGTCGAAGACGATGTCACCGCGATCGCGGCTGTCGAGCAGGTCCAGCAGGGCGTCTTCTAATTCGTTAGAGCGGGTGCAGCAGATGCAGCCGTTGGTCAGGGTTTTGATCTGGGTGGCGCGGTCGCCAATCAGCTGATCGTCAACGGAGACTTCGCCAAATTCGTTTTCGATGACGGCGATTTTGAAGCCGTGCTGCTCGTTCAGAATGTGGCGCAGCAGGGTGGTTTTACCGGCGCCGAGAAAACCGGTCAGCAGGGTAACGGCAATCGGGGTCATGGTTTCTCCTTTAGCAGCAGCGGACGCCGCCTTCTCCACTTCCGCCGTAGCGCGCTTCCTGACGCTCGCGGAAGAATTCAGTGTAAGTCATGTACGGCTTATCCGGATGGTTGGTCTTCATATGCTCAACGTAGTTGTCATAGTCCGGAATGCCAATCAGCATTTTCGCCGCCTGACCGAGGTATTTTTTTGCTTCGCCTAAGTTACCAAACATTGAGGGTTCCAGATAGAAGAAGCCCGGAGGCGCGCAGCGATCCGGGCCTACAGTAACATGCTTAATTAATGGTGTGAGGAGGTCTTCACGCCGCCTTCCGGCACCGGCACGTACGGGGTTTCTTTGTCCGTACGGCCCTCAACGTTACGCACTTTCATCCAGGTTTTGATGCCGTAGAAGATGATGCTGTACACCACCACCAGGAACAGAATGCTCAGACCCGCGTTGGTGTAGTTGTTCACCACGATATGGTTCATGTTGGCAATCTGCTGCGCGGTCAGATCCGCGCCGCCTGCGGCAATCTTCTCTTTGTACTGGTTAGCCATGAAGAAGAAGCCTTCCAGCTGCGGGTTGGTGCTGAACAGTTTCAGACCCAGCGCCCAGGTAGTGCAGAGCAGCAGCCACAGCGCAGGCACCACGGTGACCCAGATGTATTTGGTGCGTTTCATCTTCACCAGGACAACGGTACCCAGCACCAGGGCCACAGCCGCCAGCATCTGGTTAGAGATGCCGAACAGCGGCCACAGGCTCTTAACGCCGCCCAGCGGGTCAACAACGCCCTGATACAGCAGATAACCCCACAGGCCTACGCAGCCCGCGGTACCCAGAACACCGGCCACCAGAGAGTCGGTTTTCTTCAGGAATGGCACGAAGTTACCCAGCAGATCCTGCAACATGAAGCGGCCTGCACGCGTACCGGCATCCAGCGCGGTGAGGATGAATAGCGCTTCAAACAGAATACCGAAGTGGTACCAGAAGCCCATGTCCGCCCACGGCAGCACTTTGTGGAACACGTGTGCGATACCCACCGCCAGCGTTGGCGCGCCACCTGCGCGGTTCAGCACGGACGGTTCGCCGATGTCTTTCGCGGTCTGCATGATCTGCTCAGGCGAAATTACGAAGCCCCAGGAGCTGACGGTCGCCGCCGCGTGTGCGCTGGCGTCTTTCAGCTGCGCCAGGATCAGCGCGGTATTTTCGCCGCCCATCTCATGCAGGTTTGGCATGGTGATGCCGAGACCCGCTGGTGGGGTGTTCATCGCAAAGTACAGACCTGGCTCGATAATCGACGCTGCAACCAGCGCCATGATCGCCACGAAGGACTCCATCAGCATCGCGCCGTAACCGATGAAGCGCGCGTCGGTTTCGTTGGCCATCAGCTTCGGCGTGGTGCCCGAGGCGATCAGCGCGTGGAAGCCAGACACGGCACCGCAGGCGATGGTGATAAACAGGAACGGGAACAGAGCGCCTTTCCACAGCGGACCGGTACCGTCAATGTACTGTGTCACCGCTGGCATTTTCAGCTCAGGATTGATGATCACAATCCCGATTGCCAGCCCGACGATCACGCCGATTTTCAGGAAGGTCGCCAGGTAGTCGCGCGGAGCCAGAATCAGCCACACCGGCAACAGCGCTGAGATGAACGCGTAACCGATCAGCGCGAAGGTGATGGTGGTGTCTTTAAAGGTCAGCGCCGGGCCCCAGTACGGGTCGTGCGCAATCACGCCGCCGAAGTAGATGGAGGCGACCAGCAGCACGATACCGATGACCGACACCTCGCCAACGCGGCCAGGGCGCAGGAAGCGCATGTAGATGCCCATGAACAGCGCAATCGGTACGGTAGAGCAGACGGTGAAGACGCCCCACGGACTTTCGGCCAGCGCTTTCACCACGATCAGCGCCAGCACCGCGAGGATGATGATCATGATCAGGAAGCAGCCAAAGAGGGCGATGGTGCCCGGCACGCGGCCCATCTCTTCTTTGATCATCTCACCCAGCGACGAACCGTTACGGCGCGAGGAGATAAACAGCACCATAAAGTCCTGCACCGCTCCCGCCAGCACCACGCCCGCCAGCAGCCAGAGCGTACCCGGCAGGTAGCCCATCTGCGCGGCCAGTACCGGGCCGACCAGCGGACCCGCGCCTGCAATGGCGGCGAAGTGGTGACCAAACAGCACGTAACGGTTGGTTGGCACGTAGTTCAGGCCGTCATTGTTAATGACCGCCGGGGTGGCACGCGTCGGGTCGAGCTTCATGACCTTCTGCGCGATGTATAAGCTGTAGTAGCGATAAGCCACAAGGTAGACGGAAACCGACGCGACCACGATCCACAGGGCGCTGACGTGTTCGCCCCGGCGTAATGCGACAACCGCCAGACAGAAAGCACCGAGGATCCCGAGTAAGGCCCAGGGCACGTGCTTAAGTAGTTTTTTAGTATCCATAGTAAGACCTGGTTTTTTATGTAAAGAAAAAAGGGTCAGGGTTCGTTGTGAGGAGGTATTGATTAATGCTGGAGCGATCGTGCCAGATCCTCGCGCGTATAAAGCACGGTAAATAGGTGAGTGGTTGAAAGCGATGCGTGAGCGGTCAAAAGCGAGGGTGAGTGGTTAAGGCTCACCCACGGTGGAAGAAAATATGTGATTGAGATCACTGAGAATAATCTACCCCTGCGGGGTTTCGTCGTTCGCTTCAGGGCAGTGCACGCAGCGGCAGGTCTGATACGCAGGCAGCAGCTGATAGCGCCCTTTGCCGTCGTGTTCAATAATCGGGGAAAGCGCCTGCAAATCGCGGTACACCGTACGTTCGGTAATGCCAAATTTTTGCATCAGATCGCGGCGATTAACGCTTCCGTTGCGGTGCAGGGCAATAATGATGTCAACCAGACGTTCAGCCGAGCGGCTTCGGGGTGAAGGGGCCATAAGACTTTCCAGCGTTAAGGGGGCGCCTGACGACGTCGCCAGCCGCCCCGGAAAATTTATCTTATGGATAGTTAACGGCGCACCTTTGCGGAAACCTTAGCGTTTTTTTGTGCAACGGGATCAAACCGCGGCTTCCATCTCCATCATCACCGGGTGGAAACGGCGTTTGAAGTAGATCAGGCCGTGCCCCTCGCTGCTGAGGATGATGTTCTTAATCTCCACAAGGTAGACCAGATGGGTACCGATGGTTTGCACCTGGGTTATCTCGCCTTCCAGGCTTGCCAGAGCGCCTTTCAGCACCGGCTGCGCCAGCGGTCCTTTCTGCCAGCAGGAGAGAGCAAAGCGCTCCTCCATTGCCATGCCGGTCATCCCGGCAAAGTGGCGGGCCATGATCTCCTGCTCGTGGTTCAGCACGTTGACACACAGTTTGCCGTTGCCCTGGAAGACCGGGTTCATGGCGCTGTTGGCGTTGATGCAGACCATGACCGAAGGCGGGGTGTCCGTGACCGAACAGACGGCGGTGGCGGTAATGCCGCAGCGACCCGCATCGCCCTCGGTGGTGACCACATTCACCGCCGCCGACAGGCTGGCCATCGCGTCGCGAAAACGCAGGCGTTCTTCAGATTGCATTGAAACCTCCCGCTGCGTTATTTCAGCAGCTTATCCAGCATGTTGATATCAGTGTTGTTGTGCAGGTGCGGTACGGTCCAGCCGTGCTGGTCGTACTCGGACATGCAGCGGTCAACCATCGCCATCATCTTGTCCATGTTGCCGGAGCTTTGCGCCTGACGCAGGCATTGCAGGCGGATCTCATCCTGGCTACCGGAGTAGTTGATTTCGTACAGTTCGTGACGTCCGCCAAACTCGCTGCCGATGGCATCCCACATCAGTTTCAGAATCTTGATGCGTTCGACATGATCCATCCCGTTGGAGCCGCGCACGTACTTCGCCAGATACTGGTCGATCTGCGGGTTGTTCAGGTCCCGCGCGCTGGACGGCAGGTAGATCAGCCCGGAGGTCACGTTACGTTCGATGATGTTCTTGATCTTCGCATAGGCCATTGGCGCCATCACGCGGTAGGTCTGTAACGCCGCGTGGTCAGGCAGATACGCGCCGTTTACCCACGGCGTGGCTTCGGAGCACATGGAGTCGCTTAGCGCCCAGAACATGTTGCGCCACGCCACCACTTCGCCGAGATCCGCCTGCACGCCGCGGAACTCGAGGGTGCCGGTACACTCCAGCGACTTCTTCAGCAGAGCGGTGATGAAGTCGAGCTTCACAGCCAGACGCACGCAGGCCTGAAGCGGGTACATGCGGGCGAAGCCACCTTCCATCGTCCAGCGACGGCAGCGGTCGAAATCGCGGTAGATCAGCACGTTTTCCCACGGGATCAGCACATGATCCATCACCAGAATGGCGTCGTTCTCGTCAAAACGGCTGGAGAGCGGGTAGTCGTACGGGGAACCGGTCGCCCCTGCCACCATCTCGTAAGAGGCGCGGGAGATCAGCTTCACCCCTTCGGCATCCATCGGCGCGACGAACATCAGCGCGAAGTCCGGGTTTTCGCCCATCACCTGCGCAGAGCCGAAGCCGATCATGTTGTAATGGGTCAGGGCGGAGTTGGTGGCCACCACTTTCGCGCCGCTGACGATGATCCCGGCGTCGGTCTCTTTCTCCAGCTTGATGTAAACGTCTTTCACCTCGTCTGCCGGTTTATGGCGGTCGATCGGCGGGTTGACGATGGCGTGGTTAAAGTACAGGCCGGTTTCCTGAATACGTGTGTACCAGTTGCGGGCGTTCTGCTCGAACTGACCGTAGAAGGCAGGGTTCGCCCCCAGCGCGCAGCCGAACGCGGCTTTGTAGTCCGGCGTACGCCCCATCCAGCCGTAGCTCAGGCGCGACCACTCGGCGATGGCGTCACGCTGCTGGCGCAGATCGTCGGCGCTTTTTGCCACGCGGAAGAATTTATGGGTGTAGCCGCCGCTGCCGGTGTCCGTGCCCCAGCAGAGGGTATCCTGCATGTCTGGCTTGTGCAGGGCATCGTACATCTGGGCGATGGACGCCGCCGCATTGCGAAATGCCGGGTGGGTAGTGACGTCCTTAACGCGCTCGCCGTAGATATAAATCTCACGGCCATCTTGCAGGCTTTTTAAATACTCTTCACCGGTTAACGGACGTTTGGCATCAGCGCGGAAATCTTCAGGCTTCATAGGGACCTCGTATCGGAAGATGGTTGTTAAATTTATGTTTTGTTTTTGTTGTTTAATTGAAGCGTGAGAGGGGCGGAACGTGAAGGGACGATTGGGACAACGGCAGGTACTTTTCGCGAGAGATCACAGAGTGTGATTTCCCTCACCCTCTCCCTCTGGGAGAGGGGACGGTTACTCCCTCTGGGAGAGGGCAGGGGTGAGGGGAACAGGCGACACCGGTACTTTCTGCGCCCGGTACGCGCTGGGTGAGCACCCCGTCAGTCGGTTAAAAAAACGGGCGAAATAGGCCGGATCTTTAAAACCCAGCTGCCAGGCAATTTCGCTCACTGTGCTGTCGGAAAACAGCAGCAGGCGTCTGGCTTCCCGCAGCTGGCGGTCGAAGATCAGCCGTTTCGGCGAGCGGTTGGCGAAGCGGCGACAGATATCGGTCAGGCGGGATTCGGTGAGATGCAGTTCGCTGGCGTATTCCGGCACCGTCCAGTGCTCGTGGTAATGAGCATCTGTCAGCTGGTTAAAGCGCTGAAACAGCTTCAGCTCACCTCGCATGCCGCCTGACGCGTGGTCGTCGAGCTTCGCGTTGCGCAGCAGCAGGGTAAAAACGGCCTGCGCCAGCAGGACCAGCGTATGCTCGCGACCGGGCAGCTGTTCCGTGGATTCCCGGGCAATCAGCTGCCAGTAGTGCTTCAGCGCCGCCAGCTCATCAGGCTTGTCGGCAAGCGACAGGCAGATCCCCGGCAGGCCGAACGCTTCCCGCGTACCGGGGTAGAGTACTTCTAACAGCGGCCAGATGAGATCCTCGCGCACCGTCAGCACGTGGCCGTCGCTGTCGGATTCGGTGATAAACGCATGCGGTACCGACGGCGGCGTCAGCACAAACAGCGGCGCCTGCACCGAGTAACGGTGGTCGTCGAGCTGGAGCTCAATCTGCCCGGTGTCGAGAAAATGCATCTGAAAATACTGGTCGTGGCGGTGCGCCTGCATGTCGCGGCCAAAAAAGGCCGCCATGCGGGCGAACGACTGGTAGTGCACATCGTCGGTGCCCAGACTTTCGTCGTACTCCTTGCTGATATCGATGTTGGTGATGGGGCTCTGACACATAGCGGCTCCTCAGTGGATCTTTTGCGCCGCGATGTCCGGCTCACGCTCAAGGCTTTCCCGGCGCGTCATCGGAATGCGCGTCAGCACCAGCGCGCCCACCACCAGCAGACCTGCCACGAACCACAGTCCCGAGCTGAAGCTGCCGGTCGCGTCGCGCAAAATACCTATCAGCAATGGGCTGACGGCAGACCCGACGTTGCCGATGGCGTTGATCACCGCCAGCGCCACCGCGCGGGATTGCAGGCTAATAACCTGATCCGGCGTGGTCCAGAATATCGCCATGGCGGTAAACGATCCGGTTGAGGCCATGATGATGCCAAGCAGCTGGATCAGACTGTGATCGGTCGCCGAGGCCAGCATCCATCCCGCCGCTGCAAACAGATACGGCAGGATGGTGTGCTTTTTTCGCTCTTTCAGCCTGTCGGAGCGGCGGCTCCACCAGATCATCCCGAGGATGGTGCAAAACTGCGGGATCGCCGCCAGCAGGCCAATCACGATATTGCTGCTGCCGGTGTTGAAGCTTTGCAGGATCTGCGGCGTCCAGATGTTGATCGCGCTCAGCGTATTCGTCAGGCAGAAGTAGGCCAGCGTGTAGAGCAGCACGGCGGGGGTCAGCACCTCGCGCAGCGTCGATCGCGGCGTGGCGGCATGCGCAATGGCCAGCTCCTGCTCGCGGGCGATCATCGTTTTGAGTGCCTGCTTTTCGTCATCATCCAGCCAGGTGGCCTGATCCGGGGTGTCGTTAAGGTAGAACCAGGTCACCACGCCGAGCACCACCGACGGTAGCCCCTCCAGCAGGAACAGCCACTGCCAGCCCTTAAGGTTCCACAGTCCGTCCATCGCCAGAATGTACCCGGAGAGGATCGAACCGAGCATCATGGTCACCGGCATGGCGATCATAAACAGCGCGTTGGCGCGGGCGCGGTGATAGGCCGGGAACCACCAGGTGAGATAGACCAGAATGCCCGGCAGGAAACCGGCTTCGGCAATGCCCACCAGCATGCGCAGGACGTAGAGCGTTTCGGGGCTGGTGGCGAACATGGTGCAGGTAGAGGCGATGCCCCACACCACCATGATCCCGGCGATCCAGCGGCGGGCGCCGATCTTCGCCAGCATGATGTTGCTGGGGATCCCGCACAGTACGTAGGTCACGTAAAAAAGCGTCGCGGCCAGGCCAAACATGGTCGACGTGAGGCCCAGATCTTTGCCCATCGTCAGCCCGGCAAAGCCGATGTTGATGCGATCGAGAAACGAGAAGACAAACAGGATAAAAAGAAACACGATCAAACGACGGAACAGCTTATTAATAACGCGATGTTCAACAGCTTTATTATGCAGGGTTGAGGTCGTCATGGTGCGCTCCACATCGTACGTTTAGTAGACGGATTTATTGTTATCAACTGCTGTGGTGACGTCGGTAAAGCGGGCCGCCAGCGCTTCGGCGCTGCGGGCGAGCAGGGTGGTATCCACGCCGACTGCGACAAACAGCGCGCCGAGTTCAAGATAACGTTTTGCCAGTTGCTCGTTCGCCATCAGGATGCCGGGGGCTTTACCCGCGCTGAGGATTTGGGCGATCGCCTGCTCTATGGCGGCCTGCACCTCCGGGTGCTGCGGATTGCCAGCGAAGCCCATGTCGGCGCTCAGATCCGCAGGGCCGATAAACACGCCGTCCACCCCTTCCACGTCCAGGATCTGCGGCAGGTTTTTCAGCGCCTCGCGAGTTTCGATTTGCACCAGCACGCACATGGCGTCGTTAGCCTGATGCAGATACTCCGGGATGCGGTTCCAGCGCGACGCCCGCGCCAGCGCGCTGCCGACGCCGCGAATACCGGCAGGCGGGTAGCGGGTGGCGCTGACAGCCAGACGGGCTTCGTCGGCGTTTTGCACCATCGGCACCAGCAGGGTTTGCGCCCCCACGTCCAGCAGCTGCTTGATCTGCACCGGATCGTTCCACGACGGGCGCACCACCGGCTGGCTGGGATAAGGGGCGATGGCCTGTAGCTGAGTCAGGATGGTTTGCACGCTGTTCGGCGCGTGCTCTCCGTCGATCAGCAGCCAGTCAAAACCGGCCCCGGCCAGTAGCTCAGCGCTGTAGCTGCTGGTCAGCCCCAGCCATAACCCGATTTGCGGACGGCCCGCCTTCAGCGCCGCTTTGAATGCGTTTTGCATGGTCATCTCCTTACACAAAGCGGCAGCTAATCGAGCCCATGTTGCCGTAGTCGACGTGGAAGGTGTCGCCTCTGCTGGCGGCAACCGGGCGGGTAAACGAGCCGCCGAGGATGATTTGCCCTGGCTCAAGCTGCACGTCGTATGGCGCGAGTTTGTTCGCCAGCCACGCCACGCCGTTCGCCGGGTGGTTAAGCACGCCTGCGGCGACCCCGGTCTCTTCGATCACGCCGTTGCGGTAAAGCAGGGCGGAGATCCAGCGCAGATCCAGCTCGTCGGGTTTAATCGGGCGGCCGCCGAGGATCACGCCCGCGTTGGCGGCGTTATCGGAGATGGTGTCGAACACCTTGCGCGGGCGCTGGGTTTCCGGGTCAACGTTATGGCAGCGGGCGTCGATCAGCTCCAGGGCGGGGATGATGTAATCCGTGGCGTTGTAGACGTCGAAGATCGTGCAGTTCGGGCCGCGCAGCGGTTTTGCCAGCACGAAGGCCAGCTCCACTTCGATGCGCGGGACGATAAAGCGATCCACGGGGATGTCGCTGCCGTCGTGGAAGAACATATCGTCCAGCAGCGCGCCGTAGTCCGGCTCGCTGATCTGCGAGCTGGCCTGCATCGCTTTGGAGGTAAGGCCGATCTTGTGGCCTTTCAGCACGCGGCCTTCGGCAATTTTCAGGCTCACCCATTCGCGCTGGACGGCGTAGGCGTCTTCAATGGTGATCTCCGGGTACTCCAGCGAGATCGCGCGGATCTGCTCCCGGGATTGTTCCGCCTGATGCAGACGGTGGGCGATCAGGGTATGGGTGTGTTTGTCGAGCATGGCGATATCCTGTTTTTATTTGTTTTCTCCCTCTCCCTGTGGGAGAGGGGACAGACCGTGCGGTGTTATTTAAACAACGCGTGCACGTTGTTTTGCTTGTAATTAAGCGTCGGGTGCAGCTCGTCCAGCTCGAACGAGAGCGCCAGATATCGGCCCGCCATTAGCTCTGCGAAGTGCGTTTTGATCAGCGCAAACAGCATTTCACCGACCTCTTCCCGGCTTTCCAGGCTGCGCCCCGCGCCGATCTTCAGCGTCATATGCACAAAGGCGTAATCGTGCTTACCGTCGGCCATCTGCCAGGTATCCAGCCAGTGGGCGCGGCTGCGGATACCGCCGAGCGGGAAGATCCCCGTGGCGGCGAGCGCCTCGTTCACTTTGGCGAACAGACCCGGCAGGTCGGCTTGCTCGCGGATGTTGTTGGTACATTCAGCAATAAAGTGCGGCATAACGACTCCTTAGGCGGGCAGCGGGAAAACGGCGTTGACCTGGCCGGTGCCGGAGCTGGCGAACAGCTCGGTGAGAAACTCCACCTTACCGTCGTATTTGTCCCAGCCGAGCATCCCCAGCAGCATCACCGTGTCGTGCATGTTGCCCTCGCCGTAGCAGTAGTCGGCGTACTCCGGCAGCATGCTGCAAAACTCCTTGAACTGCCCCTCGCGCCACAGCTTCACCACGCGCTCGTCCATCTGGCGATCAAACTCGCGGGTGTAGCTGTTCATCCCTTCCTCCGCGCGCTGGTCGTCGATAAAGCGGTGCGACAGCGAGCCGCTGGCGAGCACCGCCACGGTGCCGTCGTATTTTTCGATGGCGCTGATGATGGCCTCGCCCAGCCTGCGGCTGTCGGCGAAGTCGTGAACCGTGCAGAACGCCGAGATGGAGACCACTTTGAAGTGCTTATCCGCGTTCATGTAGCGCATCGGCACCAGCGTGCCGTACTCCAGCTTGAGGCTCGGGATGTTGTGCGCCTTGGCGCGAACGCCAAGCTTCACCGCTTCGTCGGCAATCAGCTGGCCGAGTTCCGGGTTGCCGTCGTAGTCGTAGGTCATGTCGCGAATAAAATGCGGCAGCTCGTTGCTGGTGTAGACGCCTGAGAAATGGTCCGCGCAGTTGATGTGATACGCGCTGTTCACCAGCCAGTGGGTGTCGAAGACGATAATGGTATCCACGCCCAGCTCGCGGCAGCGCTTGCTGATCTCTTTATGCCCGTCGATGGCCGACTGGCGGCAGCCGTGGTTTTTGCCCGGCAGTTCAGAGAGATACATTGACGGCACGTGGGTGATTTTTGCCGCTAACGCTAATTTTCCCATGATCAGATCCCCCACTTTGGAATCGGATGGTCGCCCATGGAGATGCACACGTTCTTCATCTCCGCGAATACCTCGAAGCTGTACTCGCCGCCTTCGCGCCCGGTGCCGGAGGCCTTCACGCCGCCAAACGGCTGGCGCAGGTCGCGCACGTTCTGGGTGTTGACGAACACCATGCCCGCTTCGATGTTGCGCGCCAGACGCAGCACTTTGCTGACGTCCTGGGTCCAGATGTACGACGCCAGGCCATACTCCACGTCGTTCGCCAGGCGCAGGCCTTCCGCTTCGTCCTTAAACGGCAGCAGGCAGGCCACCGGCCCGAAGATCTCTTCCTGCGCCACGCGCATGCGGTTATCGACATCCGCCAGCACGGTCGGGCGCAGGAAGTTGCCGCCTTTCAGGTGCGCAGGCAGATCGGTCGGTTTGTCCGGGCCGCCCGCCAGCAGGGTTGCCCCCTCTTCAATGCCGAGGCGGATATAGCCGGAGACTTTTTCCCAGTGCTGCTGGCTGATGAGCGCGCCAATCTGGGTGTTCGGATCGGTCGGGTCGCCCACGCGCAGGCGGTTGGCGCGCTCGGCAAAGCGTTTGACGAACTCCGGGTAGATGCTCTGCTGGATGAAGATGCGCGAGCCGGCGGTGCAGCGTTCGCCGTTGATGGAGAAAATGGTGAACAGGGCGGCGTCCAGCGCGCGCTCGATGTCCGCGTCTTCAAAAATCAGCACCGGAGATTTGCCGCCCAGCTCCATAGAATACTTCTTCAGCCCGGCGTTTTTCATGATGTTACGCCCGGTGGCGGTGCCGCCGGTGAAGGAGACGGCGCGCACGTCATGATGACGCACCAGCGCGTCGCCCGCCGTGGCGCCATAGCCCTGCACCACGTTGAGCACGCCCGCCGGAATGCCCGCTTCGAGGGCCAGCTCGCCCAGACGGTCGGCGGTCAGCGGGGAGAGTTCAGACATCTTCAGCACCGCGGTGTTACCCAGCGCGAGACAGGGCGCGACCTTCCAGGTGGCGGTCATAAACGGCACGTTCCACGGCGACACCAGCGCGCAGACACCCACCGGCTGCACCAGGGTGTAGTTGAGCATCTTGTCGTCGACCGGGTAGGTTTTGCCGTTCATCTGCTGGCACACCTCGGCGAAGAACTCGAAGTTGTGCGAGGCGCGCGGAATGAGCACGTTTTTGGTCTGGTGGATCGGCAGGCCGGTGTCGGCGGTCTCCATCGCGGCAATGTCCGGCACGTTCTGGTCAATCAGATCCCCCAGGCGACGCATCAGGCGCGCACGCTCCTTCATCGGCAGGTTGGCCCATTTCGGGAACGCCTCTTTGGCGGCGGCAACGGCCTGATGGATTTCGGCTTCGCCCCCGGAGGCTACTTCAGCCAGCACCTCGCCGGAGGCCGGGTTAGTGGTTTGGAAGTACTCACTTCCGGCGACGTTTTTCCCGTTGATCCAGTGGTTAATCTTTTTCATTTTGCAGTCTCCTCACTGACAATTCGGTTTACCAGACGGCCTACGCCCTCCACTTCCACCACCACTTCATCGCCCGGTACCACGTCGGACAGCCCCTTCGGCGTGCCGGTGGCAATCATGTCGCCCGGTTGCAGGGTCATGAAATCGCTCAGATACGCAATCAGGAATGGGATGCTGAAAATGAGATCGGCGGTGGTGCCTTCCTGACGCAGTTCACCGTTAACGTAGGTGCGAAGACGAAGGTTGTGCGGGTCAGGGATGGCTTCTTTTGGCACCACGTTCGGGCTGATGGGGGTCAGCCCGTCGCGGCTTTTCACCCGCAGGTTTGGGCGATAGTAGTTTTCGAGATAATCGCGGATGGCGTAGTCGTTGCACACCGTGTAGCCCGCAACATAGTCCATCGCCTCGGCTTCGCTGACCTTACGCGCGGTTTTACCGATGACCACCACCAGCTCGGCTTCGTAATGCATGTATTCAATGTTGTTTGGGCGCACCGAGGTCTGGTTGTCGCCATTAAAGGTGTTCGGCGCTTTGATAAACACCAGCGGCTCGGTAGGCGGTTTGAAGTCCAGCTCGCTGGCGTGATCGGCGTAGTTCAGGCCGAGTGCGAACAGCGTGGCGTGCGGCGGCGTGCGCGAAGCAATGGTAACGTCGCGTTCCACTACCACCGGGTTTTCCAGCGGCGGAAATCCCTCTGCCAGAATGCGTACCCGATCGCCCGGGCGAATTTCGACACGGCTTTGTGGGGTACCGAGCAATATCGCATCGCCGGGGTTCAGGGTGGCAAATTCGCTCAGCGCGCTCAGCAGTTCGGCGGCGTTGCGGTGCAGATCGGCCGTGTTCCAGTGGTCCGCTTCGCGACCGTTGATCTCGGTGATGATGGTCAGGTTGTCCACGTTATCAACGGCGACAGGTTCGCCGAGCGGGCAAAATCCATCCCGACATTTGGCCTTGATCGCCGGACGGTAGAAGCTCTCTTCCGGCAGGCTGATTTCGTTGGCCAGCGCGTAGCCAGCGATGTACGCCGCCGCCTCTTCAACGCGGACTTTGCTGGCGGTTTTGCCCACCACCAGCGCCACCGTTGCGCCGCTTAACACGGTTTCTCCCTGTGGGAAGGGAATCGGCTCGCCTGCGCGAATAACGGTGTTATGTGGCTTGATAAACCACACCGCCGTTTTTGGCGGCGCGTTATAGGGGGCTTTTTCAAACGCCTCAGCCCAGGCTGCACGCTGGCTTTGGTGGTTTAGCGCTACGGCAAAAACAGTACCTTTCATTCCCATACTCCTCAAACCGGCTGTCCGGTTTTGATTTCATTAATATGTTAATGATCTGGTTTTATGCTTTTGCTGTTCGTTTCGCAATCAGAAGTGAATAATTTGTGATATGAATAACAATAAATTTACATAAATGAGTTAATTATCTTTTAATTCAATGGATTAAAAAAATTTCGTTGTTTCTGTTAGACTTTTTGGGTTACAACGTGTTGTCTATAAAAGCATCTGTTTTAAATTGTTTACTTGTTAATGATGTAAGGGGAAGGTGATGCATGACTCATTAACCATCGCGCTGTTGCAGGCGCGTGAAGCGGCGATGGGCTACTTCCGCCCGATAGTGAAGCGGCATAATCTGACCGAGCAGCAGTGGCGTATCGTCCGCGTGCTGGCCGAGCATCCCTCCATGGATTTTCACGATCTGGCGTTCCGCACCTGCATTTTGCGCCCAAGCCTGACCGGCATTCTGACGCGGATGGAGCGCGACGGCCTGGTGCTGCGCTTAAAGCCGGTGAATGACCAGCGCAAGCTGTACGTATCGCTGACGAAAGAAGGCAACGCGCTGTACCAGCGTGCTCAGGCTCAGGTGGAAGAGGCGTACCAGCAGATTGAGGCGGAATATACCCCGGAGAAGATGACGCAGCTCACGGCGCTGCTGGAAGAATTTATTGAACTTGGAAACCGACATATTGCCGCGCGGGACGAAGAGTAAAAACCCTAAATTCCAGGATGATTTTCGTAAAGTTTTCCCTTTCCAGGCCGAAAATTCTGTATCTGTCTGAGGAAAGAGAAAACATGTTAAATCGTATCAAGATTGTCACCAGCTTACTGCTGGTTTTAGCGATATTTGGCCTTTTACAACTCACATCCGGTGGTCTTTTCTTCAATGCCCTGAAGCATGACAAAGAGAATTTCACCATCCTGCAAACCATTCGCCAGCAACAATCCACCCTGAACGGTAGCTGGGTGGCGCTGCTGCAAACCCGTAACACTCTGAACCGCGCGGGTATCCGCTATATGATGGATCAGAACAATATCGGTAGCGGCTCAACCGTCGCCGAGCTGATGCAGATTGCCTCTGCGTCTCTGAAACAGGCGGAAAAAAACTGGGCGGATTACGAAGCGCTGCCGCGCGACCCGCGTCAGAGCGACGCTGCGGCACTGGAAATCAAACGTAATTACGATATCTACCACGGCGCGCTGGCCGAGCTGATCCAGCTGCTGGGGGCGGGCAAGATCAATGAGTTCTTCGACCAGCCGACCCAGAGCTATCAGGATGGCTTTGAGAAGCAGTACGTCACCTATCTGCAACAGAACGACGCGCTGTATCAGACCGCGGTTGAAGACAGCAACAGTTCTTACCGCCAGGCTATCTGGGTGCTGATTAGCGTGCTGGCTGCGGTGCTGGTGGTGATTGTTGCCGTCTGGCTGGGTATTCGTCAGGCGCTGATTTCGCCGCTGAACCGTCTGATTGACAGCATTCGTCATATCGCCAGCGGCGACCTGGTGAAGCGCATCGACGTGGAAGGCTCCAACGAGATGGGGGAACTGGCTGACTCCCTGCGCCACATGCAGGGCGAGCTGGTGCGTACCGTGGGTGACGTGCGTAACGGCGCAAACGCCATTTACAGCGGTGCGAGCGAAATCTCGATGGGTAATAACGATCTCTCATCCCGTACCGAACAGCAGGCTGCCTCTCTGGAAGAGACCGCCGCCAGCATGGAACAGCTGACTGCCACCGTGAAGCAGAACGCCGAGAACGCCCGTCAGGCGAGCAACCTGGCCCTGAGCGCGTCTGAAACCGCGCAGAAAGGCGGCAAGGTGGTGGATAACGTGGTGCAGACCATGCGCGATATCGCCGGCAGTTCGCAGAAAATCGCCGATATCATCAGCGTGATCGACGGGATTGCCTTCCAGACCAATATTCTGGCGCTGAACGCGGCGGTAGAAGCGGCGCGTGCGGGCGAGCAGGGCCGCGGCTTTGCGGTGGTTGCAGGTGAAGTCCGAAACCTGGCGCAGCGCAGCGCCCAGGCGGCCCGTGAGATCAAGAGCCTGATTGAAGACTCCGTGGGGCGCGTGGAAATTGGTTCAACGCTGGTGGAAAGCGCGGGTGAAACCATGGGTGAGATCGTGAATGCGGTAACGCGCGTGACGGACATCATGGGCGAAATCGCGTCTGCGTCTGACGAGCAGAGCCGCGGTATCGACCAGGTTGGGCTGGCGGTGGCTGAGATGGATCGCGTGACCCAGCAGAACGCCTCGCTGGTGGAAGAGTCTGCGGCGGCGGCCGCGGCACTGGAAGAGCAGGCGAGCCGTCTGACGCAGGCCGTTGCGGTGTTCCGTATTCAGCAGGAACAGATGAAGGCGCGCGAGTTCGCCTCCGCGAAAAGCGTTACCGCTCCGGTAGTGGCGCGTAAACCGGCGACCGCAGATGCGGGCGATAACTGGGAAACGTTCTGACGCTGTGCGTTTTGCCGGGTGGCGGCTGCGCCTTACCCGGCCTACGGATTGTGCAATTTGCCGGATGGCTTCGCCTTACCCGGCCTGCGGAATTGGGTTTTGTAGGCCCGGTAAGCGCAACGCCACCGGGCGATCTTACAGAGGCAGGCGCATGGCGCAGCGGGAACCATACGCTAAACCGTGCGCCGTCTCTTCCTCGCGTTTCTGGCGCAGTTCCGGCGTCAGCGTCGTCAGCATTTCAAACCCTAATCGCCTGTAGAAGGGCGCATTCCACGGGACATCACGAAACGTCGTTAACGTCAGCGAGTTCAGCCCCAGACTGCGGGCATGCGCGGCGGCACGGGCGATTAACTGGCGTCCGAGACCTCGTCCCTGCCAGTCCAGGTGAACCGACAGTTCCACAATAAACAGCGACGATGGATGAGCTTCGGCGAGAATAAAGCCCACAGGCCTGTCGTCAGTCAGCGCCAGCCAGCTCAATCCGCGTCCGGCGTAACCGAGGTGATCTTCAACACAAATAACCTCATTGTCTGCCAGCCAGGCCAGCTCAGGAACGTCGCGAAACCGCTGCCCCGCCGCACGTTCGATGGCGGGCAGGGCAGCGACGTCGTCGATGCGCGTCGGGCGAAGGGTGAACGCCGTCATCAGCCAGCGCTGCTCACAATTTTAATCTCCACCATGCCGATCCCCAGCTTGCGCGGAGCGTGACCGAGAATATTCCCTTCGTTAGTGGACTGCGGATCGGGCGGCACAATGACCAGCGTATTGCTGCGCGTTGGGTTATCGAAGTGCAGCGTGCTGGTGGTGACATCATTGCTCAGCGTCAGCGTCTGTTCTTTATCGCCGACGCGCACCGGTATAGGACGGTTTGCGTTGGGACCAAATGCCCTGGCGGTGATCACCAGATCGAATTTCTCCGGCAGCGGATGGGTATATTCAATTTTCACCTCATCGCCTAACTGGGCGTTAGACCAGCGCCCCCATGATTCCGGCCGCGAAATACCGCTGAACTGCTTCACCTCTTCCGGCGCGCCGGCAACATTAAAGATGAAGCTGTCTGCTTTATAACGAATGTCGTTGTCGACGATTTTCAGCAGGTCTACGTTGCGCTGATAGCGTGCGGTATCAATAACCGTATCTTTAAACGCGGTTTTTCCCTGCCACTGCGGTTTGTCAACGTGTTGCACGGTCTGCTCGCCGCCGAGTTGCCCCTGAGAGACGCACCAGTCGGTGGACAGCGACAGCTGTTGCGACCAGAGCTGGCCCATTTTGTAGCATTTGTCGACCCAGACGAAATTATCGCGCGGGGCGAATTCCGCCAGCTGGAAGCGCAGTGGCGCGGAGTATTCGCTTTCCGGCAGCGGCTCGACGCGGTTATCCGACACGCGCAGCAGCAGTGGCAGGCGGAAATGGCTGCCGGAGAACGCGATCATTTTTTTATCCTGATCGATGGTGAAGTCTTTTATCTCTTTCGGGAAGTTCCACAGACGAATGATATCCGGCTTCCAGGCGAGGATTTTTTCCTTCATGTTGAGGAAGATTTCCGACAGGGACTGGCCCGACAGCGTACTGCGGCCCAGTCCAATGAAGTTATCGCCACCCAGAATATCCAGCACGGTAGCGCCGTTATCCATCGAGTTACGTTTAGCGGCAATGATCTCCTGCTGCGGTTTATCGCCGCGCAGCACAAAGAACAGGTTGCTGCGATCCAGCTTATTCAGCTCATCCCAGGCGCTGTTTTTCATCGCCAGATGGTCAGATGAGACGACGATGACCGTATTTTTGAAATACGGCGACGCTTTGATTTTCTCGATTAACGCCGCGATATGCTCCTGGCTACAGGTCACGGCGCTGAACGACTTGTTGTTTTTACCGTCAATGTCGTAGCCCTGACGTTTACAGGTGCGTGAGACAAAACCATCCGGATGATGCGTGTCGACGGTCAACGCAAACAGCGAGAAGCGTTTACCGGCGCGGGAAAGCTCCTCGAATTTCTTCCAGGTTTCATCCAGAACGGTATCGTCGTAAAAGCCCCAGTCGTTGCGGTAGGCCGGATCGGCCACCGTGGTTTTCAGCTCTTCGGAACCATACAAGTGATCGAAACCGTGGGATTTCAGGAACACATCTTTCCCGGCAAAGCGCAGGTTAGCGCCCTGCATAAAGTAGTTTTCATAGCCCGAGTTTTTCAGGATATCGCCGAGGCAAATGTTCTGCGGGAAGAAGCTCGACATCGAGGCGGAGGCGTTGCCTTCAAACGGAGCGAACAGCGGAATGCCGCACTGGGAGGCCACCATCCCGGCGATGGTGTAATCCGTGCCAGGGAGCTGCATGGTGTGGCTGAAGTCGAGGCCCTGGTTTTTCAGCGCGCCAAGCTCTGGCGTCAGGTTCGGGAAAGCATCGTTATCAAAATAGGTGCGCTCCAGACTTTCGCCGTAGATATAGACCAGGTTGAGTCTTGGATTGTCGATCTTCTTCGAGGGTTCTTTGTAATAGGCCGCAAAGTCCGGGTCGCCATCGCGCGACTGGGATTTTACCAGCTCGGTAATTTGATGGAATGCGGGGCTGGCATCCACGGAGGCCAGCGCCAGGCACAGCGCCAGCAGGCTGTAGCCATGATGATGCGGACGGTGACGGCGACGGCGCAGAACCCAGGCCAGCGCGGCGAAGATGCCCACCAGGGCGACCACCAGCCCCAGACCCGGAAGGATATACTTACCTACACCAGCGCCGGTCAGGCTGTTGGTCAACGTGTAGAGCACCGCGTCGTTAATACCGTCGCCGGTAAAATAATCGCTGGCATATAACGTAATGTTTAAAACAATAAAAATGCCGAGCACCACCAGGGTGGCCACAAACCACCAGGTGTGACGACCAGCTTTCCAGGCATAAACGCCGATGGAAGCCAGGAAAAGGACAAGGGACATTAACTCTGACAACAGCAGATCCTCATCATGCCGGACGCTTAGCCGGCTAATTGCTTATTTTTTGGGTAATACAATGTAATTGCGATGTCGCTTAGCTGCAATTTTAGTGTCACGAAAGTGTGCTGTTGTTAGGATTTGGTTTATAAAATCGGATTTTTGAATACAGTCGCATCGTGGTATACGGAGGCTGAGGTGGTGGCAGGGGATAAAAAAACGCACTTCACGCCGCGGTGTAAGACTAACGTAATAAACCCGGCGTGTTGTGGCAGAAAATGGGAGACGATCAGGAGAGGAAATTAACGCCTTGTTTCAGCACCAGATCGCAGGCTTTCGTTTTCACCTGTTTCGCCAGAGATGAATTTCCAAGGGTGCTGAGGTTCAGCTGCTGGCCATTTTGCGCGTTCAGCAGGCCCTGAATACCGTCCATATAGTTGGTGTCCGCTTTCTGCTCCTGGGTGTCCAGACCCAGTTTACCCAGCACCTGGTTTTTGATGTTTTCGGTATCGGTGACGGAAGCCAGTTTCTGCTTCGCGCAGTATTCCAGAATGCCCGCCGCATTGTTCATCGTGCCGGCGCTCAGGCTTTGGGAGCTGTTACTCAGCAGGCCGGTGAGGGACGAGGCTGACAGCCCGCCCTGGGACGTGCCGCTCTCTTTGGTTAACTCACTTGCTGCGCTGGAGAGCGACTCCTGCCATGATGCGGCCTGCGCTGCGCCAGTCACCAGCAGGGCGCCAGTAAGGATGCTGATAAGAAACTGTTTTTTCATAATGATTTACTCTACAAGGTCCGTTTTGGGCCAGAAGTGGGTTCAGTATATACCTCTGCTCTTCCGGCGCTCCCTGGAAATATCTTAATACTCTTTGCCGGTGACGCGGCTGCGGTAGCTGTCCCAGTCGAAGATGACGTACAGGCTGTTACCCAGCTTCATGCGATCCATCACCCGCTCGCCAAGAAGTCGGGTCATCTCGTCGATATTGTGGTTCGTCAGCATACCGGTTGGGCGTTTTGACGACGAACGGCGATCGACAATCTGGTTGATGATCACTTTTTCGTAGCGGGACTCCGTCTGGACGCCGATCTCGTCGATGACCAGCAAATCCACGTTACTTAAATCATTCAGCAGCTGTTCTTCGCTGGTTTCGCGGTTGCTGAAGGTGTCCTTCATGGCGGACATAATATCGGCCACGGTGATAATCAGCACTGACTTCCCGCGCAGCAGCAGCTCGTTGCAGATAGCGGCCGCAAGGTGATTTTTCCCCGTGCCGGGTTTTCCGCTAAAGATGAAGCTGGCAATGTTGCCGTCAAATTCATCCACATACTGGCGCGCCTGGTTGAGGGCGTTCATCTGCCCCTGCGACTCGACCTTATAATTCTCGAAGGAGCAGTTCTGGTGCAGAGGGCGAATGCCAGAGCGGTTAAAGGTGCGCTGCATTTTCATCGCGCGGTTTTCGCGGGCGAGGGCAGCCGCGCGAATTTTACCCTGCTCTTTTTGCCACGCCAGCAGCTCTTCACCCGTGGTGAAGGCGGGCTTCACGTTGGTGGGCATCATCTTCTGCAAACGTTTCATCAGGTCGCCGACGTTTTTCATTTCGCACCTCGGAATCCATCAGGGATTTTTTTGTCCGGTTCTGAAAAGGCATTGATATCACGTTTTGGCTGGCCATTGTTGCTGGCGCGGTTGATTTGAAGACTGCGCGCGAACTTTTGCTGCCACTGAACATGGTGGAAGACTTTTCCTTCAGCCTGCCAGTAAGCGGTAAAGGCCGCCAGCTCTTCTGGCGTCGCGGGCTGCGCGAGGGCTATTCCCCATAAGGCCGCCTGCCGCTGAAAATCGGCGTCCGGCTGCCAACCGGCGTACATGGGAAATTTCCCCATTGGAACGGCCACCGGAGCGCTGGCGGGTTCGTCAAAAAACTGATTATCCAGCATGACATCGCTCGCCGGGCGCGACAGCTTCGCTTCAATTTCCAGAAGCTGCGCCAGACGTTCCGGCGTGACCGCATAAAACGCCGGGGCGTTGTCGGCAAATACCGCGAGCGTGCCGCCTTCGGCGTGCGTCAACACACCGCGAGGATCGCGCATAAAGGCATCAATGCCAGCAATGCTGGTGGTCAGGATTCTGGAGGACATAACACTTTCTCAACTGATTACTACGGGCGTGATTGAGGGTTATGGTAGCACAGAGAGAGGAGAGGAAAGGAGAGGATTTCCCCGGCGGCGTTACGCTTACCGGGGCTAAAATCACAGGAGCTGATTACGCGATGATGTTCAGCGTCACGTCGATATTGCCGCGCGTCGCGTTAGAGTACGGACAGACGATATGCGCCGCATCCACCAGTTTTTTGGCTTCCGCTGCGTCCATCCCTTCAACGTGGATGTTCAGCTTCGCTTCGATACCAAAACCGGTTGGCAGCGGGCCAATCCCCACTTCGCCTTCAATAAAGGCATCTTTTGGCAGAGCGAATTTGTCGCGTGCCGCAACGAATTTCATTGCGCCCAGGAAGCAGGCGGAGTAGCCCGCAGCGAACAGCTGTTCAGGGTTGGTTACTTCACCCCCCATGCCACCCATCTCTTTGGGGACACCCAGTTTGACATCCAGAACGCCATCGGAAGACGTTGCGCGGCCATCACGGCCTCCGGTTGCTTTGGCTTTGGCAGTGTAAACAACTTTTTCTAAAGACATGGCAGGTTCCTCATCTTACGTTTATATGCACTATTAAATAGCGCGCGATGTATTAAGTTAAAATCAGGCGCGTAAAGTATAGCCTTACGCGCGATGAAGCTGTTGGCGCAAAAGTTCGAGCTGGTGCTTGAGCGCCAGCATGGTGTCGGTATCACACTGCGCTGCACAGCCCACGGCGTGGGGTATCGTCACGGCCTGCTGTTGCAGCGCCCGACCCGCGTCGCTCAGGGTGACGGCGACCTGACGCTCATCCTGACGGGAACGCTGGCGGAAGATTAATCCTGCACTTTCCAGGCGTTTCAGCAGGGGCGTCAGCGTGGCGGAATCCAGGAACAGCCGCTCGCCAATGTCTGATACCGTAATATCATCCTGCTCCCACAGCACCAGCATCACCAGGTATTGCGGGTAGGTCAGGTTAAGCGGCGCCAGCAGTTGCCGGTAGAGCTTGTTAAGCGCCAGATTTGCCGAATAGAGGGCAAAACAGAGCTGGTTATCCAGCAGAAGCGCGTTAGTGGTGTCGTTCATTTTTGCATCCATGAAATGAATATAGATAGTGCGCGATACAATTGCAAGCTATTTTATTATACGCGTGGACGTTTGCGGTAAAGCCATAAGCCGGGGATCGACAGGCCGATGGAGAGCGCGCCCACAATCGACGAGGCTTTAAGGAAGTTGCTCAGAAGCAGGATCATCTGCGGTTCGCTGTAGCCAAAGTGGCTGATTTTGACAGCGGAAATCATCGCCGTATAGGCTGAAATACCCGGGAACATAGGAATGACTGCCGCCACGGTGAACACCTTCGGATGCGCCAGATACCAGCGGGACCACTGAATACCGATGCTGCCGACCAGCATGGAGGCGATAAACGTCGACCATTCGATATTAAAGCCCGCGGTCATCATGATCATACGTGAGCCGTGGCCAATGGCACCCAGCAGCGCACACCAGGGTAATGCACGCTGCGGGACGTTAAACACCATCGCAAAGCCAACGGCGGGAAGGGCTGCCAGGAGCATGTCCTGCGCCAGTGCGAGCAGAAAATCGATCACGCCCATCCGCGTAACCCCCAGAGTGTCATGGCCATTACCACCCCGATACAGGTCGCCAGCGTCAGCAGGCTGGCTATCGCCCAGCGCGCCAGACCGGTGTTGATGTGGCCTTTGAACATATCAGCGACGGCATTGATTAAGGGAAAACCCGGCACCAGCAGCAATACGCTGGCGGCCATCGCAACAGTAGGCGTGCTGGCGAAGTAAGGCTGGCGCAAAAGCAGGCCGGATACGGTTGTCGCCACAAATGCCGTGATGCAGAAGTTTATTTGCGGATGCAGTTGCCTGTGCGTCAACAACTGGCGGACATACATCGCGATGCTGCTGGCAAAGAATGTCACGACAGCGCCGTCCCATCCGCCCGCGTTGAGCTTGCAGAAGCAGGCGCAGGAGAGTCCCACCATCAGCACAACCAGCCAGCGTGGATACCGGAGAGGTTTGATCTGGTTGAAGCGTTTCTCTATTTCCCGCAGATCGAGCAGCCTGTGTTCAGCAAGGATCACAATGTGCTGCACTTCCGTCACGACGTGCATGTTAATGCCGCGGTCATGATTTTTACGAGTGGAGGTGAGGCACTGTCCGTCTTTAATGGTGGTCAGTACAATGGCATTTGACGAGATGGAGCTCTCAACGCTGTCCATCCCCAGCGCCAGACCAAGGCGTGTGGAAAGTTCTTCGACGAGGGCGCTTTCTGCCCCGTGTTGTAAAAGAAAAAGTCCGCACTGAATACATAGCCGCGTGGTAGCACGTTGCGTAGACCGATCTGCCTGCATGAAACGCCCTGAAGAGAAGAGAGATTGCTTACTTTTAACACAAAGGGCAGGGCCCTTTGCGCTGGGCCAGATCAACATTTGTGCGATCAGTTGCGTGTCCAGCATGGCGAAGAGGCCGTATCTTTATTTATTTAATGAATATGTGACGAGAATTTATAAAAAAAATATATTAAGTATTTCTAATTTCATATTTTCGATCTTTTCACACAACCAGAATTAAATTCTTGTAGTCTTTATGCGATATTAAGACTGTATTGGGCGTTTCATAACCCATGTGACATTTCTTCTGGTTTACGAATATTAAGCCGTTTTGTACTAAGGAATACAAACGTGTTTAACCTCGTAGGGTTAGTTCGTTCTTAAATAATGAATTCATGACATGGAGGGTCTATGTTGCCATTGAATGGTAAACACGGAGTTGTGATTAGCAGAGTGCCGGTTATGCAAAATGGGTTAGGTGGCGTCATGTCGCGTCATTTTCCCGATTTTGAGATAACGTACTGCCGTTCGATGCAGGAGTTGACGCTACTTCAGTTGCGTCGCGCCGGGGTCGTTATTGCCGATATTTCGGGTGAGTATCGTAATCCTCGCGGCACGCTTGAGCAGTATTATGGATTAATGAATCAGTATCGGGATATTCACTGGATATTCCTTGTCTCGCGTCCTCTTTATCCGCTTGCAGTAGAGCTTCTTATGCGTCCGGAAAGCACGCTGCTTTCAGATATGGAGCCTATTGAAGGCGTCATTAACGCTATTCGCGCGGGCAGTGAACGTGCCGAGCGAATAAGCCAGACGTTATTAATACCGGAAACGCCCGATATTGAAGAGGAGAGTGAGCAAATGATTGCACTCACTCACTCTGAACGCAAGGTGTTGCGTTTACTCGGTAAAGGTTGGGGAATCAACCAAATTGCCACACTACTGAATAAAAGTAATAAAACGATCAGCGCACAGAAAAACAGTGCAATGCGTCGCTTATCACTTCGCAGTAATGCCGATATGTACGCGTGGATAAGCAGTACCCAGGGAATGCGAGAACTCAGTTTAATGTCGGCTTATGGAGAGTTTGAGGAATGGAAAAGACCACTGCAACAAGACATATCGCCGTCATCGAAAGCTGCTCAATGAGCGCTGTGGGGTTGAAGCATCTCTTTGCGATGCCCAGCCTGAGCCATTACCAGGTGCACCTGTTTAGCAGATTCGCCAGCTTTAAAGCGGCGCTCTCGGATATCTCATTCTATGCGGTTATCTATTCACTGTCTGATGAGCGTGAGGAGCGGAGAAACTGTCTTGCCTGTTTACGGGATCTCACCTTCACCCACAGCGACGTCCAGCGTATTGTGCTGGCCTCTGACGAAATGGAGGCGAGGCTGGTCAGCCATCTTTCGCCTTCTCGCTTGCATGGAATCATCAGTAAATCGGTTCCGCTAAAGCAGCTAATGGAGGGCCTGAAGACATTACTCAGCGAAACGCATCAGGTGAACGACAACATGTACAATCACTGGTGTGTTAGCAATCGTATGTTAAGCCCAACCGAGAGGGCGATTCTGCGTTATATGTCATCGGGTTTTTCGATCCCTGAAATTGCAGCACAGCTTGAACGCAATATTAAAACTATCCGGGCGCATAAGTTTAACGCCATGGTAAAGCTGGGCGTCAATTCTGACGTGGGATTACTGGATGCGGCGGATATCCTGGCGCATCTCCCTGCCCGGGAAGTTCGTCGTTCCGCTCTCACCGTTCCTTCATTCTCTTAGCGTTAAATGATGCGCCAGAGTGCTTCTGGCGCATCGTTCAAATGCACACATCCACCCATTTTGCTGCGGTCAGTTCCGCCATTCTGTCGGGCGATATACGCACCGCACTGTGGATGGCGCCCGCTGCGGGTAACACTTCCGCGTATTGTTTTAATGTGATGTCACAGTAAACAGAAAGCGGGTTTTCCAGTCCGAAAGGGCAGACGCCGCCAACAGGATGACCTGTCAGGGTGACTACCTCATCGCTGCTGAGCATGCGGGCTTTTGCGCCGAATGTCTCTTTAAGCTTTTTGTTATCCAGACGCGCATCGCCTTTTGCAACCACCAGAATCACGTCATTTTTAATTTTTAGTGACAGCGTTTTGGCAATTTGGCCGGGTTCAACGTTGTGCGCGGCAGCAGCAAGGGCAACAGTCGCTGTGCTTTGGTTAAGCTCAATGATCTCTATATCCGGAGCGTGTTCGGCAAAAAACTGTTGTACAGACTGCAAACTCATTGATTCCTCCTGACAAATATCCTGCGTAATCTGTCATAAGAATTTAGTCGCTGTAAATATCCCTTAAGTAACAAATATCCGTCAGGGGCGATTTCTGGATCGCCTTCACATTCACAGAAACCGGTTACAGTAACCGGTTGCAGAGCGTGATGCAGAGATTAATACTGAGTGTGTAACTTCCCCTGTATCTAATAATAAGAGCTAATTATGAAACCATTCCGTTTGAGCAGTACCGCAGGTACACGATCCGGCAAGGTTGTGACGCTGATGTATGGAACAACGTGTGACGTGAGAACGTCCGAAACGAACGTATGACAGGAGATCTGCTATGTCTGCCAACCATGCTGCATTTAATCTGATTTTCCGCTTCGTTGAAAATTATGTTAGCCCTATTGCCGGGCGCATCTCTTCCCAGCGTCACGTTATGGCTATTCGTGACGGGTTTATCTCAGCGATGCCGTTTATGATTGTGGGCTCGTTTCTGTTAGTGTTCGCTTACCCACCTTTTTCGCCTGATACCACCTGGGGTTTTGCTCGCGCCTGGCTGGATATGGCGAAGCAGTTTGAAGGCCAAATTCTGACGCCGTTTGATATGACAATGGGGGTGATGTCCCTTTATATCTGTGCGGCTATTGCCTACAACCTGGGCAAACATTACGTTAAAACCCATCAGCTGGATCCGTTCATGTGCGCGATGCTGTCGCTGATGGCGTTCCTGCTGGTCGCCGCCCCTAAAACCAAAGGCGCTTTGCCGGTCGATAGCCTGGGAGGGACCGGTATTTTCACCGCGATTCTGGTGGCGATCTATTGCGTTGAGATGATGCGTTTCCTGAAAGCACACAATATCGGGATCCGCCTGCCAGACCAGGTTCCGCCGATGATCAAAAACTCGTTTGATCTGCTGATCCCGGTGCTGGTGGTGGTGCTGACGCTCTATCCGCTGAGTCTGCTGATCCAGTCGCAGTTCGGTATGCTGATCCCACAGGCCATCATGTCGATATTCAAACCGCTGGTCTCTGCGGCTGACTCGCTGCCTGCGATCCTGCTGGCGGTGCTGATTGGCCACCTGCTGTGGTTTGCCGGGATCCACGGCGCGGCGATTGTCTCCGGGATGCTGCAAATGTTCTGGCTGACGAACCTGGGGGCGAACCAGACCGCGCTGGCGGCAAGCCAGCCTTTGCCACACATCTTTATGGAAGCCTTCTGGACGTTCTTTATCGTTATCGGCGGATCGGGGGCGACGATGGGTCTGGTGTTCTGCTATCTGCGTAGCCGCTCCGCGCACCTGCGCTCTATTGGACGTCTGAGCGTGGTGCCAAGCATTTTCAATATCAATGAGCCGGTGATTTTCGGTACGCCGATTGTGATGAACCCGGTGTTCTTTATTCCTTTCCTGCTGGCGCCGATGGTTAATGCCGTGCTGGCATGGGCAGCGATGAAGTTTGATCTGATTGGCCGCGTGATTTCCGTCGTGCCGTGGACGGCACCGGCTCCGGTTGGTGCCGCCTGGGCGCTGGGCTGGGATTTCCGTGCAGCCATTCTGGTGCTGGTTTTGGCCTGCGTTTCCGCGATTATCTATTTCCCGTTCTTCAAGGTGTACGAGAAACAGTTGCTTCAGCAGGAAGCGGAAGAAGCACAGCGTAATGGAGAAGAGGAAAATGAGCAGGTCGCTTAGGTAAAAGCAAAACGGCAACGCAGGTTGCCGTTTTTAGTGTTTGTTCCCTCTCTCTGCGGGTATCAGGCCGGGCCAGACTACTTAAGCGTGCAATCGCCGCACTGCTGGACGTCCGGCAGACGGTAGCGCTGACAGCAGGTACGACGTACCAGAAGTCCCTCACGCGGAACCACGGTGCGGTAAAGAGGGTTATCCCGTCCATCCGACAGCTGTCTGGCAAAGAAACAGCTCTGACGCAGTGCATCCACTTTCTCGTCGCCGAGCAGCGGCTTCATTTCCGTTAAATACCAGTGGATAAGATACCCGGTATTACTCCAGATCAGTTTGCCGTTAATCTCTCCCGTCGCTTCCAGCGCATCAATGACCGGAACCAGCGCTCTTGTAATCAACCGTTCCATACGCGCCTGCGCTGACAGGTGTCTCGCGCTCGGATCTTCATGTACATCAATCCAGAAACAGGCAGCGCGCCCGGTTTCATGAAATTCAACATGAAAATGTTCCGACGAGAGATCGAGCATCGTTTCCTGGGTCAGCAGGGCTAGCATGACAGGCGGCACCATCAGCCCGATATACCACTGTGCCCAGAGGGATAACAGCGGTTTATTTTCCCGCGTCAGGGTAGGTTGGTTACGATAAATATGGTCGGAATAGGTTGCCAGCAGCGACCGCAGCTCGGCAGGACGTTGCCACTCAGTCAGCGTCAGCGCATGATGCGGCGGTGCTTCATCCAGTTTGATGAAATCCAGCAGATGGGCGCGCGTTACGGCAATTTTTTCCCGAATGGCATCCGCAAGCGTCGTTTCCCCAGCGGAGAGTGGAGCTCGCCAGAGCAGGGGCTCAACGATGTGTGCGGTACGAGTCGCCATAGTGTGGATTACAAATCTAAATGATAATGATTGCCAATCCTAACTATAGATAAAACCGAGCGCAAGCGTTTTATCCTGGCGCTGTGAAGGCAGTTTCAGGCAGTATGAAGCTCTTCGCTCAGCAGAATGCTGTTACGTCCCATATGCTTGGCTTCATAGAGGGCTTTATCCGCTTTCGCCAGCGCGCCCTCAACGTCTTCACCTTCGAACATGGCGATGCCGATGCTGATGGTCACGTTAGTGGCGACGCTTTCGTTAAACATATGGGGGATTTTAAGATCGTAAACCTTCTGACGTATGCGTTCAGCCGTCTGGCGCGCTTGCTCCAGCGGGATGTTACTCAACAGCACCATAAATTCTTCCCCGCCAAACCGGGCGACAACATCGCGTGAGCGCACGGCGTCGCGTATCGCAGCCGAGACCCTGCTCAAGGCCTGATCGCCCATCATATGGCCGTAATGGTCGTTGTAGGCTTTGAAGTGGTCGATATCCATCAGCAGCACGAAGTGCTCGCCAGCGTCAGGCCTGGGAAGGTTCTCCAGCCGGCTTTGCAGCCCGCGACGGTTATACAGGCCGGTGAGCGGGTCCATCATGCTGAGATCGGTCAGGGTTTCGCGCTCCTCCAGCAGTTCGGAAAGCAGCTCCTGGGCGAAACGGTCATTGCGCCGCTGAAGAACATGATGGATACCAATGGCGACCACCGGCAGCGCGAAAAAATAGGCCATTCTCAGCCAGTTTTCGGACGGGCTAAGCCACAGGCAGGATATAAATGCGGGAAATGAATGTAACGTAAAGGCTTTAATATTACTCGCGAACGCCAGAGACCCTATAAAAAGCACTGTTAATAGCGCCATCATTAAATAGGTCGCGTGATCGTACGTGATTAACAGAAATTTAGAGACGATCTGCCAGGCCCATAAAAGACCAAAAATAGCTGAAACAACAGGGATATTTATTTTTCGCGTGCTGTTTTTCCAGTGCCAGATAAGTAAGCCTGTGCTGATAGTCAGTACGGCAAAGAGCGGGACTGATAACACACGTACGGAATAGAGAGGATTTGTTACCGAGAACAATGCTGATGCGGCGTTCAGAAATAAAAACAAACGTAAAGATAGCTGATATTTCTTGTTGACTAAAGACAGCCAGGATTGTGATGTCATATGCGTGCGTTTTTATTAAAACTCAATTAAAACAATGAGCAAGGTGTTGTTGTGTAATATTGGTCGCTACAAAATTGAATTTTTATTATCAGAAAAACTTTATCGGAATTTAACAGGTGGGCAATTTATCACCTTACACATTCTCTGTCATTATGGGAAAGCAATTGCTGGCGCAATTTCTTACGTCGCCTGCTGACAAGTGATAATTACTATCATATGATACTGGTTATCATTATCAGTGCGAGAGGTGAAACCATGTTGAGCAAAGCGCTGGGAAGTGGGTGGGGAATATTACTGCCTGGTTCCATTATCGGTGGGCTGATGTTTACCGATCTCCCCATTGATGTCTGGAAAGCAATGATTGTTTCAGGCTTGCTGGTGACATCCGCGATGATCTGGCACAAACAGTTACGGCATTATGTCCTGCTGCCTTCATGCGTGGCGCTAATCAGTGGACTGCTGGTGATTCTGATGAGTTTGAAATAAAAGGGAAAAAGAAGAGGCACTGCTGAGAGGATGTAAGATAATTGGTGCGAGGGGGGGGACTTGAACCCCCACGTCCGTAAGGACACTAACACCTGAAGCTAGCGCGTCTACCAATTCCGCCACCTTCGCACAGTCATCTTACTGGTTTGATATCGCCTCGTTGGTGCGAGGGGGGGGACTCGAACCCCCACATCCTAAGGACACTAACACCTGAAGCTAGCGCGTCTACCAATTCCGCCACCTTCGCCCAGTGCGAGCAATATCAACGTGATTTATGGTGCGAGGGGGGGGACTTGAACCCCCACGTCCGTAAGGACACTAACACCTGAAGCTAGCGCGTCTACCAATTCCGCCACCTTCGCATACCATCGACACTGTAAAAGTATCGTAACCACGGAGGCGCATTCTAGATGTTTTCAGCTTTACGTCAACAGAAAATTGCGCACGTTGTTTTGATTGCTGCAAAATTGGGCGATGGCAGCGTCAGCCATCGCCGGACCGGGGGGTTACTTTTTCGCCTGGCGCGTCATCACGGTGCGATAGACCTTAAAGCGGCCCGTCTGGGCGATCACTTCGTGGAAGCCAAAGGTTTCATCCAGCACTTTCGGGTACGCGAGGAAGGCGTTCGCTACGATACGCAGCTCACCGCCGCTGTTGAGGTGACGGGTTGCGCCACGGATCAGCGTTTGCGCCGCTTCAAGGCTGGTCTCCATTCCGTCGTGGAACGGCGGGTTAGAGATGATCATGTCAAAGCGACCGGTCACGTCGGAGAAGACGTTGCTGGCAATCACGTCGCCTTCAATGCCATTCGCAGCAAGCGTGGCGCGGCTGGCTTCTACCGCCGGAGCGCTCACGTCACACAGGGTTAAACGCACTTTTGGTGAGTGACTGGCGAGAACCGTTGACAGCACGCCCGCGCCACAGCCGACGTCCAGCACTTTGCCCTTGGTATGAGGCGTCAGGGTGGACAGCAGCAGCTTACTGCCCGTATCGAGCGCATCACGGCTGAACACGCCCGGCAGGGTTTTAATGGTCAGGCCTTCAAGCTGGTACTCGTCCCAGAAGGCGTCGGCATCGAAGGTGGTCTGTTTTTCCAGACGACCATGGTACAGGCCGCAGCGACGGGCGCTGTCGATTTTCGTCAGCGGCGCCCAGGCTTCGAGCATCTGCTCTGCGCTACGCACCCCGCTGCGGTTTTCACCGACAACAAAAATATCGCAGCCGACCGGCAGCAGAGAAAGCAGGTTCATCAGCTGGAACTGGGCTTCCGGCTTGTTTTTCGGCCAGTAGTAAATGAGCGTATCGCAGTCAGCAATATCGCTCTGCTCCGCCGCCAGGCTAAAGCGCGCGCGCTCGCCCATCTGACGGCTCAGCACTTGCCAGTGGTGATAGTACTGGGTGTGGGCACGGCTTTCAGCACAGTCGAAACGTGCGGGCAGGTCATCCTGCATATCTCCGGCAAACAGAATACGGCTTTCTTCGAAATCATCACTGTGACGCAGCAAGACTTCACTTGCCGGGGTAAATGCAGACATGAATTGTTCCTCAATAAACTCAGGCGGGGATTATAGTAGGTAGATGGCGCAGTTTCGACACATTTGCTATATTTGCGCGCCTGAGAGACAGGAGTTTTCGCTATGACATCCCGACGAGACTGGCAGTTGCAGCAACTGGGTATCACCCAGTGGGCTTTGCGTCGCCCGACGGCGTTGCGGGGCGAAATAGCCATCTCCATCCCTGCGCATGTCCGCCTGGTGATGGTGGCAGAAGCGCCGCCTGCCCTGAACGAGCCCCTGATTGAGGATGTCCTTCGCAGCCTGAAGGTGACCCACGATCAGGTATTACAGCTGGCGCCCGAAAGCGTCGCGATGCTTCCCCCTGACAGCCGCTGTAACAGCTGGCGAATCGGGGCGGTGGATGAGCTACCCCTTGAAGGAAGCCAGATCAGCTCGCCAGCGCTGGACGAACTGAAAGCCAACCCAAAAGCGCGTAGCGCGCTATGGCAACAAATTTGCGAATATGAACACGATTTCTTCCCTCACGACGGCTGACCTGACCCCCGCGTTCGCGATTGAAACCCGCGCCCATGCCTTTCCGTGGAGCGAAAAGACGTTTGCCAGCAATCAGGGCGAACGCTATTTAAATCTCCGCCTGGACGTTGACGGTGCGATGGCTGCGTTCGCCATCACGCAGGTCGTTCTGGACGAGGCGACGCTGTTTAATATCGCGGTCGATCCCGCATACCAGCGCCGCGGGCTGGGCAGGGAACTGCTTGAGCACCTCATTCGTGAGCTGGAAACCCGTGACGTTTTCACCCTGTGGCTGGAGGTGCGCGCGTCCAATGTCGCCGCCATCGCGCTCTATGAAAGCTTAGGCTTCAACGAGGCGACTATCCGCCGTAACTACTACCCCACCGCAGAGGGACGTGAAGACGCCATTATCATGGCTCTGCCGATTGGATAACGAAAATAAGGTTGTAACGATGAAATGGGACTGGATTTTCTTTGATGCCGACGAAACGCTGTTTACGTTTGACTCGTTCGGCGGCCTACAGCGGATGTTTCTCGACTATAGCGTGACGTTCACCGCGGAAGATTTTCAGGACTATCAGGCGGTGAACAAACCGCTGTGGGTGGATTACCAGAACGGAGCCATCACCGCGTTACAGCTTCAGCATCAGCGTTTTGACGTGTGGGCTGAACGGTTAAACGTGAGTCCTGGGGTGCTGAACGAGGCCTTCCTGAATGCGATGGCGGATATCTGCGCGCCGCTGCCCGGCGCCGTTTCTTTGCTGGATTCGCTGAAAGGGAAGGTGAAGCTTGGGATCATTACCAACGGCTTTACCGCGCTTCAGCAGATTCGCCTTGAACGCACCGGCCTGCGCGATCATTTCGACGCGCTGGTGATTTCCGAAGAGGTGGGCGTACCGAAGCCGGATCCGCGTATTTTCGATTATGCGCTGGCGCAAGCGGGCAATCCTGACCGCGATCGCGTGCTGATGGTGGGGGATACGGCAGAATCTGATATTCTGGGAGGTATGAGATCGGGCCTGTCGACCGTCTGGCTGAATGCGCATGACCGCATGCTGCCGGAAGGCATCGAGCCGACCTGGACCGTTACGTCATTGAACGAACTGGAGCAGCTCCTGTGTAAACAATGATTGCCTGCCCCCTGTTGATGGGTAAAATAGCCGCATTTTTCGTATTCCATGATGCGCGGCCTGCTGCCGCGCTTACCTAAGAAGAATTGATTATGACGTTGTCTCCTTATCTGCAAGAGGTGGCCAAACGCCGCACTTTTGCCATTATCTCGCACCCGGATGCCGGTAAAACGACCATCACCGAGAAGGTGTTGCTGTTCGGACAGGCGATCCAGACCGCGGGTACCGTTAAAGGCCGTGGCTCCAGCCAGCATGCTAAATCCGACTGGATGGAGATGGAAAAGCAGCGTGGTATTTCGATTACCACCTCCGTGATGCAGTTCCCGTATCACGACTGTCTGGTGAACCTGCTGGACACCCCGGGGCACGAAGACTTCTCCGAAGATACCTACCGTACCCTGACGGCGGTGGACTGCTGCCTGATGGTGATCGACGCCGCGAAAGGTGTTGAAGATCGTACCCGCAAGCTGATGGAAGTCACCCGTCTGCGCGATACGCCGATCCTCACCTTTATGAACAAACTCGACCGTGACATCCGTGATCCGATGGAGCTGATGGATGAAGTGGAAAACGAGCTGAAGATTGCCTGCGCGCCAATCACCTGGCCGATTGGCTGCGGCAAGCTGTTCAAAGGGGTTTACCACCTCTATAAAGACGAAACCTACCTGTACCAGACCGGTAAGGGTCACACCATTCAGGAAGTGCGCATCGTTAAAGGTCTGGACAACCCGGATCTGGACGCAGCGGTTGGTGAAGAGCTGGCCGCGCAGCTGCGCGATGAGCTGGAGCTGGTTAAAGGCGCGTCGCACGAGTTCGACCGAGAGCTGTTCCTGAGCGGTGAAATTACCCCGGTCTTCTTCGGTACCGCCCTCGGCAACTTCGGCGTTGACCATATGCTCGACGGTCTGGTGGAGTGGGCCCCGCAGCCAATGCCGCGTAAAACCGACACCCGCGAAGTAGAAGCAAAGGAAGAGAAGTTCTCCGGCTTCGTCTTTAAAATTCAGGCCAACATGGACCCGAAACACCGCGACCGCGTTGCCTTTATGCGCGTGGTCTCCGGTAAGTACGAGAAGGGCATGAAGCTGCGTCAGGTCCGTATCGGTAAAGACGTGGTGATCTCCGACGCGCTGACCTTCATGGCGGGCGACCGTTCGCATGTAGAAGAAGCCTATCCGGGTGACATCATTGGTTTACACAACCACGGTACCATTCAGATTGGCGATACCTTCACGCAGGGCGAGATGATGAAGTTCACCGGTATCCCGAACTTCGCGCCAGAACTGTTCCGCCGCATTCGCCTGCGCGATCCGCTGAAGCAGAAGCAACTGCTGAAAGGCCTGGTCCAGCTTTCCGAAGAGGGGGCTGTACAGGTGTTCCGCCCTATTGCTAACAACGATCTGATCGTGGGCGCGGTGGGTGTGCTCCAGTTTGACGTGGTGGTTGCCCGTCTTAAGAGCGAGTACAACGTGGAAGCGATTTACGAATCGGTGAACGTGGCGACCGCCCGCTGGGTTGAATGTTCAGACGTGAAGAAATTCGAAGAATTTAAACGTAAGAACGAAGTTCAGCTGGCGCTGGACGGTGGCGATAACCTGACCTATATCGCCCCGACCATGGTTAACCTGAACCTGACGCAGGAACGTTATCCTGATGTTCAGTTCCGCAAAACGCGCGAGCATTAATTCCCTCTCAGAGCACGGCAGCCGCCGTGCTCTTCTTTAATTCCTGTGTTATTAAACCCTTGCGGAATGTTCTTAATTCACCGCAATTTTTCGCTATTCGTTCGTTTTTTCCCCAATTCTGAATGCACCCCTCTGATTGTGATCTATATTTAACTCAGTGTTTAGCACCGGGCGTGGATGAATTAACTGTTCAATGCATGTCCATTGGTTCTCCATTTTGCCCCGGTGTTAATTCGCAATATATAAAACCAAGATTTAGGGAAGTATGTCGCCCAAATAACGGGCAAAACACAGGAATAAATCGATGAATATGACAAGACTGAAGATTTCTAAAACTCTGCTGGCTGTAACGTTGGGTAGTGTCCTGGTAAGCGGTTCTGCTCTGGCGGAATCCAGCACTATGGATAAAGCGCAAAGTTCCGCCAATACTGCAGGGGAAAAAATCGATAGCTCTATGAATAAAGTCGGTAATTTCATGGATGACAGCTCAATCACAGCAAAAGTGAAAGCCGCATTGGTGGATCACGACTCCATTAAGAGCACCGATATTTCTGTAAAAACCGACAACAAGGTTGTTACCCTGAGCGGTTTCGTTGAAAGCCAGACCCAGGCCGAAGAAGCCGTTAAAGTGGCGAAAGGCGTTGAGGGCGTAAGCTCCGTCAGCGACAAACTGCACGTACGTGACAGCAAAGAATCGTCCGTGAAGGGCTATGCCGGAGATGCAGCAACTACCAGCGAAATCAAAGCTAAACTGTTAGCTGACGACATCGTGCCATCCCGTATGGTGAAAGTTGAAACCACCGATGGTGTGGTCCAGCTGTCCGGTACGGTTGAGAATCAGGCACAAAGCGATCGTGCCGAGTCAATTGCGAAAGCGATTGATGGTGTGAAAAGCGTCAAAAACGATCTGAAAACGAAGTAAAGCAGTACCATTCGCCCGTCAGGCTGAAAACCGCGGGCGAAATAAAAACGATTCTGGAAAAGCCGGTGAGTGACCTGAGCGCTCACGTTTAGCGGCCGACATTAACTATGGTAAAGGAGAGGCTTATGTTTCGTTGGGGCATTATATTTCTGGTTATCGCGTTAATTGCCGCCGCATTGGGCTTTGGTGGACTGGCGGGTACCGCGGCATGGGCAGCGAAAATTGTCTTCGTCGTCGGTATTATTCTGTTCCTGGTCAGCCTGTTTACGGGTCGACGTCGCCCGTAGCAAACGCAATATTTACTAAACAAACTCAAGCCAGTCCTCGTGACTGGCTTTTTCTCGTTTGAGAACCATCGGGGAAGTGCGTTACTGTGTCTCATCACAATAATGAAAACAGGAAGGCAGAGGTGGGGCAACGAATTCCCGTTACGCTCGGCAATATTGCGCCGCTGACGTTAAAACCGTTTCATGCAGGCCAGCTTGCGCTGGTCTGTGAAGGGGGCGGGCAGCGCGGTATTTTTACCGCCGGCGTGCTCGACGAATTTATGCGCGCGCAATTCAACCCGTTCGATCTCTATTTCGGCACCTCTGCCGGGGCGCAGAACCTCTCCGCCTATGTCTGCAACCAGCCCGGCTATGCGCGCAAAGTGATTATGCGCTATACCACCTCGAAAGAATTCTTCAATCCGGTACGCTTCGTGCGCGGCGGGAACCTGATCGATCTCGACTGGTTACTGGATGCCACCTCCAGCCAGATGCCGCTGGCCATGGATACCGCGTCACGACTGTTCGATACCGGCAAAGAGTTCTGGATGTGCGCCAGCCGTGGCGATGACTATTCGCCGGGTTACTTTTCGCCGCAGAAAGAGAACTGGCTGGATATCATCCGCGCGTCCAGCGCGATCCCGGGATTCTACCGCACCGGCGCGTTGCTGGAGGGGATAAGCTATCTTGACGGTGGTATCAGCGACGCGGTGCCGGTACAGGAGGCGGCGCGGCGCGGGGCAAAAACCATTGTGGTGATCCGTACGGTGCCTTCGCAGATGTATTACACCCCACAGTGGTTTAAGCGGATGGAACGCTGGCTGGGCGACAGCAGCCTGCAACCGCTGGTGAATATTGCGAAGCAGCATGAAACCACCTACGGCGCGATGCAGCGTTTTATTGAAAAACCACCGGGCAAGCTGCGCATCTTTGAAATTTATCCGCCGAAGCCGCTGTTGAGCATGGCGCTGGGCAGTCGGTTGCCTGCGTTGCGTATGGATTACAAAACGGGGCGGCTGTGCGGGCGTTACTTCCTGGCGACCGTCGGGAAAATGCTGGCCGAGCAACCGCCTCTTCATCGGCATAAAAGCATTATTTTGCCGCCTGCCGTTGTGGCCAATGACGCGGTGGCGATGCCGCTGGTGGACGCGCCGCAGGCCAACGATGGCTTACTCGATAACGAGGATCTGGCGTGACGCACTGCTTTATCGATACCCATTGCCACTTTGATTTCCCGCCGTTTAGCGGGGAGGAAACATCCAGTCTTGCGCGTGCGGCTGAGGCCGGTGTGAGAGCCATTATTGTGCCCGCTATTGAAGCGGCGAGATTCGAGAAAGTTCTGGCGCTTGCCCGGGGGCACGATGCGCTGTATGCCGCGTTGGGTCTGCATCCGATCGTTATTGAGCACCATCTTGATGACCATCTCGACAGGCTGGATGCCACGCTGCAAAACGCGGATACGAAGCTGGTTGCCATCGGTGAGATCGGCCTCGATCTCTATCGTGAAGATCCGCAGTTTGAACGCCAGCAGACGATTCTGGACGCGCAGCTCCGGTTGGCAAAGCGCCACGATCTGCCGGTGATCCTCCACTCCAGACGTACCCATGACAAACTGGCGATGCACCTGAAGCGCATCGACGTGCCGCGCAGGGGCGTGGTCCATGGTTTCGCTGGAAGCCTTCAGCAGGCGCAGCGTTTTATCGAGCTGGGCTATAAAATTGGCGTCGGTGGCACCATTACCTATCCGCGTGCCAGCAAAACCCGTGATGTGATGGCACAGCTCCCGCTGACCTCGCTCCTGCTGGAAACGGATGCGCCTGACATGCCGCTGAATGGTTTTCAGGGCCAGCCTAACCGCCCGGAGCAGGCGGCGCGCGTTTTTGATGTGCTGTGTGAGTTGCGTCAGGAGCCTGAAGATGTGATTGCCAGCGCACTGCTGGAAAATACCCGAGCGGTCTTCGGCATCACGCTATAGATAAAGGGCCGGGCGGATCACCGTGATCTGCTGCCGTTCCAGGGCCTGCGCCAGCGGCTCGATGTCCTCCGGCGTGGCGCTCCGCCATCTCGCCGCCTCCCCGTAAACCCCATGGGCATGAAACGCGTTGATCCGCACCGGAACGTTCCCCAACGTGTGGATAAAAGCGGTCAGCGATGGCAGATGTTGCAGATAATCACACCGATCGGGGATCACCAGCAGGCGCAGCTCCGTCAGGCGATGACGATCGGCCAGCCAGCGGATGCTCTGCTTGATCAGCGTGTTTTCGCGCCCGGTCAGAAAACGGTGATGTTCATTGCCCCAGGCTTTCAGATCCACCATCGCGCCGTCAAACACCGGAAACAGCTTTTGCCAGCCGGTTTCGCTTAACAGGCCGTTGCTGTCCACCAGGCACGTCAGATGGCGCAGGGACGGATCGGTTTTGATTGCGGTGAAAAGCGCAACCAAAAACGGCAGCTGCGTGGTGGCCTCACCCCCGCTGACGGTCACGCCCTCAATAAACGGCGCGCACGTGAGAACCCGGGAGAGGATCTCCTCGACGCTATATCGCTGCGCCATCGGCGTCGCCTGCTTCTGACACAGGTGCAGGCAGGTGTCGCACTGCTGACAGTGACTCTCCTGCCACCAGATGCGCCCGGCCTGAATCGTCAGCGCATCATGCGGACAGTGGGGTACACAGTCGCCGCAGTCGTTGCAGCGCCCTATCGTCCACGGGTTGTGGCAGGTTTTGCAGCGCAGGTTACAGCCCTGGAGGAACAACGCCAGGCGGCTGCCCGGCCCGTCCACGCAGGAGAAGGGTATGACCTGACTAACTAAAGCGCATCTGCTGTTCATGACTTATCACGCGCGGCTGACGTTCCAGAATACGGGTATTGCGCGCGGCCTCCTCGCCGAGCCAGGTGGTGTTGGTGCGCGAGCCGGCCTCCCGGTATTTCTCCAGATCGGAGAGCCGCACCATATAGCCGGTAACGCGCACGAGATCGTTACCCGCAACGTTGGCGGTAAACTCGCGCATCCCCGCCCTGAACGCGCCGAGACAGAGCTGGACCACTGCCTGCGGGTTACGTTTTACCGTTTCATCCAGCGTCAGAATGTCGCTGATCCCGGAAGCGTAGTGCTTGTGGTGCGGCGCAACGGCCAGCAGGTGGCTGATGGGATCCGGCTCGTCGCCGTAGGGCAGGCGCGCGCCCGGCGTGGTGCCCGAGTCAGAGCTGATCCCCGACTGCGCATGAAGCATCGCGCGCTGCTTCCAGCCGTGTTTCACCGGCGTGTTTTCGACAAACGCCGCAAGCTGTTCACTGATGCGGTAGCCCAGCGCATTGGCCTGTTCGTTCTTACCGTAACGTCCCGTAATGCCTGCTTTCTGGCACAGCACGTTCACCGCTTCGGCCAGACCGTACATGCCAAACATCGGCACAAAGCGATCGGCATCAATCAGCCCCTCTTTTACCAGGAAGCTATTCTCAAAGAAGCCGGATTGTTCATATAAAAAATCGCAGCGCGCATTAATGATCGCGATTTGTTGCTGGCAGTAGTGGGGAAGGGTACGGGTGAAAAAGTCTTCCGGTGAGCGGCTGTGTTCCGCAATCGCTTTCAGGTTTAGGCGCACCAGCGTGCTGCCGCCGCCCGCCAGCGGCAGGGAGTTGTAACAGCTCACCACGCCATAGCGACCTTTTGTGAAAATTTTATCATTCACCGGGCCATTAGAAATATGCGGCTTACTACATTCACAAATGTTTTTCGCCACGCTCAGCAGCAGATCGCTGGGGGTTACATCCGGGTCGTAGATAAAGGTCAGGTTCGGCGCAACCTGCTTTAGTTCTGCATCCGCGCGAAGGATGGCTCGGGTGACAGGCGTATCCGCCGGGCCGATATTGGCATGCATAAACGCATCGGGCAGCGTTCTGTCCAGGTAACGCCAGAAACGTTTTATTCGGCTATCGATTTCATCCTGTGTTAGAATTTTAACATAGGGGCTGAGTATTTCATCGAGCTGGCCCAGATAGACCGGCATCGATGTGACGGACGGAACATGGTGATAAAGGATAGTGAGCAGCGAGAGGGCATCATCCAGATCTTTCGCCCCTTCCAGCTCCAGCCATTCTGAGCCGTTAGCCAGAAATTTAGCGTAGTCCGGCAGCACGTAGCGCGGTTTGTAAGGCGCATGGCCTTCGAACATGTCGCAGATGAATCCCTCGTCCAGTGCGGCGCGGGCCGCCTCTGGCAGAGCGGGATAGGGCAGATTGTTCTCCGCTTCCAGCGCCAGAAAATGACGTTTTTGTTCTGGGGTTAACACCGGGCTGGTCACAATGTGCTGGCAACGTTGTTGCAGGGCGTCGGGCATGTTCACTTCCTTGGTTGTTCTGCGGATAGTGAACGAATTGTAGGAAGCCAGCCTGGTGGCGCTTTTGATCAGAAAGGGGATATCGCCGATTTAGTCAGCAATTAACGCACTAAAATTTGAAGCAGATCTCATTACAGTAATGCAAATTTGCACACAGTTTTCATTAACTGTGATGAATGTCGAAGTGTGGATGCGGGTGAATGTTAGAATACTCACAGACCCGCAAGGTAAAATTTATACGGCACTGCCGTTGGAGAATGTTATGACCGATTTAACTGCAAGCAGCCTGCGCGCGTTGAAACTGATGGACCTGACCACCCTGAACGATGACGACACCAATGAAAAAGTCATCGCCCTGTGCCATCAGGCGAAAACGCCAGTGGGTAACACCGCCGCCGTCTGTATCTATCCGCGCTTCATCCCGATTGCCCGCAAAACGCTGAAAGAGCAGGGCACGCCGGAAGTGCGCATTGCCACCGTAACTAACTTCCCGCACGGCAATGACGATATCGAGATCGCTCTGGCAGAAACCCGCGCAGCGATTGCGTACGGCGCAGACGAAGTTGACGTGGTATTCCCGTACCGCGCGCTGATCGCCGGCAACGAGCAGGTCGGTTTTGACCTGGTGAAAGCCTGTAAAGACGCGTGTGCGGCGGCAAACGTGCTGCTTAAAGTGATCATTGAAACCGGCGAGCTGAAAGAAGAGGCGCTGATTCGTAAGGCGTCTGAAATCTCCATCAAAGCGGGCGCGGATTTCATTAAAACCTCTACCGGTAAAGTGCCGGTCAACGCTACCCCGGAAAGCGCACGCATCATGATGGAAGTCATCCGTGATATGGGCGTGTCCAAAACCGTTGGCTTCAAACCGGCAGGCGGCGTGCGTACCGCAGAAGATGCGCAGCAGTTCCTGGCGATTGCCGACGAGCTGTTCGGCGCCGACTGGGCGGACTCCCGCCACTACCGCTTCGGCGCGTCCAGCCTGCTGGCCAGCCTGCTGAAAGCGCTGGGTCACGGTGACGGTAAGAGCGCAAGCAGCTACTAAGTTTGAATTGCCGGGTGGCGCTACGCTAACCCGGCCTACAGGATCGTGGGGCGGGTCAACATACCCGCCGCCATTCACCCGATTCCGCATGGAGGTTACCGTGTTTCTCGCACAAGAAATTATTCGTAAAAAACGTGATGGTCATGCATTAAGCGACGAAGAAATCCGCTTCTTTATCAATGGCATTCGTGATAACACCATCTCTGAAGGGCAGATTGCGGCTCTGGCGATGACCATTTTCTTCCACGATATGTCGATGCCTGAGCGCGTGTCGCTGACCATGGCGATGCGAGATTCAGGAACCGTTCTGGACTGGAAAAGCCTCAACCTCAACGGCCCGATTGTGGACAAACACTCCACCGGCGGCGTGGGCGACGTGACCTCCCTGATGCTTGGCCCGATGGTGGCAGCCTGCGGCGGTTACATCCCGATGATTTCCGGGCGCGGCCTGGGCCACACCGGCGGTACGCTCGACAAACTGGAAGCCATTCCGGGCTTCGATATCTTCCCGGATGACAACCGCTTCCGCGACATTATTAAAGACGTTGGCGTGGCGATTATCGGCCAGACCAGCTCTCTTGCTCCGGCTGACAAGCGTTTCTACGCGACGCGTGACATTACCGCGACTGTAGACTCCATCCCGCTGATCACCGCCTCTATCCTTGCCAAAAAACTGGCGGAAGGTCTGGATGCGCTGGTGATGGATGTGAAAGTGGGCAGCGGCGCGTTTATGCCAACCTATGAACTCTCTGAGGCGCTGGCCGAAGCGATCGTTGGCGTTTCCAACGGCGCGGGCGTGCGCACCACCGCACTGCTGACGGACATGAACCAGGTGCTGGCCTCCAGCGCCGGGAACGCGGTTGAAGTCCGCGAGGCTGTGCAGTTCCTCACAGGCGAATACCGTAACCCGCGCCTGTTCGATGTCACCATGGCGCTGTGCGTTGAGATGTTAATCTCCGGCAAGCTGGCCAAAGACGACGCTGACGCGCGCGCGAAGCTTCAGGCGGTGCTGGACAACGGCAAAGCGGCGGAGATCTTTGGTCGGATGGTGGCGGCGCAGAAAGGCCCGACCGACTTCGTGGAAAACTACGCGAAATACCTGCCCACCGCGATGCTCAGCAAAGCGGTCTATGCGGATAGCGAAGGCTTTGTCTCGGCTATGGATACCCGCGCGCTCGGCATGGCTGTCGTGTCTATGGGCGGCGGTCGTCGTCAGGCATCGGACACCATTGATTACAGCGTCGGCTTTACCGATATGGCCCGTCTGGGTGACTGCGTTGACGGCCAACGTCCGCTGGCGGTGATCCACGCGAAAGATGAAGCCAGCTGGCAGGACGCGGCGAAAGCGGTGAAGGCGGCAATATCTCTTGACGATAAAGCACCGGAAACCACACCGACGGTCTATCGTCGTATCACTGAATAGCGGTATACTGATCTGATCGCATTTTTATGAAGCACTAAGTACGGAGAACAATTATGAAACGTGCATTTATTATGGTGCTGGACTCATTCGGCATCGGCGCAACCGAAGATGCAGAACGATTTGGTGACGTGGGTTCCGATACCCTGGGTCACATCGCGGAAGCCTGTGCAAAAGGCGAAGCGGACAACGGTCGTAAAGGCCCTCTGAACCTGCCAAACCTGACCCGTCTGGGGCTGGTAAAAGCGCATGAAGGCTCTACCGGTAAGATCGCAGCCGGTATGGACGGTAACGCGGAAGTGGTGGGCGCCTACGCGTGGGCGCACGAGCTCTCTTCCGGTAAAGATACTCCGTCCGGCCACTGGGAAATCGCCGGCGTGCCGGTGCTGTTCGACTGGGGTTACTTCTCCGATCACGAGAACAGCTTCCCGCAAGAGCTGCTTGATAAGCTGGTGAAGCGCGCCAACCTGCCGGGCTACCTCGGTAACTGCCACTCTTCCGGTACCGTGATTCTGGACCAGCTCGGCGAAGAGCACATGAAAACCGGCAAGCCGATTTTCTATACCTCTGCTGACTCCGTGTTCCAGATCGCCTGCCATGAAGAGACGTTTGGCCTGGATAAACTGTACGAGTTGTGCGAAATCGCCCGTGAAGAGCTGACCGAAGGCGGCTACAACATTGGCCGCGTTATCGCGCGTCCGTTTATCGGCGACAAAGCGGGTAACTTCCAGCGTACCGGCAACCGTCACGATCTGGCTGTGGAGCCACCGGCGCCGACCGTGCTGCAAAAACTCGTCGACGAGAAAGACGGTCACGTGGTTTCCGTGGGTAAAATCGCGGACATTTACGCCAACTGCGGCATTACCAAAAAGGTCAAAGCGACCGGTCTGGATGCGCTGTTCGACGCCACCATCAAAGAGATGAAAGAAGCGGGCGATAAGACCATTGTCTTCACCAACTTCGTGGACTTCGACTCCTCCTGGGGCCACCGTCGCGACGTCGCCGGTTATGCTGCGGGTCTGGAGCTGTTTGACCGCCGTCTGCCAGAGCTGATGGAGCTGGTGGGAGAAGATGACATTCTGATCCTGACCGCTGACCATGGCTGTGACCCGACCTGGACCGGTACCGACCACACCCGTGAGCACATTCCGGTGCTGGTGTACGGCCCGAAAGTCAAACCGGGCTCGCTGGGTCACCGTGAAACCTTCGCGGACATCGGCCAGACGATTGCGAAATACTTTGGTACGTCTGACATGGAATATGGCAAGGCTATGTTCTAAACGGATTGGGTGAGGCCTGATGCCCTCACCCCGACCCTCTCCCACAGGGAGAGGGAAAACAGAATGTAGGCCGGGTAAGGCGCAGCCGCCACCCGGAAAAAACAACAATGTAAAAGGAACTGAAGATGGCAACTCCTCACATTAATGCAGAAATGGGTGATTTCGCTGACGTCGTATTGATGCCGGGCGACCCGCTGCGCGCGAAGCACATTGCAGAAACCTTCCTCGAAGACGTGCGTGAAGTGAACAACGTGCGCGGCATGCTGGGCTTCACCGGTACCTATAAAGGCCGCAAAATCTCCGTGATGGGTCACGGCATGGGTATCCCATCCTGCTCCATCTACACCAAAGAGCTGATCACCGATTTCGGCGTGAAGAAAATCATCCGTGTCGGCTCCTGCGGCGCGGTTCGCATGGACGTTAAGCTGCGTGACGTGGTGATCGGCATGGGCGCGTGCACCGACTCTAAAGTTAACCGCATCCGCTTTAAGGATCACGATTTTGCGGCAATCGCCGACTTCGACATGGTGCGTAACGCGGTTGACGCGGCAAAAGCGCTGGGCGTTGACGCGCGCGTGGGCAACCTGTTCTCTGCCGATCTGTTCTACTCGCCAGAAGGCGACATGTTCGACGTGATGGAAAAATACGGCATTCTGGGTGTGGAAATGGAAGCGGCCGGTATCTACGGCGTGGCGGCTGAGTTTGGTGCGAAAGCGCTGACCATCTGCACCGTGTCTGACCACATCCGTACCCACGAGCAGACCACCGCTGCCGAGCGTCAGACCACCTTCAACGACATGATCAAAATCGCGCTGGAATCCGTTCTGCTGGGCGATAAAGAGTAATTTCGTTTTCTTCAGGGGGGCAGGTTTGCCCCCTATGGTGCTTACTTCGTCAACACTTCCCACATCAAATTGCTTTCCAGCGTCACCGTATCACCTACGTGATTAAACTGGCGGTCACTCAGCACCGGTGTGAGGGTGAGCAGGCACTCATCGGCGGACCACGAGGCAGGCGTAAAAAGCGTAGCCATTAGCGAAAAAGTCATCAGTAAATGTTTACCCAGTGTTTCATTTACAGACTCCTTTAGCAGTTTCATAAAACGATTCTTTGTCCTGAGTCTCACTCAGGGATTAATCGATGCGGCAGATGCGCTGCATATTATTGTCAACGGCATAAAGTGCCGGGCTATTGGACATATCAGTGACAAAAACGCGCCCGCTGTCCACCGCGCTGACCAGGTAGTTGTTTTTCTCATCCACGATACTGGTCCCTTTTGACAGTCACGAGCCGTCTGCACGTTTCACTTCGAGCATTACGCGACGGGTATTCAGTACTTTGAAATCCAGCTCCCTGAAGGCTGTATGGGCGACAGAAATGTTCTTGATGCCGTTGGGCAGATCCTGACTCAGGTTAAAGCCGATATATGTTTATCGGTGTTTTTCGGCGGGATACCCTCAAGGGTCACGCGTTTAACGTCACGCCTGTATCGTCAGGAAGATCGACAATGATGGTATAGATCAGGGCCGGGAAGGTGTCGGTATTTTTTACGTTCATGGTGCCGCTGTGAGTCGACTCTTCAATAACCAGCAGCGTGGTTTCTGGCACCATTCCGGCGGCATACGCCTGAGCAAAGAGAGCAGAGAATAATAACGGTGCGGCAATGGCGCACTGAGCGATCGTGGATTCAACTGACATCAAGATTAATCCTTTAACCTGACAAAATACCTCCTCTGTTAAGAGGAGGCATAGTTCACACTTTATCGGGTTGATAATCAGAGATATTTAACGGTAATCGTGGCCTGACCATCCAGGTTGGTATCATCGGTAATCGCGAGGGCCGCGGTATTCTGAATCGCCAGGGAGGTTTTCAGCGGAAATACTGCGGTCGTGAAAGGCAGCGGCGCAGTGGTGCCGGAAGCGGCCACGGTCATCATTTCCATGTTGGCGTTTTTGATGATACCGGTAGCGGTTTTCTGCCAGGACGGGCTGTCCACGGTACCGGAGATAACGTCTGATTTCACGCCGTCGGCGGTGACGTTCGCCACATCAGCAAAGATGGAGTAAGCGCCAATTTTCACGCCGCCCGCGGTTTTGCCCACGCCGTAGGACTGGGTGGTGTCGGAAACGTTGCCGCCCGCCGCGTCTGCGGTGTTAATGGTGATCACAGAAGCACCCGGATGGGTGTCTGCGCGGTCATCGCTGATGGTCCAGCCAGCTTTAGTGGCTACCGGGCAGGTGATGGTCAGGGAGATATCTTTCTGACCCAACTGGTTAACGCTGGTCGCGGAGAGATCCGCCAGGTGGATAAGACCATAATCCACCTCGCCGCCGCCGCTTAACTGCGGGGTGCAGGCGGCAACGGAGAGTAAACCGGTCACTTTCAGTACGGCGGTAGAGGCGGCGTTAGCGGCAGTCGCGGAGAGGGCCAGCGCAACGGCAGTGGCAACTAAAATCTTTTTCATTGTTGTTCCTTAACAAATGCAGGCCATCACGCTCAGTTCACAAGCGAAATGAGCCAGTTACAGATAATGCAAAGTGATGGTGGCCTGGCCGTCGATCGGGGTATCGTCGGTAATTGCCAGGGTGTCAGTTTTCTGCACCGCCAGCGCAACGCGCAGCGGGAATACGGCATTCATAAAGGGAACCAACGTCCGATCACTGCTATTTAGTGCGCTATACTGGATAGAACCGTCACTATGAGTGACGAGCTGCGAACCCGTATTCGCAAGTAACCACATTGGATCATCTGCTATCGCAGAATAACCTAATGCTTTGACGTTTCCATCTACGGTTACATTCGAATTCATACCCACGGAGTAAGCGCCGATATTGACGCCGCCAGCCGTTTTACCTACGCCGTACTGGTTAGTTGAACTCCATGCCTGATCGCCCGCGAAAGTGGCGTTATCGATGGTCATTTTCTTCATTGAATCTGCGTGATCATCGGTAATGGACCACGCTACTTTCGTTGCGGCAGAGCAGTTGATAGTCAGAGAAATATCTTTATAACCCAGCTGGTTATCTGCCGTTGCGGAGAGCGAGCTGATATATTTAGTGCCGAAATCAACGACAGCGCCATCGCTCAGCGTTGGGGTACAGGCGTTGTTGGTTAATACGCCTTTTAATTTTAATACCGCAGTAGAGTCGGCATGTGCAGTCGCAGAGAGGGTCATTGCAACAGCGGTTGCAATAATGATTTTTTTCATCGTTAATCCTTAACGTTCGAAACAGACGTGTGGAGAAGAAATAGAAAAACTATTTCTTGCTGTCTATTATTCTAGAGGAAAAGTTAACTTTACATTAAGGAGTGTTAATTTTTGAATGTAATTCCCCTTAATATATAAGCTATAAATATATATTTTGTGTATGTTCCCTGTTTATTTATATACGTGTGTTAATTTTCAGGAATAAGGGAAGCGTATTCACTTCCCTTATTTGTTTTTATTAACGCACCGCGCCAGCGATCCATTGGGAGAGATCCCGTAGCTCCCGCTCGTGGTCCGGGAAATCCACCCACAGCGCTTCGCACGCCTGTTGCAGACTGTCTGCATGGTACAGACAGCCCTGTAAACGTGCGGCCAGCGCCTCCAGCGGTGCAGGATTGAGACTATCCGTAAAGACCTGCGTGCGGGTAATATGGCCCTTCTCCACGTCAAAGTGCAGTTCCACGCCGCCCCAGGTAAACCGTTCGTCCAGCAGGTGTGAAAAGGCCGGTGCCTGGCCGAAGTTCCACTCCCAGCTGCTCTGGCGCGCAAAGGTTTCCGCGAAGTTGGGCAGGTCCGGTGTTTTGTCAGGGGAGATCACTTCAGCTTCTACCCGCTCACCGTAATGTTCGAAGAAGGCTTCACGGATCGCATCGCAAATCTGCTCATGAGTAATCCCGGGCAGCAGTTCCACCAGATTCGCCACGCGCCCGCGCACGGAGGTAATACCCTTAGCCTGTAACTTTTTCTTATCTGGATTAAGGTAGTTAGCCAGACGGCTCAGATCGGCATTCAGCAATAATGTGCCGTGGTGGAATCCCCGATCCATCGTTTCGCGATAGGCAGAGCCGGATACCTTGCGGTCGCCATCGGGCGTTTTGACCACCAGATCGTTACGTCCCGAGGCTTCAGCCGTCACGCCGAGCGAATTGAGCGCATTAAGCACAATGGAGGTCGAGATGGTTTTGTCGTATTCCGGCTTGCCCGCCATAAAGGTAAAGCAGGTATTGCCCAGATCGTGGAATACCGCACCGCCGCCGCTGCTGCGGCGCGCCAGGCGGACGTTGTCCTCTTCCATACGGCGGGTGTTACACTCTTTCCACGGATTTTGCGCGCGGCCAATAACGACCGTATCAGCGTTGCGCCAGAGAAACAGGACGCGCTGGGTGGCAGGCATCTGGCGGAAGATGCACTCTTCTACCGCCAGGTTAAACCAGGGATCGTAAGAGTCAGAGATTAGCAGGCGTAACGTCGACATGGCAGAGTTCCTTTTCCGAATCATCCGCCTACTTTATCACTATTCTTTCTTCTCGCTCTCTTCCTCTTCGGGAACCGACTTGCTGGCGGTTAACAGGAACGGCGACTGCTGCCAGCGGGTGCGCTTGCCCTGGAGCAACGTACGTGCCAGTACCACGCCAATCGCCAGTGAGAGCAGCAGCATCAGGCGCAAAATATTGGTGGTGTTATCTACCTGTTTGGCTTCGGTTGGCAGGGTGTGGGTGTCGAGTGTCAGACGTAAATAGCCGAGCGGACCATTTTTGCCCTGAATGGGTTCGACGATTTGTTGGTTGAAATAACCACCGGCTTTTTTGCCATCCAGCGCCAGCCTGTCGCGCACGTCGACATGCTCACCCGCGCGGGCAATCAGGTCGCCCTGTTCATCGTACACGCCCGCATCCAGAATGCGGCTGTTTTCCGTAAGCTGGCGCAATACCAGGGCTATTCGCTTATCATCCGGCGTTTCGGTGCGCATAGACGGCGCAACGTTGAGCGTCACCTGGCGCGCCAGCGTCCGGGCCAGCTCCTCAAACTGCGGGTTACGCTGTCGTTGGTGATTCTGGCTAAACCAGGATGCCCCCTGCATCAGCGCCACTAATAGTGCGAGACAGATCAGGACAATCACGGCGCGATGAAGCCGGAATTTCAGTTTTGCGCGAGCCATATTCCACCTGCTTAAAATTTACGGCTTAATGTTGCCAGAAGTGATGGTTACAGGGTAGCCTCATGCGTTATTTTCCCTCTGGAACCTTCCGGCGCGAACGAAATTACAGGAGCTTCAATGCCGAACATTACCTGGTGCGACCTGCCAACGGATGTCTCTTTATGGCCAGGATTGCCGCTCTCTTTAAGTGGCGATGAGGTGATGCCTCTCGATTACCACGCTGGCCGTAGCGGCTGGCTGCTGTACGGACGCGGCCTGGATAAGCAACGCCTCACCCAGTATCAAACCAAACTGGGCGCAGCGATGGTCATCGTTGCGGCCTGGTGTGTGGAAGATTATCAGGTCATTCGCCTGGCGGGTTCCCTGACGCAGCGCGCCACGCGTCTGGCGCACGACGCCGGGCTGGACGTTGCTCCCCTCGGCAAAATTCCGCACCTGAAAACGCCCGGCCTGCTGGTAATGGACATGGACTCCACCGCCATTCAGATCGAGTGTATTGACGAGATTGCTAAACTGGCGGGCAGCGGAGAGCTGGTGGCGGAAGTCACCGAGCGCGCGATGCGCGGCGAGCTGGATTTCACCGCCAGCCTGAGACAGCGCGTAGCGACCCTGAAGGGGGCCGATGCTAACATTTTGCGTCAGGTGCGCGATGAACTGCCCCTGATGCCTGGGCTTACGCAGCTGGTACTCAAGCTGGAGACGCTCGGCTGGAAAGTGGCGATTGCCTCCGGCGGGTTCACCTTCTTTGCCGACTACCTGCGTGACAAGCTGCGTCTGACCACCGTGGTGGCAAACGAGCTGGAGATCATGGACGGCAAACTCACCGGACAGGTCATCGGCGACATCGTGGATGCGCAGTACAAAGCCAATACGCTGACGCGTCTGGCAGAGAAATATGCCATCCCGGTCGAGCAGACCGTCGCCATCGGCGATGGCGCGAACGATCTGCCGATGATCAAAGTTGCCGGGCTGGGTATTGCCTACCATGCCAAACCGAAAGTGAATGAAAAGACGGAAGTCACTATCCGTCATGCTGATCTGATGGGGGTGTTCTGTATTCTCTCCGGCAGCATTAATCAAAAATAACGAGGTAAACCGTGGCGAAAGCTCCAAAACGCGCATTTGTCTGTAATGAATGTGGTGCGGATTATCCGCGCTGGCAGGGGCAATGCAGCGCCTGTCATGCCTGGAACACCATCACCGAAGTGCGTGGTGTGGCGGCTTCGCCGAGCGTGGCCCGCAATGAACGGCTGAGCGGCTATGCGGGCAATGCAGGCGTGTCGAAGGTACAAAAACTTTCGGATATCAGCCTTGAGGCGCTGCCGCGCTTCTCAACCGGATTCAAAGAATTTGACCGCGTGCTCGGCGGTGGCGTAGTGCCGGGCAGCGCCATTCTGATCGGCGGTAACCCGGGCGCGGGTAAATCGACCCTGCTGCTGCAAACGCTCTGCAAGCTCGCCGAACAGATGAAAACCCTGTACGTCACGGGGGAAGAATCACTCCAGCAGGTGGCGATGCGCGCGCACCGCCTCGGCCTGCCGACCGGCAATCTGAATATGCTGTCGGAAACCAGCATCGAGCAGATCTGCATGATCGCCGAAGAAGAGCAGCCGAAGCTGATGGTGATCGACTCCATTCAGGTGATGCATATGGCTGACATTCAGTCGTCACCGGGAAGCGTGGCGCAGGTGCGTGAAACCGCGGCCTACCTGACGCGCTTTGCCAAAACGCGCGGCGTGGCGATTGTGATGGTTGGTCATGTGACCAAAGACGGCTCGCTGGCGGGACCGAAAGTGCTTGAACACTGTATCGACTGCTCGGTGATGCTCGATGGCGATGCGGATTCCCGTTTTCGTACCCTGCGCAGCCATAAAAACCGCTTTGGCGCGGTGAATGAGCTGGGCGTGTTTGCCATGACCGAGCAGGGGCTTCGCGAAGTCAGCAACCCGTCGGCCATCTTCCTGAGCCGTGGCGACGAGATCACGTCCGGGAGTTCGGTGATGGTGCTGTGGGAAGGAACGCGTCCGCTGCTGGTTGAAATTCAGGCGCTGGTGGATCACTCGATGATGGGCAATCCGCGGCGCGTGGCGGTCGGTCTGGAACAGAACCGCCTGGCGATCCTGCTGGCGGTGCTGCACCGTCACGGCGGTCTGCAAATGGCGGATCAGGATGTGTTCGTCAACGTGGTTGGTGGGGTGAAGGTTACGGAAACCAGCGCGGACCTGGCGCTGCTGCTGGCAATGGTCTCCAGCCTGCGCGACAGACCGTTGCCGCAGGATCTGGTGGTATTTGGTGAGGTAGGGCTGGCCGGCGAGATCCGCCCGGTGCCGAGCGGTCAGGAGCGTATCTCCGAAGCGGCAAAACATGGCTTCCGCCGCGCGATTGTTCCGGCCGCCAACGTGCCGAAAAAAATTCCGGAAGGGATGCAGGTTTTCGGCGTTAAAAAACTCGCAGATGCGTTAAATGTCTTTGACGACTTATAATTACGTATTCGATTTTGCAGGAGGCACCGTAATTTATGTCATCATTTGACTACATCAAGACCGCTATCCGCCAGAAGGGCTGCACGTTGCAGCAGGTGGCGGACGCCAGCGGCATGACCAAGGGCTACCTGAGCCAACTGCTGAACGCCAAAATCAAAAGCCCCAGCGCGCAGAAGCTGGAAGCGCTGCACCGTTTTCTGGGGCTTGAATTTCCGCGGATGCAAAAGAACATTGGCGTGGTGTTCGGTAAGTTCTACCCGCTGCATACCGGGCATATCTATCTGATCCAGCGCGCCTGTAGCCAGGTCGACGAGCTGCATATCATCATGGGTTATGATGAAACCCGCGATCGCCAGCTGTTTGAAGACAGCGCCATGTCGCAGCAGCCCACCGTGCCGGACCGCCTGCGCTGGCTGCTTCAGACCTTTAAATATCAGAAAAATATTCGTATTCATGCCTTTAACGAAGAGGGCATGGAGCCGTATCCGCACGGCTGGGACGTGTGGAGCAACGGCATCAAAGCGTTTATGGAAGAGAAGGGCATTGCGCCTAACTGGATCTACACCTCTGAAGAGTCCGACGCGCCGCAGTTCCGCGAGCATCTGGGTATCGAGACGGTGCTGATCGATCCTAAACGCACCTTCATGAACATCAGCGGGGCGCAGATTCGCGAGAACCCGTTCCGTTACTGGGACTACATCCCGACCGAGGTGAAGCCGTTCTTCGTGCGTACGGTGGCGATCCTCGGCGGCGAGTCGAGCGGGAAATCGACGCTGGTCAATAAGCTGGCGAACATCTTCAACACCACCAGCGCGTGGGAGTATGGCCGCGATTATGTCTTTTCACACCTTGGCGGCGACGAGATGGCGTTGCAGTATTCCGACTACGATAAAATCGCGCTCGGTCATGCCCAGTACATTGATTTCGCGGTGAAATACGCCAATAAAGTCGCCTTTATTGATACCGATTTCGTCACCACGCAGGCGTTCTGCAAAAAGTACGAGGGGCGCGAGCACCCGTTTGTGCAGGCGCTGATTGACGAATACCGCTTTGACCTGGTGATCCTGCTGGAAAACAACACCCCATGGGTGGCCGACGGCATGCGCAGCCTGGGCAGCTCCGTGGACAGGCGTGAGTTCCAGACCATGCTGGTAGAGATGCTTAACGAGAACAACGTTGAGTTTGTCCATGTGGAAGAGTCGGACTACGACACCCGTTTCCTGCGCTGCGTCGAGCTGGTGAAGGAGATGATGGGGGAGCAGGGGTAAAAGATTTACCCCTCACCCTAACCCTCTCCCAAAGGGAGAGGGGACTTTAATCACCCTCTCCCTTTAGGAGAGGGCCAGGGTAAGGGAATCAGTCCAATCAATACTCAACCACCACCTTCCCACGCATATGCCCCTCCAGCACCTTGCGGTGCGCTTCGGTAATGCTTTCCACGCTTAGCCCGTGCAGCGTTTCGCTGAGCGAACTTTCCACTACGCCGTTATCCACCAGCTTCGCGACTTCGTCCAGGATCTCTCCCTGACGCGCCATATCCGCCGTCTGATACATGCTGCGGGTGTACATAAATTCCCAGTGCAGCGCGGCGGATTTGGACTTCAGCTTGTCCTGGTTCAGCGGATGTTCATTCTCAACGATGGAACAGATATGCCCCTGCGGTGCAATCAGGTCGCTGACCGCATCCCAGTGCCCGTCGGTGTCGTTGAGGATGAAAATGTAATCCACAAAGGTCAGCCCGTGCTTCGCCAGTTCGCCTTTCAGATCGCGGTAGTTCACCACCACATCTGCACCGCGATCGCGGCACCACCGGGCGGAATCTTCACGGGACGCCGTTGCGATCACCTTTACCTTGCTGTTGTGCTTCGCAAACGGGATCGCCAGCGATCCCACCCCGCCCGCGCCGCCAATAATCAGCAGCGTTTTATCTGCGTCGGCATCCTGAATCTTCAGCCGTTCAAACAGGCCTTCCCACGCGGTGAGCGCCGTCAGCGGCAGTGCAGCCGCGGCGGCCCAGTCAAGGCTTGCAGGCTTGTGCCCGACAATGCGCGCATCGATCAGCTGATGTGTGGTATTGCTGCCCGGTCGGGTGATATCCCCCGCGTACCACACTTCGTCACCCGGTTTGAATCCGGTGACGCCAGCCCCAACGGCTTTTACGATCCCGCTGGCATCCCACCCGAGAATGCGCGGCTCCTTCAGCCCGCTTTTAGCAATGCCTGCATGTACCTTGGTGTCCACCGGGTTTACGGAGACGGCTTTCACCTCCACCAGCAGATCGTGTTCGCCGGGCTGCGGCATCGGCGGGGTGATTTCAACGAAGGTGGAGGGATTTTCTGGGTTAACGGCAATGGCTTTCACTGACATGGTGTGCTCCTCAATGGCATTCGTTTTGTTGAGGCTAGTCTATTAAGTGGTCAGCCGCATGATAAGATGGACAATCCAGAACTCAGCGTTCGTACAGAGTGAACAATCATGTTTAAACAGCTTCAGGATATGGCACTGTTTGCGCTGGTGGCCGAGATGGGCAGCTTTACCGCGGCGGCGCAGAAGGCGGAACTGCCAAAATCCAGCGTCAGCCAGCGTATTAGCCAGCTGGAGCAGCAGGTGGGGATCCGTCTGTTGAATCGCACGACGCGCAGAATAAGCCTGACGTTTGCGGGCGAGCACTATCTGGTGCACTGTCGCGAGATGCTGGCGGCCAGCGAGCGCGCGGAGTATGCCATTCAGCGGCTGCGAGAAAACCCCAGCGGGCGGCTGCGGATCACCTGTCCGGCAGGAATTGGCGCGACGCTGCTGGCGCATATGAATGCCGAGTTCCAGCTTCGCTATCCGGACGTGTCACTGGATGTGTCGATCTCAGACGACGTGGTGGATCTGGTCGAGTCTGGCTTTGACGTGGCGCTGCGCACCGGCAAACCGCAGGATTCTTCCCTGATTGGCCGCATGATTGGGCACTGTCCGCGCTACATGCTGGCCTCGCCCGACTACCTGGCACGCCGGGAGCCGTTAATTCATCCCCGACAGCTGGTGGAGCATCGCTGCATTACGCACCGGGCATGGTCGGAGTGGCTTCTGCGAAGCGAGAATGAGGATTACCGCTACCTGCCGGATAACGCTCATATGACGGATAATCTGGTGTACGCCAGGGAATGCGCCATTGCCGGGGCGGGGATCACGCTGTTACCCGCATTCCTGCTGGAAGATAAGATCGAAAAGGGCGCGCTGGTGAAGGTGCTGTCGGCGTGGAGCGTTGAGGGAAACGATCTCTGGCTGGCCTACCCGAGTCGTAAGCTCAATTCGCCTGCGCTGATGAGCTATATCGACTTTGCGATGCAGTTTGATGAGGTGAAGCGGTATTACGTGGGCGGGTGATTTTGTGCGGCCTGATGCCCTCACCCTGGCCCTCTCCCACGGGGAGAGGGAACAAACATAAAAAACGGCAACCGAAGTTGCCGTTTTGCTTTTATTTCGCAATACGCTTGTACTTAATACGCTTCGGCTCCAGCGCGTCTGCGCCCAGCGTGCGTTTCTTGTACTCTTCGTATTCGGTGAAGTTACCTTCGAAGAACTCCACCTTACCTTCGTCCTGGTAGTCCAGGATGTGGGTCGCGATACGGTCCAGGAACCAGCGGTCGTGCGAGATAACCATCGCGCAGCCCGGGAACTCCAGCAGGGCGTTTTCCAGTGCGCGCAGGGTTTCGATGTCCAGGTCGTTGGTGGGTTCATCGAGCAGCAGAACGTTGCCGCCAACCTGGAGCAGTTTTGCCAGGTGCAGACGACCGCGCTCACCGCCGGACAGCTCGCCCACGCGTTTGCCCTGGTCGGTGCCCTTGAAGTTAAAGCGGCCAACATAGGCGCGGCTTGGCATCTCGGTGTTGCCGATACGCATGATATCCAGACCGCCGGAGACTTCTTCCCACACGGTTTTGCTGTTGTCCATCGCGTCGCGGAACTGGTCAACGGAGGCCAGCTTCACGGTCTCACCCAGGGTGATAGAGCCGCTGTCAGGCTGTTCCTGACCAGACATCATGCGGAACAGGGTGGATTTACCCGCGCCGTTCGGACCGATGATGCCGACGATAGCGCCTTTCGGAACGGAGAAGGTCAGATCGTCGATCAGCACGCGGTCGCCGTAGGACTTACGCAGGTTAGTCACTTCAACCACTTTATCCCCCAGACGAGCTCCAGGTGGAATAAACAGTTCGTTGGTTTCGTTACGTTTCTGGTATTCGGTGTTGTTCAGCTCTTCGAAGCGTGCCAGACGGGCTTTGCCCTTAGACTGACGGCCTTTCGCGCCCTGACGCACCCACTCCAGCTCTTTCTCAATAGACTTACGGCGGGCGGCTTCCTGAGACGCTTCCTGCGCCAGACGCTGGTCTTTCTGCTCCAGCCAGGAGGAGTAGTTGCCTTCCCACGGAATACCTTCGCCGCGGTCCAGCTCCAGGATCCAGCCCGCAACGTTGTCGAGGAAGTAACGGTCGTGGGTAATCGCTACCACGGTGCCTTCGAAGTCATGCAGGAAGCGCTCCAGCCACGCCACGGATTCGGCATCCAGGTGGTTGGTCGGTTCGTCGAGCAGCAGCATGTCTGGTTTTTCCAGCAGCAGGCGGCACAGCGCCACGCGGCGGCGTTCACCACCGGACAGGTTAGCGATTTTCGCATCCCAGTCTGGCAGACGCAGGGCATCAGCCGCGCGCTCCAGCTGCACGTTCAGGTTGTGACCATCGTGCGCCTGGATAATTTCCTCATATTTGCCCTGCTGAGCGGCCAGTTTGTCGAAGTCCGCATCCGGCTCGGCGTATTTGGCATACACTTCATCCAGACCTTTCAGGGCGTTAACCACCTCGGATACCGCTTCTTCAACGGATTCACGCACGGTGTGCTCCGGGTTCAGCTGAGGTTCCTGCGGCAGGTAGCCGATCTTAATGCCAGGCTGCGGACGGGCTTCACCTTCGATGTCTGTATCGATGCCGGCCATGATGCGCAGCAGGGTGGACTTACCGGCACCGTTGAGACCCAGAACACCGATTTTTGCGCCCGGGAAGAAGCTCAGCGAGATATTTTTAAGAATATGACGTTTCGGCGGGACAACTTTGCCGACACGATGCATGGTATAAACGAATTGAGCCACGTTGGACTTCGCCTCTTTTATCGTGATGAGAATGAATTTCAGCCTCGAAGTGTAGCCTTTTTCACGCCCTAATCCCAGCCAGGAACGTCGGGAGTGTTAAAACGCGCAAGAAAGGTAAAAAAGTGTCCATGACGTGGCGCGTTGTGGGATGCCTGGTTAGCATAAGTTGATGTAACTTTGACGTGGCAAGACGCTGCAACTGACGAAAAACAATGAGGAAGAGCTTGTGGAAAAAGCCAAACGGGTGGTCTGGCGTCTGCTGGCTGCCAGCGTATGCGTAATGGCGGTAAGCCAGGCGGTGCATGCCGATTCACTGGACGAACAACGTAGCCGCTATGCCCAGATTAAGCAGGCATGGGACAACAGGCAGATGGATACCGTGCAGGCGCTGATGCCGACGCTGAAGGATTATCCGCTGTATCCGTATCTGGAGTATCGCCAGATTACTGACGATCTGATGAATCAACCAACCGTCACCGTGAACAACTTCATTCAGGCGAACCCGACCCTGCCGCCTGCGCGCACCCTGAAGTCCCGGTTTGTGAACGAGCTGGCCCGTCGCGAAGACTGGCGCGGCCTGCTGGCCTTCAGCCCGGACAAGCCGGGCGCGACGGAAGCGCAGTGTAATTACTATTATGCGAAATGGGCGACCGGTCAGCAGGAGGAAGCCTGGGTCGGTGCGAAAGAGCTGTGGTTGACGGGCAAAAGCCAGCCAAACGCCTGTGACCCGCTGTTCAGCGCCTGGCGCGCCTCGGGCAAGCAGGATCCGCTCTCTTACCTGGAGCGTATTCGCCTGGCGATGAAGGCCGGAAACACCCGGCTGGTCACCGTGCTGGCGGGGCAAATGCCGGCGGATTATCAGACCATTGCTTCTGCCGTTATCGGCCTGGCAAACGATCCGAACACTGTCCTGACGTTTGCGCGTACCACCGGCGCGACCGATTTTACCCGCCAGATGGCGGCGGTGGCCTTTGCCAGCGTGGCGCGTGATGATGTGGAAAACGCCAGGCTGATGATCCCGCAGCTGGTGCAGGCCCAGCAGCTTAATGACGATCAAACTCAGGAGCTGCGCGATATCGTGGCATGGCGACTGATGGGAACAGATGTCACCGACGAACAGGCGCGCTGGCGTGATGATGCGGTGATGCGTTCAAACTCTGTCTCGCTGGTGGAGCGTCGCGTGCGCATGGCGCTGGGAACGGGCGATCGTCGTGGCCTCAATACCTGGCTGGCGCGTCTGCCGATGGATGCCAAAGAGAAAGATGAATGGCGTTACTGGCAGGCAGACCTGCTGCTGGAACGTGGTCGTGACGATGAAGCCAAAGAGATCCTCCACTCCCTGATGCAGCAGCGCGGATTCTACCCGATGGCGGCGGCGCAGCGTCTGGGCGAGGAGTACACCCTGAAGATCGACAAAGCGCCAGCCAACGCGAACCCGGCGCTGACGCAGGGGCCGGAAATGGCGCGCGTGCGCGAGCTGATGTACTGGAATCTGGATAATACCGCGCGCAGCGAATGGGCGAATCTGGTCACCAGCCGTACCACTGAAGAGAAAGCGCAGCTTGCCCGCTATGCGTTTGATAATCGCTGGTGGGATCTGAGCGTGCAGGCGACGATCGCCGGCAAACTGTGGGATCATCTCGAAGAGCGTTTCCCGCTGGCTTATAAGGATCTGTTCGATCGCTACACCAGCGGCAAAGATATTCCGCAAAGCTACGCGATGGCCATTGCCCGTCAGGAGAGCGCCTGGAACCCGAAAGTGCGTTCACCAGTGGGTGCCAGCGGCCTGATGCAGATTATGCCGGGCACCGCGACGCACACGGTGAAGATGTTTAATATTCCAGGCTACAGCAGCCCGTCCCAGCTGCTGGATCCGGAGACCAACATCAACATCGGTACCAGCTACTTGCAGTACGTCTATCAGCAGTTCGGTAATAACCGTATCTTCGCGTCAGCGGCGTACAACGCCGGGCCAGGCCGCGTGCGGACATGGCTTGGTAACAGCGCAGGGCGTATCGACGCCGTGGCGTTTGTCGAGAGCATTCCGTTCTCGGAAACGCGCGGCTATGTGAAGAACGTGCTGGCCTATGACGCCTACTATCGCTACTTCATGGGGCAGAAAGATATCCTGATGAGCGATGCCGAGTGGCAGAGACGTTACTGATCGGCGTGGGTTGTGTTATGCTGTACTCGCTAAAGAGTACAAGAGGCAGCATAACATGACCCAGCATTCCCCGTATTCCTCGGCAATGGCCGAACAACGTCATCAGGAGTGGCTTCGTTTTGTGGAGCTGCTTCGCCAGTCTTATGAGCAGGATTTGCATTTACCCCTGATGCAGCTAATGCTCACGCCAGACGAGCGTGAGGCGCTGGGCACGCGCGTGCGGATCATTGAAGAGCTGCTGCGCGGCGAGATGAGCCAGCGCGAGCTGAAAAATGAGCTCGGCGCGGGCATTGCGACGATTACCCGCGGATCGAACAGCCTGAAGTCGGCGCCCGTTGAGCTGCGCCAGTGGCTGGAAGCGGTGTTGTTGAAAAACGCCTAACGATAGATCGCGTTATGGAACGGGCTTAACGCCAGGATCACTGCCTGATGATAAACGCCTGAACGCGTCAGCGCGCCTGCGGTAAAGACGCCAATCGCCCCTTCTTTACGGCCAATCTCATCAATGCCGGTGTACTGCGACATCACCGGCCCAAGCGCTTCACCCGCGCGGACTTTCTCCAGTATGACCTCCGGCAGCGGCAGCGTGGCAGAACGCGCTTCGCCGCGCTGCTCGCGGCTTTCGATCACCACCCAGCTAAAGGTTGCGCCTTCGTCGATACCGGCTTCAATCGCCACCCAAAAGTCCGCATCCGGGGCCGCAGCTCTGGCATTTGCCACGCGATTTCGTGCGCCAGCGCGCGTTTCCTCGCTGCCAAACGGCTGTTCAGGAACGCCACTCTCGACGCCGATGGCCTCAATATGGCAGGATCCTGCGCCGAAGATCTCGTCAAATGCCCTTAGAATTGCCTGAATTTTGGCAGGATTGGTGGTAGCAGAGACAACATGGTGCATAATTAAGCTCGATTTAAAAAATTCATCGCAGTATAACGGAAAAAAAGCATGTTACAGGTATACCTTGTTCGCCACGGTGAAACGCAGTGGAACGCCGAGCGACGTATTCAAGGCCAGTCAGACAGTCCTCTCACCGACAAAGGTGTGCAGCAAGCGTGGCAGGTGGCGGAGCGCGCCAGAACGCTGGGCATCACTCACGTCATCTCCAGTGATTTAGGCCGCACACAGCAGACGGCACGCATCATCGCCGATGCCTGTGGCTGCGACGTGACCCTCGAACCGCGTCTGCGCGAGCTGGATATGGGCGTGCTGGAAAAACGTCCTATCGATACGCTGACGGAAACCGAAGAAGGCTGGCGCCGCACGCTGGTGAACGGCACTGAAGATGGTCGCATCCCTGAGGGTGAATCCATGCAGGAGCTGAGCGTGCGCATGCATGCCGCGCTGGCCGAGTGCCTGAAACTCCCGGCAGGTAGCCGACCGCTGCTGGTGAGCCACGGTATCGCGCTGGGTTGTCTGGTGAGCACCATTCTGGGACTGCCGGCTTACGCCGAACGCCGTTTGCGTCTGCGCAACTGTTCCATTTCCCGTATCGACTATCAGGAAAGTGCCTGGCTGGCATCGGGGTGGGTGGTTGAGATGGCAGGGGACATTTCGCATCTTGATGCCCCTGCACTGGACGAATTGCAGCGTTAACGACGTACCGGAATCAGGAATTCCATACGCAGATTGATAGGGCCTTCTTCCGGTTTAGCATCTTGCGCCGGATAGTAGCGCTCAATGTCCTGACCTTTACGGCGATTCAGATTCAGCATCGGCATGCAGGTCCCGTAAACGGTCAGGATGAACTCCTGAACGCCCGTTCCTAAACCTTCGTATGAGAACATCACATACTCGCCGCCTTCCAGCACGACAGGCTTCGAGCCATGAATGTAACCGTTCGCCATATCAGGCGTCAGCGCCGTGGTATAGAACACCTCCTGCTCGTCATCTTTTTCCTGGCTTGGATGCGTTTCGTTCAAACCATACAGAATCGGCGGGATCGCCGGAGCATGGCTTAAAAATTCGCGCCAGAACTGAACGCGCATCTGATGGCGGAACTCGGAGATCTGCTCAAGGGAACAGGAGTAGCTCTGTGTGGTGCCGACCAGGTGCGTTTCTGGCAGGGTGATGATTTCATATTTTGGCATCGCAAACTCGCCCAGACGCAGCGGCGGACGCATACCAAAGGAGCTCCAGTCCGGCGAGCGGCGATAAAGCGCTGGCGTTAACGAGAACTGCTTTTTAAAGGCGCGGGTGAAAGTTTGCTGTGAATCGAAACGATATTGCAGGGCAATATCAAGGATTGGTCGCGCGGTCAGGCGCAACGCAACAGCAGACTTTGATAAACGACGTGCGCGAATATAGGCACCGATAGCATGACCGGTGACATCCTTGAACATCCTTTGCAGATGCCACTTGGAATAGCCTGCTTTTGCCGCCACATTATCCAGTGACAATGGCTGGTCGAGATGACCTTCCAGCCAGGTGAGCAGGTCGCGAATAATTCCAGCCTGATCCATATACTATCCTCATCCTTAAAACTGCCGCAGGTGCCTGTTTACAGGTTAGCGGATAATAGCATTTTTTGACGTTTTAGCATTCAGTGTTTTTTTTGCGCATAAATGCTTTTTATGGTGATTTATGTGCGGATATATTCTAATCCTGTGATCTTGCTACATTTTTATCTAACCTGTTGAATAATCGCTCAGCGTAATTTTTTATGAATGGTAACAATATGAAATACAAGGTTTTAGTCTTTGCAGCACTGGCGCTGATGGCAGGGCGCGTGGCGCAGGCGGAGCAAATTGGCTCCGTGGATACCGTGTTTAAAATGTTTGGGCCGGACCACAAAATTGTGGTGGAGGCGTTTGACGATCCGGACGTTAAAAACGTCACCTGCTATGTCAGCCGGGCGAAGACCGGCGGGATTAAAGGCGGCCTGGGGCTGGCTGAAGACACGTCTGACGCGGCCATCTCCTGCCAGCAGGTTGGACCGGTGGAATTGAGTGACAAAATTAAAAACGGCAAAGCGCAGGGCGACGTTGTATTCCAGAAACGGACCTCGCTGGTGTTCAAAAAGCTACAGGTGGTCCGTTTTTATGATGCGAAGCGTAACACCCTGGCTTATCTGGCCTACTCGGACAAAGTCGTGGAAGGCTCACCGAAAAACGCGATTAGCGCGGTGCCGATTATGCCGTGGCATTGATAAAAAAAACGGCGCAAATGCGCCGTTTTTTACTGCGTGACGTGAGGATTACTCCTGGAGGTCACCGCAGAAACGATAGCCTTCACCATGGATCGTGGCGATGATTTCCGGCGTATCAGGCGTAGATTCGAAATGTTTACGAATACGACGGATGGTTACGTCAACGGTACGATCGTGTGGCTTCAACTCACGACCGGTCATTTTCTTAAGCAGTTCTGCACGAGACTGAATCTTGCCCGGGTTCTCGCAGAAGTGCAGCATCGCGCGGAATTCACTGCGCGGCAGTTTGTACTGCTCACCGTTCGGGCTAATCAGCGAACGGCTGTTGATATCAAGTTCCCAGCCGTTGAATTTGTAGCTGTCGACGCTACGACGCTCTTCACTGACCGTACCCAGATTCATGGTGCGGGACAGCAGGTTGCGTGCACGAATGGTTAACTCGCGAGGGTTGAACGGCTTGGTGATGTAGTCATCCGCGCCGATTTCCAGACCAAGAATTTTATCAACCTCGTTGTCACGGCCTGTCAGGAACATCAACGCGACGTTCGCCTGTTCACGCAGTTCGCGCGCCAGAAGAAGCCCGTTTTTGCCCGGCAGGTTGATATCCATAATCACCAGGTTGATATCATTTTCAGAAAGGATCTGATGCATCTCTGCGCCATCGGTCGCTTCAAAGACATCGTAGCCTTCTGCTTCGAAAATGCTCTTTAACGTGTTGCGTGTTACCAACTCGTCTTCAACGATAAGAATGTGCGGGGTCTGCATGTTTGCTACCTAAATTGCCAACTAAATCGAAACAGGAAGTACAAAAGTCCCTGACCTGCCTGATGCATGTCGCAAATTAACATGATCGGCTTAACGTGACTAAAGTACGTAATTGCGTTCTTGATGCACTTTCCATCAACGTCAACAACATCATTAGCTTGGTCGTGGGTACTTTCCCTTTGGACCCGACAGTGTCAAAAACGGCTGTCATCCTAACCATTTTAACAGCAACATAACAGGCTAAGTGACACCGGACACCCAATAAAACTACGCTTCGTTGACATATATCAAGTTCAATTGTAGCACGTTAACAGTTTGATGAAATCATCGTAGCTGAATGCTAGCCTTTGTCACAATTTTTCAATAAACCAACTAGTTGCGGACATTGATTGATAAACGGTACGAATCCAATCAGAAAAGAGTATTCATATGGTCATTATCATTACAAAACATAAGGATAATGGTCTTCTGTTAACATTCTAACTGATTGTTCAGCCACAAAATAGTTTAGCTTTTTTTAATTGTTATGAAACGCTATTTCGGTGATTTGTGTTGCAAAAATGTAAATTCGTGCTGCGTAATATGTTGAACTGAATCACATTTTTACCTGCTAACTGATTAAAAAGAGAGCGTAAATGCATCTGTCGATTGTGCTGGTGGCACCAGCAAGAGCTGAAAATATTGGCGCTGCGGCGCGTGCCATGAAGACTATGGGTTTTACCGATTTGCGTATTGTGGACAGCACGGCGCATCTGGAGCCTGCTGCGCGCTGGGTGGCGCACGGTTCGGGTGATATTCTCGATAATATAACCACTTACGCTACGCTTGCCGACGCACTCCACGATATTTCATTTACCGTCGCGACGACCGCGCGCAGCCGGGCGAAGTTTCACTATTACGCCACGCCTGCTGAACTGGTGCCGATGCTGGAAGAGAAAAGCCAGTGGCTGGAGAAAGCCGCGCTGGTGTTTGGGCGAGAAGATTCCGGGCTGACTAACGAAGAGCTGGCGCTGGCTGACGTGCTGACGGGCGCGCCGATGGTGGCGGATTATCCGTCACTCAATCTGGGGCAGGCGGTGATGGTCTATTGCTATCAATTAGCATCCTTAATACAAATTTCTCAGCCACCGGTGACAGTTTCGGATGAAAACCAGCTGGCGGCACTGCGTGTTCGTGCAGATAAGCTTCTTGCGCAGTTGGGCGTCGCTGACGATCAAAAAATGGTGGACTGGTTACAGCAGCGCCTGGGGCGTCTTGAACAGCGCGACACGGCAATGCTGCACCGATTGCTTCATGATATTGAAAAAAAATTAGCGGAGTAAAATAGTGCCATAGGTTTTTATTATGGCCGATCCTGCTGATGTCTGGGGTTGCAACTGGGGTATTCCGATGAAAATAAATCTGCCCGCAGCGGGACGTGAGAATGTCCCGAATTGTGATCGAATTAAAAATTCATTGACTTAAGGGGCTCGATCCTTTAACCCTAAAAGAATAGAGCACAGACAGATAATAATGATAGAGTACACAACATCCATGAAACGCATCAGCATCACCACCATTACTACAACCATCATCATTACCACAGGTAACGATGCGGGCTGACGCGTACAGGAAAAACAGAAAAAAGCCCGCACCTGAACAGTGCGGGCTTTTTTTTCGGCTAAAGGAAATGAGGTAGAACCATGCGAGTGTTGAAGTTCGGCGGTACGTCAGTGGCAAATGCAGAACGTTTTCTGCGTGTTGCCGATATCCTGGAAAGCAACGCCAGGCAGGGGCAGGTTGCCACCGTGCTCTCTGCCCCGGCCAAAATCACTAACCACCTGGTGGCGATGATTGAAAAAACCATCGGTGGTCAGGATGCACTGCCGAACATCAGCGACGCCGAGCGTATCTTCGCCGATCTGCTTCAGGGGCTGGCCGACGCCCAGCCTGGTTTCCCGCTGGCGCAGCTGAAAAGCACCGTTGAACTTGAATTTGCCCAGATTAAACACGTTCTTCACGGTATCAGCCTGCTTGGCCAGTGCCCGGACAGCATCAACGCGGCGCTGATTTGCCGGGGTGAAAAACTCTCTATCGCCATCATGGCAGGCGTGCTGGAAGCGCGCGGTCACCACGTGACGGTCATCGATCCGGTTGAAAAACTGCTGGCTGTGGGCCACTACCTCGAATCCACCGTCGACATTGCCGAGTCGACACGCCGTATTGCGGCGAGCAAAATCCCGTCTGACCATATGATCCTGATGGCAGGCTTTACCGCCGGTAACGAGAAGGGCGAACTGGTGGTGCTGGGGCGTAACGGATCCGATTACTCTGCCGCCGTGCTGGCCGCCTGTTTACGCGCAGACTGCTGTGAGATCTGGACTGATGTCGACGGCGTTTATACCTGCGATCCGCGCCAGGTGCCGGACGCCAGGCTGCTGAAGTCGATGTCGTACCAGGAAGCGATGGAGCTTTCCTACTTCGGCGCTAAAGTTCTTCACCCGCGTACCATCTCCCCGATTGCCCAGTTCCAGATCCCTTGCCTGATTAAGAATACCGGTAATCCGCAGGCGCCGGGTACGCTGATTGGCGCCAGCGCGGATGAAGATGACCTGCCGGTGAAAGGCATTTCTAACCTCAATAACATGGCGATGTTCAGCGTCTCCGGCCCGGGGATGAAGGGCATGGTCGGCATGGCGGCACGCGTCTTTGCCGCTATGTCCCGCAACGGGATCTCCGTGGTGCTGATCACACAGTCTTCTTCCGAATACAGCATCAGCTTCTGCGTTCCGCAGGGCGATTGCCTGCGCGCCCGTCGCGCGCTGGAAGAAGAGTTCTATCTGGAGCTGAAAGAAGAGCTGCTGGAGCCGCTCTCGATTCAGGAGCGTCTGGCGATTATCTCGGTGGTCGGCGACGGTATGCGCACCCTGCGCGGTATCTCCGCCAAATTCTTTGCCGCGCTGGCGCGGGCCAATATCAATATCGTGGCGATTGCCCAGGGCTCATCCGAGCGTTCCATTTCCGTTGTCGTGGATAACGATGACGCCACTACCGGCGTGCGCGTGGTGCATCAGATGCTGTTCAACACCGACCAGGTGATTGAGCTGTTCCTGGTGGGCGTCGGCGGCGTCGGCGGCGCGCTGCTGGAGCAGGTAAAGCGTCAGCAGGAGTGGCTTAAGAAGAAACATATCGATCTGCGCGTCTGCGGCATTGCGAACTCGAAAGCGTTGCTGACTAACGTCCACGGTCTGAACCTGGAAAACTGGCAGGCGGAGCTGGAAGAGGCGAAAGAGCCGTTTAACCTGGGCCGCCTGATCCGCCTGGTGAAAGAATATCACCTGCTTAACCCGGTGATCGTTGACTGTACCTCCAGCCAGGCGGTGGCCGATCAGTACGCGGATTTCCTGCGCGAAGGTTTCCACGTGGTGACGCCGAACAAAAAGGCCAACACCTCGTCAATGGATTACTATCACCAGCTGCGTCTGGCGGCGAGTAAGTCGCGCCGCAAGTTTCTGTATGACACCAACGTGGGCGCGGGCCTGCCGGTCATCGAGAACCTGCAAAACCTGCTGAACGCGGGCGACGAACTACAGCGTTTCTCCGGCATCCTCTCCGGCTCCCTGTCGTTTATCTTCGGCAAGCTGGACGAAGGGATGAGCCTGTCGGAAGCCACCCGCGCCGCGCGCGAGCTGGGTTACACCGAGCCGGATCCGCGGGACGACCTCTCCGGTATGGACGTGGCGCGTAAGCTGCTGATCCTGGTGCGCGAGACCGGCCGCGAGCTGGAGCTTTCGGATATCGTGATTGAGCCAGTGCTGCCAGCAGAATTTGATGACAGCGGTGACGTCAGCGCCTTTATGGCGAATTTACCTCAGCTTGACGATGCCTTTGCCGCACGCGTTGCGAAAGCCCGTGATGAAGGTAAGGTATTGCGCTATGTTGGCAACATTGAAGAAGACGGCGTCTGCCGGGTGAAGATTGCCGAAGTGGATGGCAACGATCCGCTGTACAAGGTGAAAAACGGCGAGAACGCTCTGGCGTTCTACAGCCATTATTATCAGCCACTGCCGCTGGTGCTTCGCGGCTATGGCGCAGGGAATGATGTGACGGCGGCAGGCGTGTTTGCCGATCTGCTGCGTACCCTGTCATGGAAGTTAGGAGTTTAAGATGGTTAAAGTATATGCCCCGGCTTCCAGCGCCAATATGAGCGTCGGATTTGACGTGCTGGGCGCGGCGGTAACGCCGGTGGACGGTTCGCTGCTGGGCGATACGGTTACGGTTGAGGCGGCAGAGCGCTTCAGCCTGAATAACATCGGCCGTTTCGCCAGTAAGCTGCCGTCTGAACCGCGCGAGAATATCGTTTATCAGTGCTGGGAACGCTTCTGTCAGGAGATTGGCAAAAACGTGCCGGTCGCCATGACGCTGGAAAAGAGCATGCCGATTGGTTCGGGGCTGGGCTCGAGCGCCTGCTCGGTGGTCGCCGCGCTGGTGGCGATGAATGAGCACTGCGGCAAGCCGCTGAACAACAGCCGTCTGCTGGCGCTGATGGGCGAGCTGGAAGGGCGCATCTCCGGCAGCATTCATTATGATAACGTGGCGCCGTGCTTCCTTGGCGGCATGCAGCTGATGATTGAAGAAAATGGCATCATCAGTCAGCAGGTGCCAGGGTTTGATGAGTGGCTGTGGGTGCTGGCCTATCCAGGCATTAAAGTGTCTACCGCCGAAGCGCGTGCGATCCTGCCGGCGCAGTATCGTCGTCAGGACTGTATCGCCCACGGGCGTCATCTGGCGGGCTTTATTCATGCCTGCTACACCCGCCAGCCGCAGCTGGCGGCGAAACTGATGAAAGACGTTATTGCCGAGCCGTATCGCACGAAGCTGCTGCCGGGCTTTAACGAAGCGCGACAGGCATCCATGGATATCGGCGCACAGGCGTGCGGCATCTCCGGCTCCGGCCCGACGCTGTTCGCCTTATGCGACAAGCCAGACACCGCGCAGCGCGTGGCGGACTGGCTCTCTAAACACTACCTGCAAAATCAGGAAGGCTTTGTTCATATTTGCCGTCTGGACACGGCTGGCGCACGAGTACTGGGATAACGAATGAAACTCTACAACCTTAAAGATCATAACGAGCAGGTCAGCTTTGCGCAGGCGGTAACGCAGGGGCTGGGCAAAAATCAGGGGCTGTTCTTCCCCCACGACCTGCCGGAATTTCAGCTGACCGAAATCGATGAACTGCTGAAGCAGGACTTTGTCACCCGCAGTACCAAAATTCTGTCTGCGTTTATCGGCGACGAAATCCCACAGGAGCTGCTGGAAGAGCGCGTGCGTGCGGCGTTTGCTTTCCCGGCGCCGGTGAAGCAGGTGGAGCCTGACGTTGGCTGTCTGGAGCTGTTCCACGGCCCGACGCTGGCGTTCAAAGATTTCGGCGGTCGTTTTATGGCGCAGATGCTGACCCACATCAGCGGCGACAAACCGGTGACCATTCTGACCGCGACTTCAGGCGATACCGGTGCGGCGGTGGCCCATGCGTTCTACGGCCTGAAAAACGTCCGCGTGGTGATCCTCTATCCGAAAGGCAAAATCAGCCCGCTTCAGGAAAAACTGTTCTGCACCCTTGGGGGCAACATTGAAACCGTGGCGATCGACGGCGATTTCGATGCCTGTCAGGCGCTGGTGAAGCAAGCCTTCGATGACGAAGAGCTGAAGGCGGCGCTGGGGCTGAACTCTGCCAACTCCATCAACATCAGCCGTCTGCTGGCGCAGATCTGCTACTACTTCGAAGCGGTGGCGCAGTTGCCGCAGGACGCGCGCAATCAGCTGGTGGTTTCCGTGCCAAGCGGGAACTTCGGCGACCTGACGGCAGGCCTGCTGGCGAAATCACTCGGCCTGCCGGTGAAGCGCTTTATCGCCGCCACCAACGCCAACGACACCGTGCCGCGTTTCCTGAAGGACGGAAAATGGGCGCCGAACGCGACTCAGGCCACGCTCTCCAATGCGATGGATGTGTCACAGCCTAACAACTGGCCGCGTGTGGAAGAGCTGTTCCGCCGTAAGGTCTGGCGTCTGGGCGATCTGGGTTACGCAGCGGTGACGGACGAAACCACGAAAGCCACCATGCGCGAGCTGAAAGCGGTGGGCTATACCTCTGAGCCGCACGCGGCGATTGCCTATCGTGCCCTGCGCGATCAGCTTCAACCGGGTGAGTATGGCCTGTTCCTCGGCACCGCCCATCCGGCCAAGTTCAAAGAGAGCGTGGAAGCGATCCTGGGGGAAACGCTGCCGCTGCCAAAAGAGCTGGCCGAGCGTGCCGACCTGCCGCTGCTGTCTCATGAGCTGCCCGCAGACTTTGCCGCGCTGCGTAAGCTGATGATGACCCGAGCGTAAGTTTGTTGCCCGGTGGCGGCTACGCCTTACCGGGCCTACAACGGCTCAGAACGTAGGCCGGGTAAGCGCAGCGCCACCCGGCTTTTTTATGGAGAAATTAAGGAGAAAAACAGCAGGAAAAAAGCAGAAATTCCCAATAAATGCGGTCACTTAGCGTTTAGGATTGCAGAGAATAACATCCCCCGTTCCCATCACGTACTCTCCTTACATCGGCCCACGTTGGGCAAGAAGAATAAGGAGTCACCTATGTCTACCCTGAAACCTGCACTTATCGCGCTTTCACTGATGCTGGTCGCTCCCATGGCGGTGCAGGCAGCTGAGATCACCCTCGTGCCCGCGGTAAAACTGCAAATTGGCGATCGGGATAATAACGGGCACTACTGGGATGGCGGCCGCTGGCGCGACCATGACTGGTGGAAAGCACACTATGACTGGCGCGATAACCACTGGCGTCCGCACGATGAACATCGCGATCGTGACGATCACCACCGTCATGACGAGCGCCGCCCGGGCCCGGACCGGAAGCACCATTAACATAAACCCCGCCAGCTGGCGGGGTTGTCTTTTATTGCTCGTGACGCTTAAACACCAGCTCGTTTTTTCCTGACGATGCCTCGTCGAAGAAATACCCTTCACTGTTAAAGCCGGTGAGCTGCTCTGGCTTCGTCAGGCGGTTTTGAATGATGAAGCGGCTCATCAGACCGCGCGCTTTTTTGGCGTAGAAGCTGATTACTTTAAATTTGCCGTTTTTCTCGTCGAGGAATACCGGCTTGATAATGTCCGCATCCAGCTTTTTCGGTTTCACCGATTTGAAGTACTCATCGGAGGCCAGGTTGATCACCACGTTGTCCCCCTGGGCTTGCAGCGCCGCGTTAAGCTTGTCGGTAATGACATCGCCCCAGAACTGGTACAGATCTTTACCTTTAGCGTTTTCCAGGCGGATACCCATCTCCAGACGATACGGCTGCATCAGATCCAGCGGGCGCAGCACCCCGTACAGGCCGGATAACATGCGCAGATGCTGCTGGGCAAAATCGAAATCGGCTTCGCTAAACGTTTCTGCTTGCAGGCCAGTGTAGACGTCACCTTTGAAGGCCAACAGCGCCTGGCGGGCGTTGGCGGGCGTGAAGTCAGGCTGCCACTCATGAAAACGGGTGGCGTTCAGGTCGGCGAGTTTATCGCTGATGCTCATCAGCGAAGCGATTTGCGGAGCCGAAAGCTTACGCGCCTCGTGGATCAACTGTTGCGAGTAGTCCAGCAATTCCGGCTGGGTATAACGCTCAGTGGCGAGCGGGCTCTGGTAGTCGAGCGTTTTGGCAGGTGAAATCAGAATCAGCATATCCAGTCCTTGCAGGAAATTTAGAGCGACTTTAACAAAAAATCGCCCTGAATTGATCGATAGCTGTTATTGCCGCGGCAAATCATCCCAGGTGCCAGGGGCAATTTGTGACTCGATTTCGGGATAGCGTGAGGCGTCAAAGACGGGCTGTACGCCGAGCTTGCGTTGACGCAGATAATCGCGCGCGATCAGCGCCACAACCGGTGAAAGCAGCAAAATGGCCGTCAGGTTAGTGATGGCCATCAGCGCCATAATGACGTCCGCTATTTGCCAGACCAACGGCATACTGAGCAGGGAGCCGACGAAAACCATTCCCAGCACACCCGCGCGAAGGACGTTGCGGGTCAGACGCGAATTGACTTTCAGGAAGATAAGGTTGTTTTCGGCATAGATATAGTTCACCGCAATGGAACTAAAGGCAAAAAGTCCCACGACAAGTGCGACAAGGCCCGCGCCCCAGCCGCCGACGAGGGAGACCAGCGCCTGTTGTACCCAATGAATGCCTGCCGTACTACCGGACGGTTGCTCAGCGGCACCGGCCAGCAGCATGATCATCGCGCTGGCGGAGCAGATAACAATGGTGTCTGTGAAGACGCCAATCATCTGTACAATGCCCTGCGCGGCGGGATGCGGGGGCCAGGATGCGGCCGCTGCGGCGGCATTCGGCGTGGAGCCCATTCCCGCTTCGTTGGAGAACATACCTCGCTGAAAACCCGCAGTGAGAGCCTGGCTAAGGGTGTAACCCAACGCGCCTGAAGCCGCTTCGCGCCAGCCGAACGCGCTTTGGAAAATGGTGACGATGACGTTCGGCACCTCGTCAATATGTATCGCGCATACCATCACGCTGGTGGACACCCACAGCAGCGCCATCAGCGGAACCAGCCACTGCATCAGGCGGGCAACCCCTTTTAGCCCGGTCACAATGGTCAGCAGGGTGAGAAGGGCAAGCGCGCCGCCCGTCAGCCACTCCGGACAATTAAAGGCAAAGCGCAGCGCGTGGGCGACGGAATTTGCCTGAACGGTATTGAAAATAAGGCCATAGGCAATCAGCAAAAAGATCGAGAACAGAACGCCCATCCAGCGCATTCCCAACCCGCGAGCCATATACCAGGCGGGACCGCCGCGAAACTGACCTTTGCCGTCTTTTTCTTTGTAGAGTTGCGCAAGCGAGCATTCAGCAAAGGAGGTGGCCATACCGATAATCGCCGTCACCCACATCCAGAATACCGCGCCCGGACCGCCCGCGCCGATCGCCAGCGCGACACCGGCCAGGTTACCGCTGCCGACGCGCGCGGCAAGGCTAGTACAGAGCGCCTGAAACGAGGTCAGGCCGCCCGGCTGTGGGGTGACGCTGTTTTTCAGACTTCTGCCAAATTTGCGGATATAGCGAAACTGAATCAGACCGCTGCGCCACGTAAACCAGATACCTGCTCCTGAAAGCAGGTATATCATGATCGAACCCCAGAGGACTTCGTTAATAAAGAAAAAGAAATCAGGCACTAACGTCCCTCTTGTTGATGCCAAAGTGAATATGTAAGCGCTACCACTGATTGTGCATGCTGTTACTTAGCAGCCTGTTAATATTCTGAGTTTATCATACTCTGCCTAAGCGCACTGTCTGCGGTTGCGCTGCCTCTCACTCGTGTTATCATCAGGGCAGACCGGTTACATCCCCCTAACAAGTAAACCTGTCATTTTTCCGCTGCTGGCAAGCTGTCGGTAGTGTGAATTATCCAGGGCACGTTAAAAGAGAAACACTATCATGACGGATAAATTGACCTCCCTTCGTCAGTTCACCACTGTCGTCGCTGACACCGGAGATATTGCGGCAATGAAGCTGTACCAGCCGCAGGATGCCACAACCAACCCTTCTCTGATCCTTAACGCCGCGCAGATCCCTGAGTATCGCAAACTGATCGACGAGGCGGTGACCTGGGCAAAAGCACAGAGCAATGACCGCGCGCAGCAGGTTGTGGATGCCACTGACAAACTGGCAGTGAACATCGGTCTGGAAATCCTGAAGCTCGTTCCTGGCCGTATCTCTACCGAAGTTGATGCTCGCCTGTCCTACGACACCGAAGCCTCTATCGCCAAAGCAAAACGCCTGATCAAACTGTACAACGATGCGGGCATCAGCAACGACCGTATCCTGATCAAACTGGCCTCTACCTGGCAGGGCATCCGCGCTGCTGAGCAGCTGGAAAAAGAAGGGATCAACTGTAACCTGACTCTGCTGTTCTCCTTCGCGCAGGCGCGTGCATGTGCCGAAGCTGGCGTATACCTGATTTCTCCGTTCGTGGGCCGTATTCTGGACTGGTACAAAGCCAACACCGACAAGAAAGAGTACGCGGCGTCTGAAGATCCAGGCGTGATTTCTGTGACTGAAATCTACGAATACTACAAACAGCACGGCTATGAGACCGTTGTTATGGGCGCAAGCTTCCGTAACGTCGGCGAAATCATCGAGCTGGCTGGCTGTGACCGCCTGACCATCGCCCCTGCGCTGCTGAAAGAGCTGGCAGAAAGCGAAGGTGCTATCGAGCGTAAACTGTCTTACACTGGCGAAGTGAAAGCGCGTCCTGAGCGCATCACCGAGTCCGAGTTCCTGTGGCAGCACAACCAGGATCCAATGGCCGTAGATAAACTGGCGGACGGTATCCGTAAGTTTGCTATCGACCAGGAAAAACTGGAAAAAATGATCGGCGACCTGCTGTAATCATTCTGCGTGACCGGGTTCCCGGTCACGCGTCTTTCCCCCGCCTCTGTCTGAATTTTCTCTCTGCGTGTATCATTCCCTTTAATCAGTACTTTTTGAATGGAATGGATATGAATACCTTACGCATCGGCTTAGTGTCGATTTCTGACCGCGCCTCCAGCGGTGTTTATCAGGATAAAGGCATCCCTGCTCTGGAAGCGTGGCTGGGCAGCGCGCTCACTACCCCGTTTGAGATCCAGACTCGCCTGATCCCGGACGAGCAGCCGATCATTGAGCAAACCCTGTGTGAGCTGGTGGATGAAATGAGCTGCCACCTTGTGCTGACGACGGGCGGCACCGGCCCCGCGCGCCGCGATGTAACGCCGGACGCGACGCTGGCTATCGCCGATCGTGAAATGCCGGGCTTCGGTGAACAGATGCGCCAGATCAGTCTACACTTTGTCCCGACGGCCATTCTTTCCCGTCAGGTCGGGGTGATCCGCAAACAGGCGCTGATCCTGAACCTGCCGGGGCAGCCGAAGTCGATAAAAGAGACGCTGGAAGGGGTAAAAGCCGAGGACGGAAGCGTTATCGTTCACGGTATCTTTGCAAGTGTACCGTATTGTATACAACTGCTTGACGGTCCGTACGTGGAAACTGACGGCAACGTGGTAGCAGCATTTCGCCCTAAAAGCGCTCGCCGCGAAACAATCTCCTGAAAATGATTAAAATGTGACATAAGCGCCAGCCGCAGTAGCGTGTAAATGGATTTACGATATAGTAATTTTTTCTTTACGATTGCTGTAAAAAATAATCCACAACACATGCACAATGGTTCGCTATGTCACATAATACCCGACCTCTGAATCGACAGGACTACAAAACCCTCACGCTCGCTGCCCTGGGCGGCGCGCTGGAGTTTTACGATTTCATCATCTTTGTCTTCTTCGCCGCCGTTGTGGGGGCGCTGTTTTTCCCGGCGGATATTCCTGAATGGCTGCGTCAGGTACAAACTTTCGGCATTTTCGCTGCCGGCTATCTGGCGCGTCCGCTGGGCGGCATTGTCATGGCGCACTTTGGCGATCTGGTTGGGCGCAAGAAGATGTTTACCCTCAGCATCCTGCTTATGGCCGTGCCGACGCTGGCGATTGGCCTTTTGCCTACCTATGAGTCGATGGGCATTATCGCCCCGTTATTGCTGCTGCTGATGCGTATTCTCCAGGGCGCGGCCATCGGCGGGGAAGTGCCTGGCGCGTGGGTGTTTGTCGCTGAGCACGTCCCGGTGCGCCGCATCGGCATTGCGTGCGGAACGTTGACCGCAGGGCTGACGATCGGGATCCTGCTTGGCTCCGTAGTTGCAACCATCATCAATACCAGCATGACGCAACAGGCCGTTCACGACTGGGGCTGGCGTATACCGTTCCTGCTGGGCGGGGCGTTTGGGCTGGTGGCAATGTGCCTGCGACGCTGGTTGCAGGAGACGCCAATATTTCTGGAAATGCAGCAGCGGAAGGCGCTGGCGCAAGAACTGCCGGTGAAAACCGTAGTAGTGCGGCATAAAAAAGCGGTAGTCGTGTCGATGCTTCTGACCTGGCTGCTGTCTGCGGGTATCGTGGTGGTCATTTTGATGTCGCCGGTCTGGCTGCAAAAACAGTACGGTTTTGCGCCTGCCGTGACGTTACAGGCGAACAGTATCGCGACAATTATGCTCTGCTTTGGCTGTCTGGCCGCCGGGCTGGCGGCGGATCGTTTCGGCGCCAGCGTGACCTTTATTGTCGGCAGCCTGCTGCTGGCCGCGTCGAGCTGGGCATTCTATCATCTTGCGGGCACCCATCCTGAACAGCTGTTCCTGCTGTACGGTGTCGTCGGGCTGTGTGTGGGCGTCGTTGGCGCCGTACCGTACGTGATGGTCCGCGCCTTTCCGCCGGAGGTTCGCTTCACCGGAATCTCTTTCTCTTATAACGTCTCGTATGCCATTTTCGGCGGGCTGACCCCGATTGTGGTGACGGTGTTGATGGGGCTGTCGCCCCTTGCACCTGCGTGGTACGTGCTGGCGTTATCGCTGATGGGGCTGGTATTGGGGATGTGGCTTCGCCAGTCAGAGGGACGTCGTGCCCGCGACGCGGGCACGACAGAGGGATCAGTGTTTTTCACCAATCGGTAGAATGGTGCGGTCGAACTGCTCGTTCAGCACTTCACCCATGGCCAGGTAGATTGCGCTTGCGCCGCAAACCAGACCGACCCAGCCGGCAACGTGAACGATGCCTTCGTTATCCGCCAGGTGACCGATGGCCAGCAGGGCGAACAGGACGGTCAGGCTCAGGAAGACGAATTGCAGCGCGCGGTTCGCCTTGAGGGTGCCAAAGAACATGAACAGGGTGAACACGCCCCACAGTCCCAGGTACACGCCCAGGAAATGGGCGTTTGCCGCCTCCGCCAGGCCCATTTTAGGCATCAGCAGAATCGCGACCAGAGTCAGCCAGAAAGAACCGTAAGAGGTAAAGGCGGTTAAGCCGAAGGTGTTGCCTTTCTTATATTCCAGCAGGCCCGCAAAGATTTGTGCGATACCGCCGTAAAAAATGCCCATCGCCAGGATAATGCCGTCCATCGGGAACATCCCGATATTGTGCAGGTTCAGCAGAATGGTGGTCATGCCAAAACCCATCAGGCCCAGCGGAGCCGGATTAGCCAACTTAGTGTTGCCCATAAGTCCTCAAAAAATCATCATTAATATGGTGAAATGGTTAAACCCGCGCCAGTTCTCCCTGACGGGGCGCGGCATCATAATGGGCGGCATCGACGCCGTCTATGATCTCATCGGGGTGAAATTAAAAAATTTTTTATCCTTCCCCCTTGATGGATGCCGTTGTGACCCCATCTTGTAAGCAACCGCAGTGTGTGGACCTGAAAAAAATCAAATCTGGGCAGTTGAAAAAGCACGTTCTGCCCTTATTACAGGTACACAACCACATGTTGACTGAATTTTTAGTGGAGACGTTTAGATGGGTAAAATTATTGGTATCGACCTGGGTACTACCAACTCTTGTGTAGCGATTATGGATGGCACTACTGCACGTGTGCTGGAGAACGCCGAGGGCGATCGCACCACGCCTTCTATCATTGCTTATACCCAGGATGGTGAAACTCTGGTTGGTCAGCCGGCTAAACGTCAGGCAGTGACAAACCCGCAAAACACCCTGTTTGCGATCAAACGCCTGATTGGCCGCCGCTTCCAGGACGAAGAAGTTCAGCGTGACGTTTCCATCATGCCTTACAAAATCATCGCAGCCGATAACGGCGATGCATGGCTTGATGTGAAAGGCACCAAAACTGCACCTCCGCAGATCTCTGCTGAAGTGCTGAAGAAAATGAAGAAAACTGCGGAAGATTACCTGGGTGAACCGGTAACTGAAGCTGTTATCACCGTACCTGCTTACTTCAACGATGCTCAGCGTCAGGCAACCAAAGATGCTGGCCGTATCGCAGGCCTGGAAGTAAAACGTATCATCAACGAACCAACCGCAGCAGCACTGGCTTACGGTCTGGATAAAGAAGTTGGCAACCGTACTATCGCGGTTTACGACCTGGGTGGTGGTACCTTCGATATTTCTATTATCGAAATCGACGATGTTGACGGCGAAAAAACCTTCGAAGTTCTGGCAACCAACGGTGATACCCACCTGGGTGGTGAAGACTTCGATACCCGTCTGATCAACTACCTCGTTGACGAGTTCAAGAAAGATCAGGGCATTGACCTGCGTAACGACCCGCTGGCTATGCAGCGCCTGAAAGAAGCCGCTGAGAAAGCGAAGATCGAGCTGTCTTCCGCTCAGCAGACCGACGTGAACCTGCCGTACATCACCGCAGACGCGACCGGTCCAAAACACATGAACATCAAAGTGACCCGTGCGAAACTGGAAAGCCTGGTAGAAGACCTGGTGAACCGTTCTATCGAGCCACTGAAAGTTGCATTGCAGGACGCTGGCCTGTCCGTGTCTGACATTCAGGACGTTATCCTGGTAGGTGGTCAGACTCGTATGCCAATGGTTCAGAAGAAAGTTGCTGAATTCTTTGGTAAAGAGCCACGTAAAGACGTGAACCCGGACGAAGCGGTTGCTATCGGTGCTGCGGTTCAGGGTGGTGTACTGACCGGTGAAGTGAAAGATGTACTGCTGCTGGACGTTACCCCGCTGTCTCTGGGTATCGAAACCATGGGTGGCGTGATGACCCCGCTCATCAACAAAAACACCACTATCCCGACGAAACACAGCCAGGTGTTCTCTACCGCTGAAGACAACCAGTCTGCGGTAACCATCCATGTGATTCAGGGTGAGCGTAAGCGCGCGGCGGATAACAAATCTCTGGGTCAGTTCAACCTGGACGGTATTAACCCGGCACCACGCGGCATGCCACAGATCGAAGTCACCTTCGACATCGATGCTGACGGTATCCTGCACGTGTCTGCGAAAGACAAAAACAGCGGTAAAGAGCAGAAGATTACCATCAAGGCATCTTCTGGCCTGAACGAAGCGGAAATCGAAAAAATGGTTCGTGATGCCGAAGCTAACGCGGAATCCGACCGTAAGTTTGAAGAGCTGGTTCAGACCCGTAACCAGGGTGACCATCTGCTGCACAGCACCCGTAAGCAGGTTGAAGAAGCGGGCGATAAACTGCCAGCGGAAGACAAAACTGCAATCGAAACTGCACTGAGCGCGCTGGAAACGTCTCTGAAAGGCGAAGACAAAGCGGACATCGAAGCGAAGATGCAGGAGCTGGCACAGGTTTCTCAGAAGCTGATGGAAATCGCTCAGCAGCAGCACGCACAGCAGCAGGCGGGCGCTGATGCTTCGGCGAACAACGCGAAAGACGACGATGTTGTCGACGCTGAGTTCGAAGAAGTGAAAGACAAAAAATAATCGCCCTGATGCAGGGTAAGTAATCGGCACGGGCGTAGGAGAATTCTCCACGCCCGTGCTCGCATGTTAAGGGGCTTAAAAAAACCAATGGCAAAGCAAGACTATTACGAGATTTTAGGCGTTCCGAAAACTGCGGAAGAGCGTGAAATCAAAAAGGCGTATAAGCGCCTGGCCATGAAATTCCACCCTGACCGTAATCAGGGTGACAAAGAGGCTGAAGCCAAATTTAAAGAGATTAAAGAAGCCTACGAAGTCCTGACCGATGCACAAAAACGTGCGGCCTATGATCAATATGGTCACGCGGCCTTTGAACAGGGCGGCATGGGCGGCGGTGGATTTGGTGGCGGCGGCTTCGGCGGCGGCGCTGATTTCAGCGATATCTTTGGTGATGTATTTGGCGATATCTTCGGTGGCGGGCGTGGCCGTCAGCGCGCGGCGCGCGGCGCAGACCTGCGCTACAACATGGACCTGACGCTGGAAGAAGCGGTTCGCGGCGTCACCAAAGAGATCCGTATTCCGACGCTGGAAGAGTGTGACGTTTGCCACGGCAGCGGTGCGAAAGCGGGGACTCAGCCACAGACCTGCCCAACCTGTCACGGTTCCGGTCAGGTGCAGATGCGCCAGGGCTTCTTCGCGGTGCAGCAGGCCTGTCCGCACTGTCATGGTCGCGGTACGCTGATTAAAGATCCGTGCACCAAATGTCATGGTCACGGTCGCGTGGAGAAAACCAAAACGCTGTCCGTTAAGATCCCGGCAGGCGTCGATACGGGCGACCGCATCCGTCTGGCAGGTGAGGGTGAAGCCGGCGAGCACGGCGCACCGGCAGGCGATCTGTACGTTCAGGTTCAGGTGAAGCAGCACGCCATCTTCGAGCGTGAAGGTAACAACCTGTACTGTGAAGTGCCGATCAACTTTGCGATGGCGGCGCTGGGCGGCGAAATCGAAGTGCCGACGCTGGACGGTCGCGTTAACCTGAAAATCCCTGGCGAAACCCAGACCGGGAAACTGTTCCGCATGCGCGGCAAAGGCGTTAAATCCGTTCGCGGTGGCGCGCAGGGTGACCTGTTATGCCGCGTGGTCGTGGAAACGCCGGTCGGCCTGAACGATAAGCAGAAACAGCTGCTGAAAGAGCTTCAGGAAAGCTTTGGTGGCCCGACAGGTGAGAAAAACAGCCCGCGCTCCAAAAGCTTCTTCGATGGCGTCAAAAAATTCTTCGACGATTTAACCCGCTAACCCGCCAGCTGGTTACTATCATTTAAAGCCCGGAAGCGATTCCGGGCTTTTTGCTTTATAGCGTTATACCTCGGTTAAACTGAATCTATAACCAATATTAATCTGTTTTTACCGATCTGTTTGCGCTGATATTATGGTTTTACCGAGGTATTGTTGTAAAAGAGAGTTTAAACGTGAAATTACTACACCGTTTCTTTAGCAGTGAGGCATCCGGCGGCGTCATCCTGATTATTGCTGCTGCGGCCGCCATGCTGCTCGCCAATATGGGCATGACACGCGATCTCTATCACGCATTTCTGGAAACGCCCGTCGAGCTGAAGGTCGGGGCGCTGGAAATTAACAAGAACATGCTGCTGTGGATCAACGATGCGCTGATGGCGGTGTTCTTCCTGCTGGTGGGCCTGGAGGTTAAACGTGAGCTGGTGAGCGGTTCGCTTGCCAGCCGTCAGCGTGCGGCGTTTCCGGTGATCGCGGCGATTGGCGGGATGATCGTTCCGGCGTTGCTCTTTCTCGCATTTGCGTGGCAGGATCCGGTTGTTCGTGACGGCTGGGCGATCCCGGCCGCAACGGATATCGCGTTTGCGCTCGGGGTCTTAGCCTTGCTCGGTAGCCGCGTCCCGGTAGCACTGAAAATTTTCCTGATGGCGCTGGCGATTATCGATGATCTGGGCGCTATCGTGATTATCGCGCTGTTCTACACCAGCGATCTGTCCGTTCTGTCGCTGAGCGTGGCGGCCGTGGCTATTGCGGTGCTGGCGTTGCTGAACGTCTTCAACGTCCGACGCACGGGGATTTATATTCTGGTGGGGATGGTGCTGTGGACGGCGGTGCTGAAGTCTGGCGTGCATGCCACGCTGGCGGGCGTCATCGTTGGCTTCTTTATTCCGCTGAAGGAACAGGACGGCAAATCGCCTGCCAGACAGCTGGAGCATGTGCTTCATCCGTGGGTGGGTTTTATGATCCTGCCGCTGTTTGCGTTTGCCAACGCGGGTGTTTCCCTGGCCGGGGTTACCCTGGACGGACTCACCTCTGTGCTGCCGCTGGGTATCATCGCCGGTCTGTTTATTGGTAAGCCGCTGGGCATCAGCCTGTTCTGCTGGCTGGCGCTGAAGCTGAAGCTGGCGTCATTGCCAAACGGAACCACCTTTAGCCAGATTATGGCCGTTGGCGTGCTGTGCGGTATTGGATTCACCATGTCGATCTTTATCTCGACGCTGGCGTTTGGCGCAAGCGCGCCTGAGCTTATCGTCTGGGCGAAACTCGGCATTCTTATCGGGTCGTTCCTGGCCGCGGTTATGGGTTACACCTTGTTGAAGGTGAAGTTGTCCGGACAGGCTGTCCAGACATAACAGGAAACCGGGAGAAGGGAAGCCTTCTCCCGATAAACTATCAGGGAGTGAAAACGTGATGTCTCATTTGAACTATAACCATCTCTATTACTTCTGGCATGTCTACAAGCAGGGCTCGGTCGTGGGTGCCGCAGAGGCGCTCTACCTGACGCCACAGACTATCACCGGGCAAATCAAAGCCCTGGAAGAGCGCTTGCAGGGAAAGCTTTTTAAGCGGAAAGGGCGTGGCATTGAGCCGAGCGAGCTGGGTGAACTGGTATTCCGCTATGCGGACAAGATGTTCACCCTGAGCCAGGAGATGCTGGATATCGTTAACTATCGCAAAGAGTCGAACCTGCTCTTTGACGTGGGCGTGGCGGATGCGTTGTCCAAACGGCTGGTAAGCGGTGTGCTGGATGCGGCGGTGGTGGAAGATGAACAGATACATTTACGCTGCTTTGAGTCCACTCACGAGATGCTGCTGGAACAGCTGAGCCAGCATAAGCTGGATATGATTATTTCGGATTGTCCTATCGATTCCACGCAGCAGGAAGGCTTGTTCTCGGTGAAAATTGGCGAATGCGGTGTCAGTTTCTGGTGCATCAATCCACCGCCGGAAAAACCGTTTCCGGCTTGCCTGGAAGAGCGCCGCTTGCTGGTTCCGGGGAGGCGGTCCATGCTCGGACGTAAGCTGCTGAACTGGTTTAACTCGCAGGGGCTAAACGTAGAAATTCTCGGTGAGTTCGACGATGCGGCGCTGATGAAAGCCTTTGGCGAGGCGCACAACGCTATCTTCGTTGCCCCGACGCTGTATGCGCACGATCTCTATTCAGACGACAAGATTACCGAGATTGGCAGGGTGGATAACGTGATGGAAGAGTATCACGCCATATTCGCCGAAAGGATGATTCAGCATCCGGCGGTGCAGCGAATCTGCAACCGGGACTACTCGGCGCTGTTTACGCCGCCGGCAATCTGAAGGCATAAAAAAACCCGCGTTAAGCGGGTTCTTTCAAACAAGCAACAACAAGTGGCGATTAAGCCAGTTTGTTGATCTGCGCGGTCAGGTTTGCTTTATGACGCGCTGCTTTGTTTTTGTGGATCAGACCTTTAGCAGCCTGACGATCCACGATTGGTTGCATTTCGTTAAATGCGTTCTGCGCTGCAGCTTTGTCGCCAGCTTCGATTGCTGCGTATACTTTCTTGATGAAAGTACGCATCATAGAGCGACGGCTTGCATTGTGCTTACGAGCCTTTTCAGACTGAACGGCACGTTTCTTAGCTGATTTGATATTAGCCAAGGTCCAACTCCCAAATATGATCTATGTGGACAATTCAAAGGCCGAGGAATATGCCCTCTATACCTTCTTTTGTCAATGGATTTGTGCAAATAAGCGCCGTTAATGTGGCGACGCTACGTTACGTAGTGATGGCGCAGGATTCTACCAGCTTGTCGTTCGTGAATACAGCTTTTCGGCGTAAAAATCGCAGTTGGCGGGCAGATTTTTTTGCTGTGAAAGGTCAGCGTGATGAAATCATACGGCTTTCTGTTTAGCGTGAACAATCGCCGGTTAACCTTAACCGCTGTACAAGGTATACTTTGGCGATTTTCACTGTTTTGAGCCAGTCATGAAGCTGATACGCGGCATACATAATCTCAGTCAAGCCCCGCACGGGTGCGTGCTGACCATTGGTAATTTCGACGGCGTGCATCGTGGGCATCAGGCGCTGTTGCAGGGATTGCGTAAAGAAGGCGAGGCGCGAGGCCTGCCCGTCGTGGTGATGATTTTCGAGCCTCAGCCGCTGGAGCTGTTTGCAGGCGAGAAATCCCCCGCGCGGCTGACGCGTCTGCGTGAGAAGTTACGCTACCTGGCGGAGTCAGGGGTGGACTACGTCCTGTGTGTACGGTTCGACCGTCGTTTTGCCGCGCTGACCGCACAAAATTTTGTCAGCGACCTGTTGGTCAGGCAGCTTGGCGTGCAGTTTCTCGCCGTGGGCGATGATTTCCGCTTTGGCGCTGGTCGTCAGGGCGATTTCTTGTTATTACAGAAGGCTGGCCTGGAGTACGGGTTTGACGTCACCAGTACAATGACCTTCTGCGAGGGCGGCGTGCGCGTCAGCAGCACGGCGGTACGTCAGGCGCTGGCGAACGATGAACTGGACACGGCAGAAACGCTGCTGGGTCACCCGTTCACGATTTCAGGTCGCGTGGTCCATGGCGATGCGCTGGGCCGCACGATAGGTTTCCCGACGGCGAATATACCGCTGCGTCGTCAGGTCTCCCCGGTTAAAGGGGTCTATGCGGTGGAAGTGGCAGGACTGGGCGAGAAGCCTTTCTACGGCGTCGCCAACATTGGCACACGTCCAACGGTTGCCGGTGTGCGTCAACAGTTAGAAGTACACCTGCTGGACGTTGTAATGGACCTGTATGGTCGCCATATAGATGTGATACTGCGTAAAAAAATACGCAATGAACAGCGATTCGCTTCGCTGGATGAACTTAAGGCGCAAATCGCGCGAGATGAATTAACGGCCCGCGAGTTTTTTGGGCTTTAGAACCGGCTTAACTGCCTACGTGATAAATACGGAACCGAGAATCTGATGAGTGACTATAAATCAACCCTGAATTTGCCGGAAACAGGGTTCCCGATGCGCGGCGATCTCGCCAAGCGTGAACCGGGAATGCTGGCGCGTTGGACCGATGATGACCTGTACGGCATCATTCGTGCAGCCAAAAAAGGCAAAAAAACCTTCATTCTGCATGATGGCCCTCCATATGCGAATGGCAGCATTCATATTGGTCACTCTGTAAACAAGATTCTGAAAGACATTATCGTGAAGTCCAAAGGACTCGCGGGATATGACTCGCCTTACGTTCCGGGCTGGGACTGCCATGGTCTGCCAATCGAGCTGAAAGTGGAGCAAGAGTACGGTAAGCCGGGTGAGAAGTTCACCGCCGCAGAATTCCGCGCGAAGTGCCGCGAATACGCTGCCACCCAGGTTGACGGTCAGCGCGCTGACTTTATCCGTCTGGGCGTGCTGGGCGACTGGTCGCATCCGTACCTGACCATGGATTTCAAAACCGAAGCCAACATCATCCGTGCGCTGGGCAAAATCATCGGTAACGGCCACCTGCACAAAGGCGCGAAGCCGGTGCACTGGTGCGTGGACTGCCGTTCTGCGCTGGCAGAAGCGGAAGTAGAGTATTACGACAAAACCTCGCCTTCTATCGACGTGGCGTTCGAAGCGGTCGATCAGGATGCGATCAAAGCTAAATTTGGTCTGCCTGGGGTAAGCGGTCCAGTCTCGCTGGTTATCTGGACAACCACCCCGTGGACGCTGCCTGCTAACCGCGCGATCTCCCTCTCTGGCGAGTTTGAGTATGCGCTGGTGCAGATTGATGGCCGTGCGGTTATCCTGGCGAAAGACCTGGTCGAAAGTGTACTGAAACGCGCGAACATCACCGATTACACCGTGCTGGGCACCGTAAAAGGCGACGCGCTGGAACTGATGCGCTTCAAACACCCGTTCCTGGACTTCGACGTTCCGGCGATTCTGGGCGACCACGTAACGCTGGACGCGGGTACCGGTGCGGTACATACCGCCGGTGGCCACGGCCCTGACGACTACAACATCAGCCTGAAGTACGGTCTGGAAATCGCCAACCCGGTTGGGCCGGACGGCTCTTACCTGCCTGGCACCTACCCGGCGCTGGACGGCATCAACGTCTTCAAAGCGAACGACATTATTGTCGACATGCTGCGCACCAGCGGCGCGCTGCTGCACGTTGAAAAAATGCAGCACAGCTATCCGTGCTGCTGGCGTCACAAGACGCCAATCATCTTCCGTGCGACCCCGCAGTGGTTCGTCAGCATGGATCAGAAGGGCCTGCGCGAGCAGTCTCTGAAAGAGATCAAAGGCGTGCAGTGGATCCCGGACTGGGGCCAGGCGCGTATCGAATCCATGGTGGCTAACCGTCCTGACTGGTGTATCTCCCGTCAGCGCACCTGGGGCGTGCCGATGTCGCTGTTCGTGCACAAAGAGACGCAGGAACTGCATCCGAACACCCTGGAACTGATGGAAGAAGTGGCGAAACGCGTTGAAGTTGACGGCATTCAGGCGTGGTGGGATCTCGACGCCCGCGACATCCTGGGCGCGGACGCGGACAACTACGAGAAAGTGCCGGATACCCTGGACGTGTGGTTCGACTCCGGTTCAACCCATGCCTCTGTGGTTGACGTGCGCCCTGAGTTCGCCGGTCACGCTGCCGACATGTATCTCGAAGGCTCCGACCAACACCGCGGCTGGTTCATGTCATCCCTGATGATCTCCACCGCCATGAAGGGCAAAGCACCTTACCGTCAGGTACTGACTCACGGCTTCACCGTGGATGGTCAGGGCCGTAAGATGTCCAAGTCCATCGGTAACACCGTTTCGCCGCAGGACGTAATGAACAAGCTGGGCGCGGACATCCTGCGTCTGTGGGTAGCCTCTACCGACTACACCGGCGAAATGGCGGTGTCTGACGAGATCCTGAAGCGTGCTGCCGACAGCTATCGTCGTATCCGTAACACCGCGCGCTTCCTGCTGGCGAACCTGAACGGGTTCGATCCGGTAAAAGATATGGTGAAGCCGGAAGAGATGGTCGTGCTCGATCGCTGGGCGGTAGGCTGCGCGAAAGCGGCGCAGGAAGATATCCTGAAAGCGTATGAGTCTTACGATTTCCACGAAGTGGTGCAGCGCCTGATGCGCTTTTGCTCCATCGAGATGGGCTCGTTCTACCTCGACATCATTAAAGACCGTCAGTACACCGCGAAAGCGGACAGCGTGGCGCGCCGCAGCTGTCAGTCTGCGCTGTACCACATCGCAGAAGCGCTGGTGCGCTGGATGGCGCCGATCATGTCCTTCACCGCGGATGAAATCTGGGGTTACCTGCCGGGCGACCGTGAGAAGTATGTCTTCACCGGCGAGTGGTATGAAGGTCTGTTCGATCTCTCCAGCACCGAAGCGATGAACGATGCCTATTGGGACGAGCTGCTGAAAGTGCGTGGCGAAGTCAACAAGGTTATCGAGCAGGCGCGCGCTGACAAGAAAGTCGGTGGCTCTCTGGAAGCGACGGTGACCCTGTACGCGGAGCCTGAGCTGGCCGCGAAGCTGACCGCGCTGGGCGATGAATTACGATTTGTCCTGTTGACCTCCGGTGCGAAAGTTGCGGATTATGCCGAGGCGTCTGCTGATGCTCAGCAGAGCGAACTGCTCAAAGGACTGAAGGTCGCACTGAGCAAAGCCGACGGTGAGAAATGCCCGCGTTGCTGGCATTACACTACCGATGTCGGTCAGGTGGCGGAACACGCAGACATCTGCGGACGCTGTGTAAGCAACGTCGCCGGTGACGGCGAAAAACGTAAGTTTGCCTGATGAGTAAAACTCTCTGTTCAACAGGACTGCGCTGGCTGTGGCTGGTGGTAGTGGTGCTGATTATTGATTTGGGCAGCAAGTTCCTGATCCTCCAGAATTTCGCTCTGGGGGATACGGTCCCGCTGTTCCCGTCGCTTAACCTGCACTACGCCCGCAACTACGGTGCGGCGTTTAGTTTCCTTGCCGACAGCGGTGGCTGGCAGCGCTGGTTCTTCGCGGGTATCGCTATCGGTATCTGCGTCGTGCTGGCGGTGCTGATGTACCGCTCGAAGGCCACGCAAAAGCTGAATAACATCGCCTACGCGCTGATCATTGGCGGCGCGCTGGGTAACCTGTTTGACCGCCTGTGGCACGGCTTTGTGGTCGATATGATCGACTTCTACGTCGGCGACTGGCACTTCGCGACCTTTAACCTCGCCGATAGCGCAATATGCGTTGGTGCGGCGTTAATCGTGCTGGAAGGCTTCTTGCCTAAACCGGCAGCGAAAGAGCAGGCGTAACAAAACCAGCCGGGTGACGCGTAGCGATCCCGGCCTACAGAATTTGTGGCCCCCGTAGGCCCGGTAAGCGTAGCGCCACCGGGCAACAGGTGACCCAAAACAAGCGAGCAATTTGCATGTCTAAATCCGTACAGAGCAACAGCGCGGTTCTCGTTCACTTTACGCTGAAGCTGGATGACGGCTCTACGGCCGAATCCACCCGCAACAACGGCAAACCAGCCCTGTTTCGTCTTGGCGATACCTCCCTGTCTGAAGGTCTTGAGCAGCAGCTTCTCGGTCTGAAAGAGGGTGAGAAAAAAGCCTTTTCGCTGGAGCCGGATGCCGCGTTTGGCGTGCCAAGCCCGGATCTGATCCAGTACTTCTCCCGTCGTGAGTTTATGGACGCGGGTGAACCGGAGATCGGGGCAATTATGCTCTTTACCGCTATGGACGGCAGCGAAATGCCTGGCGTGATCCGCGAAATCAACGGCGACTCGATTACCGTTGACTTCAACCATCCGCTTGCCGGGCGCACTGTCCATTTTGATGTAGAAGTGCTGGAGATCGATCCGGCACTGGAGGCCTGAAATGCAGATCCTGTTGGCTAACCCGCGCGGTTTTTGCGCCGGTGTAGACCGCGCTATCAGCATTGTTGAAAACGCGCTGGAGATTTACGGCGCGCCGATTTACGTGCGTCACGAAGTGGTGCACAACCGCTACGTGGTCGACAGCCTGCGCGAGCGCGGTGCGATTTTTATCGAGCAGATCAGCGAAGTGCCGGACGGCGCAATTCTCATCTTCTCCGCGCACGGCGTCTCGCAGGCGGTACGCAACGAGGCGAAAAACCGCGATCTGACCGTTTTCGATGCCACCTGTCCGCTGGTGACCAAAGTGCATATGGAAGTGGCGCGCGCCAGCCGTCGCGGTGAAGAGTCAATTCTGATTGGTCACGCCGGTCACCCGGAAGTGGAAGGCACCATGGGCCAGTACAGCAACCCGGAAGGGGGCATGTATCTGGTTGAGTCACCGGAAGACGTCTTTACGCTGAATGTGAAAAACGAAGCCCGACTGTCGTTTATGACCCAGACGACGCTTTCCGTGGACGACACCTCAGACGTGATTGACGCCCTGCGCCAGCGCTTCCCGAAAATCGTCGGGCCGCGCAAAGATGATATCTGCTACGCAACCACCAACCGTCAGGAAGCCGTGCGCGCGCTGGCTGAACAGGCGGACGTGGTGCTGGTGGTCGGCTCGAAAAACTCCTCTAACTCTAACCGTCTGGCCGAACTGGCGCAGCGTATGGGGAAAGCGGCGTTTTTAATCGACGACGCAACGGACATTCAGGAAGCGTGGGTGAAAAACGCGGTCTGCGTCGGTGTTACCGCAGGCGCTTCAGCGCCGGATATTCTGGTGCAGAACGTCATTGCCCGCTTGCAAGAGCTGGGCGGTGGCGAAGCGGTGCCGCTGGAAGGCCGCGAAGAGAACATTGTCTTTGAAGTGCCGAAAGAGTTGCGTATTGACGCGCGAGAAGTGGAATAGTTCTTTATCTGATGAAAGGCCAGCACCTCCTGTGCTGGCTTTTTTTTTGCCCCAAACTTTATCGTGACGACAAAATCATGTCTTTTACTGATATTTAAGTCGGTTTCACGTTAAATTCTAATTATCGGTGTTTTCAGTTGGCAGGCTTTGCCAAGGCTGGTTAATCTGAAAACGGTTTACATCATTTTAACGTAAGAGAATAACTATGCATGATGCACAGATCCGCGTTGCTATTGCGGGCGCGGGTGGACGTATGGGTCGCCAGCTGATTCAGGCGGCACTACAGATGGATGGCGTGGCACTCGGCGCGGCGCTGGAGCGTGAGGGTTCATCCCTGCTGGGAGCCGATGCAGGCGAACTGGCGGGCGCGGGCAAGACAGGCGTAACCGTACAGAGCAGCCTTGAGGCAGTGAAAGAAGACTTTGATGTGTTCATCGACTTTACCCGTCCGGAAGGCACGCTGGCTCATCTGGCGTTTTGCCGTCAGCACGGTAAAGGGATGGTGATTGGTACCACTGGTTTCGATGATGCCGGTAAACAGGCCATTCAGGACGCAGCCACCGACATTGCGATTGTCTTCGCTGCGAACTTTAGCGTCGGCGTTAACGTCATGCTGAAACTGCTGGAAAAGGCAGCGAAGGTGATGGGCAATTATACCGACATTGAGATTGTTGAAGCACACCACCGCTATAAAGTTGATGCTCCATCAGGCACGGCGCTGGCGATGGGCGAAGCGATTGCTCATGCACTTGATAGGGATTTAAAAGAGTGCGCGGTCTATACCCGTGAAGGACATACCGGCGAACGCGTGCCCGGGACAATTGGTTTCGCAACCGTTCGTGCAGGCGATATCGTCGGTGAACATACGGCGATGTTCGCCGATATTGGCGAACGTGTTGAGATTACCCACAAAGCGTCAAGCCGCATGACGTTTGCGAATGGTGCAGTTCGCGCCGCTTTGTGGCTTAACGCGAAGGAAAAGGGTCTTTTTGATATGCGAGATGTGCTTGATCTCAATAATTTGTAAGCGATATTACCCATCGTGATGTGGTTATTGCAGTCGTAATTACTTGATTGCATGGGGCAATAATTTATTGCCCTCTTATTTTATCAGTTTTAGATAAAAAATAATGCTTAGGCGGTATAAAGCTTATTGATGTGCCATTTTTCTGTGAAATATATGTAAATTTTGACCATCTGGTCCACTTTTTGTCACCCGCCTCCCTAAAATTCTAACAAACCTGCCGCGCAAGCGTTTTCCGGGATGATTTACCTGATCTTTTTGCCCATTAAATCCCATTCCAGATGCCAGGCTTGCAAAAGAATAAACAAAACTCCCGTTTTAAGTTGACTTTTACATGGCAAATCCCCAGAATGCCGCCGTTTGCCAAAAATCCGCTGGCAACACATTTGCATTGATCCATGATATGGTTATGAATTAATATGCAAATAAAGTGAGTGAATATTCTCTGGAGGGTGTTTTGATTAAGTCAGCGCTATTGGTTCTGGAAGACGGAACCCAGTTTATCGGTCGGGCCATAGGGGCAACGGGTTCGGCGGTTGGGGAAGTCGTTTTCAATACTTCAATGACCGGTTATCAAGAAATCCTCACTGATCCTTCCTATTCTCGCCAAATCGTTACTCTTACTTATCCTCATATCGGCAATGTCGGCACCAATGCGGCTGACGAAGAATCCTCTCAGGTACATGCGCAAGGCCTGGTCATTCGCGACCTGCCGCTGATTGCCAGCAACTTCCGCAACACCGAAGACCTCTCTTCTTACCTGAAGCGCCATAACATTGTGGCGATTGCCGATATCGATACCCGTAAGCTGACGCGTCTGCTGCGCGAGAAGGGCGCACAAAACGGTTGTATCATCGCAGGGGATAACCTCGATGCGACGCTGGCGCTGGAAAAAGCGAAAGCCTTCCCGGGTCTGAACGGTATGGACCTGGCGAAAGAAGTGACCACGGCGGAAGCCTACAGCTGGACGCAGGGTAGCTGGACGCTGGAAGGCGACCTGCCGGAAGCGAAACCGGAAAGCGAGCTGCCGTTCCACGTGGTGGCCTACGATTTTGGCGCCAAGCGCAACATCCTGCGTATGCTGGTTGACCGTGGCTGCCGCCTGACGGTCGTCCCGGCACAAACGTCTGCGGAAGATGTTCTGAAGATGAACCCGGACGGCATCTTCCTCTCTAACGGTCCTGGCGACCCGGCGCCGTGCGACTACGCTATCGACGCCATCAAGTCCTTCCTTGAAACCGATATCCCGGTATTCGGCATCTGTCTCGGCCATCAGCTGCTGGCGCTGGCGAGCGGAGCGAACACCGTCAAGATGAAGTTCGGCCACCACGGTGGTAACCACCCGGTGAAAGATATCGACAACAACACGGTGATGATCACCGCGCAGAACCACGGCTTCGCTGTGGATGAAGCGACGATGCCGGCTAACCTGCGCGTGACGCACAAATCACTGTTCGATGGTACCTTGCAGGGTATCCATCGTACCGATAAGCCTGCGTTCAGCTTCCAGGGCCACCCTGAAGCCAGCCCGGGCCCACACGATGCCGCACCGCTGTTCGATCACTTCATCGAACTTATTGAGCAATACCGTAAGATCGCTAAATAATCAGGAGCTGAGAAGACCATGCCAAAACGTACAGACATAAAAAGCATCCTGATCCTTGGCGCTGGCCCGATTGTCATCGGCCAGGCCTGTGAATTTGACTACTCTGGCGCGCAGGCGTGTAAAGCCCTGCGTGAAGAGGGTTACCGCGTCATTCTGGTGAACTCTAACCCGGCCACCATCATGACCGACCCGGAAATGGCGGATGCGACCTACATCGAGCCAATTCACTGGGAAGTGGTACGCAAAATTATCGAGAAAGAGCGTCCGGACGCGGTGCTGCCGACCATGGGCGGCCAGACGGCGCTGAACTGTGCGCTGGAGCTGGAGCGTCAGGGCGTGCTGGAAGAGTTCGGCGTGACCATGATCGGTGCGACCGCCGACGCGATTGATAAAGCAGAAGACCGTCGCCGCTTCGACGTGGCAATGAAAAAAATTGGCCTTGATACCGCGCGTTCCGGTATCGCGCACAATATGGAAGAAGCGCTGGCCGTTGCGGCTGAAGTGGGCTATCCGTGCATCATCCGTCCATCGTTCACCATGGGCGGCACCGGCGGCGGCATTGCCTACAACCGCGAAGAGTTTGAAGAGATTTGTGAGCGCGGCCTGGATCTCTCCCCAACCAAAGAGCTGCTGATTGATGAATCGCTGATTGGCTGGAAAGAGTACGAGATGGAAGTGGTGCGTGATAAAAACGACAACTGCATCATCGTCTGCTCCATCGAAAACTTTGACGCGATGGGGATCCACACCGGCGACTCTATCACCGTTGCGCCAGCTCAGACGCTGACCGACAAAGAGTACCAAATCATGCGTAACGCCTCGATGGCGGTACTGCGTGAAATCGGCGTGGAAACCGGCGGCTCTAACGTGCAGTTCTCGGTGAACCCGAAAACCGGCCGTCTGATTGTTATCGAAATGAACCCGCGCGTGTCCCGTTCCTCCGCGCTGGCCTCCAAAGCCACCGGCTTCCCGATTGCGAAGGTGGCGGCGAAACTGGCGGTGGGTTACACCCTTGACGAGCTGATGAACGACATCACCGGTGGCCGCACCCCTGCGTCCTTCGAGCCGTCCATCGACTACGTTGTGACTAAAATTCCTCGCTTTAACTTCGAGAAATTCGCCGGCGCCAACGACCGTCTGACCACCCAGATGAAATCTGTTGGTGAAGTCATGGCGATTGGCCGCACGCAGCAGGAATCCCTGCAAAAAGCGCTGCGTGGCCTGGAAGTGGGCGCGACCGGCTTTGACCCGAAAGTCAGCCTGGACGACCCGGAAGCGCTGACCAAAATCCGCCGTGAGCTGAAAGACGCGGGCGCAGAGCGTATCTGGTACATCGCCGATGCCTTCCGCGCGGGCCTGTCCGTCGACGGTGTATTTAACCTGACTAACATTGACCGCTGGTTCCTGGTGCAGATTGAAGAGCTGGTGCGTCTGGAAGAGAAAGTGGCGGAGCTGGGCATCAACGGCCTGGACGCTGACTTCCTGCGTATGCTGAAGCGTAAAGGCTTCGCCGATGCGCGTCTGGCTAAACTGGCGGGCGTGCGCGAAGCGGAGATCCGCAAGCTGCGCGACCAGTATGACCTGCATCCGGTTTACAAGCGCGTGGACACCTGTGCGGCAGAGTTCTCGACCGATACCGCGTACATGTACTCCACCTATGAAGACGAGTGCGAAGCGAACCCGTCCGTCGACCGCGACAAGATTATGGTGCTGGGCGGCGGTCCAAACCGTATCGGCCAGGGCATCGAGTTTGACTACTGCTGCGTACACGCCTCTCTGGCGCTGCGCGAAGACGGTTACGAGACCATCATGGTCAACTGTAACCCGGAAACCGTCTCGACCGACTACGATACCTCTGACCGCCTCTACTTCGAGCCGGTTACCCTGGAGGACGTGCTGGAAATCGTGCGCATCGAGAAGCCAAAAGGCGTGATCGTGCAGTACGGCGGCCAGACTCCGCTGAAGCTGGCGCGCGCGCTGGAAGCAGCAGGTGTACCGGTTATCGGCACCAGCCCGGATGCGATTGACCGTGCGGAAGACCGCGAGCGTTTCCAGCAGGCGGTTGACCGTCTCAAGCTGAAACAGCCGGCGAACGCCACCGTGACCGCGATTGAAATGGCCGTTGAGAAAGCGAAAGAGATCGGCTACCCGCTGGTGGTGCGTCCATCCTACGTACTGGGCGGCCGCGCGATGGAAATCGTCTACGACGAAGCGGACCTGCGTCGCTACTTCCAGACGGCGGTGAGCGTTTCCAACGATGCGCCAGTGCTGCTCGACCGCTTCCTCGACGACGCGGTTGAAGTCGACGTGGATGCCATCTGCGACGGCGAAATGGTGCTGATTGGCGGCATCATGGAGCACATCGAGCAGGCGGGCGTGCACTCGGGTGACTCCGCCTGTTCTCTGCCAGCGTACACCCTGAGCCAGGAGATTCAGGACGTGATGCGCCAGCAGGTGCAGAAGCTGGCCTTCGAGCTTCAGGTTCGCGGCCTGATGAACGTTCAGTTCGCGGTAAAAGACAACGAAGTCTATCTGATTGAAGTCAACCCGCGTGCGGCGCGTACCGTACCGTTTGTCTCTAAAGCGACCGGTATTCCGCTGGCGAAAGTGGCGGCGCGCGTGATGGCTGGCCAGACGCTGGCTCAGCAGGGCGTCACGAAAGAAATCATCCCGCCGTACTACTCGGTGAAAGAGGTGGTGCTGCCGTTCAACAAATTCCCGGGCGTTGACCCGCTGTTAGGGCCAGAGATGCGCTCTACCGGGGAAGTAATGGGCGTGGGCCGCACCTTCGCAGAAGCGTTTGCGAAAGCGCAGCTGGGCAGTAGCTCCACCATGAGAAAATCTGGCCGTGCGCTGCTCTCCGTTCGCGAAGGCGATAAAGAGCGCGTGGTTGACCTGGCCGCCAAGCTGCTGAAACAGGGCTTCGAGCTGGACGCCACTCACGGTACGGCGATTGTGTTGGGTGAAGCGGGTATCAACCCGCGTCTGGTGAACAAAGTGCATGAAGGTCGTCCGCACATTCAGGATCGTATCAAGAATGGCGAATATACCTACATCATCAACACCACCGCAGGACGCCAGGCGATTGAAGACTCCAAGCTGATTCGCCGCAGCGCGCTGCAATACAAAGTGCACTACGACACCACCCTGAACGGCGGTTTCGCAACAGCGATGGCGCTGAATGCGGATGCCACCGAGAAGGTGATTTCGGTGCAGGAAATGCACGCGCAGATTAGCAAGTAACCCCCATTGCCCGGTACCGTTCGGTTACCGGGCAATTTTCCCATCTTAAGAACCTTCTGGTTTTTCATCCGCTTTCAGTCAGTTAGCCTAAAATAGTTAGGTCGATAACGAAAATTCAACTGAGAGCAGGGGAATACACCATGCAAAATAAATTACTGATCGCTTCCGTTCTGGCTGCCACCGCAATGTTCACCGTGGCGGGCTGTTCGTCCAATCAGGCCGTAAAAACCACCGATGGCAAAACGATTGTTACTGACGGGAAACCGCAGGTGGATGACGATACCGGTCTGGTATCGTACAAAAACGCCGAAACCGGTCAAACTGAACAGATTAACCGCGACCAGGTTAAATCAATGGGTGAGCTGGATAACTAAAAAAAGCAGTGGCACATGCCACTGCTTTTTTGCTTCAGAATGATCGATTACCACCGATGGTTTAGCAAAATATGACCGCCGTATGCGGCATAGCTGTTTTCACCCCATTCGCCGCTGGCTCGCAGGGAGATTGTCGTGGTTTCGTTCAGGTTGCCGGTTACGCCCAGCTCTAACTGACCACGATCTTCCGGCGTATCGTTGCTGACGGTCTCGTCGTTGAATGCCAGATCGTTTTGACCAGCACCTTTCAACCAGTTAACCGCGACGTACGGCTGCCAGGCCTTGACGTCCTTCTGCTGGAAGTAGCTTGCTTTAACGCCGAGACGACCAAAGACGCTGTCGTTGTCCAGGGTAGTGACGCGTACGCCGTCGCGATCGGTATGATTTTCCTGATCGAGATAGCTGTAGATCACCTGCGCCTGCGGCTCGATCTTCCAGGTACGTTCATTTTCTGACTGGATAACCCACGCGTGGCCGACTTCAACAGACGCGGCGAAACCTTCGCTATCGTAGTCTTCGTCGTTGCGGTTGCTGGTGACTTTGTTGTTGTACCAGCTGTATGCGGCCCAGGTATCAACGTAGCTGCCCAGACGTAATTTCTGATCTTCCTGCCAGGTGGCGTAAAGCCCAACATTGAAACCATCAACCTTACCCTGAGCGTCACGCACGTTGTGCTTCGCATCAGAGTGGGTCTTCGCCTGGCCTGCACCGAACATCCCGCCAGCACGCAGGATACCGTTATCCATTGGCTTGCTCATGAAATCGCTGCCGACTTGCAGTACGGTCGTGGTGGTGTCATAGCTGACTTTATCGCCACCCGCATCCTTCTCGTGATAGCGACCCTTAACGTACATCCAGGTGTTCAGGTCGTCTTCATTGCGGAAGGTGATCTGGTCGCGATCGTCACGTTTATGCAGGAACATGCCCTGTGCGGCAAGGTAGTTGCCTAAGTACGCACCCACTTCAGGCGCCATGACTTCCGGCGCATTGTTACCGCCGTTGTCAGTGCTACCACCGTTGTCGGTGTTGCCGCCGTTGTCAGTGTTACCGCCGTTGTCGGTGTTACCGCCGTTGTCGGTGTTGCCGCCGTTGTCAGTGTTACCGCCGTTATCGGTGTTACCGCCGTTGTCGGTGTTACCGCCGTTGTCGGTGTTGCCGCCGTTGTCAGTGTTACCGCCGTTATCGGTGTTACCGCCGTTATCGGTGTTACCGCCGTTATCGGTGTTGCCGCCGTTATCGGTGTTGCCGCCATCATCGGTATTGCCACCGTCATCGGTGTCGTCAGAAGGATCATCAGAAGGCGTCGCCTTTGATTCCAGATACCAGTTGCCGTCACTGTGCTGGTAGAGGTTATATTCCCAGGCGCCTGCGACGACCGGTTTTGCCAGCGTCAGTTGGGCTTCGGAACTGCCGCCGATGCTGACAATTTCCATACCGTTAATGGTTTGCGCGCCTGCGCCGCCAATGTTGGTAATGCTGACGCCGGACTGACCGAAGCTGCTGCCCGTAATAGTGAGGTGGTCAGTTGGTGAATTATCTTCACCCAGGGTGCTGTTCATCACAATCTGGCTACCGTCAGAGCCGGTGTAGTCGCCATTAATCGTAAAATTATTGCCAACGCTATTATCAGCCGCACTGAGTAACAGCGTACCACCATTAGTCACGTTGCCGTTGATGGTATCGACGCCGGAAGCGCTGAGCGTGGAGTTACCCTGGACGGCATTCCATGCCGCCAGCGTACCGCCGCTAAGAACCGCGATGTTGTTGTTCACTTCGCCTGCGGTGGCAAAGGTCGCGCCATTTTCAACGGTAACAGTGGCGTTACTGCCCTTGACGCCGAGCGTTGCGCCGGTGGAGACCAGCGTGGTGCCGCCGTGCAGAACCGTATCCCCTGTGTAGCTATTTTTGCCCGTCAGGGTCAGGGTGTTGGAGTCTACTTTTTCGACGTTACCGCTACCGGTCATGTCGGTGGCGAAAGTGAAATCGCTACCCTGATTGAAAATGACGGTACCGTTGTTGGTGATCCCACCGCTGAGCATCGCAGTTTTTTCGCCATCGCCCAGTTGCAGCGAGGCGTGTTTGGCCACCCGCGTATTACCGGTGTTGGATACTTCGCCCGCCAGGGTTAACGCGCCCTTGTCTATCATCAAGGAGTCGCCAGAGCCAATAATGTCAATATCGCCCGACAGCGCCCAGTTTTCGCCGTTCATTGTGACGCTGGCAAAACCGTCCCCTTCATTCAGACCCACAAAATTGCTGTCTTCTGTACCGGTGCCGATCAGAGTGAGGGTGTTTCCCGTGGAATTGGTGGAAATAACGTCACCGACAAGGACGGAACCCGTATCAAGCACCAGCGTGTTATTTTTATTGCTGGCAAACATTATAGCGGCTGTATTACCACTAATCGTTCCGCTATTCTTGATATCCAATTTTGCAGTATCTTTTACATTGATACCGTTCTCGGTTCCCTGCACAAGGGCACTGTTAGTAAGCTTGGTGTTGCCATTAGTTGCCGTAATAGCATCACCATTTGTACCGATAATTGCGCCACTGTTATTAATGCCAATACCATACCGAGTACTTAGACCCGTTTTTCCTTTTATCATTCCGGTGCTGGTATTGATAATGTTTACTGCGGAAGAGTTTTCGCCGACAAACATGCCATTTTCCGCACCGATAATATTTCCACTGTTATTAAAATCACCGAGCATTGACTGAATATTAACAGCATTCGCGGTGGTGGAGGAAATGGTTGCACCGATGTCGTTATTAATTAAAATGCGCTGTTCACCTGTATTAATATCCAGGCCATTTCCCGTGCCAGAAATATTGCCATAATTAGTGGTAGTAGTGGTAGTAAACCCAGTGACAGACACCGCCGCTTCACTACCCGCGGAGGATATCGTCACGTCTTTATTAATAACATATTCAGCATCGGCTGAAAAATCTTGAGGGACTGAGGTTGATTGATCAATGATTGCAGAAAATGCAACCGCGGGGGTGCATATCAACAAAGCAGGAAATATCTTCCCTAGAGTTTTGGTTGTATTATTTAATTTGAAGAATTTTTTGCTCATGTACACATCCATTTGAGTGAGAAGGAACATCAGATAACGTGTGTAAAACGTATATTGACTATCTTTAAGGTTGAGCTCAAAACAAAAAAGCATAAAATTATTATTTTTTCAATGAGTTATGTACAGGTTGATTTATTAAAATATGACTTAAGATAATCTAAAAATATTCGTTAAAAATATGAGTCTGCATAATCATTTTGCAGGGTTAATTCGTCGCTAGCGTGGTGCTCCTTCTTTCGCGTCAGTCGCGTTTGTATGGCGACAAAGGTTGCCAATCCTTGCGATTTGCTTTGAAGCGGTCGTTAGCCTCTTTCAGTTGGGGGGGGAACTGTCTACACTCATTGCTACAAGAAAAGCAGAAGACAGGCATATTCATGGTTCTGATAATTTATGCGCACCCCTATCCGCAGCATTCGCATGCGAATAAGCGGATGCTTGAGCAGGCAAGGACGCTCGAAAACGTAGAGATACGTTCCCTCTATCAACTCTATCCTGATTTTAATATCGATGTCGCCGCCGAACAGGAGGCGCTCTCTCGTGCCGATCTGATCGTCTGGCAGCATCCGATGCAGTGGTACAGCACCCCTCCGCTGCTGAAATTGTGGATCGACAAAGTTTTCTCCCACGGTTGGGCATACGGACACAACGGCAACGCGCTTCATGGCAAAAGCCTGATGTGGGCTGTTACCACCGGCGGGGGGGAAAGCCATTTTGAGATTGGCGCCTTCCCTGGATTTGACGTGCTGGCGCAGCCGCTCCAGGCTACTGCCCTTTACTGCGGTCTGAACTGGCTTCCGCCTTTTGCGATGCACTGTACCTTTGTCTGCGACGATGAAACCTTGCAGGCGCAGGCTCGTCACTACAAACAACGCTTACTTGAGTGGCAGGAGACGCACAATGGATAGCCATACGCTGATACAGGCGCTGATTTACCTCGGCGCGGCGGCATTAATTGTGCCCGTGGCGGTTCGTCTGGGGCTGGGCTCGGTGCTCGGCTATCTGATTGCCGGGTGTGTAATTGGCCCCTGGGGTTTTCGGCTGGTGACGGATGCCGAGTCGATCCTGCATTTTGCGGAGATCGGCGTGGTGCTTATGCTGTTCGTGATTGGCCTGGAGTTGGATCCGCAGCGGCTGTGGAAACTGCGCGCCTCGGTGTTTGGCGGAGGTGCTCTGCAAATGCTGGCCTGCGGTCTGCTGTTGGGCGGGTTCTGCATTCTGCTCGGGATGGAGTGGAAAGTCGCGGAGTTGATCGGCATGACGCTGGCGCTCTCCTCGACGGCTATTGCCATGCAGGCTATGAACGAGCGTAACCTGACGGTGTCGCAAATGGGGCGCAGCACCTTCTCCGTACTGTTGTTCCAGGATATTGCTGCCATCCCGCTGGTGGCGATGATCCCGCTGCTGGCAACCAGCGGCGCATCAACGACGCTGGGGGCATTTGCCTTATCAGCGCTGAAGGTTGTTGGTGCGCTGGCGCTGGTTGTTCTGCTTGGTCGCTACGTAACGCGTCCGCTGCTGCGCTTTGTTGCTCGCTCTGGCCTGCGCGAAGTATTCAGCGCCGTTGCGTTATTCCTGGTGTTTGGTTTTGGATTGCTGCTTGAAGAGGCCGGGCTGTCGATGGCAATGGGCGCCTTCCTCGCGGGGGTCTTACTGGCTAGCTCCGAATACCGTCACGCGCTGGAAAGCGATATCGAGCCGTTTAAAGGATTGCTGCTGGGGCTATTTTTCATCGGCGTCGGGATGTCTATCGACTTCGGGACGCTGGTGACCCATCCGCTGCGCATCATCATTCTGCTGGTGGGTTTCCTGGTCATTAAAATGGCGATGCTGTGGCTGATCGCCCGCCCGTTAAACGTGCCAAAACCGCAGCGCCGCTGGTTTGCCGTGCTGCTGGGGCAGGGGAGTGAGTTTGCTTTCGTGGTCTTTGGCGCAGCGCAGATGGCAAATGTACTCGATCCGGAATGGGCAAAAGCGCTGACGCTGGCGGTTGCGCTGTCGATGGCCGCAACGCCGATCCTGCTGGTGTTGCTGACGCGTCTGGAAAAAACGGGAAGCGAACAGGAACGAGAAGCCGATGAGATCGACGAGGAGCAGCCGCGGGTGATCATCGCCGGATTTGGTCGCTTCGGGCAGATTACCGGCCGTTTACTGCTCTCCAGCGGAGTCAAAATGGTTATCCTCGATCACGATCCTGACCATGTGGATACGCTGCGTAAATTCGATATGAAAGTATTTTACGGTGATGCGACCCGGGTTGATCTGCTGGAATCCGCCGGCGCGGCGAAGGCCGAGGTACTGATTAACGCCATCGACGATCCAGAGACCAGTATGCAGATGGTTGAGCTGGTCAAAGAGCATTTTCCGCATCTGACCATTATCTCTCGTGCGCGCGATGTGGATCATTACATCCAGCTGCGTCAGGCGGGTGTGGCAGCCCCTGAACGTGAAACCTTCGAAGGGGCGCTCAAATCTGGCCGCATGGCGCTGGAAAGCCTGGGACTTGGCGCGTATGAAGCGCGTGAGCGTGCCGATTTATTCCGCCGTTTTAACCATGAGATGGTGGAAGAGATGGTGGCGATGGCGAGCAGTACGGCAACCGAACGCGCTGCGGTGTTTAAACGCACCAGCACCATGCTGACGGAGATCATCAACGAGGATCGTAATCACCTGTCGCTGGTTCAGCGCCACGGCTGGCAAGGAACGGAAGAGGGCAAGCATACCGGTGATCCTGAGGATGAACCGGAGAGTAAACCCTCTGCGTGAAGTGGAGTTGCCAGCAATATTAAAAAATTTCTAATTCTTTACCCTGCCGCCAGTCGACGAAAGATTAAGCTTTCCGTATAGTGGCGGCAATTTTTTGCATCCGGGAAATTTTCAATGATCAGTCTGATTGCAGCGCTGGCGGTAGACCGCGTTATCGGCATGGAAAACGCCATGCCGTGGAACCTGCCTGCCGATCTCGCATGGTTTAAACGTACTACGTTAAACAAGCCGGTAGTGATGGGCCGCCTGACCTGGGAGTCGATTGGTCGTCCATTGCCGGGTCGTAAGAATATTGTGATCAGTAGCCAGCCGGGCACTGACGATCGCGTGCAGTGGGTTAAGTCCGTTGATGAAGCCATTGCCGCCTGCGGCGATGCCGAAGAGATCATGGTGATCGGCGGCGGGCGTGTGTATGAGCAGTTCCTGCCAAAAGCGCAGAAACTGTATCTGACGCACATTGATGCGGAAGTGGAAGGGGATACCCATTTCCCGGATTACGATCCGGACGAGTGGGAGTCTGTATTCAGTGAGTTTCACGATGCGGATGCGCAAAACTCGCACAGCTACTGCTTCGAAATTCTGGAACGTCGTTAACGGTTTTATCCTCTCCTCGAAGGGAGAGGATAAACATCTTCAGGAGGCGACCGCCTCACCTTCGCCTAAGTCCAGCTGTCGGTTGGATGGCTGCACAAAGTAGGTCTTATCTTCCCAGCGTAAGCAGGTTAAATCCCCGCCCCAGCAGCATCCGGTATCCAGCGCGTAGATATTTTCCGGGGTGCCTTTTCCTTCCAGCGATGCCCAGTGCCCAAATACCACGCTATATTCGTTTGTCACGGGGCCCGGAATGGCAAACCACGGCTTAAGCGGCGCAGGCGCATTTTCCGGCGTATCTTTGCAATACATATCCAGCTGTCCGTTCGGGAAGCAGTAGCGCATGCGCGTAAAGGCATTGGTGATAAAACGCAGTCGCGCCAGGCCGCTGAGATCATCACTCCAGTTATTTGGCATGTCGCCGTACATCGCATCAAGGAAGAACGGGTAGGAGTCGCTCGCCAGCACCGCTTCGGTGTCGCGCGCGCAGGTTTTTGCCGTCTCAAGATCCCACTGAGGCGTGATGCCGGCATGCGCCATCACCAGTTTTTTCTCTTCGTCAATCTGTAGCAGTGGCTGGCGACGCAGCCAGTTGAGCAACTCATCGGCATCCGGCGCTTCCAGCAGGGGGGTAATGCGATCTTTCGGCTTATTACGGCTGATCCCGGCGTATACGGCCAGCAGATGCAGATCGTGGTTGCCCAGCACCATGCGCACGCTGTCGCCCAGCGATTTGACATAGCGGAGGACGTCCAGAGAACCGGGACCGCGCGCCACTAAGTCGCCCGTCAGCCAGAGCGTATCCTGCCCGGGGGTGAAGTCGACCTGTTTTAATAATGCGATCAGTTCATCGTAGCAACCGTGAACGTCGCCAATCAGATATGTAGACATTAGATTAATGAATAAGTGTAGGTACGGCGAGACGGAATACGGGAATAGCAATGCGGAAAGCATTACCGTCGGCATCGACCATTTCGTAATGGCCCTGCATGGTACCCAGCGGCGTTTCAATTACCGCGCCGCTGGTGTACTGATACTCTTCGCCAGGGGCGATATGGGGTTGTTCACCGACCACACCTTCGCCCTGGACTTCAATTTCACGGCCATTGCCGTTGGTGATAAGCCAGTAGCGCCCGAGCAGTTGCACAGGCATCCGCCCCAGATTGCGAATGGTTACGGTATAAGCAAAGACAAAACGTTCTTCATCCGGTGTGGATTGGGACTCAATGTAGACGCTTTGAACCTGAACACAGACGCGGGGCGAATCAATCATGGCTTAGCTCTCCTTCGGCGGCGCATTGTCGCTGATGTAATTAGCCAGCTTGCAGTACTGCTCTACGGAAATATTTTCCGCACGCATTGCCGGGTCGATGCCCAACTCAGCTAATACGTCAACGGTAAACAGATTGCCAAGGCTGTTACGAATCGTTTTACGGCGCTGGTTAAAGGCTTCTGTCGTGATACGGCTCAGCACGCGCAGGTCTTTGACCGGGTACGGCATCGTTTTATGTGGCACCAGGCGCACAACCGCAGAATCTACCTTTGGCGGTGGCGTGAATGCGGAAGGCGGTACTTCTAATACCGGGATCACGTTGCAGTAATATTGCGCCATCACGCTTAAACGACCATACGCTTTACTGTTCGGCCCTGCAACCAGACGGTTAACGACCTCTTTTTGCAACATGAAGTGCATGTCGGCAATGGCATCAGTATAGCTAAACAGATGGAACATCAGCGGGGTGGAGATGTTGTACGGCAGGTTACCGAACACGCGCAGCGGCTGTCCCATTTTTTCTGACAGTTCGCCAAAGTTCATGGTCATCGCATCCTGCTGATAAATCGTCAGCTTCGGCCCGAGGAACGGGTGCGTTTGCAGACGCGCGGCCAGATCGCGGTCGAGTTCGATAACGGTCAGTTCGTCGAGGCGTTCGCCTACCGGCTCGGTCAGCGCGGCAAGACCCGGGCCGATTTCGACCATGGCCTGACCTTTCTGCGGATTAATGGCAGAAACGATACTGTCGATCACAAATTGATCGTTGAGGAAGTTTTGCCCGAAGCGTTTACGGGCTAAGTGGCCCTGATGGACTCGATTAGTCATTGAGTATTAACAATCATTTTGATGGCGAGATTAAGCGCCGTAATAAAACTGCCGACATCCGCTTTTCCCTGGCCTGCCAGATCCAGCGCAGTACCGTGGTCAACGGACGTTCGAATAAAGGGTAAACCGAGGGTGATATTCACCCCGCGGCCAAAGCCCTGGTATTTTAGCACGGGCAGACCCTGATCGTGGTACATCGCGAGTACGGCATCGGCTTTATCCAGGTATTTGGGCTGGAAAAGGGTGTCGGCAGGCAGAGGCCCGCTGAGGTTCATCCCCTTCGCCCGCATCTCCTCAAGCGCCGGAATGATGGTGTCGATCTCTTCAGTGCCCATATGTCCGCCTTCACCCGCGTGCGGATTCAGGCCGCAAACCAGCACATGCGGCTGCGGAATGCCGAATTTGGTTTGCAGATCGTGATGCAAAATGCCAATGATCTCACGCAGGAGTTCAGGCGTAATGGCATCCGGAATGGCTTTGATCGGCAGGTGCGTTGTTACCAGCGCAACGCGCATTGCTTCGGTTGCCAGCATCATCACCACTTTCGGGCTGTTCGAACGCTCTTCGAAAAATTCGGTATGCCCGGTAAACGGAATGCCCGCGTCATTGATCACGCCTTTATGCACCGGACCGGTGATCAGGGCGGCAAATTCGCCCTGAAGGCAACCGTCACAGGCGCGCGCCAGCGTCTCGACAACGTAGTGGCCGTTTTCGTTGTGTAACTCGCCGGGGACAACAGGCGCACGGAGCGGAACAGAAAGCAGGGTGAGAGTACCAGACTGCTGCGGTGCGGGCTGTTGGCCTTCAACGTAAGGGAGGAGCGTTAAAGGCAGACCGAGCAAAGCTGCCCGGTCTTGTAACAGTGTTGCATCTGCACAGACAACCAACTCTACCGGCCAGCTGCGCTGGGCGAGCTGAACCACCAGGTCAGGCCCAATCCCGGCGGGTTCGCCGGGGGTGATCACAACACGATGCGGTTTCATCAGTTGCTCAACACTTTCACGTAAGCGCTGGCGCGTTGTTCCTGCATCCAGGTTGCGGCTTCTTCAGAGAACTTACGGTTAAACAGCATGCGATACGCGCGGTCTTTCTGCGCCGCGTCGGTTTTATCCACGTTGCGCGTGTCCATCAGCTGGATCAGATGCCAGCCGAAGGAGGAGTGTACCGGCGCGCTCATCTGGCCTTTATTCAGCTTCATTAACGCATCGCGGAAAGCCGGATCGTAAATATCAGCGGCCGCCCAACCCAGGTCACCGCCCTGGTTTGCAGAGCCAGGATCCTGAGAGAACTCTTTTGCTGCTTTATCGAAGGTGGTTTTACCGCTCTTGATGTCTGCGGCGATCTGTTCCAGCTTCGCACGGGCCTGATCGTCAGTCATGATCGGAGACGGCTTAAGCAGGATATGACGCGCGTGAACTTCAGTAACCGAAATGTTCTGGCTCTGGCCGCGCAGGTCGTTCACTTTCAGAATGTGGAAGCCCACACCGGAACGGATTGGACCGACGATATCGCCTTTCTTCGCGGTGCTCAGCGCCTGGGCAAACAGGGATGGCAGCTCCTGAATACGCCCCCAGCCCATCTGGCCGCCTTTCAGCGCCTGCTGGTCAGCGGAATAGGTGATCGCCAGCTTGCCGAAGTCATCGCCATTACGCGCCTGCTCAACGATAGCGCGCGCCTGGCTTTCCGCCTCTGCCGCCTGATCGGAGGTTGGGTTTTCCGGCAGTGGGATCAGGATGTGGCTCAGGTTAAGCTCTGTACTGGCATCATTCTGATTCCCCACCTGTTTTGCCAGGGCATCCACTTCCTGCGGCAGGATGGTGACGCGGCGACGGACTTCATTATTACGCACTTCTGAAATCAGCATCTCTTTACGGATCTGATTGCGGTAGGTGGCGTAGCTGATGCCGTCATAGGCGAGGCGGCTACGCATCTGGTCCGGGGTAATGTTGTTCTGCTTTGCAATGTTGGCGATCGCCTGATCGAGCTGCTCGTCAGAGATCTTCACACCCATTTTCTGGCCCATTTGCAGGACAATCTGATCCATGATCAAACGTTCCAGGATCTGGTGGCGCAGCGTAGCGTCATCCGGAAGTTGTTGACCTGCCTGGCCCGAGTTGAGCTTTACAGATTTCATCAAACCGTCAACGTCACTTTCAAGCACGACGCCGTTGTTAACCACAGCCGCGACTTTATCGACAACCTGTGGGGCCGCGAAGCTGGTATTCGCAACCATAGCGACACCGAGTAGCAGCGTTTTCCAGTTCTTCATACTTTTTCCATTTCAATTAACCGCAAAGCGGATTACGTTGTAAATCAAGCATATTACAATGAACTACGATACGGCAGAATGTTCGAGCGCAGCATCTGCTGCGTGCCCAGACCGTAGTTAGAACTCAGGCCGCGCAACTCGATATTAAAGCCAATCACGTTATCGTATTTACCCTGACTGTTTTGCGTATCCCAACCGTTAAGTTTGCGTTCGTAACCGACACGTATTGCGTAACAGCAGGAGTTATATTGCAGACCCAGCATCTGGTCAGCAGGTTTTTGTGCATTCGTGTCATAGTAGTAGGCCCCGACGACTGACCAACGATCGGCAATCGGCCAGCTCGCGGCGGTACCCACCTGTGAAATACCGTCTTTGTATTGGTCTGTATTCGCATAGTTTGGCAGTGTCGCCTGGATATACTCCGGGCTGGCGTAACGGTACGTTAACTGCAACATGCGGTCTTCATCACGACGATATTCGATGGCAGCGCTGCCCGTCGCGATATTGTCCAGTCGTGTATCGTATTGAACACCACCGCGCAGACCCCAACGATCCGTCATGCGCCAGTAGGTGTCGCCTGCCCATACCAGTGAGCCCGTTTTGTTGTCTTTCTCCCAGTTAATGTCGTCATCACCGGTGCGAGACTCGGTGAAATAGTAGATTTGACCAACAGAAACGTTAAAACGTTCAACGGCAGCATCATCATATACGCGCGTTGTGACGCCGGTCGTTAACTGGTTAGCAGACGCAATACGGTCAAGGCCGCCGTAGGTACGGTCACGGAACAGGCCGCTGTAGTCTGATTGCAGGAAGGACGAGTCATAGTTTTGAATTTTGCTCTGATCGCGATAAGGCACATAAAGATACTGCATACGTGGCTCAAGCGTCTGGGTGTATCCATCCGCGAGAAGAGCCATATCACGTTCGAAAATCAGCTTCCCGTCCATTTTGAATTGCGGAAGCGTACGGTTTACCGATTCTTCAAGATCGGTGCCATAACGTTTGTTATACCAGTCCAGATTCTTCTGTTGGTAGTGGGTGGCCATCACTTTGGCTTCGGTATTCAGACTCGCCCAGTCGTTTGACCACGGCAGGTTGATCGTCGGCTCGATATGCAGACGCGTTGATTCCGGCATATCCGAGTTGGTGTTGACGAAATGGACCGCCTGAGCGTAAACGCGCGTGTCGAAAGGACCCACATCGTTCTGATACCAGTTCACGTCCAGCTGCGGCTCGGCACCATAGGTACTACGCGATTGCGTATCAAACACCTGGAACTGTTTGGTCGACACCGTCGCGTCAAAGTTCTCAATGGCGTAGCCCACGCTGAATTTCTGCGTGGCGTAACCGTCGGTACTGGAGCCGTATTTAGAATCAAAGTCGTTGAAGTAATACGGATCGCTGACTTTGGTGTAGTCGATGTTGAAGCGCCACACCTGATCCAATACCCCGGCGTGCTTCCAGTAGTACATCCAGCGGTGCTTATCACCTTCGCTCGGATGCTCGTCCTGGAAGACCTTATCTGATGGCAGATAATCAAATTCCATCAGACCCGCGCCCGCCTTGGTCAGATAGCGGAATTCGTTCTCCCACATGATGTTGCCGCGCTTATGGATATAGTGCGGCGTGATCGTGGCGTCCATGTTAGGCGCAATGTTCCAGTAGTACGGCAGGTAGAACTCAAAGTAGTTCGATGTGCTGTACTTGGCGTTCGGGATCAGGAAACCTGAACGACGTTTGTCACCCACGGGCAGTTGCAGGTAAGGACTATAGAAAATGGGCACCGGGCCGAGTTTAAAACGAGCGTTCCAGATCTCTGCAACCTGTTCTTCACGGTCGTGGATCACTTCACTGCCCACAACGCTCCAGGTATTTGACCCTGGCAAACAGGAGGTAAACGTGCCGTTTTCGAGAATGGTGTAGCGGTTTTCGCCGCGCTGCTTCATCAGGTCCGCGGTACCGCGCCCCTGACGACCGACCATCTGGTAATCACCTTCCCAGACGTTGGTGTCTTTGGTATTCAGATTCGACCAGGCTTTCGGACCTTTCAGGATGACCTGATTGTCGTCATAGTGCACATTACCCAGCGCATCCACCGTACGGACAGGCGCCTGAGCACCTTCCGGTTGCTTCTGGTGCAATTGCACTTCGTCAGCAAGCAGGCGACTGTTGCCCTGGTTAATATCGACATTGCCCGTAAAGGTTGCATTGTCAGGATAATTACCTTTTGCGCTGTCGGCATTAATGGTGACGGGTAAGTCATTCGTATCGCCTTTCACCAGTGGGCGATTGTAACTTGGGACGCCAAGCATACACTGCGAGGCGAGATCGGCTGCGAGCCCCTGTTGGCTATACAGGGCGGTGCCAATCATTGTGGCCAGAAGGGTGGGGATACGTTTTTTCATACGTTGTATTTTATTGTTCCGTCATCAGTGGCTACGGCTTACAAACGCTCAGAGACTATCTTACTCATCAGCGCAGTACCAGCGTTAATCCTGCCCGTTTGCGCGCCAGAGTGTTAGGCTCGCTATCGAATGACGAGTATGATAATGCAAATTATAGGCGATGTCCCTCAATTGACCGTGGCGCGACCACTGTAATGATGGCGTTGCGTCGGCCAGGAACATGACCATTCGGGGAGTATATGCAGTATTGGGGTAAAATAATCGGCGTTGCGTTCGCAATTATTATGGGTGCCGGATTCTGGGGTGTCGTTCTTGGCCTCATTATCGGCCATATGTTTGATAAAGCACGCAGCCGCAAAATGGCCTGGTTTGCCAACCAGCGCGAGCGCCAGTCACTCTTTTTCTCCACCACCTTCGAGGTGATGGGGCACTTAACCAAATCAAAAGGGCGCGTAACGGAGGCCGATATTCAGGTGGCCAGCGTCTTTATGGATCGCATGAATCTGCACGGCGAATCCCGCATCGCAGCGCAGAATGCGTTCCGGATTGGTAAATCAGATAACTACCCGCTGCGTGAAAAAATGCGGCAGTTCCGTAGCATCTGTTTCGGGCGTTTTGATTTAATTCGGATGTTTCTGGAAATTCAAATCCAGGCCGCCTTCGCGGATGGTTCTCTGCATCCGAATGAACGGGACGTTTTATATGTGATTGCCGAAGAGCTGGGCATTTCCCGCACGCAGTTCGACCAGTTCCTGCGTATGATGCAGGGCGGCGCGCAGTTTGGCGGTGGTTATCAGCAACAGCACTCCTCTGGCGGCTGGCAGCAGGCGCAGCGTGGCCCTACGCTTGAAGATGCCTGCAACGTCCTCGGCGTGAAGCCGTCTGACGATGTCACGACCATCAAACGCGCCTATCGTAAGCTGATGAGCGAGCACCATCCGGATAAGCTGGTGGCGAAAGGCCTGCCGCCAGAGATGATGGAGATGGCGAAGCAAAAAGCGCAGGAAATTCAGAAAGCCTACGAGCTGATTAAAGAGCAGAAAGGTTTTAAATAAAAAATGGCCCGACAGTGTCGGGCCATTTTTTCAGAAGTCCACCGGGGCTTTGAACGTCATGGCGTTGCCGAAAGCAGGGTGGGTAATGGTGAGCGTCTGCGCATGCAGTTGCAGGCGCGGCGCTAAGGCCAGCGCTTCTGGCGGCGCATAGAATCTGTCCCCCAGAATCGGGTGACCCATCGCAAGCATATGCACACGCAGCTGGTGGGAGCGCCCGGTAATCGGCTTTAGCAGGACGCGCGCGGTGTTATCAGGCGCGTACTCCAGCACTTCATACTCGGTTTGCGCGGCCTTGCCGGTTTCATAACACACCTTCTGCTTTGGCCGGTTCGGCCAGTCGCAAATCAGCGGTAAATCCACCAGCCCTTCCGCCTGCGCCGGATGACCCCAGACGCGCGCGACATACTGCTTCTTCGGCTCGCGCTCGCGGAACTGACGCTTCAGCTCGCGTTCTGCCGCTTTATTCAGAGCCACCACAATCACGCCGCTGGTCGCCATATCCAGACGATGGACAGACTCGGCCTGGGGATAATCACGCTGGATACGCGTCATCACGCTGTCTTTATGCTCTTCCAGACGCCCCGGCACGGATAACAAGCCGCTCGGCTTGTTAACCACCATAATGTGCTCATCCTGATACAGAATGACCAGCCACGGATCCATCGGGGGATTGTAGGGCTCCATTACCATCTTGCGCTCCGCTTACTGATGCGTCACAACGATAAGACGCAGGGCGTCGAGACGCCACCCCGCCTGATTCAGGCTTTCCAGCACCTGCTGGCGATTGCTCTCAATAGCGGCCAGCTCATCGTCACGAATGTTCGGGTTCACCGCTTTCAACGCTTCCAGGCGCGACAGCTCGGCAGAAAGCTTCTCATCGGCTTCGCTACGCGCCGCATCGATCAGTTCTCTGGCCGCTTTTTCGGCCTGGGCTTCACCCAGTTGCAGAATGGCATGCACGTCCTGCTGCACCGCATTCACCAGCTTGCTGCCGGTATGGCGGTTCACCGCGCTCAGCTGACGGTTGAAGCTTTCAAACTCCACCTGACCGGCCAGGTTCGTACCGTTTTTATCCAGCAGCAGACGCACCGGGGTTGGCGGCAGGAAGCGGTTAAGCTGAAGCTGTTTCGGCGCCTGCGCTTCCACAACGTAGATCAGCTCCACCAGCAGCGTGCCCACAGGTAAGGCTTTGTTCTTCAACAGGGAGATGGTGCTGCTGCCGGTATCGCCTGAGAGGATCAGATCCAGGCCATTGCGGATGAGCGGGTGCTCCCAGGTGATGAACTGTGCGTCTTCGCGGGACAGCGCCACATCACGCTCAAAGGTGATGGTGCAGCCGTCTTCCGGCAGGCCCGGGAAATCCGGCACCAGCATATGATCGGACGGGGTCAGCACGATCATGTTCTCGCCGCGATCGTCCTGGTTAATGCCGACGATGTCGAACAGGTTCATGGAGAAGCTAATCAGGCTGGTGTCATCGTCCTGTTCTTCAATACTTTCGGCCAGCTGCTGCGCTTTTTCACCGCCGTTGGAGTGGATCTCCAGCAGGCGATCGCGCCCCTGCTCCAGCTGGGCTTTCAGCGCGTCGTGCTTCTCTCGACAGGATTTGATCAGCTCATCAAAGCCCTCGGTGTTTTCCGGCGCCGCAAGGTAACCGATCAGGTCTGCATGCACCTGATCGTAAATGGTGCGGCCGGTCGGGCAGGTATGTTCAAACGCATCCAGGCCTTCGTGGTACCAGCGAACCAGAACGGACTGGGCGGTTTTCTCCAGATACGGAACGTGGATCTGAATATCGTGCGCCTGACCGATACGATCCAGACGGCCGATACGCTGCTCAAGCAGATCCGGATTAAACGGCAGATCGAACATCACCAGATTGCTGGCGAACTGGAAGTTACGGCCTTCAGAACCGATTTCGGAGCACAGCAGAACCTGCGCGCCGCTGTCCTCTTCACTAAACCACGCCGCAGCGCGGTCGCGCTCGATAATAGACATGCCTTCATGGAACACGGCGGCGCGAATACCTTCGCGCTCGCGCAGCACTTGTTCAAGTTGCAGGGCGGTGGCTGCCTTGGCGCAGATCACCAGCACCTTCCGGGAACGGTGCGCGGTCAGATAACCCATCAACCACTCCACGCGCGGATCGAAGTTCCACCAGGTGCCAGTGTCGCCTTCAAATTCCTGATAAATCTGCTCCGGATAGAGCATGTCGCGCGCGCGATCTTCCGCAGATTTACGGGTGCCCATAATGCCGGAGACTTTGATCGCCGTCTGGTACTGGGTCGGCAGCGGCAGTTTGATGGTGTGCAGTTCGCGTTTCGGGAAGCCTTTTACACCGTTACGGGTGTTACGGAACAGCACGCGGCTGGTGCCGTGGCGGTCCATCAGCATGTCGATCAGCTCTTTACGCGCAGATCCCGCATTATCGCTGTCGCTGTTCGCGGCCTGAAGCAGCGGCTCAATATCCTGCTCGCCGATAAGATCGCTGAGGGTGTTAAGTTCATCATTAGAGAGACGATTACCGGCCAGCAGCAGCGCGACGGCGTCCGCCACCGGACGATAGTTTTTCTGCTCTTCCACAAACTGCTCAAAATCGTGGAAACGGTTCGGATCGAGCAGGCGCAGACGGGCGAAGTGGCTCTCAAGACCCAGCTGCTCCGGGGTGGCGGTCAGAAGCAGAACACCCGGTACGCGCTCGGCAAGCTGCTCAATCGCCATGTATTCGCGGCTTGGCGCGTCCTCGCTCCAGACGAGGTGGTGTGCTTCGTCGACGACCATCAGATCCCATTCAGCGTCGCACAGATGCTCCAGGCGTTGCTTGCTGCGGCGCACGAAGTCCAGGGAACAAATGACCAACTGTTCGGTTTCAAACGGGTTCTCCGCGTCGTGCTGGGCTTCAGCATAGCGCTCGTCGTCGAACAGGGAGAAGCGCAGGTTAAAGCGGCGCAGCATCTCGACCAGCCACTGATGTTGCAGCGTTTCCGGCACCACAATCAGCACGCGCTCGGCAGCGCCAGAGAGCAGCTGCTGGTGCAGGATCATGCCTGCTTCGATGGTTTTACCCAGGCCCACTTCGTCAGCCAGCAGCACGCGAGGCGCATGGCGACGGCCCACGTCATGGGCGATATTCAGCTGATGGGGAATAAGGCTGGTACGCTGACCGCGCAGGCCGCTCCACGGCATGCGGTACTGTTCACTCTGGAACTTACGCGCGCGGTAGCGCAGAGAGAAGCGATCCATTCGGTCGATTTGCCCGGCAAACAGACGGTCCTGCGGCTTGCTGAAAACCAGTTTGCTGTCGAGCAGCACTTCACGCAGGATAACATTCGTCTCGTCGGTATCAAGACGCGTACCGATGTAGGCGAGCAGTCCATTCTCTTCTTTTACGTCTTCAACCTTCAGCTGCCAGCCTTCGTGGCTGGTCACGGTGTCGCCCGGATTGAACATTACGCGGGTAACAGGGGAGTCATTGCGAGCGTACAGGCGGTTTTCACCGGTAGCAGGGAAAAGGAGGGTAACCATGCGCGCATCGACGGCAACGACGGTTCCTAATCCAAGTTCGCTTTCTGTATCGCTGATCCAGCGTTGACCAAGTGTAAAAGGCATAGTTGTTCGGCTCTAATCTTTAATTGCAGGCAATAGTTCGACCCCGTCAAAAAAGACGGTCATCGAAAAATGGGTCCGGGAATGGAAAGGGCGCTATGGTACTGGATGGCAACGGTTTCGTCACGCGTCAAAATAGCCCAAGTTGTCCTGTCACTAGTGTAGCAAAGTCGTCATTGATGAACGGTAAAATTCCCTCCGCAACCGGCTGAAGCTGGCGGGTCAGGTAGTGATCGTAATCAAGCGGAGACTGCTGGTAATCAACGGGTTCCGGGCCGTTAGTGGTCCAGACGTATTTGATCGTTCCCCGGTTCTGATACTGCGGCGCACGGCCCCGGCGAACGTTCTCTTCATCCGCCAGCCGCGCGGCGCGTACGTGGGGAGGAACGTTACGTTGATATTCGGCCAGGGGGCGGCGCAGGCGCTTGCGATACACCAGTTGGTCATCCAGTTCACCCGCCATCAGGCTGGCGATGGTGTCGCGCACATAATCCTGATAAGGCTCATTGCGGAACACCCGCAGGTAGAGCGTCTGCTGGAACTGCTGTGCCAGCGGCGTCCAGTCGGTGCGCACTGTCTCCAGCCCTTTAAACACCATCCGCTGCGTGTCACCTTCCTGAATCAGCCCGGCGTAGCGCTTCTTGCTGCCCTGGTCGGTTCCGCGAATGGTCGGCATTAAAAAGCGGGCAAAATGGGTTTCAAACTCCAGCTCTAACGCGCTGGTTAACCGCTCTTTTTGCAAACTTTCGCGCCACCAGTCGTTCACAAAGGCGACCAGATCTTTGCCGATTTGTGCGGCGTCGTCTTCCGAATGGGCGGCTTTCAGCCAGACAAAGGTGGAGTCTGTATCGCCATAAATCACATCATAGCCCCGGGATTCAATCAGCGCTTTGGTCTGGCGCATAATCTCGTGCCCGCGCATGGTGATGGACGACGCCAGACGGGGATCAAAGAAGCGGCAGGCACTGGTACCCAGCACGCCGTAAAAGGCGTTCATAATGATTTTCAGCGCCTGTGAGAGCGGCTTGTTGCCGTGGCGCTTGGCCTCATCGCGGCCGTGCCAGATGTTTCCCACAATTTCGGGCAGGCAGTGTTTTTCCCGCGAGAAGCGTGCTCCAAGAAAACCTTCGGTGCTGTGCGCATCGTCTGGCTGCGCCATCCCCTCCACCAGCCCCACCGGATCAATCAGAAACGTGCGGATAATGGACGGATACAGGCTTTTATAATCCAGCACCAGCACCGAGTCATACAGCCCGGGCCGTGAATCCATCACGTAACCGCCGGGGCTGGCCTGCGGCGGCACGTCGCCGAGGTTAGGGGCGACATAGCCCGCCCGGTGCATCCGCGGGAAATAGAGGTGGCTGAAGGCCGCTACCGAGCCGCCGTGCCTGTCGACCGCAAGGCCGTTCACCGTCGCCCGCTCCAGCAGGAAGGGCATGATCTCGGTTTTGTGGAAGATCTGCGTCACCAGCTCGCAATCTTTCAGGTTATAGGTGGCGAGCGCGGGTTTATCTTCATTAAAGCGCCGGTCGATCTCGTCCATTCGGTCCCAGGGATTGTCGATGGATTTACCTTCGCCGAGCAGTTCCTGGGCGACCGCTTCCAGCGAGAAGGAAGAGAAGTTCCAGAAGGCGGATTTCAGCGCCTCGATGCCGTCGATAATCAGGCGACCGTTAGCCTGCGCGAAGAAAACACCGTTCTTAAAACCATGCTCACGCCACTCCAGCTCGCTGTTGCCGCGCCCCAGCATCAGCGGGATACGGTAACGCTCGGCATGTTTTTGCAGCACGCGCAGGTCAAACTGCACTACGTTCCAGCCGATCAGAACATCCGGATCGTGCTCGGCAAACCACTTGTTAAGCTTCTCCAGCAGCTGCGGGCGGCTGTTGACGTACTCCAGATTAAAATCCAGCGCGGACGCATCGCCGTTTGGCGGCCCGAGCATATAGACAACCCGCTGCCCACAGCCTTCCAGACCAATGCAGTACAGTTCGCCGTGGCGGGTGGTTTCGATATCCAGCGAGACCCACTTGAGCGGGGGGCGATAATTCGGGCTAGGCTTGAGACGCGCGTTAACGATCCTGCCATTTTGCGCGGTGCCATCTACCCAGACGGGGGCGGTGATAAACCGCTCCATCAGAAAGCGTTCAGGCGGGCGAATGTCGGCCTCGTAAAGCGTCACGCCCGCTTCACGGAGCAGTTTTTCATAGCGCATTAACTGGCGATGGGCGCGGCAATAGAGGCCGTAAACCGGCTGGCGGTGGAAATCTTTCAGCTGAAGCGGCGTAAGGCGCCAGTTGTTTTCGCCGTGCAGCAGTTGCTTCACTTTCTCGACGTGAGCTTCAGGAATAAAGGCCACGGACTCCTGCGGCGGGAGCGTAACGTTTAGCGGGCCGTTGTCCGTTGCCAGCCAGAATTCAACCTCAGTACCCTGAGGGGTATCCCGCCAGTGTCTGGTCAGTAAAAAGCCTTCTTGCGCCTGCGTCACGCCGATATCCCATAAAACAAAACCAGGCCTGATTATAGCCTGGTTGATGGGTGTTTGCTGGGGTTTTATACAGTGTCTGTTTAGCCGGATGGCGCTGCGCTTATCCGGCCTACAATCTATTGCCCGTAATACGCCTTCGCGCCGTGCTTACGCAGGTAATGCTTATCCAGCAGGGTTTGCTGCATATCCGGCAGCTGCGGCGCAAGCTGGCGGCAGAAGATCCCCATGTAGGCGACTTCCTCCAGCACGATCGCGTTGTGCACCGCGTCCTCTGCGTTTTTACCCCAGGCAAACGGGCCGTGGGAGTGCACCAGCACGCCGGGCATTTGCGCCGCGTCGATTCCCTGTTTTTCGAAGGTTTCGACAATCACGTTCCCTGTTTCCCATTCGTACTCACCGTTGATCTCCGCATCGGTCATCAGACGTGTGCAGGGAATGGTGCCGTAGAAGTAGTCCGCGTGGGTGGTGCCGGTGGCCGGAATAGGCTGGCCCGCCTGCGCCCAGATGGTCGCGTGACGCGAATGGGTATGCACAATCCCGCCGATGGTTGGGAATGAGCGGTAGAGCAGGCGATGGGTTGGCGTATCGGAGGAGGGCTTTTTATTGCCTTCAACCACTTCACCCGTTTCGATGCTGACCACCACCATATCTTCTGCGGTCATTACCGTGTAATCCACGCCGGAAGGCTTGATCACGAACACCCCTTTTTCCCGGTCAACGGCGCTGACGTTGCCCCAGGTCAGGGTTACGAGGTTATGTTTTGGCAGCGCCAGGTTGGCTTCGAGTACCTGACGTTTGAGATCTTCTAACATTGTCGTCTCCTGCCGGATGGCGCTGCGCTTATCCGGCCTACAGGAGCGTAGGCCCGGTAAACGAAGTGCCACCGGGCATTCAGGGCTTAGCGTTTTGAACCGTAATAGACTTCGTTCCAGCGCAGCGCGTCTTTAAAGGCTGGCAGACGGGTATCGTTATCAATCACGGTCAGTTCGATGTCGTGCAGCTCGGCAAACTGACGCATATCGTTCAGGTCAAGCGCGTGGCTGAATACGGTGTGGTGCGCGCCGCCGGCCAGGATCCAGGCTTCCGACGCGGTTGGCAGGTCAGGCTGCGCTTTCCACAAGGCGTTGGCGACCGGCAGTTTCGGCAGAGAATGCGGAGTTTCCACCGCATCGACGCAGTTCACCAGCAGGCGGAAACGGTCGCCGAGGTCGATCAGGCTGGCGTTAATGGCCGGGCCGGTACGGGTGTTGAAGATCAGACGGGCCGGATCCGCTTTGCCGCCAATGCCGAGGTACTGCACGTCGAGGATCGGTTTCTCTTCAACCGCGATGGATGGACACACTTCCAGCATGTGCGAGCCGAGCACCAGATCGTTGCCGTTCTCGAAGTGGTAGGTGTAGTCCTCCATAAAAGAGGTGCCGCCCTGTAGACCGGTTGACATCACCTTCATGATGCGAAGCAGAGCGGCAGTTTTCCAGTCGCCTTCGCCCGCAAAGCCGTAGCCCTGCTGCATCAGACGTTGTACCGCCAGACCCGGGAGCTGTTTCAGGCCGTGGAGATCTTCAAAGGTGGTGGTAAAAGCGTGGAAGCCGCCCTGTTCCAGGAAGCGCTTCATGCCCAGCTCAATGCGCGCCGCGTCCAGCACATTCTGGCGCTTGTCGCCGTTGATTTGTGCCGCAGGCGTCAGACGGTAGCTGCTTTCGTACTCGTCCACCAGCGCGTTAACGTCGCCATCGCTGATGTCATTCACCACCTGCACCAGGTCGCCCACCGCCCAGGTGTTGACGGAAAAGCCAAATTTAATCTGCGCGGCCACTTTATCACCGTCGGTGACCGCCACTTCGCGCATGTTGTCGCCGAAACGCACCACTTTCAGGTGACGGGTATCCTGCTTAGATACCGCCTGACGCATCCAGGAGCCAATGCGTTTTTGTGCCTGGCCATCCTGCCAGTGGCCGGTCACCACGGCATGCTGTTGACGCATGCGCGCGCCGATGAAGCCGAACTCGCGGCCGCCGTGCGCGGTCTGGTTCAGGTTCATGAAGTCCATGTCGATGCTGTCCCACGGCAGGGAGGCGTTGAACTGCGTGTGGAATTGCAACAGCGGTTTGTTGAGGATAGCCAGGCCGTTGATCCACATTTTGGCTGGTGAGAAGGTGTGCAGCCACACCACCAGGCCAGCGCATTTGTCATCGTAATTGGCATCGCGGCAAATGTTGGTGATTTCGTCCGGGGTAGTCCCCAGCGGCTTCAGCACCAGTTTGCACGGCAGTTTGGCTTCCGCGTTCAGCGCATTCACAACGTGCTCCGCGTGTTTCGTCACCTGCTGCAACGCTTCCGGTCCGTACAAATGCTGGCTGCCAATCACAAACCACACTTCATAATTATTAAAAATGGTCATTATCGTGTCCTTAATGTGTCAGGGTTGCCGTAGTGTCCGCGGTGCTTTTGGCCGGGGCGGCGACAGGGAGATAGTGAAGTTCGGCGCTTTTTGCCCATTGCTGGTAGCGCTGATAAAGCTGTTCAAAGCGTTGTGCCTGCTGAGTCTGCGGATGGAGCGTATTTTCGACGGCGCTCGCCATATGCTGTTGCGCGGTCGGGATATCCGCATGGACGCCTGCGGCCACGGCAGCGAAAATCGCGGCACCCAGCGCACAGCACTGATCGGAGGCCACAATTTGCAGCGGCCGGTTCAGCACGTCGCAGCAGGCCTGCATAATCACCGGATTTTTACGGGCGATCCCGCCCAGCGCCATCACGTTGTTCACGTCAATGCCCTGGTCGATGAAGCACTCCATGATGGCGCGCGCGCCGAACGCGGTGGCGGCGATCAGGCCGCCAAACAGCGCGGGCGCGTCGGTCGCGAGGTTGAGATCGGTAATCACTCCTTTCAGACGCTGGTTGGCAAACGGCGTACGACGGCCGTTGAACCAGTCCAGCACCACCGGCAGGTGGTCGAGAGACGGATTTTTTGCCCAGGCGTCGGTGAGCTGCGGCAGGAGCTGTTTTTTGCTCGCCGTAATCTGCGTTTTCAGTTCAGGATGCGCGGCAGCCAGCTGATCCAGCGGCCAGCCGAGCACGCGGCCAAACCAGGCATAGATATCACCGAAGGCGGACTGGCCCGCTTCAAGGCCGATAAAATCAGGCACCACGCTGCCGTCAACCTGGCCGCAGATGCCTTTCACCGCGCGGTCGCCGACGCTGGCTTTATCTGCCGTCAGAATGTCACAGGTGGAGGTGCCGATAACTTTCACCAGCGTGTTGGGCTGCGCACCCGCGCCCACGGCCCCCATATGGCAGTCGAACGCGCCGCCGGAAATGGTCACGTTTTGCGGCAGACCGAGGCGTTTCGCCCACTCTTCGCAGAGCGTGCCGACCGGGATATCGGCGGTGAAGGTGTCGGTGAACAGCGGGTATGTCAGGTTTTTGTTGATGATCGGGTCGAGTTCATCGAAGAACGCTGCCGGAGGCAGACCACCCCAGCTTTCATGCCACAGCGATTTATGCCCGGCGCTGCAACGGCCGCGGCGAATATCCTGCGGACGCGTGGTGCCGGAGAGGAGGGCGGGAACCCAGTCGCACAGCTCAATCCATGACGCCGCTGCCTGTGCGACCGACGCGTCCGCGCGGGTAACGTGCAGGATCTTGGCCCAGAACCACTCGCTGGAGTAAATCCCGCCGATGTAGCGGGAGTAGTCAGTTTTGCCCGGCTGATGGCATAAGCGGGTGATGGCTTCCGCCTCTTCCACGGCGGTATGGTCTTTCCACAGCACAAACATGGCGTTCGGGTTGTCGGCAAACTCCGGTCGCAGCGCCAGTACGCGGCCTTCGGCATCGACAGGGGCAGGCGTTGAGCCGGTGCTGTCGACGCCAATCCCCACGACATCGGCCCGCTGGGCGTCGGTCAACTCCGCCAGAACGGTTTTGATCGCCGCTTCCATCGACTCGATGTAGTCCCGCGGGTGGTGACGGAACTGGTTGTTTGGCGCATCGCAGTAGCGCCCCTCTTGCCAGCGCGGATACCACTCAACGCTGGTTGCTATCTCCTGGCCAGTCGTACAGTCCACTGCCAGCGCGCGAACTGAGTCGCTGCCAAAATCGAGGCCAATTGCAATTGCCATGGTGTTGCTCCATCCAAAAAACAGGTATGGAAGAACATTAGAGACTAGGGACAAAAATCGTCAGGCAGGATCCGCTAATCTTATGGACTAAATTGCTGTAGCCACGCAAAGTGTGACGCCGTGCAAATATTCTATGTGGACATTTCTGCCGCACTTATAGACACTTTTGTTACTGCTTATCCGCCCGTGCTGGCGGAGAAATCAGCGGGAAAGGCTGAAACATGGCGGACGTAAAAGAGGCGTGATGCTTTTTGGATCTTTTCGCGGGCCATTTTTATACTGCTTTTATCGATATGGACAATTGGTTTCCTTCAGGACCCTTGGGAGAACTGAATCTATGGCCGAACCGCAAAACGATCCCTTACTGCCGGGCTACTCATTTAACGCCCATCTGGTGGCGGGACTGACGCCAATTGAGGCCGAGGGATATCTCGATTTTTACGTCGATCGCCCTCTTGGCATGAAGGGATATATCCTGAACCTGACCGTACGCGGAGAAGGCGTCGTCAAAAATGGGGATCAACAGTTTATCTGCCGCCCCGGTGATATGCTGCTGTTCCCGCCGGGGGAGATCCATCACTACGGGCGCCACCCGGATGCCAAAGAGTGGTATCACCAGTGGGTCTATTTCCGTCCGCGCGCCTACTGGCAGGAGTGGCTCTCGTGGCCGGCCATTTTCGCCCATACCGGTTTATATCGCCCGGATGAGGCGCATCTGGCGCAGTTCCGTGAGCTGTTCGCACAGATTATTGAGGCAGGGCAGGCGGGCGGGCGCTACGCCGAACTGCTGGCCATCAACCTGCTTGAACAGGTGCTGCTGCGCCGCATGGAGGCCATCAACGAGTCGCTTAATCCGCCGCTGGACAACCGCGTCCGCGACGCCTGCCAGTACATCAGCGACCACCTTGCCGACAGCCAGTTTGATATTGCCAGCGTCGCCCAGCATGTGTGCCTGTCGCCGTCACGGCTGTCGCATCTGTTCCGCCAGCAGCTTGGCGTGAGCGTACTCAGCTGGCGCGAGGATCAGCGCATCAGCCAGGCGAAACTGCTGCTCAGCACCACCCGAATGCCTATCGCCACCGTCGGGCGTAACGTCGGCTTTGAAGATCAGCTCTATTTCTCTCGCGTGTTTAAGAAGTGCACCGGTGCCAGCCCGAGCGAATTCCGTGCGGGATGTGAATAATCGGTAAACATTCAGGTGAACTTCAGGCGCATCTTGTAAACTATTCAGACAATTGATGCCTTGACGCGGTGCAGGGCGCTAAGCAGAATCGCTGATTCGTTTTCTGACCGGAATAGTTATGCAGGCATTGCTGGAACATTTTATTACCCAGTCCGTTATGTATTCGCTCATCGCCGTGGCGCTGGTGGCATTTCTGGAGTCGCTGGCGCTGGTCGGGCTGATCCTGCCCGGCACCGTGATGATGGCGGGGCTTGGGGCGCTTATCGGCAGCGGCGAGGTCAATTTCTGGCAGGCGTGGATGGCCGGTATTATCGGCTGTTTGCTGGGGGACTGGATCTCCTTCTGGCTGGGCTGGCGCTTTAAGAAGCCGCTGCACCGCTGGTCGTTCATGAAAAAAAACAAAGCGCTGCTGGATAAAACCGAGCATGCGCTGCACCAGCACAGCATGTTCACCATCCTCGTGGGGCGCTTCGTTGGCCCAACGCGTCCGCTGGTGCCGATGGTGGCCGGGATGCTGGATCTGCCCGTCGCGAAGTTTGTGGTGCCGAATATCATCGGCTGCGTCTTCTGGCCGCCGTTCTACTTCCTGCCGGGTATCCTGGCGGGCGCGGCGATTGATATTCCTGACGGTATGCAAAGCGGTGAGTTTAAATGGCTGCTGCTGGGCACGGCGGTGCTGCTGTGGCTGGCGGTCTGGCTCTGCTGGCGCCTGTGGCGCAGCGCGAAAGCCAGTGTTGATCGTCTGACGCGCTATCTTCCGCGCACTCGCCTGCTCTGGCTGGCCCCGCTGACGTTGGGGGTGGCCGTGGTGGCGCTGATCGCGCTGATCCGCCACCCGCTGATGCCGGTGTACGGCGAGATCCTGTTAAAGGTGGTGAGCCGTTAAGGTGTTTTCCCTCTCCCTGTGGGCTGAGGGTTCCCCACAAAATAATGCCTGCACAGACGGCCCCCTCTCCCTTGAGGGAGAGGGCTGGGGTGAGGGGGAACATACGGCTCTGGTGGTCATTCCGTTCACTATATGTTCCTTGCTACTCTGTCACGACATGGCCGGTGAACGTGCCAGGGTGGCTCAGTCGCCACCACCCTTGGCGACCCGAGCTCCCGGCGGAAAATCGCCGCTTCGCGGTACCTTCGGCTTATTCCTTCAGGCTATCGGGTCGGGCATGAGCCTGCATCCATGCAGGCCACGCCCTCTCGGCGCATCCCTGCGCCTCGCCCCGGCCTACAGGAAACGCCTCAGCGATTTACAGCCGGACCAGGGCATCGCTGAAAGCCCTCAGTTATTCTGAAGGCAACGTTATCGCTTTTGCTTTCAAATTACTGGTGATCCCTCTCCCCTGTGGGAGAGGGCAAGGGTGAGGGCATCAGACCTCACGAATACCTAAAAGTGAAGATGCCCCCGCCTTACCACTCAGAAGTTCTTCTGTTTCCCCATCCCACAAAATACGTCCCTCCGCGATCACCACCGATCGCGGCGCGATGCGTGCGGCATCTTCGATGCTATGCGAAACCATCAGCATCGTCAGTTGTTCGCGCTCGCAAACCTCCTCAACCAGCGAGAGCATTTCCTGACGCAGAGCGGGGTCGAGCGCCGAAAAGGGTTCATCGAGCAGCAGCAGCGGCTGCTTGCGCACCAGGCAGCGCGCCAGCGCCACGCGCTGGCGCTGGCCGCCGGAAAGCTCACCCGGTAGTCTGTTGATAAACGCAGCCAGGCCCATTTGTTCGGCGATCGCCTCCAGCGTCTGACGCTGCGCAACATTGAGCTTCAACCCCGGATCCATACCCAGCGCGATGTTCTGCCACACCGTAAGATGATTGAACAGATTGTTTTCCTGGAACAGCATCGACACCGGGCGCTTAGCTGGCGGAGCGTAGGTATACTCGCCATTATCAATGACGATCGACCCGCTGGCAGGCTGTAAAAAACCGGCAATCAGATTGAGCAGGGTACTTTTTCCGGCCCCGCTGGGGCCAAGCACTGCGATTCGCTCTCCCTGACGAACGGAGAGGGTAAAACGCATTGGCAGGTGCTCATAAAGCCAGGTTACATCAGTCAGTTTTAACATCACGCCCCGGAAGTTTTTCGATAACGGTAAATAACGCAAAGCACAGCAGCAACAGGAGTAGCGCCGTGACGGCGCCGTCCTGGCTACGATAGGAGCCAATTTGCTGATAAAGCCAGAACGGCAGCGTGCGGAAATCCTCGTTGCCGAAGAGGGCCACAACGCCAAAATCGCCAATCGACAGCACGCAGGCAAACGCCAGCGCCTGGGCCAGCGGACGCTTTAGCGCGCGCAGTTCGACCACCTTCAGACGCTGCCAGCCCTGCATGCCCAGCGACTGACACAGCAAACTGTAGCGGCTATTGACGTCGCGCATCGGGTTTTCCAGCACCTTGAGCGCGTAAGGGATGGCCATCAGTGCGTTGGTAAAAATGACGATGCCGTCGGCGCTTTCCGGCAGGCCGATGGTGCTGTTAAACAGTAAAAAGAATCCGGTCGCCAGCACAATGCCCGGCATCGCCAGGATCAGCATACCCGTCAGTTCCAGCGCGTGTCCGGCTTTACGGGCATGACGCGCGTGCAGTTCGCGGCTGCTCCAGAGCAGCATCATGGTCAGGATCACGCACAGTAGCCCGGCAGCCAGCGCGATGCGCAATGAGGTCCACGTTGCTTGCCACAGGACAGGCTGTTGCAGTACCGACAACACATTGCGATTCAGGCCATCAACAATAACGGCCAGCAGCGGGGGCAGCAGAAGCAGGAGTGCCAATGCGATTAGCATAAAATCCGCGACGCGGCTGTGCAGGCTGTCCTGCGGATCGCGCCAGCCTGTCAGGTTATTGCTACCTGTGGGGATCGCTTTACTTAGCCGCTGGCTGAGTAACACCAGCGCCAGGCAGCAGACCATCTGCACGATCGCCAGCAGCGCGGCGCGGCCCGGATCGTAGTCGTAACTTAAGGCCTGATAGATCGCCAGCTCAATGGTGGTGGCCTGCGGCCCGCCGCCGAGAGAAAGTACGGTCGCGAAGCTGGCGAAGCAGAGCATAAAGATTAGCGCGGCAACCGGAGCAATCTGGCGTCGCAGCCACGGCCATTCGACAAAGCGGAAGAACGACCAGCCGCGCATGCCAAGCTGGGCGGCAATCTGACGCTGCTCACCGGGAATGTTTTCCAGCGCCTGTAAAAAGAGGCGCGTCGCCATCGGCATATTGAAAAAAATATGCGCCAGCAGAATGCCTTTCAGGCCGTAAGGGGAGAAGGTCCATTCCAGACCAAGCAGGTTGAAGAGGGATGCCAGCCAGCCCTGCCGACCGTAGACGCTCAGAATGCCGAACACCGCCACCAGCACGGGCAGGATCAGCGTCATCGCGCACAGCCGCAGCAGGGCAAGCCTGCCGGGGAAACGTCTGCGATAGAGGGCGCGTGCAAGGAAAATGGCCGGGATCGCCGACAGCAGCGCGGAGAGAAACGCCTGCCAGAAGGAGAAGCGGATGACGTGCCAGAGATAGCTGTCGTGCCAGAGGGCGAGCAGATCGCTCTCTGGCGCGTTAAACCACAGCGCAAGGAATGCACCCAGGCTGACGACGACCATCAGTACGGCGGCGAGCAGCCCGGGAACTAACCAGCCGGGGATCAGCGGCTGACGGCGCGTTGCCATTCACTAATCCATGCGGCGCGCTGGGCGGCAACCTGCTGCGGCGTAAATTCCAGTGAGGTTTGCGGCTTGTTTAGCTGCTCAAAGCCTGCCGGCAGCGCAACGTCAGTGACCGGGTACATCCAGTTGCCGGTCGGAATAGCGTTCTGAAATGCCGGGGAGATCATAAATTTCAGGAATTTTTCGGCAAGCTCCGGCTGTTTGCTCGCGGCGGTGCGGGCGGCCACTTCCACCTGCAAATAATGCCCTTCAGCAAAGTTCGCGGCGGCGTAGTTGTCTTTCTTCTCGGCGATAATGTGGTAGGCCGGAGAGGTAGTGTAGCTCAGCACCAGGTCGCTTTCGCCTTTCAGGAACAGGCCATAGGCTTCGCTCCAGCCTTTGGTGACGGTAACGGTTTTCGCGGCCAGCTTCTGCCACGCTTCCGGCGTTTTATCCCCGTAAACTTTTTGCATCCACAGCAGCAGCCCCAGACCCGGCGTGCTGGTACGCGGATCTTCGTAAATCACGCGCCATTTCTGGTCACTTTCGACCAGCTCTTTCAGGCTTTTGGGCGGATTCTTCAGCTTGTTTTTATCGTAGACAAACGCAAAGTAACCGTAATCAAAGGGAACGAAGGTGTCGTTTTTCCAGCCGCCCGGTACGTTAACGGCATCTGCCGCCACGCCGCTTTTGGCGAACAGTCTGGTTTGGGTGGCGGCTTCCAGCAGGTTGTTATCCAGCCCGAGCACCACGTCGGCTTTGCTGTTTTTGCCTTCCATGCGCAGCCGGTTAAGCAGCGAGACGCCATCTTCCAGCGCCACGAATTTCAGCTCGCAGTTGCAGTCCGCTTCAAAGGCTTTTTTTACCACCGGGCCAGGGCCCCAGTCGGCGGAGAAGGAGTCGTAGGTGTAGACCGTCAGAACAGGCTTAGCAAAAACAGGCAGCGCAAACAGCGCCAGCAGAGGAAGAACGTTTTTTAACACTTTGCACCTCAGGGTTGAGTGGCAAAGGATTTTGAGAGACAGCCTCAAATCCCTTCGCCGGCGTTATCCGGATCAGGTTCGACGGGTATTATCTCAGCGCACATCAGTGATGCAGCACCCCGTTGAGAACGGCGCTATTGTAATGATTTGGTGAATATTACGAAAGCGTTATGGCTCCGGCGGCGCAAACCAGGCGGATTTAAAATCAAACCAGCCCAGGGTGTTCATCCGCAGGCCGCGCATGCTGCGCTGGCCCTGGATCAGCAGCCAGTGGTGAATCAACGGTACGATCGTCTGCCCGGCCAGTAATTCCTGACACCAGGCGGCCAGATCCATTTCTCCTGCCCGCCACCGTGCGGCGTCCTGCTGCCAGTCCCGGTTGATACAGTGCTGAATCAGGGGCACTTCGTACAGGTGAGAAAAGAGCGAGAAATCAAGCGGCAGCGTAAAGTTTGCGCTGTTGAGCCAGATATCGCTGATAACGTCTCCGCGATGCCATTCATCATAATCGACTTCCTGTATCGCCAGAGTCACGCCTTCGGCTGCCAGCAGCGTGCTCATGATCCTTGCGATAAACCTGTGCTCAATGTGATCGCGATAGTAGCTGAGGGTGATGGTCTCCAGTCCGGCAGGTTTTTCACTGCGCACTGGCTGCGCATGGTGCCAGCGCGGAAGCAGGCCATAGGCCGGAAACCACCAGGTCTGGTATTGCTCCTCTGCGTGATAAATCAGGTTAGCAGGGGCAAGAATATGGCTGATCCACCTGCGTACGTCGTGGTTTGCCCCGCGATGGCTGCGGCTATCAAAGAGCAGGTAGTAGCAGCCCTCCTCCAGGCGGCTTTCGAACGCCTTTTCACCGGCTGTTGGCCCTTCCAGGGTCAGGCCTGCGCTCAGCTCTTCGTTGAGATCCGGTAACACCCAGACGTTCACTTCGTCGATCAACGCCCTGTAGCCAAAGTAATCATCAAAGGCGCGGATCTTCAGCTGATTACTGTTGTTTCGTGTAACGGAGTAGGGGCCCGTACCAATCGGCTGGCTGGAAAAATTGTTCAGGGAGCGCCACTCGGCAGGCAGGATCATTGAGGGGACGTAGCCCAGAAGCCACGGAAGCCATTTGTCCGGCTGCGATAGCTCAATATCCAGCGTCCAGGCCGTTGGGGAGTGGATCCGCGAGATATGCGAATAGAGCGGCAGCGTGCGGGCGCGCTCTAAGGAATCGATAACGTCGCGCATCTCCAGCTCGCGTCCATGGTGGAAATGAATGCCGGGGCGTAGAAAGAAGCGCCAGTGCAGCGGGGACACCTGTTGCCAGTGATGGGCAATATCCGCTTCCAGTTCCCCGTTTTCCTCATTTATCCGCGTCAGGCCGCTGAATATCTGCCGGGCCATGTGGGTTTCAGAGCGACGTAACGCCGTACCGGGCAACAGATTTTTCATTGGGCGGTAGTAAAGCACCCGCAGAATGTGACGTCCCTGACGAAAGCTGCGTCCCAGATGCGAGACCAGCATCTGGCGCACGGCGGCTTTGTCGCCCACCAGCTGGACCAGCTGATCGATGCGGTCCTGCTCCAGCAGATCCTCCGCCCGCTGTTGCTGTAGCGCCAGGCCGGTATAAAGGAAAGTCAGGCGCGAGCGCTTGCCGCGTCCGGCTTCAGCCTCCCAGTTTAGCCAGCCCTGCTGCTGCATGGTGTTGAGGAGGGTACGCATATGACGCCGGGAGCAGTTGAGGAGTTCAGCCAGCTCGTTCAGCGTGGTCTCCTGCGATTGCCCCTCGCAGCACTGCCAGAGGCGGATAAATTGTTGTTGCAGACGACCAGAAGGCATAAAAGGGGAACTCCTGACAAAAAATCAGCAATTTATTAATCCCTATATTAAGCCAATAATCCTTATCGATGAAGCGAGGAGGTAAATTATGAAGAGGTCTACCGCACGTCAGTTTTATCAGCACTATTTTTCAGCGACAAAGGGAGTGTCCTGGCTGGCCCGCCAGTGCGCAGAGCAGCGGCTGAGAATACTGGAAGATCTGATGCAGTGGGACGTTACGAAACCGACCTCTTCTCGCTAACTCGCCTCGATCATGTGTGACTGAGTATTGGTGCTAATCACCCGCCAGCAAAATGTTTTTTGCTGGCTTTTTTCGTTTACTATTTCACCCAATTTCGATTCGCTTTCATAAGGACTTGCGCATGCTCTGGTTGATGACGATGGGGCGACGCCTGAATGGCGTGTACGCCGCTTTTATGCTGGTGGCCTTCATGATGGGCGTAGCCGGCGCGCTACAGGCGCCGACGCTGAGCCTGTTTCTCAGCCGCGAGGTGGGGGCGCAGCCGTTTTGGGTGGGCCTGTTCTACACCGTCAACGCCATTGCCGGGATCCTCGTCAGCCTGTGGCTGGCGAAACGATCCGACAGCCAGGGCGATCGCCGCAAGCTGATCCTCTTTTGTTGCGCCATGGCCGTGGGCAACGCGCTGCTCTTTGCTTTCAATCGTCATTACCTGACGCTCATTACCTGCGGCGTGCTGCTCGCCTCTCTTGCGAACACCGCCATGCCGCAGCTGTTTGCGCTGGCCCGGGAATATGCGGATAGCTCGGCGCGGGAAGTGGTGATGTTCAGCTCGGTGATGCGCGCCCAGCTCTCGCTGGCGTGGGTCATTGGTCCGCCGCTGGCCTTTATGCTGGCGCTGAACTACGGCTTTACCGCGATGTTTTCCATCGCAGCCGGGATTTTTGTCATCAGCCTGGCGCTGATAGCCTTCGCACTGCCGTCCGTGGCGCGCGTCGAACAGACAGCGGATAAACCGCTCACCCAGGTGAGCGGCTGGCAGGACAAAAACGTCCGCATGCTGTTTATTGCCTCGACGCTGATGTGGACCTGCAACACCATGTACATCATCGACATGCCGCTGTGGATCAGCAGCGATCTGGGCTTACCGGACAAGCTCGCGGGGATCTTAATGGGCACCGCTGCCGGGCTGGAAATTCCGGCGATGATTCTGGCGGGTTACTATGTAAAACGTTTCGGTAAACGGAAAATGATGGTGGTTGCGGTTGCAGCCGGGGTGTTGTTTTATCTTGGGCTGATCTTATTCCATTCGCGCGAAGCGCTGCTGGCGCTTCAGCTGTTTAATGCTGTGTTTATTGGCATCATTGCCGGGATCGGCATGCTCTGGTTCCAGGATCTTATGCCCGGACGCGCAGGCTCTGCGACCACGCTTTTTACCAACAGCATTTCGACCGGAGTGATCCTGGCGGGGGTGATTCAGGGGGCGCTGGCGCAAAGTTACGGGCATGGCTCAGTTTACTGGGTGATTGCCGCGATTTCGGTGGTTACGCTTGGGCTGACTTGCCGGGTTAAGGATGTCTGATTCTGGAAGGCGGCTTTACGAAACAAATCAATGGCCCGCTTTTTGCGGGCCATTGTCTTTAGCCCATAAACGCAGGCTGTTTTTTCTCATACGCTGAGATGGCGTCTTCGTGCTGGAGAGTTAAACCAATGCTGTCCAGACCGTTCAGCATGCAGTGGCGACGGAAGGCATCAATGCTGAAGCTGTAGGTTTTATCCCCGGCTTTCACCACTTCCCCTTCCAGATCCACTTCAAACGACATGCCCGGATTTGCCTTAACCAGCGCGAACAATTCATCGACCTGTTCGTCGCTCAGCGTCACCGGCAGCAACTGGTTGTTGAAGCTGTTGCCGTAAAAGATATCCGCGAAGCTGGGGGCAATAACCACCTTAAAGCCGTAATCGGTCAATGCCCATGGCGCATGTTCACGCGACGATCCACAGCCAAAGTTTTCCCGCGCCAGCAAAATGGAGGCGCCTTTGTATTCCGGAAAGTTCAGGACGAATTCCGGGTTTGGCACTTCGCCTTTATCGTCGAGGAAGCGCCAGTCGTTGAACAGATGCGTACCAAAACCCGTGCGCGTCACTTTCTGCAAAAACTGCTTAGGAATGATAGCGTCAGTATCGACGTTAGCGGCATCCAGCGGGACAACACGGCCCGTATGTTGGGTAAATTTCTCTGCCATGATTGTCTCCTTATTTCAGGCTGCGAATATCGGCGAAATGACCGGTGACTGCCGCAGCGGCGGCCATTGCCGGGCTGACCAGGTGGGTGCGGCCACCGCGGCCCTGACGGCCTTCAAAGTTACGGTTGCTGGTGGAGGCACATCGCTCGCCCGGATTCAGGCGGTCGTTGTTCATCGCCAGACACATGGAGCAGCCGGGCAGGCGCCATTCGAAGCCTGCTTCGATAAAGATCTTATCCAGACCCTCCGCTTCCGCCTGGGCTTTCACCGGACCGGAGCCCGGCACAACCAGCGCCTGCACGCCCGGCGCCACTTTGCGGCCTTTAGCAATTTCTGCCGCAGCGCGTAAATCTTCAATACGGGAGTTGGTACAGGAGCCGATGAACACTTTATCAATGCTCACGTCGGTCAGCGGTACGCCGGGTTTCAGCCCCATATAGGCCAGCGCCTTTTCCGCACTGGCGCGCTCGACCGGATCGGCGAAGGAAGCCGGGTCAGGAATGCTGTCGTTGACAGAAATCACCTGGCCCGGGTTGGTGCCCCAGGTGACCTGCGGGGCGATCTCTTCCGCCTGTAACGTCACAACGGTATCAAAAATTGCCCCCTCGTCCGTTTTCAGGGTTTTCCAGTACGCTACCGCGTCGTCAAAATTCTGACCTTTCGGCGCATGCAGACGCCCCTTCACATAGTTGAAGGTGGTTTCGTCTGGGGCCACCAGTCCTGCTTTGGCGCCCATCTCAATGGCCATGTTGCACAGGGTCATACGACCTTCCATGCTCAGCGCCTGGATAGCATCTCCGCAGAACTCAACGACGTGACCGGTGCCGCCTGCACTGCCGGTTTTGCCGATAATCGCCAGCACGATATCTTTCGCGGTGATACCCGGCGCGGCTTTCCCCTTCACTTCAATCTTCATGGTTTTGGCGCGGCCCTGCTTCAGGGTCTGCGTCGCCAGAACGTGTTCAACTTCAGAGGTCCCAATCCCGAACGCCAGCGCGCCAAATGCGCCGTGGGTTGCGGTATGGGAGTCGCCGCAGACGATGGTCATGCCTGGCAGGGTAATCCCCTGCTCAGGCCCCATTACGTGGACGATACCCTGATAGGGGTGGTTCAGATCGTACAGCTCCACGCCAAACTCGTTACAGTTCTTAATCAGCTCCTGCATCTGGATACGCGCCATCTCGCCAGATGCATTGATGTCTTTGGTCTGGGTGGAAACGTTGTGATCCATCGTGGCAAAGGTTTTACCCGGCTGACGCACCGGGCGCTTGTGCGCGCGCAGGCCGTCAAATGCCTGAGGAGAGGTCACTTCATGTACCAGATGACGGTCGATGTACAACAGTGGGGTTTCGTTTGGTGCCTCGTAGACAACGTGCGCATCAAACAATTTTTCGTATAACGTTTTGGCCATGATTACACCCCTTCAGCGACATAGCGGGCAATAATGTCGCCCATTTCATCGGTACTGACTGCCGCCGCGCCGCGTGATAAATCACCGGTACGAACGCCTTCTTCTAACGCCCGGTTAATGGCGTTTTCAATTGCGGTTGCTGCATCGCCTGCATCCAGGCTATAGCGCAGCAGCAGAGCCAGGGAGAGGATCTGCGCAATCGGGTTGGCGATGTTTTTGCCTGCGATATCCGGCGCGGAGCCGCCCGCCGGTTCGTACAGGCCAAAGCCTTCTTCGTTCAGGCTGGCCGAGGGCAGCATACCCATGGAGCCGGTGATCATGGCGCATTCATCCGAGAGAATATCGCCGAACAGGTTGGAGCACAGCAGCACGTCAAACTGAGACGGATCTTTGATCAGCTGCATCGTTGCGTTGTCGATATACATATGCGACAGCGCAACGTCCGGGTACTGCTTAGCGACTTCACTGACGATTTCGCGCCACAAAATAGACGACTGGAGCACGTTTGCTTTATCAATAGAGGTCACTTTACGGCGGCGTTTGCGCGCTGACTCAAACGCGATATGGGCGATACGTTCGATTTCAAAACGGTGATAGACCTCGGTATCAAACGCTTTCTCATGCTGACCGCTGCCTTCGCGACCTTTTGGCTGACCGAAGTAGATGCCGCCGGTCAACTCACGCACGCACAGGATGTCGAAACCGTTGGCCGCGATATCCGCGCGCAGCGGGCAAAACTCTTCCAGCCCCGGATACAGTTTCGCCGGACGCAGGTTGCTGAACAGTTTGAAGTGCTTGCGCAACGGCAGCAGCGCACCGCGCTCTGGCTGCTCTGCTGGCGGCAGGTGTTCCCATTTTGGGCCGCCCACGGAGCCAAAAAGAACGGCATCGGCATTTTCGCAGCCTTCTACAGTCCCTTTCGGCAGGGGAGTACCGTGATTATCAATCGCAATACCGCCCACGTCGTAGTGGCTGGTGGTAATTTTCATCGCAAAACGCGAACGAACAGCTTCCAGTACTTTCAGCGCCTGTGCCATCACTTCCGGGCCAATACCGTCACCCGGCAACACAGCAATATGGTAATTCTTCGACATCACACGGTTTCCTTGTTGTTCTCTTTATTCTGAGCTTTGCGTTGCAACTCTTTTTCGACTTCGGCGGCGCGCCAGATGTTGTTCAGGACATGCACCATCGCTTTCGCGGAGGATTCGACGATATCTGTCGCCAGACCCACACCGTGGAAGCGGCGACCGTTGTAGTTGACGACGATATCAACCTGGCCCAGGGCGTCTTTACCGTGCCCTTTTGCCGTCAGGTCGTATTTCACCAGCTCTACGTCGTACTCAGTGACGCGGTTAATCGCCTGGTAAATGGCATCCACAGGGCCGTTACCGTTGGCGGCTTCCGCTTTAATTTCATCGCCGCAGGCCAGCTTGACGGAGGCGGTAGCGATATCGCTTGAGCCTGACTGAACGGTGAAGTAGTCCAGACGGAAGTGTTCTGGCTCTTCCTGCTGTTTATTGATGAATGCCAGTGCTTCCAGGTCGTAATCGAAGACCTGGCCTTTCTTGTCAGCCAGCTTCAGGAATGCGTCGTACAGCTGATTCATGTTGTAATCGCTGTCCTTATAACCCATCTCTTCCATACGGTGTTTTACCGCCGCGCGGCCAGAGCGCGAGGTCAGGTTCAGCTGAACCTGGTTCAGACCGATGGATTCCGGAGTCATGATTTCGTAGTTTTCACGGTTCTTCAGCACGCCATCCTGGTGAATACCGGAGGAGTGGGCGAACGCGCCAGCCCCAACAATCGCCTTGTTCGCCGGGATCGGCATGTTGCAAATCTGGCTCACGGTCTGGCTGGTGCGCCAGATTTCGTTGTGATTGATGCGAGTGTGCACGTTCATAATGTCTTTGCGCACCTTGATCGCCATGATCACTTCTTCCAGCGAGCAGTTGCCGGCACGTTCACCAATGCCGTTCATTGCCCCTTCTACCTGACGCGCGCCGGCGTGAACGGCGGCGATGGCATTGCCCACAGCCAGGCCCAAATCGTCATGGGTGTGCACGGAGATGATGGCTTTATCAATATTTGGCACGCGATCGTACAGGCCGGTGATGATGTTGGAGAACTCAAACGGCATGGTGTAGCCGACGGTATCCGGGATGTTGATAGTTCTGGCTCCGGCATTAATCGCGGCTTCCACTACCCGGGCCAAATCGTCAATCGGCGTGCGGCCTGCATCTTCACAGGAGAATTCGACGTCATCAGTGTAGTTACGCGCGCGTTTGACCATATACACCGCACGTTCAATCACTTCATCCAGCGTACTGCGCAGCTTGGTCGCAATGTGCATGGGGGAGGTGGCAATGAATGTATGGATACGGAAGGCTTCTGCAACTTTCAGGGATTCCGCGGCCACATCAATATCTTTCTCTACGCAGCGAGCCAGACCGCACACGCGGCTGTTTTTGATGGTGCGGGCGATGGTCTGCACTGACTCGAAATCACCTGGCGAGGAGACGGGAAAGCCGACTTCCATTACGTCTACACCCATGCGTTCGAGGGCCAGAGCAATTTGCAGTTTTTCTTTAACACTCAGGCTCGCCTGTAATGCCTGTTCACCGTCACGTAAAGTAGTATCGAAAATAACGACTTGCTGGCTCATGGGTTAGGTCCTTGTCAGTCTTAGGGCGCCTTGCTACGAGCATAAAAAAACCCGCGCAGTGGCGCGGGTTTTTAGTTTTACTGAAGACGATTCAACGCTGAATTTCGCCCGCCAGTCTACCGCGCACAGTGGATGCGTTTAGTAGTAGTAGACCGGTGAAACGAAGGGTGCGAATCATGAATCGTGCTCCAGGTGAATGCGATATGCTTTTAGTGGTACTGGATACGCCAACTCATGTCAACCCCTCTCAGGCAAAACGGCCACTCAGTACAGGATAAACACATTAGCTAATTGTGCTGGTTTTTGCATGTCTAACCGATTTTATTGTCTATTATTGGACTGGCGATTCATCTCTGGAATAATTTGAATATAATTGGTAGCAATTGAACATACTATTTTTACCAATGTGCTGTGAAATGGAATCTGTTTCATATCATTGATTTATAAATTACATGAATGATTTGCGGGTGAGTAAGTTATCAAAATTGATATCATTTTGTTAATGAAAATGCGATGTATGCCATTAATAGTTTAATAACACTTAAGTCATTATTAATGAGTGCGTTGATTGTGCATTTGTCTGATTTATGGTTTCATGCCCACATTAAAGTTTGAGATATCTTTTGAACGATTTTTAGCTCTTCATTTATGGGATGCGTAAAGTCGCTCGTTGAATGGGGTTTCTTTATATATTCCGAATTTTAAATAATTTCCTTTCGCTTGTTGTATATGCATGGTAAATCATATTTTTCGAAGTTATTACTGTACCTTGGCAAAGGGAATTTAGCGTGACGGTGGAGTCAGAAATGCCAGAAAATAATATTAACCAACCACAGACTTATGATGGGGTTAAGCCTCAGTTGCGCACAGTGGATCTCAATCTGTTAACTGTATTTGATGCAGTTATGCAGGAGCAGAATATTACGCGAGCAGCGCAATCTCTGGGAATGTCTCAACCTGCCGTGAGTAATGCCGTAGCCAGACTTAAGGTGATGTTTAACGACGAGTTATTCGTCCGCTATGGAAGAGGTATCCAGCCCACGGCGCGTGCATTCCAGCTATTCGGTTCGATTCGTCAGGCGCTACAGCTGGTACAAAATGAGCTTCCCGGCTCGGGTTTTGAACCCTTAAGCAGTGAACGGGTTTTCCATCTCTGTGTTTGCAGTCCGTTAGACAATTATTTGACGTCTGTTATATATAATAAAGTTGAACAGATTGCTCCTAATATTCATCTCGTTTTTAAATCATCATTAAATCAAAATACTGAGCACCAGCTTCGTTATCAGGAAACGGAGTTCGTTCTGGGCTATGAAGAGTTTCGCCGTCCAGAGTTTGCCTGTGTTCCATTGTTTAAAGATGAAATGGTGTTAGTCGCCAGCAAAAAACATCCCCGTATGAATTCTCCGCTGCGTGAAAGCGATGTTTACAGCGAGCAGCATGCCGTGGTTGCTCTGGACAGATATGCCTCATTTAGTCTGCCGTGGTATGACACTGCCGATAAACAAGCCAGCGTGGCCTATCAGGGAATGGCGATGGTCAGCGTATTGAATGTCGTTTCTCAGACGCAGCTAGTCGCTATTGCACCGCGCTGGCTTGCTGAAGAGTTCTCCGATTCGCTGAGCCTGCAAATTTTACCTCTGCCGCTCAAACTGAATAGCCGTACCTGTTATCTTTCCTGGCATGAAGCGGCGGGGCGGGATAAAGGGCATCAATGGATGGAAGAGCTGCTGGTCAATATTTGTCGTCGATAAGACAGGATGAATAAACCGCATGGTGCCATGCGGTTTATTCTGTGGTTTTTTATGCAAGCAATATTTTGTTCTGTGCGCATTTTTTCAGACACTCAGGGAGGCTTAAAAATAGATGATTTCCTGATCCATCCTCTTTTTAAGAGATGAATTATTAGCGTCTCCCCTCATAGCAGATGAATTCACCATATTCGTGTCTGACAGCTGTTTTTTCTGCTTTTATTGCCCATTCCCGCATTCCGTTTGCTAATTGCCTGGCTCATAACGAGCGGTTAAGGTATCCATCACTCTGCACATTATAAGATGGGTTTACCCTGTCAGAAGACGGCGCGGAAATGAATTCTGTTGACCGTCTATAACAAAAGCCTGGAGGCAAAGCATGGAGATGTTGTCTGGCGCGGAAATGGTCGTCCGATCGCTTATCGATCAGGGCGTGAAGCAAGTGTTCGGCTATCCTGGAGGTGCGGTTCTTGATATTTATGACGCGCTGCACACGGTAGGCGGTATTGATCATGTTCTGATTCGTCATGAACAGGCTGCTGTGCATATGGCTGACGGCCTGGCCCGCGCCACGGGCGAGGTGGGTGTTGTGCTCGTCACTTCCGGACCGGGGGCGACCAATGCCATTACCGGCATTGCGACTGCGTATATGGACTCCATTCCCCTGGTCATTCTCTCCGGACAGGTGGCGACGTCACTGATTGGCTATGATGCGTTTCAGGAATGCGACATGGTGGGGATCTCACGCCCCGTGGTGAAGCACAGCTTTCTGGTTAAACAAACGGAAGACATCCCGGGCGTACTGAAAAAAGCCTTCTGGCTGGCCGCCAGCGGTCGTCCTGGGCCAGTGGTTGTCGATCTGCCAAAAGATATTCTCAATCCCGCGAATAAACTGCCTTATCTGTGGCCTGAGTCGGTGAGCATGCGTTCATATAATCCGACGACGCAGGGGCACAAAGGCCAGATTAAGCGTGCGCTGCAAACGCTGCTGGCTGCGAAAAAGCCCGTAGTCTATGTGGGGGGCGGCGCCGTCAATGCAGCCTGTGAAACGCAACTACGCGAACTGATTGAGAAGCTGAATCTTCCTGTCGCGTCATCGCTGATGGGGCTGGGGGCATTCCCGGCTACCCACCGTCAGGCGCTGGGCATGCTGGGTATGCACGGCACCTATGAAGCCAATATGACGATGCACCATTCTGATGTGATTTTTGCCGTCGGCGTGCGTTTTGACGATCGCACCACCAATAATCTGGCGAAATACTGTCCGCATGCGACGGTGCTGCACATTGATATCGATCCGACTTCAATCTCTAAAACGGTGCCGGCGGATGTGCCGATCGTGGGGGACGCACGACAGGTGCTGGATCAAATGTTGGATCTGCTGGCGCAGGAGACCGCGTCTCAACCGCTGGACGAGATCCGCGACTGGTGGCAGCAAATCGAACAGTGGCGTGGCCGTCAGTGCCTTAAGTACGACACACAAAGTGAGAACATCAAGCCGCAGGCGGTGATCGAGACGATCTGGCGTCTGACCAATGGCGATGCGTATGTCACATCTGACGTGGGCCAACATCAGATGTTCGCTGCGCTGTATTACCCGTTTGATAAACCGCGTCGCTGGATCAACTCTGGCGGGCTCGGCACGATGGGCTTTGGTCTGCCCGCCGCGCTGGGGGTGAAGCTGGCGTTGCCAAACGAAACGGTGATCTGCGTGACGGGTGATGGCAGCATACAGATGAATATTCAGGAGCTTTCTACTGCGCTGCAATATGAGTTGCCAGTGCTGGTGCTGAACCTGAATAACGGTTACCTCGGTATGGTAAAGCAGTGGCAGGATATGATTTATTCTGGCCGTCACTCTCAGTCTTATATGAAGTCACTTCCGGACTTTGTCCGCCTGGCTGAAGCCTATGGTCATATTGGCATGCGGGTAACCGATCCGTCAGAGCTGGAAGCGAAGCTCGGCGAAGCGCTTGAGCACGTTAAAAACAATCGCCTCGTCTTCATGGACGTCATCGTCGACGGCACAGAGCATGTTTATCCGATGCATATCCGTGGCGGCGGTATGGATGAAATGTGGTTAAGCAAAACGGAGAGAACCTGATATGCGCCGGATATTATCTGTATTACTGGAAAATGAGTCGGGCGCACTGTCACGCGTCATTGGGCTTTTTGCGCAGCGCGGCTATAACATTGAAAGCCTGACCGTTGCGCCGACCGATGACCCGACGCTCTCCCGCATGACGATCCAGACTGTCGGCGATGCGAAAGTGCTTGAGCAGATCGAAAAACAGTTGCACAAACTGGTGGACGTGTTGCGCGTCAGCGAGCTGGGGCAGGGGGCTTACGTCGAACGTGAAGTGATGCTGGTGAAAATTCAGGCCAGCGGTTACGGTCGTGAAGAGGTCAAGCGCAACACGGATATCTTCCGTGGGCAGATCATCGACGTCACGCCTTCTATATATACTGTGCAGCTTGCCGGAACGAGCGATAAGCTGGATGCGTTCCTGGCCTCCGTCAGGGATGTAGCAAAAATTGTTGAAGTTGCGCGCTCTGGCGTTGTTGGCCTCTCGCGCGGCGATAAAATCATGCGTTAGTTGCGCAAAAGGTTCGCCTCTTTCAGCCCGGTAGCCAAAGCCGGGCTTTTTTTGCGTAATCCACCGACAACGCGGACAAAAGCGGTTGCCGTGAAAGCTATTCTGCGTTTAGATGTTAAAATATTTAACCATAACCTTGACAGGGCCATGGACTTTTTTCTTTTTTTGAGGGGCAATTGTGAAACTGGATGAAATCGCCCGGCTCGCCGGCGTGTCGAGAACCACGGCCAGCTATGTGATTAACGGTAAAGCAAAGCAGTATCGTGTCAGCGATAAGACCGTTGAGAAAGTGATGGCAGTCGTTCGTGAGCATAATTACCATCCGAATGCTGTCGCCGCAGGTTTACGTGCCGGGCGCACCCGCTCGATTGGCCTGGTTATCCCGGACCTGGAAAATACCAGCTATACCCGCATCGCCAACTATCTGGAACGTCAGGCTCGTCAGCGGGGCTATCAGCTGTTGATTGCCTGCTCCGAGGATCAGCCTGACAACGAGATGCGCTGCATTGAGCATCTGCTGCAACGTCAGGTTGACGCCATCATCGTGTCGACCTCTTTACCACCAGAGCATCCTTTCTATCAGCGCTGGGCAAACGATCCGTTCCCGATTGTGGCGCTGGATCGTGCGCTGGATCGTGAACATTTCACCAGTGTCGTAGGTGCCGATCAGGACGATGCAGAAATGCTGGCTGCCGAGCTGCGTACCTTCCCAGCTGAAACGGTGCTGTATCTTGGCGCTTTGCCTGAACTTTCCGTAAGCTTCCTGCGTGAACAAGGGTTCCGTACGGCATGGAAAGACGATCCGCGTGACGTTCATTATCTGTATGCCAACAGCTATGAGCGTGAAGCGGCTGCCCAGCTGTTCGAGAAATGGCTGGAAACGCACCCGATGCCGCAGGCGTTGTTTACCACCTCGTTTGCCCTGTTGCAGGGGGTGATGGATGTGACGTTACGTCGCGATGGCAAACTGCCATCCGATCTGGCGATTGCGACCTTCGGCGATAACGAACTGCTCGACTTCCTGCAATGTCCGGTGCTGGCCGTGGCCCAGCGTCACCGCGACGTCGCCGAGCGCGTGCTTGAGATTGTTCTGGCAAGCCTGGATGAACCCCGCAAACCGAAACCCGGGCTTACGCGTATCAAACGTAATCTCTATCGGCGCGGAATTTTGAGCCGCCATTAATATTTCCACAGGGGCGGTAAAACTGCCCCTTTTGAAGCGCATTTATTGCGGGAAATAATTCCCGGATAAAAATTAGGATTTATCTCTAAGATTCATAGCCTGCTATTATTCTGAATCCATTTTGACGTTAAAAAGTGCAATTATAATTTTTAACGGGCATTTCTTTGTATTGTTTTGTTACAAACAGGTGCCAGCCGATGAATATTCAGCCATTTTTTACTCCCCCCTTCAGACCTCAACGCACACGAACGAATCCATCTGGCTTTGAGGTTAATCTGGCGCTGTTATCCCCCGGCGATATGCCTTAAAATGCTGCCCGCGTCGCAAACTGACACTTTATATTTCCCTGCGATGATATTGAGTGAGTCTTAACGCTCGTGTGCATATTCTGTTTTTTTCTTACAAATATTCATAACGTTAATTTTGCCTCGCCAGTTGTGTAGTAATTAGCCAGGTCACGCTTGCTCTGTAAATACGGTGCTTTCGCGCCGGTATAGAGAGAGTCCTGGCTTGACAAGCTTTTCCCTCGCTCCGTAAACTCCTTCAGGTGGGAATTTGTGGGTTAAAGTGGTGAGGAGGGGTGAGACTGGCATGTTCCGTGGAGCAACGTTAGTCAATCTCGACAGCAAAGGGCGTTTATCGGTACCAACCCGATACCGCGACCAGCTGATTGAGAACGCTTCGGGTCAACTGGTTTGCACCATTGACATCAACTCCCCCTGCCTGCTGCTTTACCCTTTGCCTGAATGGGAAATCATTGAGCAAAAGCTGTCGCGACTGTCGAGCATGAACCCGCAGGAACGCCGCGTACAGCGGCTGTTATTGGGACATGCCAGTGAATGTCAGATGGATAGCGCCGGGCGATTATTGATTGCGCCTGTGTTGCGGCAACATGCCGGTCTGACTAAAGAAGTGATGCTGGTCGGACAGTTCAACAAGTTTGAACTGTGGGACGAAACGACCTGGTATCAACAGGTCAAGGAAGATATCGACGCTGAGCAGTCTGATTCCGAAACATTATCGGAACGGCTGCGGGACTTGTCTCTATAAATATGATGGAAAATTATAAACATACAACGGTGCTGCTGGATGAGGCCGTTAACGGCCTGAATATTCGTCCAGACGGCATCTATATTGATGGCACTTTTGGTCGCGGTGGTCACTCGCGTTTGATCCTCTCTCAGCTTGGAGCGGAAGGACGCCTGCTGGCAATTGACCGCGATCCGCAGGCGATTGCCGTTGCGCAAACCATCGATGATCCTCGCTTTTCCATCGTGCATGGACCTTTCTCTGCGCTTGCGGATTATGTCGCTGAGCGCGGCCTGACCGGCAAGATCGACGGGATTCTCCTCGATCTTGGCGTCTCTTCACCACAGCTTGATGATGCAGAACGCGGTTTTTCCTTTATGCGTGATGGACCGCTGGATATGCGTATGGACCCTACTCGCGGCCAATCTGCCGCTGAATGGTTACAAACTGCTGACGAAGCGGATATTGCCTGGGTAATCAAAACCTTCGGCGAAGAACGCTTTGGCAAACGTATTGCCCGCGCCATCGTGGAGCGCAACCGCGTTGAGCCAATGACCCGTACCAAAGAACTGGCAGAAGTCATCGCGGCGGCAACGCCGGTGAAGGACAAGCACAAACATCCTGCGACCCGTACCTTCCAGGCGGTTCGTATCTGGGTAAACAGTGAACTGGAGGAAATAGAGCTGGCGCTAAAAAGCTCGCTCGACGTGCTGGCCCCGGGTGGGCGGTTATCCATCATCAGTTTCCATTCGCTGGAAGATCGCATCGTAAAACGCTTTATGCGTGAACAGAGCCGCGGTCCGCAGGTTCCAGCTGGGCTGCCGATGACGGAAGAACAACTCAGAAAGCTGGGCGGCCGTCAGTTGCGAGCATTAGGCAAGTTGATGCCGGGCGAAGAAGAGGTGGCAGAGAATCCACGTGCCCGTAGTTCAGTGCTGCGTATTGCAGAGAGGACGAACGCATGATCAGCAGAGTGACAGAGACCCTAAGCAAAGTTAAGGGATCGTTAGGAAGCAACGAGCGCCATGCCTTGCCTGGCGTGATCGGCGACGATCTTTTGCGGTTTGGGAAGCTGCCACTCTGCTTGTTCATTTGCATCATTGTGACGGCAGTCATGGTGGTCACCACCGCTCACCATACCCGTTTATTAACTGCGCAGCGCGAACAGATGGTACTGGAACGCGATGCGCTGGATATTGAATGGCGAAATCTGATCCTTGAAGAAAACGCGCTCGGCGATCACAGCCGGGTTGAACGGATCGCAACGGAAAAACTGCAATTACAGCATGTTGATCCTTCGCAGGAAAATATCGTAGTACAAAAATAAGGGAAAACGCGACGCATGAAAGCAGCGGCAAAAACGCTAAAACCAAAACGCCAGGAAGAACAGGCCAACTTTGTCAGTTGGCGTTTTGCGTTGCTTTGCGGCTGCATTTTACTGGCGCTGGGTTTCCTGCTGGGACGCGTGGCGTGGCTACAAATCATCGCGCCTGACATGCTGGTGCGTCAGGGGGATATGCGTTCTCTGCGCGTGCAGGAAGTTTCTACCTCTCGTGGGATGATCACCGACCGCTCCGGCCGCCCGCTGGCGGTGAGCGTGCCGGTGAAGGCGATCTGGGCCGATCCGAAAGAGCTGCACGACGCAGGCGGGATCACCCTTGATAACCGCTGGAAGGCGCTCTCAGACGCGTTGAAAATGCCGCTGGATCAGCTGGCGTCACGCGTTAACGCCAACCCGAAAGGGCGCTTCATCTATCTTGCTCGTCAGGTGAACCCTGACATGGCTGACTACATTAAGAAACTGAAGCTGCCGGGCATTCATCTGCGGGAAGAATCCCGCCGTTACTATCCTTCCGGCGAAGTCACCGCGCACCTGATTGGCTTTACCAACGTGGATAGCCAGGGGATTGAGGGCGTTGAAAAAAGCTTCGACAAGTGGCTTACCGGCCAGCCTGGCGAGCGAATCGTGCGTAAAGACCGCTATGGTCGCGTCATTGAAGACATTTCCTCGACAGACAGCCAGGCCGCGCACAACCTGGCCCTGAGTATTGATGAACGCTTGCAGGCGCTGGTCTATCGTGAGCTGAACAACGCCGTCGCGTTTAACAAGGCGGAATCGGGCAGCGCCGTATTGGTGGATGTGGCAACAGGCGAAGTGCTGGCGATGGCCAGTAGCCCCTCATACAACCCGAATAATTTTGCCGGTACAGCAAAAGATGCAATGCGTAACCGCTCCATCACCGATGTGTTTGAACCCGGTTCGACCGTAAAACCCATGGTGGTGATGACGGCTCTACAGCGAGGCATCGTCAACGAAAATACCGTTCTGAATACGATCCCTTATCGAATTAACGGTCACGAAATCAAAGACGTGGCACGTTACAGCGAACTGACCCTGACCGGGGTCTTACAGAAGTCGAGTAACGTCGGTGTGTCAAAACTGGCGTTAGCGATGCCGTCCTCAGCGTTAGTAGATACTTACTCACGTTTTGGGCTGGGAAAGGCGACCAATTTGGGGTTGGTCGGAGAACGCAGTGGCTTATATCCTCAAAAACAACGGTGGTCTGACATAGAGAGGGCCACCTTCTCTTTCGGCTACGGGCTAATGGTAACTCCCTTACAGTTAGCGCGAGTCTACGCAACGATTGGCAGCTATGGCATTTATCGTCCGCTGTCGATCACCAAAGTTGATCCACCGGTTCCGGGGGAACGTGTTTTCCCGGAATCTATCGTTCGTACCGTCGTGCATATGATGGAAAGCGTCGCGTTACCTGGCGGTGGCGGCGTGAAGGCCGCAATTAAGGGCTATCGTATCGCCATTAAAACCGGTACAGCGAAAAAAGTGGGGCCGGACGGCCGCTATATCAACAAATACATTGCCTATACCGCAGGCGTAGCGCCTGCAAGCAATCCGCGTTTTGCACTGGTGGTCGTCATCAACGATCCGCAGGCGGGTAAATACTACGGCGGCGCCGTCTCCGCTCCTGTGTTCGGGGCTATTATGGGCGGCGTGTTGCGCACCATGAACATTGAACCGGATGCGCTGGCGACGGGCGAAAAAAGTGAATTTGTAATTAATCAAGGCGAGGGAACAGGTGGCAGATCGTAATTTGCGCGACCTTCTTGCTCCGTGGGTGCCTATGCTACCTGCGCGAGCACTGCGAGAGATGGTACTGGACAGCCGCGTAGCGGCTTCTGGCGATCTTTTTGTGGCAGTGGTGGGTCATCAGGCGGACGGGCGTCGTTATATCCCGCAGGCGATTGCGCAAGGTGTTGCTGCCATTATTGCTGAGGCCAAAGATGAGGCAACAGACGGTGAGATCCGTGAAATGCACGGCGTGCCGGTCATCTATCTCAGCCAGCTGAATGAGCGTCTCTCCGCGCTGGCAGGACGTTTTTACAACGAACCTTCCGACCAGTTAAAGCTGGTTGGCGTGACAGGAACCAACGGAAAAACCACCACCACTCAGCTGATGGCGCAGTGGGCGCAGCTGCTGGGCGAAACCGGTGCCGTCATGGGCACGGTGGGGAACGGTCTTCTGGGCAAAGTAAGCCCGACGGAAAACACTACAGGCTCGGCGGTTGACGTGCAGCGTGTGCTGGCGGGCCTCGCTGAGCAGGGGGCGACCTTCGCTGCGATGGAAGTCTCTTCCCATGGTCTGGTACAACATCGCGTGGCGGCCCTGAAATTTGCTGCCTCTGTCTTTACTAACCTGAGCCGCGATCACCTTGATTATCATGGTGATATGGAGCACTACGAAGCGGCGAAATGGCTGCTTTATTCCACTCACCACCACGGGCAGGCGATCATTAACGCCGACGACGAAGTCGGTCGCCGCTGGCTGGAAAAACTGCCAGATGCGGTGGCGGTGTCGATGGAAGATCGCATTAATCCGAACTGCCGCGGCCGCTGGCTGAAGGCGGTCGAGGTGAACTACCACGATAGTGGGGCGACGATCCGCTTCGCTTCCATCTGGGGCGAGGGTGAAATTGAAAGCCGCCTGATGGGGGCCTTTAACGTCAGTAACCTGCTGCTGGCGCTGGCGACGCTGCTGGCGCTGGGTTACCCGATGGCGGATCTGCTGAAAACGGCTGAGCGTTTGCAACCGGTCTGTGGCCGCATGGAAGTGTTTAGCGCGCCGGGCAAGCCGACGGTGGTTGTGGATTACGCCCACACGCCGGATGCGCTGGAAAAAGCGCTGGAAGCGGCGCGTCTGCACTGCGCTGGCAAGCTCTGGTGCGTGTTTGGCTGCGGTGGCGATCGCGACAAGGGCAAACGTCCGCTGATGGGCGCCATCGCTGAGCAGTTCGCGGATATTCCCGTGGTAACCGATGACAACCCGCGTACCGAAGAGCCGCGGGCCATTATCAACGACATTCTGGCGGGCATGCTGGATGCGGGACGTGCGCGCGTGGTCGAAGGCCGTGCGGAGGCCGTGACTAACGCCATTATGCAGGCGCAGGAGAACGATGTGGTTCTGCTGGCCGGTAAAGGTCATGAAGATTATCAGATTGTCGGCAATCGTCGTCTGGATTACTCCGACCGCGTGACGGCAGCGCGTCTGCTGGGAGTGGTGGCATGATTAGCATTACGTTAAGCCAAGCTGCTGCGGTATTGCAGGGGGTGCTGCATGGTCAGGATCTGACCATCGAGGCTGTAACCACCGACACCCGTAAGGTGACGGCGGGCTGCCTGTTTGTGGCGCTGAAGGGTGAACGTTTTGACGCCCACGATTTTGCGCAACAGGCTAAAGATAACGGCGCGGGCGCGCTGCTGGTCAGTCGTAAGCTCGATATCGATTTGCCGCAGATTGTGGTGAAAGATACGCGCCTGGCGTTTGGCGAGCTGGCGGCATGGGTTCGCCAGCAGGTGCCAACACGCGTCGTGGCACTGACGGGCTCGTCGGGCAAAACCTCCGTTAAAGAGATGACCGCGGCGATCCTTAGCCAGTGCGGTAACACGCTTTATACGGCGGGCAACCTTAATAATGACATCGGTGTGCCGATGACGCTGCTGCGCCTGACCCACGAGCATGAATATGCGGTGATTGAGTTAGGGGCTAACCATCAGGGCGAAATCGCCTGGACCGTGAGCCTGACCCGTCCGGAAGCGGCGCTGGTGAATAACCTGGCGGCGGCACATCTTGAAGGTTTTGGTTCTCTGGCCGGTGTGGCGAAAGCGAAAGGTGAAATTTATACCGGCCTGCCGGATGACGGCATCGCCATTATGAACGCCGATAACAACGACTGGCTGAACTGGCAGAGCATCATTGGTTCACGTAAAACCTGGCGCTTCTCACCGAATGCGGCAAACAGTGATTTTTCGGCGACCAACATTCATGTGACGTCACACGGCACCGAGTTCACCCTCACAACCCCAACGGGCGACATCGACGTGCTGCTGCCCCTGCCGGGTCGTCATAACATCGCCAATGCGCTTGCTGCGGCAGCGCTCTCAATGGCGGTAGGTGCCTCACACGCGGCGATCAAAGCAGGTCTGGCAAATTTAAAAGCCGTGCCGGGGCGTCTGTTCCCGATCCAGCTGGCTGAAAACAAACTCCTGCTGGATGACTCCTACAACGCTAACGTTGGCTCAATGACGGCGGCCGTGCAGGTCTTGTCTGAAATGCCGGGCTATCGCGTGATGGTTGTGGGCGATATGGCCGAGCTGGGTGATGAAAGCGAAGCCTGCCATGTTCAGGTGGGTGAAGCGGCGAAAGCCGCCGGGCTTGACCGCGTATTGAGCGCAGGCCCGCTGAGCAAGGCCATTTCCGATGCCAGTGAAGTTGGCGAACATTTTGCCGATAAATCTGCACTGATCGAACGCCTGAAGGCATTGATTACAGAAAAACAGATTGTGACTGTTTTAGTTAAAGGTTCACGTAGTGCCGCCATGGAAGAGGTTGTGCACGCATTACAGGAGAACGGGACATGTTAGTTTGGCTGGCCGAACATTTGGTCAAATATTACTCAGGCTTTAACGTCTTTTCCTATCTGACGTTTCGTGCCATCGTCAGCCTGCTGACTGCGCTGTTCATCTCGCTGTGGATGGGCCCGCGCATGATTGCCCGTCTGCAAAAACTCTCTTTCGGCCAGGTTGTGCGCAACGACGGTCCGGAATCGCACTTCAGCAAGCGGGGTACGCCGACCATGGGCGGGATCATGATCCTGACCGCGATTGTGGTGTCCGTGCTGCTGTGGGCGTATCCGTCTAACCCCTACGTCTGGTGCGTGCTGACCGTTCTGGTTGGCTACGGGATCATCGGTTTTGTTGATGACTACCGCAAAGTCGTACGCAAAGACACCAAAGGTTTGATCGCCCGCTGGAAGTATTTCTGGATGTCGGTGATTGCGCTGGGCGTGGCCTTTGCCCTTTACCTGGCAGGAAAAGACACCCCGGCTACCGAGCTGGTGGTGCCGTTCTTCAAAGACGTGATGCCGCAGCTGGGGCTGTTCTACATTTTGCTGGCTTACTTTGTGATCGTCGGTACCGGCAACGCCGTCAACCTGACCGATGGTCTGGATGGCCTGGCCATCATGCCAACCGTGTTTGTCGCGGGCGGTTTTGCGCTGGTAGCCTGGGCGACCGGTAACATGAACTTTGCAAATTACCTGCACATTCCGTACCTGCGACACGCGGGGGAACTGGTGATCGTCTGTACGGCGATTGTCGGGGCGGGGCTGGGCTTCCTGTGGTTCAACACCTATCCGGCGCAGGTCTTTATGGGCGACGTCGGTTCACTGGCGCTGGGCGGCGCACTGGGGATTATCGCCGTGCTGCTGCGTCAGGAGTTCCTGCTGGTAATCATGGGCGGTGTGTTTGTGGTTGAGACGCTGTCGGTGATTTTGCAGGTCGGTTCCTTCAAGCTGCGCGGTCAGCGCATCTTCCGTATGGCACCGATTCACCACCACTATGAACTGAAAGGCTGGCCGGAGCCGCGCGTCATTGTGCGCTTCTGGATTATTTCGCTGATGCTGGTGCTGATTGGCCTGGCAACGCTGAAGGTACGTTAATCATGGCAGATTACCAGGGCAAAAAAGTCGTTATCATCGGGTTGGGCCTCACCGGCCTCTCCTGCGTGGACTTTTTCCTTGCGCGTGGCGTGACGCCGCGCGTGATGGATACGCGCGTCTCTCCGCCGGGTCTGGACAAGCTGCCGGAGCAGGTTGAACGCCACCTGGGTGGTCTGAATGATGAGTGGCTGCTGGCCGCCGATCTGATTGTTGCCAGCCCCGGTATGGCGCTGGCGCATCCTTCCCTGAGCGCCGCCGCGGATGCAGGCGTTGAGATTGTCGGCGATATCGAACTGTTCTGCCGGGAGGCGCAGGCGCCGATCGTCGCCATTACCGGTTCAAACGGTAAAAGCACCGTCACCACGCTGGTGGGGGAAATGGCGAAGGCGGCGGGCAAAAATGTCGGCGTGGGCGGTAACATTGGTCTGCCCGCTCTGATGCTGCTTGATAAAGGGTGCGAGCTGTTCGTCCTTGAGCTTTCCAGCTTCCAGCTGGAAACCACTTCAAGCCTGCATGCGGCGGCGGCGACGATCCTAAACGTCACCGAAGATCATATGGACAGATACCCGTTCGGCTTGCAGCAATACCGTGCGGCCAAACTGCGCGTTTATGAAAATGCCAAAGTTTGCGTGGTGAATGCCGATGATGCACTCACCATGCCGGTGCGCGGCGCAGACGATCGCTGCATTAGCTTTGGTATTAATATGGGTGACTATCACCTTAACCGTCAGCAGGGCGAAACCTGGCTGCGGGTGAAAGGTGAGAAGGTGCTGAACGTGAAAGAGATGATGCTCTCCGGCCAGCATAACTACACCAATGCCCTGGCGGCGCTGGCGCTGGCGGATGCCGTTGGCCTGCCGCGATCTTCAAGCCTGAAGGCGCTGACCACCTTTACCGGCCTGGCGCACCGGTTCCAGCTTGCGCTGGAGCACAACGGCGTACGCTGGATTAACGATTCCAAAGCGACCAACGTGGGTAGCACCGAGGCGGCACTGAACGGCCTGCACGTTGATGGCACGCTGCACCTGCTGCTGGGCGGCGACGGTAAATCGGCTGACTTCTCCTCGCTGAAGCAGTACCTCAACGGTGATAACGTGCGCCTGTATTGCTTTGGCCGCGATGGTAGCGAGCTGGCGGCGTTGCGTCCTGAGGTCGCCGAGCAAACCGAGACCATGGAGCAGGCGATGCGTCTTATCGCCCCACGCGTGAAGCCCGGCGATATGGTGCTGCTCTCACCAGCCTGTGCCAGCCTCGATCAATTCAAGAATTTCGAACAGCGGGGTGATGTCTTTACCCGCCTGGCGAAGGAGTTAGGCTGATGCGTTTATCTCTCCCTCGCCTGAAAATGCCGCGCCTGCCAGGATTTGGTATCCTGGTATGGCTGTTTACGGCGCTGAAAGGCTGGGTGATGGCTTCACGGGATAAAGATTCCGACAGCCTGATCATGTACGACCGCACGCTGTTCTGGCTCACGCTGGGGCTGGCGGCGATCGGCTTTATTATGGTCACCTCGGCGTCAATGCCTGTCGGACAGCGTCTGGCAAACGACCCCTTCCTGTTTGCCAAGCGTGACGGGCTGTACATCATTCTCGCGTTCTGCCTGGCAATGATCACCTTACGCCTGCCGATGTCGTTCTGGCAGCGGCACAGTACGGCCATGCTCATCGCCTCAATCATTATGCTGTTGATCGTGCTGGTTGTCGGGAGCTCCGTTAACGGGGCATCACGCTGGATTGCCTTTGGCCCACTGCGTATTCAGCCGGCGGAGTTCACCAAACTGTCGTTGTTCTGCTACCTGGCTAACTACCTGGTGCGTAAAGTTGACGAAGTTCGTAACAACCTTCGCGGCTTCTTAAAACCGATGGGCGTGATTCTGGTCCTCGCGATCCTGCTGCTGGCGCAGCCCGACCTCGGTACGGTAGTCGTACTGTTTGTCACTACGCTGGCGATGCTGTTCCTGGCGGGCGCAAAACTGTGGCAGTTCATTGCCATCATCGGGATGGGGATTTCGGCGGTGGTGCTGCTGATCCTCGCCGAACCCTACCGTATCCGCCGTGTGACCTCGTTCTGGAACCCATGGGAAGATCCGTTCGGCAGCGGTTACCAGCTGACGCAGTCGCTGATGGCGTTTGGCCGCGGCGAAGTCTGGGGCCAAGGCCTGGGCAACTCGGTGCAAAAACTGGAGTATTTACCGGAGGCGCACACCGACTTCATCTTCTCCATTATTGGGGAAGAACTGGGTTATATCGGTGTGGTATTGGCGCTATTAATGGTATTCTTCGTCGCTTTCCGCGCCATGTCGATTGGCCGGAAAGCGCTGGAGATCGATCACCGCTTCTCCGGTTTCCTGGCCTGCTCAATTGGTATCTGGTTCAGCTTCCAGGCACTGGTAAACGTTGGGGCGGCAGCGGGTATGTTGCCGACTAAAGGTCTGACGTTACCGTTGATCAGTTATGGTGGTTCGAGTCTGTTGATCATGTCGACGGCCATCATGTTTTTGTTACGCATAGATTATGAAACGCGTCTGGAGAAAGCTCAGGCGTTTACACGAGGTTCACGATGAATCAACCTAAGCGGTTAATGGTGATGGCAGGCGGTACCGGTGGACACGTGTTCCCGGGGCTGGCGGTTGCGCACCATTTAATGGAACAGGGCTGGCAGGTACGCTGGCTGGGAACCGCAGACCGCATGGAAGCCGACCTGGTACCTAAGCACGGTATCGAGATCGACTTTATTCGTATTTCCGGCCTTCGTGGCAAAGGGATCAAGGCGCTGCTGCTGGCGCCGGTGCGCATTTTCAATGCCTGGCGTCAGGCGCGCGCCATCATGAAGCGCTTTAAGCCTGACGTCGTTCTGGGCATGGGCGGTTACGTTTCCGGCCCTGGCGGACTGGCGGCGTGGTCATTAGGGATCCCCGTTGTTCTACATGAGCAGAACGGTATTGCCGGTTTGACCAACAAATGGCTGGCAAAAATCGCCACCAAAGTTATGCAGGCCTTCCCCGGGGCATTCCCGAAAGCGGATGTCGTAGGGAATCCGGTACGTGTGGACGTGCTGGCGCTGCCGCTGCCAGATACGCGTCTGGCGGGTCGTGAAGGGCCGGTGCGGGTGCTGGTCGTCGGCGGTTCCCAGGGCGCGCGTATTTTAAACCAGACGATGCCGCAGGTTGCGGCAAAACTGGGTGATGCAGTGACCATCTGGCACCAGAGCGGGAAGGGCGCTCAGCAGACCGTTGAGCAGGCCTACGCGCAGGAAGGTCAGCCGCAGCATAAAGTAACTGAATTTATTGATGATATGGCCGCAGCCTATGCATGGGCCGATGTCGTGGTCTGTCGCTCGGGCGCGCTGACGGTGAGCGAAATCGCCGCCGCCGGTTTACCGGCGCTGTTTGTGCCGTTCCAGCACAAAGACCGACAGCAGTACTGGAATGCACTGCCGCTTGAAAAAGCGGGTGCCGCGAAGATTTTTGAGCAGCCACAATTTACCGCTGATGCGGTCGCCACTACCCTGGCGGGCTGGAACCGGGATGTATTACTGGAGATGGCGCAACGCGCACGCGCGACCGCTATCCCGGATGCAACGGAACGGGTGGCAAAAGAAGTGAGCCTGGCAGCCCAGGCATAATTCTCGCAGCGCGTGTTGCGCTGCACGATTTTTTTGAAGTAGTCGATGGCGTTTAGAGAATGAATACACAACAACTGGCAAAACTGCGTTCTATCGTGCCCGAGATGCGTCGCGTCCGGCACATTCACTTTGTCGGCATCGGTGGTGCTGGCATGGGCGGTATTGCCGAAGTGTTAGCTAACGAAGGCTATCAGATCAGCGGGTCTGACCTGGCGCCAAACCCTGTTACGCAGCAGCTGGCGTCGCTGGGGGCGACTATCTATTTCAATCATCGCCCGGAAAACGTGAGCGATGCGAGCGTGGTTGTGGTGTCCAGCGCTATCTCCGCGGATAACCCGGAAATCGTTGCGGCGCATGAGGCGCGCATTCCGGTGATCCGTCGCGCGGAAATGCTGGCGGAACTGATGCGTTTCCGTCACGGCATTGCGGTGGCCGGCACGCACGGTAAAACCACCACAACAGCGATGGTCTCCAGCATTTATGCGGAAGCGGGTCTCGACCCGACGTTCGTTAACGGTGGTCTGGTGAAAGCCGCTGGCGTGCATGCGCGTCTGGGCCATAGCCGTTATCTGATTGCGGAAGCGGATGAGAGCGACGCGTCGTTCCTGCATCTACAGCCGATGGTGGCGATCGTCACCAACATCGAAGCTGACCATATGGACACTTACCAGGGTGACTTCGAGAACTTAAAGCAGACCTTTATTAACTTCCTGCACAACCTGCCGTTCTATGGCCGTGCGGTGATGTGCGTGGACGATCCGGTTATTCGCGAACTGCTGCCGCGCGTCGGGCGTCAAATTACGACCTACGGCTTCAGCGAAGACGCGGATGTACGCGTAGAAGATTACAAGCAGATCGGTGCGCAGGGGCATTTCACCCTCGCGCGTCAGGATAAAGACCTGCTGCATGTCACCCTGAACGCGCCGGGACGTCACAACGCCCTGAATGCGGCGGCGGCGGTGGCTGTTGCGACAGAAGAAGGCATTGACGATGAAGCGATCCTGCGTGCACTGGAGAGCTTCCAGGGGACGGGCCGTCGTTTCGACTTCCTCGGTGAATTCCCACTGGAGCCGGTAAACGGTAAGCCAGGGTCTGCGATGCTGGTGGATGACTACGGTCACCATCCGACGGAAGTGGACGCAACCATCAAAGCGGCACGTGCGGGTTGGCCGGAAAAGAATCTGGTCATGATCTTCCAGCCGCACCGTTACACGCGTACCCGCGATCTGTATGACGATTTTGCCAACGTCCTTTCTCAGGTTGATACCCTGCTGATGCTGGATGTTTATGCTGCGGGTGAAACGCCGATTCCGGGTGCGGACAGTCGTTCTTTATGTCGTACCATCCGTGGACGCGGTAAAGTGGATCCTATTCTGGTTCCCGACCCGGCGCAGGTGGCTGAAATGCTTGCCCCGGTCCTGACGGGTAACGATCTGATCCTGATTCAGGGCGCGGGAAATATCGGCAAAATCGCCCGTACCTTAGCTGAAATCAAACTGAAGCCGCAAACTCAGGAGGACGAGCGTCATGGCTGATAAGATTGCTGTCCTGTTTGGCGGCACTTCCGCCGAACGCGAGGTTTCTCTGAATTCGGGCGCTGCCGTGCTGGCGGGCCTGCGTGAAGGTGGCGTGGACGCGCATCCGGTTGATCCGAAAGAGGTGGACGTCACGCAGCTGAAAGCGATGGGCTTCGATAAAGCCTTCATCGCGTTGCACGGCCGCGGTGGTGAAGACGGCACGTTGCAGGGGCTGCTGGAGCTGATCGGTATACCGTACACCGGCAGCGGCGTGATGGCATCCGCCATCTCCATGGATAAACTGCGCAGCAAACTGCTGTGGCAGGGCGCGGGCCTGCCCGTTGCGCCATGGGTTGCACTGACGCGTCGTGAATATGAATTGGGTCTGTCGGACAGCGTTAATACACGCATTGGGGCACTGGGCTTACCGGTTATTGTTAAGCCGAGCCGTGAAGGGTCGAGCGTGGGAATGTCCAAAGTTGATAAAGCTGTAGATTTGGCTGACGCTTTAGCACTGGCATTTCAACATGATGAAGAAGTTCTGATTGAAAAATGGCTTAGCGGGCCGGAATTTACCGTCGCGATGCTTGGCGAAGAAATTTTACCGTCAATTCGCATCCAACCCGCCGGAGTCTTCTATGATTATGAGGCGAAGTATCTCTCTGATGAGACGCAATATTTCTGCCCAGCGGGTCTTGAAGCAGAGCGTGAAGCCGAATTACAGTCTCTGGTGCTTAAAGCGTGGAATGTTCTGGGATGTCGTGGCTGGGGACGCATTGACGTAATGCTTGACGGTGACGGGCAATTTTATCTGCTGGAAGCAAACACGTCTCCGGGTATGACCAGCCATAGCCTTGTGCCGATGGCGGCGCGTCAGGCGGGAATGAGCTTCTCGCAATTAGTTGTACGTATTTTGGACCAGGCGGGCTGATATGTCTCAGGCTGCATTGAACACGCGCAACCGCGATGACGAAGAAGAATATTCCTCTTCGCGCCGGAGTAATGGAACGCGTCTTGCAGGGATCATCTTCCTGCTCGGGGTGCTGTGCACCGTGTTTATCAGCGGCTGGATGGTGCTGGGCTGGATGGAAGATGCGCAGCGGTTGCCGCTTTCAAAGCTGGTGGTGACCGGGGAGCGACACTACACGCGTAACGATGATATTCGCCAGTCGATTCTGGCGCTTGGGTCGCCTGGCACCTTTATGACGCAGGACGTCAACATTATTCAGAGTCAGATTGAACGTCTGCCGTGGATAAAACAGGCAAGTGTCAGAAAGCAATGGCCTGATGAATTGAAGATTCATCTGGTTGAATATGTGCCGATTGCGCGTTGGAATGATCAGCATATGGTTGATGTAGACGGAAATTCGTTCAGCGTCCCGAGCGATCGTGTCAACAAGCAGAATTTACCGATGTTGTATGGGCCGGAAGGCAGCGAAAACGAAGTATTGCAGGGTTTTCGTGAGATGGGGCAGGTGCTGGCTAAGGATCGCTTTACGTTAAAAGATGCTGCGATGACGGCGCGCCGTTCCTGGCAGTTGACCTTAACGAATGGCATCAAGCTCAACCTTGGCCGCGGCGATACAATGAAACGTCTGGCGCGTTTTGTCGAACTTTACCCGGTTTTACAGCAGCAGGCGCAGACGGATGGCAAACGGATAAGCTACGTTGATTTGCGCTATGACTCAGGCGCAGCAGTCGGTTGGGAGCCGGCTCCGGTCGAGGAACCTAATCAGCAACAAAATCAGGCACAGGTACAGGCAGAACAACAATGATCAAGTCGACGGACAGAAAATTGGTAGTAGGACTGGAGATTGGCACCGCGAAGGTTGCCGCTTTGGTAGGGGAAGTTCTGCCCGACGGTATGGTCAATATCATTGGCGTGGGCAGCTGCCCCTCCCGTGGTATGGATAAAGGTGGGGTAAACGACCTTGAGTCGGTGGTGAAATGCGTTCAGCGCGCCATCGACCAGGCTGAATTGATGGCAGATTGCCAAATTTCCTCTGTCTATCTGGCCCTTTCTGGTAAGCATATCAGCTGCCAGAATGAAATCGGTATGGTGCCGATTTCCGAAGAAGAAGTGACGCAGGAAGACGTTGAGAACGTTGTCCACACGGCGAAATCCGTGCGTGTTCGCGACGAGCACCGTGTGCTGCATGTGATCCCGCAGGAATACGCGATCGACTACCAGGAAGGCATCAAGAATCCGGTCGGTCTGTCGGGCGTGCGTATGCAGGCAAAAGTGCACCTGATCACATGTCACAACGATATGGCGAAGAACATTGTAAAAGCCGTTGAACGTTGTGGCCTGAAAGTTGACCAACTCATTTTCGCCGGACTTGCCGCGAGCTATTCCGTGCTGACCGAAGACGAACGTGAACTGGGCGTCTGTGTGGTCGATATTGGTGGTGGTACAATGGACATGGCTGTCTATACCGGCGGTGCGTTACGCCACACTAAAGTGATCCCGTACGCCGGGAATGTGGTTACCAGCGATATCGCTTACGCCTTTGGTACGCCACCGAGCGATGCAGAGGCGATTAAAGTGCGCCATGGTTGCGCGCTGGGCTCTATCGTCGGCAAAGACGAGAGCGTTGAAGTGCCGAGCGTAGGCGGTCGACCGCCGCGCAGCCTGCAACGCCAGACGCTGGCAGAGGTAATTGAGCCGCGTTATACCGAGCTGCTCAACCTGGTCAACGAAGAGATTTTGCAGTTACAGGAACAGCTTCGCCAGCAGGGTGTGAAACATCATCTCGCGGCGGGGATTGTATTAACCGGCGGGGCAGCGCAAATTGAAGGTCTTGCGGCCTGCGCTCAGCGCGTGTTCCATACGCAGGTGCGTATTGGTGCGCCGCTGAATATCACCGGTTTAACGGATTATGCTCAGGAGCCGTACTATTCAACGGCGGTGGGCCTGCTGCACTACGGGAAAGAGTCCCATTTAAGTGGTGAGGCAGAGGTGGAAAAACGCGTCTCGGTGGGGTCGTGGGTCAAACGACTTAACACCTGGCTGCGAAAAGAATTTTAATTTTTTTAAGAGACCGGAGAGAATTAGCGGTCTCGGGCGACAGGCACAACGGAGAGAGAGATTATGTTTGAACCTATGGAATTAACCAACGACGCGGTGATTAAAGTCATCGGCGTCGGTGGCGGCGGCGGTAACGCCGTAGAGCACATGGTGCGCGAGCGCATCGAAGGTGTTGAATTCTTCGCGGTGAACACCGATGCGCAGGCGCTGCGTAAAACGGCTGTTGGCCAGACGATTCAGATCGGTGGTGGCATCACCAAAGGTCTGGGAGCAGGGGCTAACCCGGAAGTGGGCCGCAACGCGGCTGAAGAAGATCGTGAAGCGCTGCGCGCTGCACTTGACGGTGCAGACATGGTCTTCATCGCAGCGGGTATGGGCGGCGGTACAGGTACCGGTGCAGCACCCGTTGTGGCGGAAGTCGCTAAAGATTTAGGTATTCTGACCGTTGCTGTCGTGACCAAGCCTTTCAACTTTGAAGGTAAGAAGCGTATGGCTTTCGCGGAGCAGGGTATCACCGAGCTGTCCAAGCACGTGGACTCTCTGATTACCATTCCGAACGACAAGCTGCTGAAAGTGCTGGGTCGCGGTATCTCTCTGCTGGACGCCTTTGGCGCGGCAAACGACGTGCTGAAAGGCGCGGTTCAGGGTATTGCTGAACTGATTACCCGTCCTGGCCTGATGAACGTCGACTTTGCAGACGTTCGTACCGTGATGTCCGAGATGGGCTACGCGATGATGGGCTCTGGCGTGGCGAGCGGCGAAGACCGTGCGGAAGAAGCTGCTGAAATGGCGATCTCCTCTCCACTGCTGGAAGATATCGATCTGTCTGGCGCGCGCGGCGTGCTGGTCAACATTACCGCTGGCTTTGACCTGCGTCTGGATGAGTTCGAAACCGTGGGTAACACCATCCGTGCATTCGCCTCTGACAACGCGACCGTCGTTATCGGTACCTCCCTTGATCCGGAAATGAACGACGAACTGCGTGTGACCGTTGTGGCCACCGGTATCGGTATGGACAAGCGTCCTGAGATCACCCTGGTGACTAACAAACAGACTCAGCAGCCGGTTATGGATCGTTACCAGCAGCACGGTATGGCGCCTCTGACTCAGGAGCAAAAACCCGCTGCGAAAGTGGTGAACGACCCGACTCCACAAACGGCAAAAGAGCCAGATTATCTGGATATCCCGGCGTTCCTGCGTAAGCAAGCTGACTAAGAATTGGCTGGAATTTGGGGATTTGCGCTCTTTGTGCTAAACTGGCCCACCGTTAGTGATATACACTCTCGGTTGGATAGTTAATTTGGCGAGATTATACGATGATCAAACAAAGGACACTTAAACGTATCGTTCAGGCGACGGGTGTCGGTTTACATACCGGCAAGAAAGTCACACTGACGTTACGCCCTGCGCCGGCCAATACCGGGGTCATCTATCGTCGCACCGACTTGAATCCACCGGTAGATTTTCCGGCCGATGCCAAATCTGTGCGTGATACTATGCTCTGTACTTGTCTGGTGAACGAGCATGACGTGCGGATTTCTACCGTAGAGCACCTGAACGCCGCCCTGGCGGGTCTGGGTATCGACAACATTATGGTTGAAGTCGATGCGCCAGAAATCCCGATCATGGACGGGAGTGCTGCTCCGTTCGTTTATTTGTTGCTGGATGCCGGCATCGAAGAACTGAACTGCGCGAAGAAATTTGTTCGCATTAAAGAGACCGTTCGCGTCGAAGATGGCGACAAATGGGCTGAATTCAAACCGTACAATGGTTTTTCGTTGGACTTCACCATCGATTTTAACCATCCGGCGATTGACTCCAGCACCCAGCGCTATGCGATGAACTTCTCTGCGGATGCGTTCATGCGCCAGATCAGCCGAGCACGTACCTTCGGCTTTATGCGTGATATCGAATATCTGCAATCCCGCGGCCTGTGCCTGGGCGGCAGCTTCGATTGTGCCATCGTTGTTGACGATTATCGCGTACTGAACGAAGACGGCCTGCGTTTTGAAGATGAATTTGTTCGTCACAAAATGCTGGACGCGATCGGCGACCTCTTCATGTGTGGTCACAACATCATTGGTGCATTTACCGCGTTTAAATCCGGTCATGCACTGAACAACAAACTGTTGCAGGCAGTCCTGGCAAAACAGGAAGCCTGGGAATATGTGACCTTCGAAGACGAAGCTGAACTGCCGCTGGCGTTCAAAGCACCGACTATGGTCCTGGCGTAACGGTTAAACCCGTTTCGTAAGAAAAGCGACTGGTTCACCTGGTACTCTCTCCGACCAGGGAAGCCAGTCGTTTTTATTTCTGCCCTTCTTTAATTTGTCCCTTTCACCCCTGGCCTGTGTCGGGTGCCGAATAACGGTGTGTTCGCTGCATTATTGACCGTTTTTACCTGCTGCAAGGTGTCATTCCTGCTGCCGTGTATTGGCTTTAGTGGTAATATCTGGGCGCTAAAAAAGAATAACTAAACTCAGCCTGCACTGGCGGGCGAACGTGGTGGAGCAAGTGAGCGGAATACTGACGCGCTGGCGACAATTTGGCAGACGTTACTTCTGGCCGCATCTCTTATTGGGGATGGTCGCGGCGAGTCTCGGCTTGCCTGTGCTCAGCAACAGCGCAGACGCGGCAACGCCAGCACGTTCCACGACGACCAAACACGATCTCACCACACGGGTTAACTTCACTAATCTCGCATGGCTTGAAGCCAGCCGTCGTCCCAATTTCTCCGTTGATTACTGGCAGCAGCACGCGATTCGCACGGTTATCCGCCATCTGTCGTTCGCGATGGCGCCGCAGACGATGCCTGTTGCGGAAGAAACGCTGCCGGTCCAGGCTCAGCATCTTGCCCTGCTCGATACGCTTAATGCGCTTCTGACGCAGGACAACCAGCCGCCAGTGACCGTGAATCAGACGGCGAAAACGGATTTTGTTTCCCCTGCATCCTTCTCTGTTTCGACATGGATTAGCCAGGTTCACGGCATCCGTGCCGGGCCTCAACTCCTCAGCTAAATTAACCTTTTTCAATACCTTAATTTATCTGCCCGACTGGGGCGTTTGAGAATTTATTATGCTAATCAAATTGTTAACCAAAGTTTTTGGTAGTCGTAACGATCGTACCCTGCGCCGCATGCGCAAAGCGGTAAACGTCATCAACGGTATGGAACCGGCGATGGAGAAGCTCTCTGATGATGAACTGAAAGCAAAAACCGCGGAGTTCCGTGCGCGTCTGGAGAAAGGCGAAACCTTAGAAAGCCTGATCCCGGAAGCCTTTGCCGTAGTACGTGAGGCCAGTAAACGCGTGTTCGGCATGCGTCACTTCGACGTGCAGCTGCTGGGCGGGATGGTGCTCAACGAGCGCTGCATCGCGGAAATGCGTACCGGTGAAGGTAAAACCCTGACTGCAACGCTGCCGGCTTACCTGAATGCGCTGACGGGTAAGGGTGTTCACGTTGTTACCGTCAACGACTATCTGGCGCAGCGCGACGCCGAAAACAACCGTCCACTGTTCGAATTCCTCGGCATGACCGTGGGCATTAACATGTCCGGCCTGCCGGCACCTGCCAAGCGTGAAGCCTACAACGCGGACATCACTTACGGCACCAACAACGAATACGGCTTCGACTACCTGCGTGACAACATGGCGTTCAGCCCGGAAGAGCGCGTCCAGCGTAAACTGCACTATGCGCTGGTGGATGAGGTTGACTCCATTCTGATCGATGAAGCGCGTACCCCGCTGATCATCTCCGGCCCTGCCGAAGACAGCTCCGAGATGTACCGTAAAGTCGACAAAATCATTCCTCACCTGCTGCGTCAGGAGAAAGAAGACTCCGATACCTTCCAGGGGGAAGGTCACTTCTCCGTTGATGAAAAAGCGCGTCAGGTCAACCTGACCGAACGCGGCCTGGTGAAAATCGAAGAGCTGCTGGTTGCTGAAGGCATTATGGAAGAGGGCGAGTCTCTGTACTCCCCGAGCAACATCATGCTGATGCACCACGTAACGGCTGCACTGCGCGCGCACGCGCTGTTCACCCGCGACGTTGACTACATCGTTAAAGACGGGGAAGTCATCATCGTCGATGAACACACCGGCCGTACTATGCAGGGACGTCGCTGGTCCGATGGCCTGCACCAGGCCGTGGAAGCCAAAGAAGGCGTGGATATTCAGAACGAAAACCAGACGCTGGCATCCATCACCTTCCAGAACTACTTCCGTCTGTACGAGAAGCTGGCGGGGATGACCGGTACCGCAGATACCGAAGCGTTTGAGTTTAGCTCCATCTATAAGCTGGATACCGTGGTAGTACCTACCAACCGTCCGATGATCCGTAAGGATATGCCGGACCTGGTATACATGACTGAAGCGGAAAAAATTCAGGCGATCATCGAAGATATTCGCGAACGTACCGCGAAGGGCCAGCCGGTACTGGTGGGGACCATCTCCATCGAGAAGTCCGAAGTGGTGTCTAACGAGCTGACTAAAGCAGGCATCAAACACAACGTTCTGAACGCCAAGTTCCACGCTAAAGAAGCAGATATCGTTGCGCAGGCGGGTTACCCGGCAGCCGTAACCATCGCCACCAACATGGCGGGTCGTGGTACCGATATTATGCTCGGCGGTAGCTGGCAGGCCGAAGTGGCGGAGCTGGAAAACCCAACCCCAGAGCAAATCGCGCAGATCAAAGCCGACTGGCAAGTGCGTCACGACGCGGTGCTGGCATCCGGTGGTCTGCACATCATTGGTACCGAGCGTCACGAATCTCGTCGTATCGATAACCAGCTGCGCGGTCGTGCGGGTCGTCAGGGTGATGCCGGTTCTTCCCGCTTCTATCTGTCTATGGAAGATGCGCTGATGCGTATTTTCGCCTCTGACCGTGTGTCCGGCATGATGCGTAAACTGGGCATGAAACCTGGCGAAGCGATCGAGCACCCGTGGGTTACCAAAGCGATTGCCAACGCCCAGCGTAAAGTGGAAAGCCGCAACTTCGATATTCGTAAGCAGCTGCTGGAATATGATGACGTTGCCAACGACCAGCGTCGTGCGATCTACACCCAGCGTAACGAACTGCTGGACGTGTCCGACGTGAGCGAAACCATCAACAGCATTCGCGAAGATGTGTTCAAAGCCACTATCGACGCTCATATTCCACCGCAGTCTCTGGAAGAAATGTGGGATATCGAAGGCTTGCAGGAACGTCTGAAAAACGACTTCGATCTCGAACTGCCAATCAAAGAGTGGCTGGACAAAGAGCCTGAGCTGCACGAAGAGACCCTGCGCGAGCGTATCTACGAAACCGCGCTGGACGTCTACAAGCGTAAGGAAGAAGTGGTTGGCGCAGAGATGATGCGTCACTTCGAGAAAGGCGTAATGTTGCAGACCCTGGACTCCCTGTGGAAAGAGCACCTGGCGGCAATGGACTACCTGCGTCAGGGTATCCACCTGCGAGGTTATGCGCAGAAAGATCCGAAGCAGGAGTACAAGCGTGAATCCTTCTCCATGTTTGCCGCCATGCTGGAGTCGCTGAAGTATGAAGTCATCAGCACTCTGAGCAAAGTTCAGGTGCGTATGCCGGAAGAAGTGGAAGCGATGGAGCAGCAGCGTCGTGAAGAAGCTGAGCGTCTGGCACAGATGCAGCAGTTGAGCCATCAGACCGATGAGAGCGAAGCCGCAGCAGCAATCGCAGCGCAGACGGGCGATCGTAAAGTTGGTCGTAACGATCCGTGCCCATGCGGTTCCGGCAAAAAATACAAGGCGTGCCACGGCCGTCTGAGCTAAGAACATAACAAACTGAAAAGGCGCAGATATCTGCGCCTTTTTTATGGAAGTGACATGATGAAAACACTGCAAATTGCTGTCGGGATCATTCGCAACCCGCAAAACCAGATCTTCATTACCCAACGTGCCGCCGATGCGCACATGGCCAACAAATGGGAATTCCCCGGCGGGAAAATCGAATCAGGTGAAACGCCGGAGCAGGCGCTGGTGCGTGAGCTTCAGGAAGAGGTGGGGATCACCCCGCATGGCGCAACGCTGTTCGATAAGCTGGAGTACCAGTTTCCGGATCGTCACATCACGCTGTGGTTCTGGCTGGTGGAAAGCTGGGAAGGTGAACCGTGGGGTAAAGAGGGGCAGCCGGGTAACTGGATTGAGCTTCAGGCCAGCGATGCGGAAAAATTTCCGCCCGCCAATGAGCCTGTGATCCTTCGGCTGGTTGCACAACCGTAGGCCTGCTACGCGAAGCGCCAGCAGGCTTTGAACGTTACTGCTGGTTTTCGCTCCAGTCATCGCTATCCGAGAGATCGCCTTCGCTCGGAATGCGTTTCTCTTCCGCCGCCCATTCGCCCAGGTCTATAAGCTGACAGCGCTTGCAGCAGAATGGGCGAAATGGACTCACTTCTCCCCAGACGACAGTTTTCCCACAGGTTGGGCAGTTTACGGTGGTTACGTCAGACATCGGCACTCCTTAACAACAGGCCAGTTCAAAATCGAGGCGTTCCGGCACGGTGCCATGTTCACTGTCCAGCGGCATAAAGCGGATCGCGAAACGGCTTTTATGTCCGGAAATTTGCGGGTAAAGCTGCTCGTTAAGAGACAGATTCAGGCGCAGAAGATCGGCGTCGTCGCCGTTATCCTGATAGAAACCGTTGAGACTGGTTTGTTTGCGGAACGGGGCAGAGTTACGCACAAGATCGAGGATCAAGGATAACGTCTGATTCATCGGCTCCAGGCTGCCCAGCCAGCTGTTCACCTGGCGATCGCGCTGTTCCTGCGGCATGTGCAACCACATATGCAGCGTTGGCAGGTCAAAGCTACAGCAACCGCCCGGTATGCTCAGGCGCTGGCGCACCAGCGCAATCAGACGATCCTCTCGTAAAAACTGGCCAACGCGCGGCGCGGCCATCAGCGTCGTGCTGCTGTTTTTCAGCTGCTGGCGTAAAGCGTCAATTCGACTTTGATCCACGCCCGGTACTTCGGCCCAGGCCTGTAATTTACGCTGCTGGCGCTCCAGCTCTTTCAACAGCTCAGTGCGGACGTCACCGCGTTCAATCACATCCAGCAGATCGCCCACGTTGCGGAAAAAATGCAGCGCGGTGGCGTGATCGTTGACAGGCAGATGTTGTGAAAGCTGTTGAATAAGAAATTCTATGCGTAGCCAGGTACGCATTTTTTCGTTAAGCGGGTGCTCAAAAAGGATATGAGTCGACATTATGGTTTTTCCTGTGCAACGGCCTGCGCGGCGAAGGTCAGATACTGCGCGTGCAGACGAGCAACATCCGATGCAATGGCATCTGGTGCGCCGTTATTATCAATAACATCATCCGCAACGGCGAGGCGCGCTTCGCGCGTGGCCTGTGCGGCAAGAATTTGTTCAGCATGTTCGCGTGAAACATGGTCACGCGCCATGGTTCTCTGGATTTGCGTTTCGCGGGAAACGTCAATCACCAGCGTTCTGTCTGCTTTATTCTGAAGCTGATTTTCCACTAGTAACGGGACGACCCACAACACATAGGGCGAACGGGCTGCGGCAATTTGACGCTGAGTTTCCTGGTGGATAATGGGGTGGAGCAGGGCATTAAGCCAGGCTTTTTCCGCTGGATCGGAAAATATGTACTCACGCAGCTGCCGACGATTCAGGGTGCCGTCAGCCTGTATCACACGGCGACCAAAATGCGCTTCGATGGCGTTTAAGGCGGGTGTATTGGGTTCTACCACATGACGGGCAATGATATCGGCGTCGATAATCGTGATGCCGAGACGAGCAAACGCGTGCGCAACGGTGCTTTTACCACTACCGATGCCGCCGGTTAATGCGACGATATACCCCATTAAATCAGATCCTGGGAATTATTCAGTTTTAAAATCAGTTGCTTAAAATTCAAACTTACAACAGCCAATGTTTAGCTCTCTTTACCCGCTTTTTACCAGGTAAATTTATAGGATTGTAGCGTAAAAAAAGAGAATTTCGCAGTCTTGCGGAGCAGGTATTAGTGCGTATGATAGCGTCACTGGAGTTGTGCTTTTAATATATTTGCCTCTAACCCCAGGAATCCGCACATGCGTATCGAAGAAGATCTGAAGTTAGGTTTCAAAGACGTTCTTATCCGCCCTAAACGCTCTACACTGAAAAGTCGCTCAGACGTTGAACTCGAACGTCAATTCACCTTTAAGCATTCCGGTCAGACGTGGTCTGGCGTGCCGATTATCGCGGCCAACATGGACACCGTCGGGACCTTCGAGATGGCGACCGCACTGGCGCAATTCGACATCCTTACTGCGGTACACAAACACTACAGCGCTGAAGAGTGGGATGCGTTTGTCGCCTCCGCCTCGGCTGACGTGGTGAAGCATGTGATGGTCTCGACCGGTACGTCTGATGCAGATTTCGAGAAAACCAAACAGATCCTGAACGCCAATCCGGCGCTGAATTTTGTCTGCATTGACGTGGCAAATGGTTATTCCGAACATTTCGTCCAGTTCGTCAGCAAGGCGCGTGAAGCCTGGCCAACCAAAACCATCATCGCGGGCAACGTGGTGACCGGTGAAATGTGTGAAGAGCTGATCCTCTCCGGAGCCGACATTGTGAAAGTGGGCATTGGCCCGGGCTCCGTTTGCACCACGCGCGTGAAAACCGGTGTGGGTTATCCGCAGCTGTCTGCGGTAATTGAATGCGCTGACGCTGCGCACGGTCTGGGCGGCCAGATCATCAGCGACGGTGGCTGCACCATGCCAGGCGATGTCGCGAAAGCCTTCGGCGGCGGCGCGGATTTCGTGATGCTCGGCGGCATGCTGGCAGGCCACGAAGAGAGCGGCGGTACCGTGGTGGAAGAGAACGGCGAGAAATTCATGCTATTCTACGGAATGAGCTCTGAATCCGCGATGACCCGTCACGTGGGTGGTGTCGCGAAATACCGTGCGGCGGAAGGCAAAACCGTTAAGCTACCACTGCGTGGTCCGGTCGAAAACACGGCGCGCGATATCCTCGGCGGACTGCGTTCTGCCTGCACCTACGTTGGGGCTTCCCGCCTGAAAGAGCTGACTAAACGCACGACGTTTATCCGCGTTCAGGAGCAGGAAAACCGCGTTTTCAATAGCCTCTGACGGCTACGGCTGGCGCGCGTCCGTGCGCCAGCGTTACCCCGCGCTCATTGCATCCCCCAGATGGAAAATCTGCAGATACATTGCCACCACCAGCGTGCCAATAATCAGACCTGTCACGACCAGTAGCAAAGGCTCAAGAAGCGCCGCCAGATTGTCTGCCTGCTGAAATGTCTGTTCCGTATGATGGCGGGCCAGATTCATCAGCATGACATCCAGTGAACCCGACACTTCTCCGGTGCGAATGAGCTGAATACACAGTGGCGTAAAAACAGAGGCCTTCTGGAAGGAGGACCACACGGGCATCCCCTGTTCGATATCGCTGCGTATCTCACGGAGTTTCTCCTGCCAGTAGCCACACTCAACGGTCTCCTCCACACTCTCCAGTCCTTGTAAAAAGGCAATTCCGGCCTGCTGGGTTAATGACAGCACGGTAAAAATTTGCCCCAGTTTTTGCCCGCGCGTCAGCGTGCCCATCACCGGTACATGTAACAAGACATACTGCCAGCGCGGATGCCGCCGCAGCTTACAGGCGATGACAACCATTGCCACGAGCAGGGCCAAAAGGGTGAGGATATGCGCCTGAACCAAGGCCGCCAGCCCCATGACTGCCTGCGTGAGCAAAGGGAGCGGGGTGTTGAACGTTTTGTAGATTGCAGCAAACTCAGGCAAAACCAGCGTGACCATCGCCAGCACCACGAAAACGGCCAGCGTCAGGATGATCAGCGGATAGCGCAGCGCTTTCTTCACCTTTGCACTGAGCTGCTGCTGGGATTTTTGTTGCTGCGCAAGCTGACGGCAGCAGGCTTCGAGCTTACCCGTCAGTTCACCCGTCTTCACCATCGAGACATAAAGGGGGCTAAACACCTCTGGCCATTTCTTCATGGCCTCTGACAGAGCGAAACCTTCGCTCAGGTCATCAGCAAGACTGTGCAGCAGCGCCTGCCAGTGCTGCAAAGGATGCTGTTCCGCCAGCATGTGCAGGCTTTGGGACAGCGTGAGTCCGGCCTGTAGCAGCGTGGCGAGCTGGCGAAAAATATCGTAGCAGTGCTGCACCTGCCATCGGTGGCGCTGCTGGCAGCGTTTTAGCGCCAGCGGGTGCAGCTGTTTAAGCACCAGAGCCGTGTAAGCTGCGTTACGGTCGATGGCCCAGAGGGTGCCGGTTTGCACCTCCCCCTCGGTGGTCAGGGCACGCCAGCGCCAGAGCGAATTAGCAGCCATCGGGCATTCCCAGGACGCGCAACAACTCTTCGAGCGTAGTCAGCCCTTGCTCTACGGCCATGCAGCCATGCTCAAACAAAGAGGTCATTCCCGCCTGACGAGCGCTGGACCCAATCACCTCCGTGCTTGCTCCGCTGGCGATGGCCTGCCGCAGCGTGTCGTCGATGACGAGCACTTCAAAAATGGCTACGCGACCATAAAAACCGTGGTAGCAGCGATCGCAGCTGGTGGGTTGCCAGCGAGGAAGCGGTCGGGGCCACAGCGTGCGGGGTAATTCGGTGTGGCGGCTGGCTTCCTGTCGGCAGTACGGGCATAAACGGCGCACCAGCCGCTGGGCAATCACCATCGAGAGCGCCGAAGAGATCATCCAGCGCGCGACGCCCATCTGTTGCAGCCGTACCAGCGTTTCAGTCGTCGAATTAGTATGGAGGGTGGACAGCACCAGATGCCCGGTTTGTGCCGCCTTAATGGCAATTTCTGCCGTTTCGCCGTCACGAATTTCACCTACAATAATGATGTCAGGATCCTGCCTGAGCAGGGCGCGCAGCACGCTCTGGAAGGTCAGCCCCGCACGCGGATTAATCTGCGTCTGGTTTAAGCCTGCAAGCGGGATTTCAACGGGATCTTCCACGCTGCAAATATTAACGTCAGGGGTATTTCGCGCCTGTAACGCGCTGTACAGCGTCACCGTTTTCCCGCTACCGGTCGGGCCGGTGACCAGAATCAACCCCTGAGGGCTGTTAAGCGCCCCGGCAAAACGGGCCTGCTGGTCTGCGCTCATCCCCAGCTGTTCAAGCTCCAGAGCCTGCTGTACCTGGTGAAGCAGACGAAGCACGATTTTTTCTCCACCGCTACAGGGAAGGGTTGCGATACGAAAAGAGACGGGGACGCTTGCCAGCTCCACCGTAAACTGACCGTCCTGCGGCAGGCGGCGCTCCGCAATATCCAGTTGACCCAGCACCTTCAGGCGTGCGGCAAGCGTCGTCCCGAGGGCGGCAGAGATCGACGGTTGCGGGTAGAGAACACCGTCGATTCGCAAACGGATCTGGTAACCGTGCTCCGTCGGTTCAATATGGATGTCAGAAGCCCGCTGGTTTACTGCCTGCTGCAAGGTTGTACTGAGCACGTCAGCGGCTGAGTTTGGCGCGATGCCCGGCAGGTGTGATGATGAGAGGGACTGAAGCCGTTTTTCCATCCGTTCAGCCGTCCAGCACTCAATATCAATACGTTTCTGCGTGGCGAAGCGTAACGCTTCCATCAGCTCAGAGGCAGGATTACCCACCACCGCAATGCTGATCATCTCGGTGTCGCTTGCGAGTAGCAGTGCGTGATGGCGCTGACAGAGCGTCATAAGCTGCTCGGTATTCATTGTCCACTCCTGTCAGTTGTTGTCGAAGCGGAAAACATCTTCACAGGCTTGTCTGAGCGCCGTGTCGGACGCAATTTTGCAGTCACGCGTCCAGCCCGTCATACCGTTACCGTCGCTCCAGATCGGTGTCATGAGCACTTCAAGTCCGTTAAGGCTTTCCTGCCCTGTTAACGATACGATCCCCTTCGCCACGCTCATCGCTGAAACGTAACGTGTGGTTGTCGGGGAGGGGATGCCATTGGTGCCTGCGTCGCAGCGATCCACACCACCACGATCCAGGGCGCAAAGCTCAATGGCGGTGCGGTAGGGGATGAACGTTTGCAGCATATCGGTGAGCGCCGCTTTTCGCAGGTAGTTCTGATAGGCCGGGACGCCAATCGCGCTCAGGATGGCAATAATGCCAATGACCACCATTAGCTCAATCAGGGTAAAACCTTGTTGTCTGTTCATGTCTGCTCCTTATGTTAAGTGGCGCTACTGTGGCAGTGACTGCGCGCAGAAACGAGGGGCAAAAGCGTGAACGTGAAGGGGCTTTCAGGGAAATGATTCAGTGTTGCAGAGAAGGACAGCGTAATTGCGAGCGGTTTCGTATTTCCCCTCTCCGGGCGGAGAGGGGGGATAATTTATTTGAAGCGCATCGAGAGGTCGAGGGCGCGGACGTGCTTGGTCAGGGCGCCTACGGAGATGTAATCGACGCCGGTTTCAGCAAATTCGCGGATGGTGTCGAACGTCACGTTGCCGGACACCTCAAGCTGCGCCTGGCCGTTTGTGCGTTTGACCGCTTCACGCATCTGCTCCGTGTCGAAGTTATCGAGCATGATGATGTCAGCCCCCGCTTTAATGGCCTCGTCCAGCTCCTCCAGCGTTTCCACTTCCACTTCGACGGGCACATCCGGATGCAGCCAGAAGGCTTTTTCCACGGCCTGACGCACCGAGCCAGAGGCAATAATGTGGTTCTCTTTGATCAGGAAGGCATCGGATAGCCCCAGACGATGGTTGGCGCCGCCACCGCAGAGTACCGCGTATTTCAGCGCGGTGCGCAGGCCCGGCAGGGTTTTACGGGTATCCAGCAGCTGCGTGCGGGTGCCTGCCAGCAGGTCAACGTAGCGGCGTACTTCACTGGCAACGCCAGAGAGCGTTTGCACAAAATTGAGCGCGGTGCGTTCACCAGTCAGCAAGACGCGGGACGGGCCGTCCAGTTCGAACAGTGGCTGATTCGCCGTGACCGCATCGCCGTCCTCAACGTGCCATGTTACCTGCACCTCGTCGCCCGCCAGCTGGGTAAAGACCTCCTCAACCCAGCGTTTGCCGCAGAAAACCCCTGCTTCACGGGTGATAATCACCGCATGCGAGCGTGTCTCTTTTGGCAACAATTGGGCGGTAATATCGTTATCGGCGCTGACGTCACCGCCGAGGTCTTCTCTCAGGGCATGGGCAACGCTTGCCGGGATATCACTATTAATACGTTCCAGAAGCGCGTCACGTCGGTGGTCGGGGTTATAGCGGCGAGGCGGCATGATAAAACTCCAAATTGGTAACGAATCATAATATTGAAACATGCTACTCTGAACCGAGTAACAGCACCATAGATAAGAAGTTCCAGCATGTTGTTAGAAAACGGATGGCTGGTGGACGCGCGGCATGTACCGTCGCCGCACCACGACTGCCGCCCGGAGGATGAAAAGCCCACACTGCTGGTGGTTCACAATATTAGTCTCCCGCCGGGTGAGTTTGGCGGTCCGTGGATCGATGCGTTATTCACTGGAACGATAGATCCCGATGCCCACCCCTTCTTTGCTGAGATTGCGCATCTGCGCGTATCGGCGCACTGTCTGATCCGTCGTGATGGCGAAGTGGTTCAGTATGTTCCTTTTGATAAGCGTGCCTGGCATGCCGGCGTGTCGAAGTATCAGGGGCGCGAGCGGTGCAATGATTTCTCCATTGGAATTGAACTGGAAGGAACGGACACCACGCCTTACACCGATGCGCAATATGAGAAACTGGTTGCTGTAACGCAAACGTTAATCGGGCGCTATCCCGCCATTGCAGACAATATTACAGGGCACAGCGACATCGCCCCCGAAAGAAAAACCGACCCCGGCCCGGCGTTTGACTGGTCCCGGTTTCACGCCATGCTTACCACGTCGTCAGATAAGGAGATAACATGACGTTGTTTACCATGCTGCTGGTTATGATCGCTGAACGCCTGTTTAAGCTCGGCGAGCACTGGCATCTGGATCATCGGCTGGAGGTGTTATTCCGCCGCATCAGGCATTTTTCCATGCTGCGCACGCTGCTGATGGCGGCAGGCGTGATGGCCATTACGTTCCTGTTGCTGCGCTCGCTTTACGGCCTCTTTTTCAACGTGCCGCTGCTGGTGGTGTGGATCCTGCTCGGTGTGTTGTGTATTGGCGCGGGCAAGGTGCGTTTGCACTATCACGCGTATCTGAAAGCCGCTTCCCGGGATGATGCCCACGCGCGCGGCGCGATGGCGAGCGAGTTGACGATGATCCACGGCGTACCGCCGGACTGCGATGAACGCGAGTTTCTGCGGGAGCTGCAAAACGCGCTGCTGTGGATTAACTTCCGTTACTACCTGGCGCCGCTGTTCTGGTTCGTGGTGGGCGGACCCTGGGGGCCGGTACTGCTGATGGGTTACGCGTTCCTGCGCGCCTGGCAGACCTGGCTTGCCCGCTATCTTACGCCGCATGAACGTCTACAGTCCGGCATTGATGCCATCCTGCACGTGCTCGACTGGCTTCCGGTGCGTCTGGTAGGCGTGGTCTATGCCCTCATCGGTCACGGTGAAAAGGCGCTGCCCGCGTGGTTTGTCTCCCTTGCTGACCGTCATACCTCGCAGTATCAGGTTTTAACCCGACTGGCACAGTTCTCGCTGGCGCGTGAGCCGCACACGGACAAAGTCGCAACGCCAAAGGCTGCCGTCTCGATGGCGAAGAAAACGTCGTTTGTGGTGGTGGTGATTGTGGCGCTGCTGACGATTTACGGCACGCTGGTTTAAGCCAGCGCGCCGAAGCCGTTACGGTGTATCTGCGGGCGGGATGCCGAATTCAGGCATCCCGTTTTCGTTCCAGCGGATGAGTTTCAGGCGAGTATGGCGATTGGGATCGTAAAGCGGATCGCCTTCAATTTCAGTGTAGTTTCGCGCGTGGTAGACCAGCACATCTTCGCCCTCCGGCGTCTGCGTAAAGCTGTTATGGCCTGGCCCATACTGACGGTTTTCGTAGCTGGTGACGAACACCGGGCGCGGGGATTTATGCCAGTTAGCCGGGTTTTGCGGATCGGCATTCAGGTCTGCCCACAGTAATCCCATGCAGTAGTTCTCGTCGGTGGCGCTGGCGGAATAGCTGATAAACAGCTTATCGCCATGGAACAGCACCGCCGGGCCTTCATTGACCCAGAACCCGCGGCACTCCCAGTCATATTCCGGTTTACTGAGCATCACCGGCTCGCCTTTCAGCGTCCACGGATTTTCCATTTCACACAGGTAAAGATTCGAGTTACCGGAAATATCCGGGGCTTTTTGCGCCCACAAATACCAGCGTTTACCCTGATGAACAAAGGTGGTGGCATCCAGCGCGAAGGTGTCAAACGGGGTTTTGATTTGCCCTTTTTCCACCCACGTACCGGTGAGCGGATCGCGATCTGCGCATTCAATGGCAAACATGCGATGCTGGAACATCCCGAGCTGATCGAGCGCCTGGGTATGCGTGGCGGCAAAATAGATGTACCAACTGCCGTCGATATGATGCAGTTCCGGTGCCCAGATCAGCTGGCTCATCGGGCCGGTGTCGGGCTTGCGCCAGACAACCACCTCTTCGGCATCGCGTAAACCTTCCAGCGAGTCCGCGCGGCGGATCGCCAGCCGATCGTACTCCGGTACGGAGGCGATAAAGTAATATTGCCCATCGTGACGCAGGATATACGGGTCGGCGCGTTGTTCAATAAACGGGTTTGGCCAGGTTTGCATTCGGCTTTCCTTATTTAGTCTCAGCGGCTTTGAGTTCCTGATAATCGTTCAGCTCGCGATAGTTGGTGCGACGCTTTTCCAGATCGGACTGGATCTGCTTCATGGTCTCACGGTCCACTTTCAGCAGACGTACTACGCCCGCGGTAATTAAGTATCCAATGCCAGGAATGACGGTAAAGAGCAGCACGATCCCGTTGATGGCATCCGCGCTCTGCGCTTTTGCGCCCGCATCGTAGCCGTACCAGGAGAGCAGGAAACCGACCATTGCCCCGGCAATCGCCAGACCCAGTTTCAGGAAGAAGATGTTGCCGGAGAAGCTGATCCCGGTGATACGTTTCCCGGTTTTCCATTCACCGTAGTCGTCCACGTCGGCCATCAGGGACCAGTGCAGCGGGGATGGGATCTGGTGCAGGATGTTCAGCAGGACGTAAAGCACAACAATGGTTGTCGTCGCTTTCGGGTCGAAGAAGTAGAAGGCGCAGGAGAAAATCGCCAGCGCGATGTTGGTCCAGAAGAAGACCTTCAGCTTGCACCAGCGGTCGGTCAGCACTTTCGCCAGCATACTGCCGAACATCATGCCGATCACGCCCAGGCTGATAAACAGCGTGGCGAAATGGGTGCTTTGCCCCATGACCCAGGTAACGTAATACATGGTGGCCGCCATGCGGATAAAGCCAGGGCAGACGTTGCACAGGGTTAACAGCAGGATCCGCACCCACTGGTCGTTCTTCCACACGTCTTTCAGGTCGTTTTTAAGTTCGTCATGGGTTTGCACCGCCGGACGCACGCGCTCGCGCACCGTGGCGAAGCAGAACAGGAACATGCAGGTACCAATCAGCGCCAGCACGGTCATCGCCATCTGGTAGCCTTTGGCTTTGTTATCCCCACCGAACCAGTCGGCCATTGGCAGGAGCGTTAGCGACAGCAGCAGCGTGGCGATACCAACCATAACAAAACGGTAGGACTGGCAGGCAACGCGCTCTTTCGGGTCGTTGGTGATCACGCCGCCGAGCGAGCAGTACGGAATGTTGATGGCGGTATAGGTCAGCGACAGCAGGAAGTAGGTGACAAAGGCATAGATAACTTTGCTGTTATAGCTCCACTCTGGCGTGGTGAACATCAGAATGCTGAACAGCGCATAGGGGAAGGCAATCCACAGCAGCCATGGACGAAACCGGCCATATTTGCTGCGGGTACGGTCAGCAATCGCGCCCATGATCGGGTCCGTTACGGCATCAATGACGCGCACGGACAGGAGTAAAACGCCAACCAGTGCAGGAGCCAGACCAAAAATATCCGTATAAAAATAGTTAACAAATAACATGATGGCGCCAAAGATAATGTTGCATCCGGCGTCACCCATGCCATAGCCGATCTTTTCTTTTACTGACAGTTTGTTGTTATTCATCGACAGCTCTCCGGGTTTCGGTATGGAGAGAATTATTTGCTGGCAAACGAATATATGCGTTGCAATATAAAGGCGGTGATATGGAGGATTTTGCTGTTGGCGCGAATTTGTGAGGAAGGTAACAAGACGCTGTACCCGCAACCGCGAGTACAGCGAGAAAACATTTAGTGCGCTTTCACCGTTTTGGCATTTTTCTGTTTCACCATATAACCCACGCCGAGGATCGCAATCCAGACCGGGATCAGGTAGACGGAAATCGCCATGCCTGGGGTGATGAGCATGATGACCAGTACAGCTGCCATGAACAGCAGGCAAACCCAGTTCCCCAGCGGATAGAGCAGGGCAGGGAAGCGCGTGGTTACGCCCTGCTGCTGCTTGGCGCGGCGGAACTTGATGTGCGCGAGGCTAATCATTGCCCAGTTAATCACCAGGGCGGAAACCACCAGCGCCATCAGCAGACCGAAGGCTGATTCCGGGGCCAGGTAGTTAATCAGCACGCACAGCGCCGTCACGACCGCCGACACGATGATGGTATTAACCGGTACGCCACGCTTATCAACGGTGAGCAGCGCTTTCGGTGCGTTGCCCTGTTGCGCCAGGCCGAACAGCATACGGCTGTTGCAGTAAACGCAGCTGTTATAAACGGAGAGCGCAGCGGTCAGCACCACGACGTTGAGCGCGTTCGCCACGAAGGTATCGCCCAGCTCGTGGAAGATGAGCACAAACGGGCTGGTATCCGCCGTGACGCGCGTCCATGGCAGCAGCGAGAGCAGCACCGCCAGTGAGCCCACATAGAAGATCAGGATGCGGTAGATAACCTGATTTGTGGCTTTCGGGATGCTCTGTTCCGGGTTGTCGGCTTCCGCGGCGGTGATGCCCACCAGCTCCAGACCGCCGAAGGAGAACATAATGATCGCCATCATCATCACCAGGCCGGTCATGCCGTGAGGCAAGAACCCGCCTTGCTCCCAAAGGTTGCGCACGGTGGCCTGCGGGCCGCCGTTGCCGCTGAACAGCAGCCAGCCGCCGAAGATGATCATCGCTACAACGGCAATCACTTTGATGATGGCAAACCAGAACTCCATCTCACCGAACACTTTTACGTTGGTGAGGTTAATGGCGTTAATCAGGACGAAGAAGGCCGCCGCAGACGCCCAGGTAGGGATCTCCGGGTACCAGAACTGAATGTATTTCCCGACGGCGGTCAGCTCGGCCATGGCAACCAGAACGTACAGAACCCAGTAGTTCCAGCCCGAGGCGAAACCTGCGAAGCTGCCCCAGTATTTATAGGCGAAGTGGCTGAATGAGCCTGCGACCGGCTCCTCAACAACCATTTCCCCTAACTGACGCATAATCAGAAATGCAATGAAACCCGCTATCGCGTACCCCAAAATAATGCCCGGACCGGCCGACTGGATAACCGATGCACTGCCCAGAAACAGGCCAGTACCAATAGCACCGCCCAGGGCGATGAGCTGTATATGGCGGTTTTTAAGGCCGCGCTTTAGCTGATCGCCATGCTGTTGAGCTTCCATTTGAAACCTCGTGTGTGGTTGTTATGTTCACGCTGTGCGTGTGTAATTATGAAAGTCCATATTCTGTATTTATTTCTTTACGGTTAACGATACCGAAAAAAGCGGAGATGGCTTCCGTTAGCGCCAGAATAGTGGTAAGCGCCAGCGAATGCACCTGCTTTATGAAGGGGCGATGACGACTTGAATAAAAAGAAACCAATTGTAAATCGGTACGTTAACCCCTCATACCCCAACCTATAGAATAGAAATTCATCATAAGAGGGCGAATTTTCATTTTTTGCCTTGTTGAATCGCTTCAGATTGCAAAAACCCTCGTTTCATTATGGTTAAAACTGCCTCTTTGGTAGTAACCATTTCATTTGTGCAAAGTTACATTCCTGAAACGTTAGTTCTGTAAGGTTGTTAAAATGTGCCGGGTTTACTGATTTCAATCAAAACCAATATGGACAGAAGGTGAATACTTTGTTACTTTAGCGATACGAACATGAAATTGGTAAGACCAATTGACTCCGGGCAAAAAGGCGTAAGACAGGGAATATGGCCTACAGCAAAATTCGCCAACCAAAACTTTCCGATGTGATTGAGCAGCAGCTGGAGTTTTTAATTCTCGAAGGGACACTGCGCCCGGGCGAGAAGCTCCCGCCAGAACGCGAGCTGGCAAAACAGTTCGACGTTTCACGTCCCTCTCTGCGTGAGGCGATTCAACGTCTCGAAGCAAAGGGCCTGTTGCTCCGTCGCCAGGGTGGCGGAACCTTTGTGCAAAACAGCCTGTGGCAGAGCTTCAGCGACCCGCTGGTAGAACTTCTCTCTGACCACCCAGAATCCCAGTTTGATCTGCTTGAGACCCGTCACGCGCTGGAAGGTATCGCGGCCTATTACGCCGCCCTTCGCAGCACTGATGAAGACCGCGTACGTATTCGCGAGCTGCATCAGGCCATTGAACGGGCACAGCAGTCCGGCGATTTAGACGCCGAGTCCAGCGCCGTCGTCCAGTATCAAATTGCCGTCACCGAAGCGGCGCACAACGTGGTGCTCCTCCATCTGCTACGCTGCATGGAGCCGATGCTGGCCCAGAACGTTCGTCAGAATTTTGAATTGTTGTATGCCCGTCGGGAGATGCTCCCGCTGGTAAGCAACCATCGCACCCGAGTATTCGAGGCGATAATGGCCGGGGAACCGGAGCAGGCGCGCGAAGCGTCGCACCGCCATCTGGCTTTCATTGAGGAAATCTTGCTGGACCGCAGCCGTGAACAATCGCGTCGCGAACGTTCATTACGCCGCATACAGCAACGAAAGGATTAAGCGCCAGGTACTTTTAGAGCGCGGCAACTAAACGCAGAACCTGTCTTATTGTGTTTTCTGGCGAAAATACAATGGGACAGGTTCCAGACAAATCAACGTATTAGATAGATAAGGAATACCCCCATGTCAGAACGTCTCCAAAATGACGTGGATCCGATCGAAACTCGCGACTGGCTACAGGCGATCGAATCGGTCATCCGTGAAGAAGGTGTTGAGCGCGCTCAGTATCTGATTGATCAGCTGCTTTCTGAAGCACGCAAAGGCGGCGTGAAAGTGGCTTCAGGTGCAGGGGCTAGCAACTACGTAAACACGATTGCCGTCGAAGACGAACCGGAATACCCGGGCAATCTGGATCTGGAACGCCGTATCCGTTCTGCTATCCGCTGGAACGCCATCATGACCGTTCTGCGCGCATCCAAGAAAGACCTGGAACTGGGTGGCCACATGGCGTCCTTCCAGTCTTCTGCGACCATTTACGAAGTGTGCTTCAACCACTTCTTCCGTGCAGCTAACGAGAAAGACGGCGGCGATCTGGTGTACTTCCAGGGCCACATCTCTCCGGGCATCTATGCACGTGCCTTCCTGGAAGGTCGTCTGACTGAAGAGCAGATGAACAACTTCCGTCAGGAAGTTCACGGTAAGGGTCTGTCTTCTTACCCGCACCCTAAACTGATGCCTGAGTTCTGGCAGTTCCCGACCGTATCTATGGGTCTGGGTCCAATCGGTGCGATCTATCAGGCTAAATTCCTGAAGTACCTGGAACACCGTGGTCTGAAAGACACCTCTGAGCAGACCGTTTACGCCTTCCTGGGCGACGGTGAAATGGATGAGCCAGAATCTAAAGGCGCGATCACCATCGCGACCCGTGAGAAGCTGGACAACCTGTGCTTCATCATCAACTGTAACCTGCAACGTCTGGATGGTCCGGTAACCGGTAACGGCAAGATCATCAACGAACTGGAAGGCATCTTCGCAGGTGCTGGCTGGAACGTGATCAAAGTGATGTGGGGCGGTCGTTGGGATGAACTGCTGCGTAAAGACACCAGCGGTAAACTGATCCAGCTGATGAACGAAACCGTTGACGGCGACTACCAGACCTTCAAATCCAAAGACGGTGCCTACGTTCGTGAGCACTTCTTCGGCAAATATCCTGAAACCGCAGCCCTGGTTGCAGACTGGACTGACGAGCAGATCTGGGCGCTGAACCGCGGTGGTCACGATCCGAAGAAAGTTTACGCTGCACTGAAAAAAGCGCGTGAAACCAAAGGTAAAGCGACTGTGATCCTGGCCCACACCATCAAAGGTTACGGCATGGGTGATACCGCAGAAGGTAAGAACATCGCTCACCAGGTTAAGAAAATGAACATGGACGGCGTGCGTTATATCCGCGACCGTTTCAACGTTCCAGTGACCGATGAGCAGGTAGAAAAACTGTCTTACATCACCTTCCCGGAAGGGTCTGAAGAACACAAGTACCTGCACGAACGTCGTCAGGCGCTGAAAGGCTACCTGCCTGCTCGTCAGCCTAACTTCACCGAGAAGCTGGAACTGCCAGCGCTGGAAGATTTCTCTCAGCTGCTGGAAGAGCAGAACAAAGAGATCTCTACCACTATCGCTTTCGTTCGTGCCCTGAACGTGATGCTGAAGAACAAGTCGATCAAAGATCGTCTGGTTCCAATCATCGCCGACGAAGCGCGTACTTTCGGTATGGAAGGTCTGTTCCGTCAGATCGGTATCTACAGTCCGAACGGCCAGCAGTACACCCCGCAGGACCGTGAGCAGGTTGCATACTACAAAGAAGACGAGAAAGGCCAGATCCTTCAGGAAGGTATCAACGAACTGGGTGCAGGCGCATCCTGGCTGGCTGCTGCGACCTCTTACAGCACCAACAACCTGCCGATGATCCCGTTCTACATCTACTACTCCATGTTCGGGTTCCAGCGTATCGGTGACCTGTGCTGGCAGGCAGGCGATCAGCAGGCTCGCGGCTTCCTGATCGGGGGTACTTCTGGTCGTACGACCCTGAACGGTGAAGGTCTACAGCACGAAGATGGTCACAGCCACATTCAGTCACTGACTATCCCTAACTGTATCTCTTACGATCCGTCTTACGCGTACGAAGTGGCAGTCATCATGCATGACGGCTTGCAGCGCATGTACGGTGAAGCGCAAGAGAATATTTACTACTACATCACCACCCTGAACGAAAACTACCACATGCCGGCAATGCCAGCAGGCGCCGAGGAAGGTATCCGTAAAGGTATCTACAAACTCGAAACCATCGAAGGTAGCAAAGGTAAAGTTCAGCTGCTGGGCTCCGGTTCTATCCTGCGTCACGTTCGTGAAGCAGCGCAGATCCTGGCGAAAGACTACGGTGTGGGTTCCGATGTGTACTCTGTTACCTCCTTCACTGAACTGGCGCGTGATGGCCAGGATTGTGAGCGCTGGAACATGCTGCACCCAATGGAAACCCCACGCGTTCCGTACATCGCTCAGGTGATGAACGACGCGCCAGCGGTGGCGTCTACTGACTATATGAAACTGTTCGCTGAGCAGGTTCGTACTTACGTTCCAGCTGATGATTATCGCGTACTGGGTACTGACGGCTTCGGTCGTTCTGACAGCCGCGAAAACCTGCGTCACCACTTCGAAGTTGATGCTTCCTACGTGGTTGTAGCAGCACTGGGCGAACTGGCTAAACGTGGCGAAATCGATAAGAAAGTGGTTGCAGACGCAATTACTAAATTCAACATCGATGCAGATAAAGTTAACCCGCGTCTGGCGTAAGAGGTAAAAGAATAATGGCTATCGAAATCAATGTACCGGACATCGGGGCTGATGAAGTTGAAATCACCGAGATCCTGGTCAAAGTGGGCGACAAAGTTGAAGCTGAACAGTCGCTGATCACCGTAGAAGGCGACAAAGCTTCTATGGAAGTCCCGTCTCCTCAGGCTGGCATCGTTAAAGAGATCAAAGTCTCTGTTGGCGATAAAACCGAGACTGGCAAACTGATCATGATTTTCGATTCCGCCGACGGTGCAGCAGCTGCTGCACCTGCGCAGGAAGAGAAGAAAGAAGCCGCTCCTGCTGCTGCTCCAGCGGCGGCCGCGGCAGCGAAAGAAGTGAACGTGCCTGACATCGGCGGTGACGAAGTTGAAGTCACTGAAATCCTGGTGAAAGTGGGCGATACCGTTGCGGCTGAGCAGTCACTGATCACCGTAGAAGGCGATAAAGCCTCTATGGAAGTACCAGCGCCATTCGCCGGTACCGTTAAAGAGATCAAGATCAACACCGGTGACAAAGTGTCTACGGGTTCCCTGATCATGATTTTCGAAGTGGCGGGCTCTGAAGGCGCTGCGGCTCCAGCGAAAGCGGAAGCTGCTCCGGCTCCGGCTGCTGCACCAGCGGCTGCTGGCGGCGTGAAAGACGTTAACGTACCAGACATCGGCGGTGACGAAGTTGAAGTGACCGAAGTGATGGTGAAAGTGGGCGACAAAGTTGCCGCTGAACAGTCACTGATCACCGTTGAAGGCGACAAAGCTTCCATGGAAGTGCCTGCGCCGTTCGCGGGTACCGTTAAAGAGATCAAAATCAGCACCGGCGACAAAGTCTCTACCGGCTCTCTGATCATGGTCTTCGAAGTGGAAGGCGCTGCACCTGCCGCCGCTCCTGCTGCTGCGGCTGCTCCGGCACCGGCTGCTGCACCGGCTCAGGCTGCTAAACCGGCTGCTGCCCCTGCTGCTAAAGCAGAAAAATCTGAGTTCGCTGAAAACGACGCTTATGTCCACGCGACTCCGCTGATCCGTCGCCTGGCGCGCGAATTCGGCGTGAACCTGGCGAAAGTGAAGGGCACCGGCCGTAAAGGTCGTATCCTGCGCGAAGACGTTCAGGCTTACGTGAAAGACGCGGTGAAACGCGCCGAAGCTGCACCTGCGGCAGCCGCTGGCGGCGGTATCCCGGGTATGCTGCCATGGCCGAAAGTGGACTTCAGCAAGTTCGGCGAAATCGAAGAAGTGGAACTGGGCCGTATCCAGAAAATCTCCGGTGCTAACCTGAGCCGTAACTGGGTGATGATCCCGCACGTTACCCACTTCGATAAGACCGATATCACCGATCTGGAAGCGTTCCGTAAACAGCAGAACGCCGAAGCTGAGAAGCGTAAGCTGGACGTGAAGTTCACCCCAGTGGTCTTCATCATGAAAGCGGTTGCGGCGGCGCTGGAACAGATGCCACGCTTCAACAGCTCCCTGTCCGAAGACGGCCAGAAGCTGACGCTGAAGAAATACATCAACATCGGTGTTGCGGTTGATACGCCAAATGGTCTGGTTGTTCCGGTCTTCAAAGACGTGAACAAGAAGAGCGTCACAGAGCTGTCCCGTGAACTGACCACCATCTCCAAGAAAGCGCGTGATGGTAAGCTGACTGCCGGCGAAATGCAGGGCGGCTGCTTCACCATCTCCAGCATCGGCGGCCTGGGTACCACCCACTTCGCGCCGATTGTGAACGCGCCGGAAGTGGCTATCCTCGGTGTGTCCAAGTCCGCGATGGAGCCGGTGTGGAATGGCAAAGAGTTCGTACCGCGTCTGATGATGCCAATCTCTCTGTCCTTCGACCACCGCGTGATCGACGGGGCTGATGGTGCGCGTTTCATCACCATCATTAACAACATGCTGAGCGACATTCGCCGCCTGGTGATGTAATCGAAAAGCCGGCCAATCGGCCGGCTTTTTTCTGATAATCTCATGGGGTTTTTGAGGTTATTGGTGAAAGCGATAATTCGTGAGCCGTTTGTTGTTTCAAAATTGTTAACAATTTTGTAAAATACGGGCGGATAGAACGACCCGGTGGACGACGGGTATACATTAAGAGGTCATGATGAGCACAGAAATCAAAACTCAGGTCGTAGTACTTGGGGCAGGCCCGGCAGGTTACTCCGCAGCATTTCGCGCCGCGGATTTAGGTCTGGAAACCGTCATCGTAGAACGTTACAGCACCCTCGGCGGTGTTTGTCTGAACGTCGGCTGTATCCCTTCTAAAGCGCTGCTGCACGTAGCGAAAGTTATCGAAGAAGCCAAAGCGCTGGCTGAACACGGTATCGTCTTCGGCGAGCCGAAGACCGACATCGACAAAATTCGTACCTGGAAAGAGAAAGTTATCACTCAGCTGACCGGCGGTCTGGCGGGTATGGCCAAAGGCCGTAAAGTGAAAGTGGTAAACGGTCTGGGTAAATTCACCGGTGCGAACACCCTGGAAGTGGAAGGTGAAAACGGTAAAACCGTGATTAACTTCGACAACGCGATCATCGCGGCAGGCTCTCGCCCAATCGAACTGCCATTCATTCCACATGAAGATCCACGCGTGTGGGATTCCACCGATGCGCTGGAGCTGAAAACCGTTCCTAAGCGTCTGCTGGTTATGGGCGGCGGTATCATCGGTCTGGAAATGGGTACCGTGTACCATGCGCTGGGTTCAGAGATCGACGTGGTTGAAATGTTCGACCAGGTTATCCCGGCTGCCGACAAAGACATCGTTAAAGTCTTCACCAAACGCATCAGTAAGAAATTCAACCTGATGCTGGAAACCAAAGTGACTGCCGTTGAAGCGAAAGAAGACGGTATTTACGTTTCCATGGAAGGCAAAAAAGCCCCATCCGAACCACAGCGTTACGACGCCGTGCTGGTGGCTATCGGCCGTGTGCCGAACGGTAAAAACCTCGACGCGGGCAAAGCTGGCGTGGAAGTGGACGACCGTGGCTTCATCCGCGTTGACAAACAGCTGCGTACCAACGTGCCGCACATCTTTGCTATCGGCGATATCGTCGGTCAGCCAATGCTGGCGCACAAAGGTGTTCACGAAGGTCACGTTGCCGCTGAAGTTATCGCCGGCATGAAGCACTACTTCGATCCGAAAGTGATCCCATCTATCGCCTACACCGAGCCAGAAGTTGCATGGGTTGGTCTGACTGAGAAAGAAGCGAAAGAGAAAGGCATCAGCTACGAAACCGCCACCTTCCCGTGGGCTGCTTCTGGCCGTGCTATCGCGTCCGACTGCGCAGACGGTATGACCAAACTGATCTTCGACAAAGAAACTCACCGTGTAATCGGTGGTGCGATTGTCGGTACCAACGGCGGCGAGCTGCTGGGTGAAATCGGTCTGGCTATCGAAATGGGCTGTGACGCGGAAGACATCGCGCTGACCATCCACGCTCACCCGACTCTGCACGAGTCCGTGGGCCTGGCGGCAGAAGTGTTTGAAGGTAGCATCACCGACCTGCCAAACGCGAAAGCGAAGAAGAAATAAGTTTCTTCAGATGAAAAAAGCGGCCTCAGGCCGCTTTTTTTATGCACTGCGTTCAGGGGGTGACAGGCTGCCAGGTTTTATCCGGGTGGTATGCAGCGAGCGCCTGCGCTTTCTGCGCCGAATCGTTGCCGAGATTTGCCTGATAAACCTTGTCTTCCTGGTTAACGACAAAGCTCATTACCCCCGTCTGACCATAGCCTACGGGCCAGGCAACCATCGCAAAGCCATTTTTATCCGACAGAATGCGGAACCGATAGCCGTGATAGCCCATACCAGGCTCCGGCGGGCTAAAGGCGGGACCCAGCGGGCTTGGCGCTTCGCCCGGCGAGATGGGCCAGTACAGGCCGTCTTTTAGCCCTGGCGTGCTGACAATCTTCTGCGCATAGCGGTGGTTCATGGCGTAGTAGCTCCGCTGTGCGTCGACGTAGGCGTGCAGCGCTTCGATAGCCGCGAGTTCGTTGCGGCCGATTTCGCGGGTCAGGATCTCATCAGCCGCTTTCTGCATATCAAATTGCCAGCCCTCTTTTTTCTTCACTACCGGTATGGGGAGTTGCCAGCCGTTATCGCCAACTGACAGATGGGCAATATCGCCGCTGATTTCGGTACGATGGTTTATCTTCCAGTCACGCAGGAATCGAGCCACCGCCTCCGGATCAACCCCTTCAGGTGGCAGATAGTCGCGCCAGTTATCCCCCAGCAGGTCGGCCATCGCGCTCTCATTCTGCTCGCTGATGGCCTTCGTCAGGGCATTGGCCGCCTGCTCAGGTGTGGAGAAAGATTGCTGGGCGAAGGCGAAGGTGGATACCATCAACAACAGCATTCCACCGATCGGTTTCATGTTCATAGCGGCTCCCTTAACGACGGTGGAATTCATGGTGTTCGGTATGGTGTTCGGACAGCTGCTGGCGGAAGCTGGCACGCTGCTCACTGTTCAGCGACGCGTGCTGGCGGCTTTGCAGCCCGCGCTGGTGCTGGGCCTGCCAGCTGGCCGAACGGCTGTCGTTGCCGCTCAGGGCGTTTGCCCGCAGCGGCTGATGCTGAACCTGCGTCGGGCGTCTGGTTTGCGCAAGAGTATTATTCATCTGTTGTGCGTGGGGCCGCGCGCTGTCGTAGCCGCGATAGTTGCTGCGCGGACGCTGAATGTTGCGGGAAATGCGCGTCGCCATGCTGTAGCTGTGTGAGAGTTTTGCCCGTCGACTGCTGTACCTGCGCCATCGCGGCCTGCCGCTGGCTATCGCGGTTGACCGGCTGCTGCCGGGTAGCGCTCAACCCGCCCGGCACTGAAGTCTGATGATAGCGGCTGGCAAGCTGGCTATTGGCGTAGGGCACGCCGTTGCGGTAGGCCGGATTATGCTGCCAGACCTGGTGATTATCGGTACGGTGCTCGCCGGTGATCTTATTGAAGTTATTAACATTAATATTAATGTTATCGCCGTTATGCGAATAACCGCCGTGGTGATCGTCATCATGATCGTGATGATGATCGTCGTCATCGTCCCAGTCGATGTTACTGAACAGCGCATAGGTGGTGGCTACGCCGAGGCTATAGCCAAAGCCTCTGACAAAACTATTGGTAAACTGCTGGCCGGGAGACGGAGGCAGATACACCGGCGGATAGCTGGCATTTGGCCACGTGCCGTAAACGGTGGAAGGGTTGTAGGTAGGGACATAAACCACCTGTGGATCGGCTGGCTCAATTTTAATCACCGTCGGACTAGCCGACGTTGACGTCGCGGCTGTACTGGCGGAGGCTGGCGCAGATTTTTTCACGGTGGTGACGGTCTGCTGCGGGGTGGATTGCAATGTGCCTGTCTGCTTCGCCAGCAGGCGCAGACGCTGCACGGAATCCATCACATCCTTTGGCTGGGCCAGAAAGGCGTCGCCGAGGCTTTGTACCCACGACGGGTTTTCCCCCATCAGCGACATTAACTGCGGAAAGGCGACCAGCGATTTCACGCTGGCATCCCATGGCTGCCCGCTGACCGCCTGAATGGCGGCATCGCCCTGCATTTTAGGGTTGTCCTTTGACCACTGGGCGGCCTGAATCACGCTCGCCGGATAGGTTGAGGCCATCAGAATTTGCGACAGCAGCGCGTCGGGGTAGAGCGCAATGGGCGCGGTCCACTGATCGATCTGCGCGGCGGTATAGGCAGGGGTGGCCACCGGGGCAGGCTGTGCTGCCGGGTCGGGGAGCTGCGGGGCTACCGGCGCAGGTGCGGGAGCGGGTTCCGTTGCGCGGCTTTTAACGAACATGACGCCCGAGGCGGCAAACAGCCCCGCACTGCAAAGCAGAACAAGAAGATGTGGTTTAAAAGGCAACTTCATAGATTGACTCCAACGAGACGAGTGCAGTGCCGTGAGGCGTTGCTGTTGCCGCGAGTATCATTCACCCGTGTTTTACAGTTTTGACTTTTGTTGGGAAAAACTCTGAAGCATCCGGATAAAGAGTGTGAGTATTTATTACACAATTATATCGGATGGCTGAGCAGGCGACGGAAATTCAGAAGGCCGCTCTTGCGAGCGACCAGCAGCGCGTTGCCGGAGGGGGGACGACAGACTTACGGAACTGCTTCCGGGCCCGGTGACGGGGTGCTATATCATGCTTAACGATTCAGCAAATTTTTTAATGTTGCTTTTTTGTAAACAGATTAACACTGTGCAGAAATCCTGCTATGCTGCCCGACGCGGTATCGGGCATTTACCCTACAAACTGCTGTCTCACAGGAGCGTGAAGAGAACGCCCGCCGCATATGACAATGAGAGCGAGGAGAACCGTCGTGCTAGAAGAATACCGTAAGCACGTAGCAGAACGTGCCGCCGAGGGAATTGTACCCAAACCGTTAGATGCAACCCAAATGGCCGCGCTCGTCGAGCTGCTGAAGAACCCGCCTGAGGGCGAAGAAGAATTCCTGTTAGATCTGCTGATCAACCGTGTACCGCCTGGCGTAGATGAAGCTGCCTACGTAAAAGCCGGATTCCTTGCCGCCGTTGCCAAAGGCGAAGCCACCTCCCCACTGGTTACTCCTGAAAAAGCGATTGAACTGCTCGGCACCATGCAGGGTGGCTATAACATTCATCCGCTGATTGACGCGCTGGATAACGACAAGCTGGCACCGATTGCCGCTAAAGCGCTCTCTTCAACGCTGCTGATGTTCGATAACTTCTACGATGTGGAAGAAAAAGCCAAAGCAGGCAACGTCTATGCGAAGCAGGTGATGCAGTCCTGGGCCGATGCCGAATGGTTCCTGAACCGCCCTCAGCTTGCTGAAAAAATTACCGTTACCGTCTTCAAAGTGACCGGTGAAACCAACACCGATGACCTCTCCCCGGCACCGGACGCGTGGTCTCGTCCTGATATCCCTCTGCACGCCCTGGCGATGCTGAAAAACGCCCGTGAAGGCATTGAGCCGGACCAGCCGGGCAGCGTTGGCCCGATCAAACAGATCGAAGCCCTGCAACAAAAAGGTTTCCCGCTGGCTTACGTCGGTGACGTTGTGGGTACCGGCTCTTCCCGTAAGTCCGCAACCAACTCCGTCCTGTGGTTCATGGGCGACGACATTCCGCACGTGCCAAACAAGCGCGGCGGCGGCCTGTGCCTCGGCGGCAAAATTGCGCCAATCTTCTTCAACACCATGGAGGATGCTGGCGCGCTGCCGATCGAAGTGGATGTCTCTAACCTGAACATGGGCGACGTGATTGACGTTTACCCGTATAAAGGCGAAGTGCGTAATCACGAAACTAATGAGCTGCTGGCAAGCTTTGAGCTGAAAACCGACGTGCTGATCGACGAAGTACGTGCTGGTGGCCGCATTCCGCTGATCATCGGCCGTGGCCTGACCACCAAAGCGCGTGAAGCGCTGGGTCTGCCGCACAGCGACGTGTTCCGTCAGGCGAAAGACGTGGCGGAAAGCAACCGCGGCTTCTCGCTGGCACAAAAAATGGTCGGTCGCGCCTGCGGCGTCGCTGGTATTCGTCCTGGCGCGTACTGCGAGCCGAAGATGACCTCCGTCGGCTCTCAGGACACCACCGGTCCAATGACCCGTGATGAGCTGAAAGACCTGGCGTGCCTGGGCTTCTCTTCCGATCTGGTGATGCAGTCCTTCTGCCACACTGCGGCGTATCCGAAGCCGGTTGACGTGACCACGCACCACACGCTGCCAGATTTCATCATGAACCGCGGTGGCGTGTCTCTGCGTCCGGGCGACGGCGTTATCCACTCCTGGCTGAACCGCATGCTGCTGCCGGATACCGTCGGTACCGGCGGTGACTCCCATACCCGTTTCCCAATCGGTATCTCCTTCCCGGCGGGCTCCGGTCTGGTGGCGTTTGCTGCCGCGACCGGCGTGATGCCGCTGGATATGCCGGAATCGGTGCTGGTGCGCTTCAAAGGTAAAATGCAGCCGGGTATTACCCTGCGCGACCTGGTTCACGCGATCCCGCTGTATGCCATCAAACAGGGTCTGCTGACCGTTGAGAAAAAAGGGAAGAAAAACATCTTCTCTGGCCGCATTCTGGAAATTGAAGGTCTGCCGGATCTGAAAGTTGAGCAGGCGTTCGAGCTGACCGATGCCTCCGCCGAGCGTTCGGCTGCGGGCTGTACCATCAAGCTGAACAAAGAGCCGATTATTGAGTATCTGAACTCTAACATCGTGCTGCTGAAGTGGATGATTGCAGAAGGCTACGGCGACCGTCGTACGCTGGAGCGTCGTATCCAGGGCATGGAAAAATGGCTGGCCGATCCGCAGCTGCTGGAAGCTGATGCTGACGCAGAGTACGCGGCAGTGATCGACATCGATCTGGCGGATATCAAAGAGCCAATCCTGTGTGCACCGAACGATCCGGACGACGCGCGTCCGCTGTCCGAAGTTCAGGGCGAGAAGATCGACGAAGTGTTCATCGGTTCGTGCATGACCAACATCGGCCACTTCCGTGCAGCCGGCAAGCTGCTGGATACCCACAAAGGCCAGCTGCCAACCCGTCTGTGGGTGGCGCCGCCAACCCGTATGGACGCGGCTCAGCTGACCGAAGAGGGCTACTACAGCGTGTTTGGTAAGAGCGGCGCGCGTATCGAAATTCCTGGCTGTTCCCTGTGTATGGGCAACCAGGCGCGCGTAGCCGACGGCGCGACGGTGGTCTCCACCTCGACCCGTAACTTCCCGAACCGTTTAGGTACCGGTGCGAACGTCTTCCTGGCCTCTGCGGAGCTGGCGGCGGTTGCGGCGCTGATTGGCAAACTGCCAACGCCGGAAGAGTACCAGACCTTTGTGGCTCAGGTGGATAAGACGGCGGTGGATACCTATCGCTACCTGAACTTCGACCAGCTCTCTCAGTACACCGAGAAGGCAGACGGGGTGATCTTCCAGACGGCCGTATAAACAGCAAAACCGTCTCTACGAGACGGTTTTTAGTGTTTGCACCCTCTCCCGTGGGAGAGGGACGGAGTGAGGGCATCAGGCCGCAGGGTCTTGCTCTCACCTTTTTATTTTCATTCCTCCCACCTCTCCCGCTTTTTTTCTTCCTCTCTGCTGCGATAATTACCCTAATGGCTTTGCAGAGGAAAACGCTATGGATTACGAATTTTTGCGCGACATCACCGGCGTGGTGAAAGTGCGAATGTCGATGGGGCACGAAGCCGTTGGACACTGGTTTAACGAAGAGGTGAAAGAGAACCTCGCGCTGCTGGATGAAGTCGAACAGGCGGCGGAAACGGTGAAAGGCAGTGAACGCTCCTGGCAACGCGCCGGGCACGAATACACGCTGTGGATGGATGGCGAAGAGGTGATGGTGCGCGCCAACCAGCTTGAGTTCTCGGGTGATGAAATTGAAGAGGGGATGAGCTACTACGACGAAGAGAGCCTGTCGCTGTGCGGCGTGGAAGATTTCCTGAGCGTGGTGAACGCCTACCGCGACTTTATGAAACAGAAGTAACTCCCCGAAGCGTCCCTGCTCCGGGTCACGTTTACACGGTCGGAATGTTACGGCCGTAGTAAATTTCGCGCATCTCTTTCCAGAGCAGGTCGGTAATGACCTTTCGCTCTTCTTCACTTAAATCTTCCGGCTTCGTGTGGAACATGTAGTGCTTAAGGTCGAATTCCTTAAGTAACATTTTGGTGTGGAAGATATTCTCCTGATAGACGTTCACATCCATCATGTCGTACAGCGACTTCATGTCCTCGGACATGAAGTTCTGAATGGAGTTGATCTCATGATCAATGAAGTGCTTCATGCCGTTGATATCACGGGTAAAACCGCGTACGCGATAATCAATGGTGACGATGTCCGATTCCAGCTGGTGGATTAAATAATTCAACGCATTCAGCGGTGAAATCACGCCGCAGGTGGACACTTCAATATCCGCGCGGAAGGTACACAGCCCGCCTTCCGGGTGGCTTTCCGGGTAGGTGTGCACGCAGATGTGGCTTTTATCCAGGTGAGCAACCACCACTTCCGGCAGCGGGCCGGGGTGTTCGGTTTTGTCGATAAGCTGTGGGTCAACCGGCTCTTCACTCACCAGAATGGTGACGCTCGCTCCCTGAGGCTCATAATCCTGGCGCGCGATATTGAGGATGTTCGCGCCGATAATCGAGCAGGTCTCTGTCAGGATCTCGGTCAGACGGTTGGCGTTGTAGAGTTCATCGATATAGGCGATGTAACCATCGCGCTCTTCTGCTGTTTTGGCGTAGCAGATATCGTAAATACAAAAACTCAGGCTTTTGGTCAGATTGTTAAAGCCATGCAGTTTAAGCTTTTTCAATTAGTTCACCTCCTTTGAGGACAGCGCGTCTTGCAGATATTGAGGCAACGCAAAGGCTGCGGTGTGGATCGCCGGGTTGTAGTAGCGGCACTGGAGCCCGGCCTGATGGAAGCGGGCCTGGATAATTTCGGTGGAGAGATGGCGCAGGACGTCGTTATCCGTCGCCCAGGCAAAGGTCATGATCCCGCCGTAGTAAGTGGGGATCGCCGCCTGGTAGAAGCTGACGTCAGCAAAATAGGTGCTCAGCTTACGGTGGCTATCAAGCGCTTCATCCTGTTGCAGGAAGCAAACGCCGTTTTGCGCCACAAAAATTCCGCCAGGCTTCAGGCAGCGCTTGCAGCCTTCGTAAAACGACGAGGTAAACAGCGACGCGCCCGGACCGATAGGGTCGGTACAGTCAGAGATAATGACATCAAACGTTTGCGTGGTCTGGTTAACAAAATTGACGCCATCGTCGATAACCAGATTAAACCGCGGATCGTCATAGCTGCCGGCATTATGGTTGGGCAGATACTGGCGGCAGAACGACACGACCCCGGCGTCGATTTCCACCATGGTGATGGTTTCGACATTCTGATGGCGAGAGACTTCACGCAGCATCGCGCCGTCGCCGCCGCCGATAATCAGCACGTCCTTCGCGTGGCCGTGGGCCAGCAGCGGGACGTGGGTCATCATTTCGTGATAGATAAACTCGTCGCGCTCGGTGGTTTGCACCACGCCGTCCAGCGCCATCACGCGGCCAAAAGCGGCGTTTTCGAATATTATCAAATCCTGATGATCGGTTTTCTCATGATAGAGCACGTTATCCACGGCAAAATACTGACCAAACTGGTCGTGCAGCGTTTCTTGCCATACCGTTTTTTCGGTCATGGGGAGCACCTCCTTCGTTAACATCCATTACATCCGGCAGATGGGCGCAACACAACACCGCCGAGAGGCGGTTAGCGGGTCAACAAGGGGCGTCGGGAAGGTTACTTCACGTAGGCGAGCAGGCTGAGTGAATCGCGAGCCAGCGCTTTGCATTTTTTAGCAGTGGGAATGCCAATACCGCTTAAATCACGGTAGCTGTCTTCACCGAGCGCCTTCATGTCGAAGCTGTCGTAGTTGCTGAGGTCCCATTGATTCTGCTGGGCAAAAAAGACCAGTGCGCGGCGAATTTGCCCATTGGGTAAATTCTGGTAACCACAATCGTTTTTCAGAAAAACAAAAACTGCCGTCAGATCGGCCATATCTTCCGCTTCGTTTTCACTTAGCGCGTAACTGTTCGCACACATCGCCATCAGGCTGGCGAACAAAATTGTTCTGAAAAACGTCTTCATTGCCTTTACCACTGCATCACGGAAAATTAACGTTAGCATACTTGATGCCAGGCCGACGATCTTTATTATTGCCGCCGTGCTTGACCTTCCGGTAAGGGGAGGGTTTATGCTCAAAAGATCGCCTGCTGGAAATAAGGAAATGCACATGCAACGTCGTGATTTTTTAAAATTTTCTGCCGCGCTGGGGGTTGCCAGCGCGATACCTCTCTGGAGCCGCGCCGTTTTTGCCGCCGACAGACCGGCTTTACCCATTCCTGAATTACTCGCCCCAGATGCCCGCAGCCGCATTCAGCTTGTGGTGCAGGCCGGTAAAACCACGTTCGGTCAGCACGCCGCCACGACGTGGGGCTATAACGGCAATCTGCTCGGCCCGGCGTTGCAGTTACGCAAAGGGAAGGCGGTGACGGTAGACATTCATAACACGCTTGCGGAAGAGACCACGCTGCACTGGCACGGGCTGGAAGTCCCGGGCGAAGTGGATGGGGGGCCTCAGGGCGTCATCAGGCCTGGTGGTAAACGCAGCGTAACCTTTACCTCGGAACAACGCGCGGCGACCTGCTGGTTCCACCCGCATCAGCATGGCAAAACGGGCCATCAGGTGGCGATGGGGCTGGCCGGGCTGGTGCTGATTGAAGACGATGAAAGCCGCCTGCTGCGCCTGCCGAAACAGTGGGGTATCGACGATGTCCCGGTGATTGTGCAGGATAAAAAATTCTGCGCTGACGGGCAAATTGACTATCAGCTGGACGTAATCAGCGCGGCGGTAGGCTGGTTTGGCGATACGCTGCTGACCAACGGCGCGATCTACCCGCAGCATGCCGCGCCAAAAGGCTGGCTGCGCTTACGTCTGCTTAACGGCTGTAACGCCCGCTCGCTGAACTTCGCCACCAGCGATAAACGCCCGCTTTACGTAGTGGCAAGCGACGGCGGCCTGCTGCCGGAGCCGGTGAAGGTGAGCGAGCTGCCGATGCTGATGGGCGAGCGCTTCGAGGTGTTGGTGGATATCAGCGATGGCAAAGCGTTTGACCTGGTGACCCTGCCGGTCAGCCAGATGGGGATGGCCGTCGCGCCGTTTGATAAGCCGCATCCGGTCCTGCGCATTCAGCCGCTACAGATCACCGCCTCCGGTACGCTGCCGGAGACCCTCACCACGCTGCCAGCACTCCCGTCGCTGGACGGGCTTACGCAGCGTAAACTTCAGCTCTCCATGGACCCGATGCTCGACATGATGGGCATGCAGGCGCTGATGAAGAAGTACGGCAATCAGGCCATGGCGGGAATGCATCACGGCCAGATGATGGGCCATATGAATATGGACCACGGCAATATGGGCGGCATGAATCACGGCGGCCATGGTTTCGATTTCCACAATGCCAACCGCATCAACGGCAAAGCGTTCGATATGAACACGCCCATGTTCGCCGCCACCAAAAGGCAGTTTGAACGCTGGGTGATTTCAGGCGAAGGCGACATGATGCTGCACCCGTTCCATATCCACGGCACGCAGTTCCGTATTCTGTCTGAAAATGGTAAAGCACCGGAGGCGCATCGCGCGGGCTGGAAAGATACGGTGAGGGTGGAAGGCGGCGTCAGCGAGGTGCTGGTGAAGTTCGACCACGAGGCGCCGAAAGAGTTTGCCTATATGGCCCACTGTCATCTGCTGGAGCATGAAGATACGGGGATGATGCTCGGTTTTACCGTATAAAAAAAAGCCGGGTGGCGGCTTCGCCTTACCCGGCCTACATAGGGCACCCGTAGGCCCGGTATGCGTTAGCGCCACCGGGCTTTTTCGTTACTTAGCGTCGTCAGGCAGTGCATACGCGACAATATAGTCGCCCATCTTCGTGCCAAACGAACCGTGACCACCCGCGGAGATGACAACATACTGTTTGCCATTCACTTCATAGGTCATCGGCGTTGCCTGTCCACCGGCTGGCAGACGGCCTTGCCACAGTTTTTCACCGTTGGTCATGTTGTACGCGCGCAGGTAGTTATCTGCGGTTGCCGCGATAAACAGCACGTTACCGGCGGTGGAGATTGGGCCACCCAGCATTGGCATACCCATATTGAACGGCACTGGAACAGGCATCGGGAACGGCATGCTGTCCTGTGGCGTACCAATACGTTTTTTCCAGACGATCTTATTGGTCTTCAGATCCAGACCGGAGATATAACCCCAGGCAGGCTGTTTACACGGCAGACCGAACGGAGAAAGGAACGGATTCAGAGTCACACCATAAGGAACGCCATACTGCGGCTGGATACCGGCTTCGGTACCGCTGCCTTTCGCATCTTTCGGCTGCTCCATTGGGTTACCCGGACCGCGTGGGATCAGACGGGAAACGAACGGCAGCGCCATTGGGTTAGCGATGGCGACCTGACGGTTAGGGTCAACGGAGATCCCACCCCACTCGAACATCCCCAGGTTACCCGGGAAGACCAGCGTGCCCTGCTCTGAAGGCGGCGTGAAGATGCCTTCATAGCGCAGTTGATGGAACATCACGCGGCACACCAGCTGGTCAAACATGGTGGCACCCCACATGTCTGCACCGCTGAGATCTTTCTTCGGACGGAAGCTCAGGTCAGAGAACGGCTGCGTTTTGGTGACGTAGTCGCCTTTGGCCGCGCCCTGCGGAACCGGTTTTTCTGGCGCAGGAACAACCAGCTTACCGTTGCTGCGATCCAGCACGAAGATGTTGCCGGTTTTGGCCGGGGCGTAAATCACCGGAACGGTTTTACCGTTAACGGTAATGTCCGCCAGCGTCGGCTGGGACGGCATATCCATATCCCACAGATCGTGGTGAACGGTCTGGTAGCTCCATGCCAGTTTACCGGTCGTTGCGTTCAGCGCCACGATGGAGCTGGCGTAACGTTCCTGCTCCGGCGTGCGGTTACCGCCCCAGATATCCGGCGTGGTCACGCCCATCGGCAGGTAAACCAGGTCCAGCTTCGCGTCATACGCTGCCGGTGCCCAGGAGTTCGGTGAGTTAAAGGTAAAGGTGTGTTCATCGGATGGGATCGCGTTAGGATCTTTCGCGCCCGGGTCGAAGGCCCACAGCAGTTTACCGGTGTTCACGTCGAAACCACGGATAACGCCGGAGGTTTCGCGGGTAGAGAAGTTATCCGTTACCGAACCGGCAATCACGATGGTTTTATCAGTGATGATTGGCGGGGAGGTCGGCTCATACAGACCCGGCGTAGTGTCCGGCATGTTGGTCTGAAGATTCAGAATGCCTTTGTTAGCGAAAGTTTCGCACAGCTTACCGGTCTCAGCGTTGATGGCAAACAGGCGGCCATCGTTCACCGGCAGCATAATGCGGCGAGGACAGTCGGCAATGACTTCCGGGCTGGCATTATCTGCGCGCGCTTCGTGGTAAGAGACGCCGCGGCAGGTGATGTGCTGGAACGACGGGTTGGAGTTCAGCTGTGGATCAAAGTGCCATTTCTCTTTACCGGTGGCCGCGTCGAGCGCGAACAGGCGCTGGTGCGCCGTACACAGGTAGAGCATGTTGCCCACTTTAATCGGGGTCACTTCGTTGGTCAGCTCACCCGGATCGTTTGGCATCTTCAGGTCGCCGGTACGGAATACCCAGGCTTCCTTCAGGTTTTTCACGTTGTCCGCGTTGATCTGCTTCAGCGGGGAGTAGCGTTGACCTTCCTGGTTACGACCATAAGCAGGCCAGTCACCGTCCGCCACCTGCGAAATAGCCGCAGCCGGCGTGGATTCCGCGTTCAGCGTGCCATTGATCTCCTGCGGGTCGTTAAAACCGGCCCAGGTCAGGATGCCGCCACTAATCAGCAGAGCAACGACCAGACCGGCCACGGCGCCACTGGAAGGGACAATCAGACGACGCCAGACAAACGGCAGGATCAGCCAGATACCGAAGAAGACCAGAATGTCGCTGCGCGGCGTCAGCGCCCAGAAGTCGAACCCGACTTCCCAGACGCCCCAGATCATGGTTGCGAGCAGTAACGCTGCGTACAACCACAGAGCAGATTGTTTTCTGCGTAAAAGCAGGACGGTTACGCCAACCATAACCAGACCCGCAATCGGGTAGTACCAGGAGCCGCCAATCGCGACCAGCCATACGCCACCGATTAACAAATACAGCGCGCAGAATGCGGCAAACGCGGCTGTTAATGTCACCAGTAGACGCGGCTGTTTAGTTTTTGTTTCAGCCATAGAAAAGTACTCGTCAGTTTTGTTAATTATTTGCTAGCAATTAATTATAGGTATTAACAACTGTGATCGGAATCACAAATATTGCTTTTTATAACTCATACGCCAGGCTTATCCATTTACTGGTATAATGGCTGGCTTGCGTATCGATGCCGGAGCGAGAGTCATCCGCATTGAGAGATTTTCACTAAAATCATTTGGTTAGTAATATGAAACATACTGTTGAAGTGATGATCCCGGAAGCCGAGATCAAAGCGCGTATCGCCGAACTGGGTCGTCAAATCACCGAACATTACAAGGACAGCGGCAGCGAAATGGTGCTGGTCGGTTTGTTGCGTGGCTCTTTCATGTTCATGGCAGACCTGTGTCGTGAAGTGCAGGTGCCGCACGAGGTCGATTTTATGACCGCCTCCAGTTACGGCAGCGGCATGTCCACAACCCGTGATGTGAAAATCCTGAAAGATCTGGATGAAGATATTCGTGGCAAAGATGTGTTGATTGTTGAGGACATCATCGACTCCGGCAACACGCTCTCTAAAGTGCGTGAGATCCTGAGCCTGCGCGAACCAAAATCACTGGCGATTTGTACCCTGCTGGATAAGCCTGAGCGCCGTGAAGTGCAGGTGCCGGTGGAGTTCGTTGGTTTCTCCATCCCGGACGAATTCGTGGTGGGTTACGGCATTGATTACGCACAGCGTTATCGCCATCTGCCGTATGTTGGGAAAGTGGTGATTCTTGACGAATAATTTCGGGCTGATGCCCTCACCCCAGCCCTCTCCCACAGGGAGAGGGTGAAAACCCCCGGCTTTGTTATTTATGGTTAACGTGCTTAAGCTTGAGGTTGGCAATTCCCGAGCGGTAACGCTGTTCCAGCGTTTCGCGGTTGGTGGCGGTCACTTCCAGATTGCGCAGCAGGCCGTCGTGAATACCGTACGCCCAGCCGTGGATGGAGACCTTCTGCCCGCGTTTCCAGGCAGACTGCATAATCGTCGAATGGCCCAGGTTATACACCTGCTCCATCACGTTCAGCTCACACAGCGTGTCGAGACGGCGCTCCTGCGGCATTTCGCCCAGCAGTGAGCTATGTTTGAACCAGATATCACGAATGTGCAGCAGCCAGTTATCGATTAACCCCAGCTCTGTATTTTCGACCGCCGCCTGCACGCCGCCGCAGCCGTAGTGACCACAAATAATGATGTGCTCAACCTCAAGAACGTCGACGGCATACTGAACAACCGAAAGGCAGTTGAGATCGGTATGAATAACCAGGTTAGCCACATTGCGGTGAACAAACAGTTCGCCAGGTTCAAGACCAGTCAGACGTTCGGCGGGGACGCGGCTGTCAGAACATCCAATCCAGAGAAAGCGCGGGTTCTGCGCTTGCGCGAGTTTTCCAAAAAATCCGGGGTCTTCCTCCACCAGCATTTTTGACCATAGTGCATTGTTGCTGATGAGTGTATCTATGTCGTTCATGGAGGTTAGCGACCTGTAACCAAGTGATTGCGTTGCGCTACTATAGGGTAACCCGACTTTTAATGAAACCACACAACGTGTGTCAGAACTTAAGGTAAGTTGAATTCATGGCGATTGCACTGGAGCTTGAACAGCTCAAAAAAACCTACCCGGGGGGCGTCCAGGCGCTGCGCGGGATAGATCTTAAAGTCGAAGCGGGAGATTTCTACGCGCTTCTGGGGCCGAACGGGGCAGGGAAATCCACCACCATCGGGATCATCAGTTCACTGGTCAATAAAACCTCGGGCCGCGTCAGCGTGTTTGGCTACGATCTGCAAAAAGATGTGGTCAACGCCAAGCGCCAGTTGGGGCTGGTGCCGCAGGAGTTCAACTTTAACCCGTTTGAGACGGTACAGCAGATTGTTGTTAACCAGGCGGGTTACTATGGCGTGGAGCGCAAAGAGGCGCTTGAGCGCAGCGAAAAGTACCTGAAACAGCTTGATCTGTGGGAGAAACGTAACGAGCGCGCGCGGATGTTGTCCGGAGGGATGAAGCGCCGCCTGATGATTGCCCGCGCGCTGATGCACGAGCCAAAGCTGCTTATCCTTGATGAGCCGACCGCTGGCGTGGATATTGAGCTGCGTCGCTCCATGTGGGGTTTCCTGAAAGATCTGAACGACAAAGGCACCACCATCATTCTGACCACGCACTACCTGGAAGAGGCGGAAATGCTGTGCCGCAATATCGGCATCATTCAGCACGGTGAGCTGGTGGAAAACACCTCAATGAAGAATCTGCTCTCCAAGCTCAAATCAGAGACCTTTATCCTCGATCTGGCGGCGAAAAGCGCGCTGCCGAAACTGGAGGGCTACAACTATCGCTTGGTCGATACCTCGACGCTGGAGGTAGAAGTGCTGCGCGAGCAGGGTATTAACAGCGTGTTCTCACAGTTGAGTGCGCAGGGCATTCAGGTATTAAGCATGCGTAACAAAGCAAACCGACTGGAAGAGCTGTTTGTCTCTCTGGTGCACGACAAACAAGGAGACAAGGCATGACGCATCTTTACTGGGTCGCGCTGAAAAGCATCTGGGCGAAAGAGATTAACCGCTTTATGCGTATCTGGGTGCAAACCCTGGTGCCGCCGGTGATCACCATGACGCTCTACTTCATCATTTTCGGCAACCTTATTGGCTCCCGCATTGGTGAGATGCACGGCTTCACCTATATGCAGTTTATCGTGCCGGGCCTGATCATGATGGCGGTGATCACCAACGCCTACGCGAACGTGGCATCCTCATTCTTCAGCGCCAAGTTCCAGCGCAACATTGAAGAGCTGCTGGTGGCGCCGGTGCCAACGCACGTCATCATCGCCGGTTACGTGGGTGGCGGCGTGGCGCGCGGGCTGTGCGTGGGTATCCTGGTAACGGCCATTTCGCTGTTCTTCGTGCCGTTTCAGGTTCACTCCTGGCTTTTCGTGGCGCTGACGCTGCTGCTCACCGCGATTCTGTTCTCACTGGCCGGCTTGCTGAATGCGGTGTTCGCTAAAACCTTTGACGACATCAGCCTGATCCCGACCTTTGTGCTGACGCCGCTGACCTATCTGGGCGGGGTGTTCTACTCCCTGACGCTGCTGCCGCCGTTCTGGCAGGCGCTGTCGCACCTGAACCCGATTGTCTATATGATCAGCGGCTTCCGCTTTGGTTTCCTCGGCATTACCGATGTCCCGCTGTTTACCACGGTGGTGGTGCTGGTGGTGTTCATTATCGCCTTCTACCTGCTGTGCTGGTATCTGATTCAGCGTGGACGTGGGCTGCGCAGCTAATCCTCTGCCTTCTGCCCGGCGACGTACCGTCTGCCGGGCGCTTTCTTTGACAGTTATCACCGTAAACTAACCTTCACTTCGGTAAACTACTCGCCTGCTAAGGAGAGACGTTATGCTGGGATGGGTGATCACCTGCCACGATGAAGTGGCGCAGGAAATGCTGCTGAAGCTGGAGGCCCGGTTTGGTCCCCTGGCGCAATGTCGTGCGGTAAATTACTGGCGAGGGCTGAGCACCAATATGCTCAGCCGGATGATGTGCGACGCGCTGCATGAAACCGACACCGGTGATGGCGTGATTTTTCTCACCGACAAATCGGGCGCGGCGCCTTACCGTTCAGCGGCGTTAATGAGCCATAAGCATGATAATTGTGAAGTGATCTCCGGTATCAGCCTGCCTTTACTCGAAGCGATGTATCCGCTGCGCGCAACGTTGAGCAGCGCTGAGTTTCGCCACGCCATTGTGGCGCAGGGCTCCCCGGGCGTGAGCAGCCTGTGGCACCAGCAGCAGAAGAACCCGCCTTTCGTTCTGCTTCACGATCTGTATAAGCATTAAACATTGGTATTGATGTCGCTTTTGCTACAATGGCGACTGATTTTCCGTATCGATTTATATCCCATGCTCATGCGCGTTATCTTTATCCTTCTGCTGCTGGTTTCCGGTGGTGCGTCTGCCAGCCTGACCAGTCAGCAAGGCCTTCCTGCCCAATATATGCAAACCACCGAAGATGCGGCCATCTGGGCGCAGGTGGGAAATGCCGTCGTGAATGTAGGGAATGTTCGCGCCGGGCAGATCCTCGCTGTCTTTCCGGCCGCGGCGGATTACTATGAATTTCGTTTCGGATTCGGTACGGGGTTTATTGATAAAGACCACCTTGAAAAAGTGCAGGGCAAACAACGTGTTGAGGATAGCCTGGGTGACTTGAACAAGCCGCTCAGTAATCAAAACCTCATCACCTGGAAAGACACGCCGGTGTATAACGCCCCCAGCAGCGGAAGCGCGCCTTTTGGCACCTTAAGCGCCAATCTTCGCTATCCGATTCTGAATAAGCTGAAAGACCGCCTGAACCAGACATGGTTTCAGATCCGTATCGGTAATCGTCTGGCGTGGATCAGCAGCCTCGATGCACAGGAAGATAACGGGCTACCGGTTCTGACTTACCATCATATTTTGCGTGATGAAGAGAACACCCGTTTTCGACATACCTCCACGACGACCAGCGTACGTGCGTTTAATAATCAGATGGCCTGGTTACGCGATCAAGGCTATACCACGCTGACGATGTACCAGCTTGAAGGGTACGTGCGTAACAAGATGAACCTACCCGCGAAAGCAGTGGTGATCACCTTTGATGATGGTCTCAAATCGGTGAGCCGCTACGCGTACCCTGTTCTGAAAGAATATGGCTTCAACGCGACGGCGTTTATAATTTCATCACGTATCAAAGGCCATCCGCAGAAGTGGGATCCAAAATCGCTACAGTTTATGAGCGTTCAGGAAATCAAGGGCATCCAGGATGTGTTCGACATTCAGTCTCACACCCATTTCCTGCATCGCGTGGATGGCTATAAACACCCCATCCTGTTGAGCCGTAGCTATCACGTGATCCTGTTTGATTTTGAACGATCACGTCGTGCACTGGCGCAGTTCAACCCGCGCGTGTTGTATGTGTCGTATCCGTTTGGCGGCTATGACAATAAAGCGATTAAAGCGGCGAACGATGCGGGGTTTCATCTGGCGGTGACCACGGTGAAAGGGAAGGTGAAGCCGGGGGATAATCCGTTCCTGCTGAAGCGTTTGTATATATTAAGAACGGACTCACTGGAGACGATGTCGCGGCTGATCAGTAATCAGCCGCAGGGATAGCGGTTAGTCGTATGAAAGGGTGAATACGCCGGTGGCTTTAAACGCCCCCGGTTTCACTGTGCTTCCGTTTGCTACCAGTTGAGCAACATAATTAATTTGCTTGGATTCCGGGGTTTGGTAATCCGTTATGACATAGGATGAGTCAGGATTATTCGGCAGGAGTTGAGAGGTTCCGTTATACATAATTTTCACGCCTGCGCCCTCAGCTCCGGACGAAAGCGTATTTCCAAGAAGATCATTATTTTTTCCGGTTAGCTTTGAGGTGGTGAGTTTGGTTGTGATATTTGCCACACTGGTACAATTGCTTAAGCTAATTGAAAAAGGGATATCCTTAACCCGATTGTTTTTAATGTCTGAAACATAATATTCTCCCAGGTTAACATCATTAGTGCCATCTGAAAGCATGGCCATGTCGCAGGTTGGAAGAACGATCGGGATCTGGAATGAGTCTTCGTTGACCACAAATGTTCATGGTTGGTTGTTAGAATCATTTGGATTACCAATAGCCATTTTACCCAGAGTGCCGGGTTTGGGTCTGATTGAGGTTTCTTTGTTCGGGTTGCCTCTATAACCTTCATCAATATAAATTTGAACTGAGGTGTTAATCCATTTATTATCCCAGGGATCAGAATTTCCGGAGGATGCAACGGTAGTCCAGTCAGTAGTATTCATAGCGAAATAGCCACCCATGCCTCCATCGCTTTCTGCGGTGTGGACCCTTACGGAATAATAAATCCCCGGAATATTTGTTTCAAACATAGCCCTGCCATAACTGCCCCCCTTTAGCAAGGTCGAGTTTGTTTGTGAGACGAAGTTAAAACCATCGTTCCCTGGACCACATTCGGCCTGAATGCCCGGTGTCAGGTTAACGTTAAAAAGAGTACTGGCATAATTACCCGGAGGGGGAAGACGTACGGTGCCACCTGAGTATTCGGAATTGATCAGCGTGGTTGTGCCGCCTTTTCCATTATTCATGCGACACTCAGCTGCCCAGCAGGAGTGGCTGAGGGTCAATAACACGCTCGCCATGGCAAACGCCATTGTGCCTTTCACGGTGAAACCCTGTCTTATAAAGTTGAACATTCTCATCCTTTTTCCTGTTCTGATTATTATTCGTAAGTGACGTCAACTAATACTTTACTGGTAACGACACCACCAGCCACTACGCCAATATTTTGATATCGGGCATAGAACTGATAATCCGTTAAAAATGCAGTATCCTGACCGCTTACGTCATAAGTGATTTTTGACGTGCCGTCGTTGTTTAAAACATTCTTTTTATATTTTTCAGAGAAAACGACGACGCCGACATTTTTTGCCGCGCCTGCGGCGGTATCATCACTTTTGAAAACCTGATTTTGTCCTGGCCAGAAACCCGACTGCGGCGAAAAGCTAAAACTCAGCTTTTTAGCCGTACTGCTGTCTCCATAGCAATCATCTACATGGATCTTAAAAGGCGTACCGCCTGCATCATCGGTTGCAGTAAAACGATCGCTACCATCCGGGTTATAAAACCAGCTGCGCATTACATTGGGGAGATAAATTTCGCCGTCATTTTCCACGGTCATCTTACAAGTGCTATTAACAATGTTAGCGGTAATATTTACGTCTAATCCTGAGCTTGCCTGGCCTACGCCAGGCAAGATGCCACCAGCCAAGCCCATAAGCAACACAAGACCGGGCTGGTATAAAGTAAACGGTGATTGTTGCATGCTGGTTCCTGGTATTATGGATAAGTGATAGTAAACGTGACTGGCGCATTAACCGCCCCCGCGCCTACTTCAGCAATGGTTTGGCCTTGTCCGATAACGATACGGGAATTCATCGGGAATTCACCGGTACCATCAGTAATGGTGACATCCTTAGCAGCCGGAGGCGTGTTGCAGCTCATAAGCTCGCCAGTATCGACAACACCCGACCAGATCTCAAAGCCCGTTGCTAAGCCGCCGGAGTAAGAATCACCCGTCTTGTTGACGCCACTGCATTCACCACCAGCGCCTTTCGCAGCGGACACCGTTGCCCTGGTTACTCCAGAACAGTTGGTGAAACTAATCTTGAGCGGCTCGACACGGGTTTTGTTCACCAGATCGGATTTGTATACGTCGCCGAACGCAATTTCAGTGGAAGCTGTGCCTGCATCGTTAAGTACTTTTGCGGTACATGTGCCTGATACAATTTTTGATTTAATCGTTAATTCGACACTAGGGGTGCCTGTAATAGCTGCGCTTGCCATTCCCGAGAACAGAAGGGCAGAAACGGACAGGGCGATAAAAGTAGAATTGAATTTCATAATGTTGCTCCGTTTTCCTGCACTAATCACTCGTAGATAAATTCAAAGGTCGCCACGGCCTGAAAATCACCTATGGTCATCCTGTTTTCCTGTGTTTCACGTAAGGTGGCCACCAGAGCAACTTCCTTATTCTGGATTTCTGTCGGACTCCAGACCAGGCGCTCGTTATCGTCCTCAGAGTTAATGATAAACGGGGCATCCGGTGCGCTGGCTCTGGCAATCTCAACAGCAGAGTAGTCTGCACCTCCGTCGATTTTTTGTATTTGGTTAATAAGGCCTGAGTACAAATATCCAGATCTTGTTCCCGATACTTTGGTTTTCAATGAGGTCAGTGATGCCGGGCATTCAACGAGCACAATTTTGAAATTGGCATTTGCCGTTCCGGCTTTGACATCATCTAAACGTACCTGTCCGTTATTACCGATAGTCAGCGTTTGCTGCGTATCTGAACCCGTATCGCCGACCAGTTTCATATCGCAGGTGGTTTCGCGGATATTGGCAGTAAAGTTAACATTGAGATCGGCTGCCGCAGCAGAACCTGACATCGCTAACATTGCTAATGCGATTAATGAATAACCGCAATGATTTTTCTTCATATTATTTCCCATGGGTGTGATTCCCTGTTTTAACATCATTACATTTGGCACTGTTGATTACTCAGAATCGTGGTTAAGCCTGCTTTCTTCGCATTTTCAGGAATCTGATAATGCACCGTGCAGGAGCTGGAACCATCGCTTCCCCATAACACCCGGAGAGCGCCTTTGTTTTCCACACCGCGTACATAAGCTTGTCCTGCCTGGCCTACCGTTCCGATAGATTCGTTTTTCTCATTCAGAACGTCAGCACCTAGCGGAATAAAGCCGTTATCAGAACGTTGTAATTCCAGAACAAGCGAACGGCCTTCATCCGTTTCAAAATTCACAAATACAACGGAGCCATTGCGAGGTACGGCAACTGCGCTTGTATTTTTGATTTCAACGTCTGCTTCGAGAGTGCTGATATCGAGCGATACTCGGTTTTCTCTGTAGGCTGACATATACGGCATAATCCCGTACCCGGAACTGTTAATGCGGCTTTGGCCGTAACCCAGCCGAGCACCCGTTGCGCCACTTGCTTTTACCAGCGCAAGTGAATCCGTTTCGCCGATACTGCCTGATGTAAATACAACGCCACCCGAGTGAACAACCATTCCGCCGTTATAACTCGCGGAATACTGTTTACTATTGTCATCGCCAAAGGACGCCGAGACACCGAGCGGCCCGTAAGGACTGTTCCATGAGCTATAGCCACTGACCTGGTTCAGGTTGCCGTAGTTTCCCCCGCTTGATGAGGCGCTAACGGAATAGCTCACTTCGCTGTTTTTGGAGTTGCCGCTTGCCGTAGAGTTAAAACTGGTACCGCCTTTTAAATCAGTGCGCAGGCTCATGTTGACGTTATTAAATCCGCCTGACTGCGCGTTATCCTTATTGAATATGCTGAATGGAATACTGACGTTTAAATAAACGCTGTCATCCTTTTCCCCTGTTTCGTTGTACGTGCGTTGCACAGAAACGCTATAGCTACCGTAAGCAAAACTATTGTTGTAACCCACGCTGTAGTCGGAAGTGGAGCTGGAATCATTCCAGTAATCCTGCCAGGTACCGCTAATATAGAGTGAGCCGTATTCATCACCGTTAACATTCAATGGCTGGTTCAGGCTGACCTGTATCTGGTTTTTGGTACGCTGATAATCAGCATAAAGCTCGGCATTGCTGTCATAAGATCGATTGCCATATTCCTCGTGGTGAATACTGTCCTGCAATGAGGCGGCATCGTTAAGGCTGAGATAATCTTCTGTTGAGAAGCGATAAGCTGCCACGTTAAGAGATGTGTTAGTGGCTTCAAGCATTTTGCTGTAGGTCAGCCGATAACTCTGCCCTTTAAGCGTGTCCAGCCCGTCGATATCGGCATAGGACCCGGTAACATCTAAAGCGAATGCACCAATACGGGTATTCATAGCCAGACCAAGCAGGCCGGCGTAGAAATCCATATCCGTATATTGCGCACCCACGTAACCGGTAAAGGTATTATTCAGACCATACGCGTAAGTTGCGTAGCCAACGTTTGGCTTATCATGCAATGAATCATCATTCAGCTCACCTATACCCACATCCCAGCGGCTGGAGCCAGGGCGGAGCATTTGTGTAACTGAGGAGAACGGAACGGTAAACGTCCGTTTACTTCCATCGGCTTCCTCTACAGTGACAATCAAATCATTACCATAGCCTGTTGTACTGAGGTCATTGATCTCGAAAGCACCGGGTGGAACGGTGGTTTCATAGATTTTATTGCCGCTTTGCATAACGCTAACTTTGGCGTTACTGTTTGCCACACCACGAATTACTGGCGCGTAGCCAGAGGTGCCTTGCGGGAGCATGCGGTCATCGTTATACATACGCGCACCACGCAGGCTCACCGAGTCAAAGACATCACCGCGTGTGTAGGAATCACCCATTACCATCTGTGCGTTAAGTGGTGTGATGTCTCGCTGGAGGTATATATCCTGGCTGGAATAATGTGTGCCATTATCACTGTCCCAGTTCAGACTGCCGCGAGAACGTAAACGCCACGGCCCCACGTTCAGGCCATAATGCAAGCCCGCATAAGCGGTATCTGAATTGGTGCCGTTTGACTCGCTGTGCCAGGTATTAAGATCGTATGAAAGTAATCCGGCCGGAACACCATTATCCCATAATGAAGGATCGACATACCCTGCTGGAAGCTTAAGCACGTAGATTTGCGGGAAATTAAGATCCATTTCCTGCTTGCTACTATCAAAATTTTCAGAAGCACCGGGATAATATTTTTTGATATCTACGCAAGACGTTTCGTCGTCTTTGACATCATCGCCTAATATGCTGGTATCAACGCCTGCCTGTGTCAGCGTGAGTTTAGTCAGACATGCTGAGGCACGTGGCGTTTTGTTATCAATGAATGCCATCTCGACCGTGGATTTTGAATTGCCATTCAAATTCACTTTTACACGGTAAGTACCTGGCAGAACTGGGTTGCCATAAGCATAACGATCGACATTGATACCTCCACCATTATCGATAAGGAACTGGTCATTAAATTCAATGGCCGATTCTGTTTCGGATGAGGTGTCTACAGCTTTTTTTTCAGTCTCGCTGGCATGCAGAGGAAATGCTGCACAGATTGCGAGACATAAAATTGATCGTTGAAATAGCATGCTTCATCCAGACAAGTCGTCGTATGAATGCTATGAATCATTCATACGTATTATATTTATAATGTGGCAGTGATGCGGTTATTAGTTTACTTTGCTTTCAAAAGTATCAGAGCCGCCATTGTCATTAATGGTTTCGTAAGCAACAGTGCCGGTGGCAGTACTACCTAAACCTTTTACCTGCATTATTTGAGTACTAAACGGTAAAATAGATTTATGCTCAACCTGGTACTCTTTATTTGCTGATTTCAGCTTTACATTTGAAATAGAAACGTTGTAAGGGGAATCATTGTGTGCAATCAGGTTTAGCGTATTACCTTGTTTTTGTTGCGACCACGTTACCCTGGCTGCTGCATTTCCTGGCGTACCTTTCAGGCCGTCAGGTCGGAAAAAGAGTTTAATACGTGTGCGGAATGCCAGCTGGAGCTGGTTAGGATTTTCACCGTCTTTCACTTTTGACTTCGGTGGAATCTCGAGCACATTGAACCAGAATAGGGATTCGCGATCTTGCGGCAATGAACCACCCAGGTACGAGATCCGAACGGATTGACCTTTTTGGGGATCAATTCGGGATACTGGTGGAGTAATAATAAAAGGAAGTTTTAATTCCTGTGGATTGGTGTCATCGCGACCGTCATCGATCCATGATTGAACTAATAGTGGCTTTTTGCCACGGTTGTCTAAAGAAACGATGACATCTTTTTGCGACTGCTGATAAACAATACGTGTTCCCGAAATAACGATATCTGCGCTTGCCTGGAATGACGCGACAGCAGCAACTGTAAAGCAGGCAGCTTTAAATCCTTTATAAAATGATGTGCTTAACATTTTTCCACTTCCTGTTGGAATGATATCAATAGTCCCCTGACGTACGTCAGGGGATAATATGAGCATTTTATCTATGCTTTTAAAATTACTCGTAGATCATGGTGAATGCAGCTTGTGCCTGAACCACACCAGCTGACACTGGGTTGTTGGCCGCATCCCAGTTCTGACCTTGGGTATACGCTACACGGTAGTAAAGTGCGCCTGCGCCTGTGGTATCAATCGTTGCTTTCTGGGTATTGTTGGTCTGATCCAGTTTGATCTGATCGGTAGCGGAGTTGCCATCGTTTGACAGTACCAGATTGACGTTTTTAGCGGCGCCTTGAGTGTTTGATGGTGGAACCAGCAGACCGCCGGAAGTTGAAGAAGAACCCGCCCAGGAATCAAACTGAGCGGATGCCTGTTTGACGGTAGCAGAATCACAACCTGCCAGGGTGAGGGAGAATTTCTTTTCTCCCAGGGTGCTGGTGGTACCCAGCGCATTAGCGAAGTCTTTTACAAACACGGTATCCAGGTTAACGTCAAAATCATTACCATCCTGGTCAATCTTCTGATCCAGGGATACTTTACAGGTGTTATTAGAAACCATACCGTGGAAAGTAATAGTGCCTGTATCTGAAGGAATATCAGCTGCCATTGCAGAACCCGCACTCAGAACCATTGCTACTACAGTTGCCAGACCTAATTTATTAAAAGACATTTTTTATATCCATATTTAAATGCTAGAAAAGTGCACATAAGCAAGGCTTATGTTCGTTCCGAACAGATGCTTCGGGAAAAGGATTCTAAGTGATGAGTAATGGTTGTGAGAAGCCGTTAGATGTTAGAAATACTTAAACGATCTTTAAGCCAATGAGATTATTTAATAGTGAGTGATAATAATTGTTCATCATTTTGATGATCAGGTGTTCGGCAGGGTGACTTTAATATATTAATAAAAATATATTAAAAGAACGCTATTCATTTTAATTATGTATAAATTACCCAACCTATTTTGCCGGGTAATTTATAACAGTACTATTGGCTTAGGCAACCTGCACCGGAATCGCCTTCGCGGTACGTTTCATCTCATTATCGCCTTCAAAGTAGGCCACTTTAGGCTGCCAGCGACGTGCTTCTTCGTCAGACATCATCACAAAGCTGGCAATAATGACGATATCGCCTACGTCCGCGCAGTGCGCTGCTGCCCCATTAACGGAGATGATTTTAGATCCGCGTTCAGCGGCAATCGCGTACGTTGAAAAGCGTTTGCCGTTATTAACGTTCCAGATATCAATAGCTTCGTTTTCGAGAATACCCGCCGCGTCGAGAAAATCCTGGTCAATCGCGCAGGAGCCTTCATAGTGCAGGTCGGCCTGGGTGACTTTCACACGGTGAAGCTTACCTTGTAGCATTTTGCGAATCATTACGTTTACCTTTCACTTCCGGGTAGTAAAACTACGCCAGTTCAACCACTTTGTTATCGATAAGGCGGGCCTGGCCGAGCCATGCCGCCACCAGAATTACCGCACGTTTGCTGGTCTCTGTAAGCGCCAGAAGCGTATCGGCATCCCGAATTTGAACGTCGTCAGCACGAAGACCTTTCTCGTTCAGCGCCTGTTCAGCCAGAGCGATAATTTCTTCTGCGGTTAACTCTTTTGCCAGCAGTTGCTCTGCCATGGTATTCATGACTTTGCTTAAACCCGGCGCAATTTTACGCTGTTCGGCGGTCAGATAGCCGTTACGGGAGCTGAGCGCCAGGCCATCTTTCGCACGCACAATCGGTACGCCGACTATCTCAATGTCGTAGCCCATATCGGCAACCATTTTGCGGATCAGCGCCAGCTGCTGGAAATCTTTCTCGCCAAAACAGGCGATGTCCGGCTGCACCAGGTTAAACAGCTTGCTGACGATGGTAGAAACGCCACGGAAATGGCCCGGGCGGCTGGCGCCCTCCAGCATGGTCGAAATACCCGGCACATCGACGTAGGTCGATTCAGTGGTGCCCTGGGGATATACATCTGCGGGGGCCGGAGCGAAGACGATATCCGCATGACGTTTTTTGAGCTTCTCGCAATCTTCCTGCAAGGTACGTGGGTAGCGCGCCAGATCGTCTTCGCGATCGAACTGCATCGGGTTAACGAAGATACTGACTACCACAATATCTGCACGGGCTCTCGCTTCATCGACCAGCTTCATATGGCCGTCGTGCAGGTTGCCCATGGTTGGAACAAGGGCGATACGTTTACCTTCCTGACGTGCACGGCGGATATGCTGGCGCAGCAGCGGCAGAGTTTCTATGATTAGCACACCTGGACTCCTTAATGGAAACTGTGTTCTTCGCCCGGATAAACGCCGGACTCAACCTCGGCAATATACTGCCGCACAGCAGCACGCATGTCGCCTGCTTCTGTCAGGAAATTTTTAGCAAATTTTGGAATGTGGCCGCCGGTGATCCCGAAGGCGTCGTGCATGACCAGAATCTGGCCATCGGTGACGTTGCCCGCGCCGATGCCGATCACCGGAATCGACAGCGCCTCAGTGATACGCTTAGCCAGCTCAACCGGCACACACTCCAGCACCAGCAGCTGTGCGCCCGCGGCTTCCAGCGCCACGGCATCATCAAACAGCGTCTGCGCCGCATCGCCTCGGCCCTGCACCTTATATCCGCCAAAGATGTTGACAGACTGCGGCGTTAGCCCCAAATGACCACAAACCGGCACGGCGCGTTCGGTAAGCATTTTTACCGTATCGACCAGCCAGGCGCCGCCTTCGATTTTGACCATATTGGCGCCAGCACGCATCACTGTCGCCGCATTTTCAAAGGCCTGTTCCGGGGTGGCATACGCCATAAACGGCAGATCGGAAAGCAGCAGGCAGGCGGGCGCACCCCGGCGCACGGCGCGGGTATGGTAAGCAATATCCTCGACCGTGACCGGCAGCGTGGAATCATGTCCTTGTACCGTCATCCCTAACGAGTCCCCGACCAGCATGACGTTGATCCCTTCTTCGGCAAACAGTTTTGCGAAGCTGTAATCATACGCGGTGATAGTGGCGAAGCGTTTTTTTTCCTGTTTGCATTTCTGCAATAAGGAGATGGTGGTTGGTTTCATACTGTTTCCTGATGGCCCAATAGCGAATCTTTGCGCATTCTAACAGTAACATTCGAGGGAACAATGATTTTAGGCAATCGATTAACCGCAAATAAGGAATGGTTAATCGATTCAGAGGCGGGATTACCAGCGGGCCGGTTTATCCGCGTTGAGATTTTGCAGAACGGCTTGCAGCGAGGCGCCGTCAGGGAAGGTGAGATCGGGCGCGACTTCAAACAGCGGCCAGAGCATAAACCCGCGGTTTTTCATGTCGTAATGCGGAACGGTGAGGCGTTCGGTGTTAATCACCTCGTGGCCGAAAAGCATAATATCGAGATCGAGGGTGCGCGGTCCCCAGCGTTCGGCTTTGCGGACGCGACCCTGCTGTAGCTCAATACGCTGGGTATTATCCAGCAGCGTTTCTGCGTCAAGGGTCGTTTCCAGCACCACGGCGGCGTTCAGATAATCAGGCTGATCCTGCGGGCCGAGCGGCGGCGTACGGTAAAATGAGGACAGCGCGACGATGCGGCTTTGCGGGATCTCCCCCAGCGCCTGCACGGCAGCGTTAACCTGCTCCAGCGGAGAGGCCAGATTGCTGCCGATGGCGATATACGCAAGGGTCATGCCGTGCCTTCACGACGCGGTGCGCGTTTGCGCGGGCGACGGTGACGACGGCGCGGTGCCGGCTCGTCATCCAGATCCGTAAGCATATCTTTCTGCTCTGGTGGTGCAGAGACCTGAAATTCTCCCCACCACTGCGCCAGACGCTGTAGCTCCTGGTTTCTTTCGACTTCAGCACGCAGAGAGAGCAAATCGAACGCGGCGCGGAACTTAGGATGCTCCATCAGCTTCCAGGCGCGTTTACCCTGACGGCGGGACATACGCAGCTGAAGCTGCCAGATATCACGCACCAGCGTGGTAATACGTTTCGGGATCGCCAGCGTGCGACAGCCTTCGTCCAGCACGTCGTTTGCCGCCAGCGCGAACGCATCATAATAGGCGAGACCACTCTCCTGAGTGATGCGCTGCGCCGTTTCCAGCAGCGGATACCAGAACATGGCCGCGAACAGGAACGCCGGATTCACGCGCATATCGTTATGAATACGGGTATCCGTGTTCTTCAGCACCTGTGCAATCATCCGCTCCATTGCGCTGTCACCGTTTTCGGTGAAGTAGCGGGTAATGGTCGGGAACAGCGGCTGGAACAGGTTGTATTCACGCAGCAAATTGTAGGTTTCAAACCCGTAGCCTGCCTGGAGCAGCTTTAACGACTCCTCAAACAGACGGGCAGGGGGGACGTCGTTAATCAGCGTCGCCAGGCGCGGGATCGGCTCTGCGGTTTCCGGACTGATACGCATGTTCAGCTTGGCGGCGAAACGCACGGCGCGCAGCATTCGGACCGGATCTTCGCGATAGCGCGTTTCCGGCGTGCCGATCAGGCGAATCAGGCCGTCTTTCAGATCCTGCATACCGCCGACGTAATCGCGCACGGTAAAATCCGCCACGCTGTAGTAAAGGCTGTTGATGGTGAAATCGCGACGCTGAGCATCTTCTTCAATAGAGCCGAAGATGTTGTCGCGCAGCAGCATGCCATTTTGGCCGCGCTGGGAAGTCGTGCGATCGTTGACGCCCGCTTCGTGGTGACCGCGGAAGGTCGCCACTTCAATGATTTCTGGTCCAAACATCACGTGCGCCAGACGGAAACGGCGGCCAACCAGACGGCAGTTGCGGAATAATTTACGCACCTGCTCAGGCGTGGCGCTGGTCGTCACGTCGAAATCTTTTGGTTTTTTGCCCAGCAGTAAATCGCGCACCCCGCCGCCGACGAGATAGGCCTCGTAGCCTGCTTTATTCAGACGATAGAGCACCTTGAGGGCATTTTCACTGATATCTTTGCGGGAAATATTGTGCTGCTCACGCGGAATGACCGACATGTGTGGCTGTGCAATAGCGTCGTTCGCCATGCTCTCTTCGCGGCTCAGCACTTTACGGCAAAAATTAGCGACTCGGGTAAAAATAGTACACCTCGTAGTGTGTTTTGTTATCAAAAAAGCGGCTAATCATAGCTCAGCGCAACGCATTTGAGAATGCTGGATTTTTGGCACGGCGATAAGCGCCCAGTCAGCAATGGCCGTTTTCAGCAATTCATCCAGACTCAGATCCTGCCATTCCTGCGTTACATTCTGGTTGAGAAATCGCAGCGCGTCGATCAAAACCGGGCGCGGATCGCAGTCAGGCAGCGCCGGGGCATGATTCTGTTTCGACAGCTTATTTCCCTGTTCATTGACCGCCAGCGGCAGATGGATGTAATCCGGCACCGTCCAGCCAAACTGCTGGTAAAGCGATATTTGCCGCACGGTAGGCTCAACCAGATCCGCCCCGCGCACGATTTCCGTGACGCCCTGGAAATGGTCATCGACAACCACCGCCAGGTTATAGGCAAACAAACCATCACGACGGTGAATAATAAAATCTTCACGCGCCAGGCGTTCATCCGCCTGAATGGTTCCTGAGAGAACGTCGGTAAACTGCGTCACCGGAGAACGCTGTATCAGCCGTACGGCAGCATTCTCAGGACCGTTGTGCCGCGTACGACAGTGGCCATCGTAAACGCCACCCACGCTTTGAATTCGCGCCCGCGTGCAGGTGCAGTTATAGGAAAGGCCCTGTTCAGCAAGCCACGCCAGACGTTCACGGTAGGCATCATGGCGTTGAGACTGCCAGAGTACGTCGCCGTCCCAGTGAAGACCGTAATGTTCCAGCTGACGCAGAATAGTTTCTGCTGCACCGGGAACTTCACGCGGAGGATCGATATCTTCAATGCGGACCAGCCATTGACCCTGACGGGCGCGAGCCTGTAGGTAGCTGCCAAGCGCGGCAATTAATGAGCCGAAGTGTAATTCACCGGAGGGAGATGGCGCAAAGCGCCCGATATAGTGAGATTCAGACATATCAACGGTAACAAGGCGGGAGAGACTCCCGCCTTAGCAGAGTAGTGAGAGGGCAGGCGTTAGCCAGCCATCTGTTTTTCGCGGATTTCTGCCAGCGTTTTACAGTCGATGCACAGATCGGCTGTTGGACGCGCTTCCAGGCGACGAATACCGATTTCAACACCGCAGGATTCGCAGTAGCCAAAATCTTCGTCCTCGACCTTCTTCAGCGTTTTTTCGATCTTTTTGATCAGTTTGCGCTCGCGGTCACGGTTACGCAGTTCGAGGCTGAACTCTTCTTCCTGAGCGGCACGGTCGACCGGGTCCGGGAAGTTAGCAGCTTCGTCCTGCATATGTGTAACGGTGCGATCGACTTCATCCCTGAGTTGATTACGCCATGCTTCAAGAATACGCTTGAAGTGCGACAGCTGGGCTTCGTTCATATACTCTTCGCCCGGCTTCTCTTGATACGGCTCCACCCCAGCGATGGCGAGAATACTCAGGGACGATGTTTTACGGTTTTGCCCTTCTTGCATGTTGCTTCTCCTTAACACGCACTATCGATCCCCGTGTTGGGGGAAAAATCAGGTCGCTATAAATAGCAGATGCTTTTCCGTATGGCAATTATCTAAACGTAACACTTGACAACCCTGTGAGGAAAAGCGTATTTGCGCACGCGGCCAGAACACTTATTAGTCAATCGTCTAATCCCTTATAAGACAATGGGAAGAGAGGATCTCAGAGTCATATTATCGGCAGAAAGTTCCGCTTTATAAGCGAAAATCTCTACCCCCTGCTTTTGTGCCTCATTCAACAATTGCGCGTATTTAGGATCAATATGACGGGCCGGGGAAAACCGTTCAATGGCTGAATGCAGAACCGCAAACAGCAACACGGCGCGCTTGCCCGCCGCCGCTACACTCATTAGCTCTCGCAGATGCTTCTGGCCACGTAGCGTTACCGCATCCGGAAAGAAGCCGTTTTCCTGTTCCGCTAACGTCACTGATTTCACTTCAATATAGCACTCAGGGCGGTCTTCCGCCTGTAACATAAAATCAATTCTGCTGCCTTCATCGCCATATTTCACTTCGCTTTTTTGCGTGCCGTAACCCACCAGTTCAGGAAGCATTCCATTTGTCAGAGCTTCCTTAACCAGCTGATTTGCGCGCAGGGTATTAACGCAAATAAATGCCCCGCTTTGCGTCTCGGTCATTTCCCAGGTATGGGGATATTTGCGTTTAGTATTTTCTGATGTGGAATACCAGACCGTGTCACCCGGCGTGGCGCAACCGGTCATGGCGCCGGTGTTAGGGCAGTGCAGCGTGAGCGTTTCGCCCGCAGGGGTGATCACATCAGCGAGAAAGCGTTTGTAACGCTGGATCAGCGTGGCGGGCTGGAGTGCAGGACTAAACTTCATCAGGATTCCTTAACGTGTCGCCCAGCGTCCAGCGCTGGAGCGGAGTATAGCGGGTGCGTCCTTGTACAAAGGCAGATTCGTACAGCGCAAATTCATTCACCTGAAAGGACCAGTGAAAGCCCGGTGGCGGGATGGCAACGGCCTGACCCGCATCGCGCAGCAGGGTAATGTGGGGATGAAACGGCTGCGGGCTCTGATAACAGCCGCTGCGCGCGGCCTGCGCCCGCAGCATGTTGGCGAGCTGTAGCAGTCCGCGAGGGGGCTGCCGCGTCCCCAGCCAGACCACCCGAGAGCGCAGCCATTGCCCGGCATCGTCAAGATGCAGCGTAAACCCCGGCTGCGAAATGCGTCCGGCCATTGCGCTTAACGCGCGCTGCTTTTCAGCGCTTACTTCACCAAGAAAGGCTAACGTCAGGTGCATATTGGCGGCGACGACGGGGCGGCCCGCTTCCGCGGGGAAGTGGCTGGCGCGCCAGCGAACAATCTGCCGTTGAAGCGTGGTGGGTAATTCAATGGCGAAGAATAGCCGTTTAGACTCAGACATGCGCAAGACTCGGTAATGATATGCGCCGATGCTACAATGTACGCCGATTAATGTTAACCCTCTGGAGCCGTAAGTGTCCTCTTTGCCCGTCGCCGTCGTCCTTCCTGAGCTTCTCGCAGCCTTAGAACATGCGCCACAGGTTTTGCTCAGCGCGCCCACCGGAGCGGGTAAATCCACCTGGCTGCCCCTGCAAATTCTGCGCGATGGGAACATCAGCGGGAAAATTATCCTGCTGGAGCCGCGCAGGCTGGCGGCGCGCAATGTGGCGCAGCGCCTGGCGGAACTGCTGAATGAAAAACCGGGTGAGACGGTAGGGTACCGGATGCGCGCCGAAACCTGCGTTGGACCATCCACGCGGCTGGAAGTGGTCACCGAAGGTATTCTTACCCGTATGTTGCAAAACGATCCGGAGCTGACCGGCGTCGGGCTGGTGATCCTTGATGAATTTCACGAGCGCAGCCTCCAGGCCGATCTGGCCCTTGCGCTGCTGCTCGACGTTCAGCAGGGGCTGCGCGACGACCTTCGGCTGCTGATTATGTCGGCGACGCTGGATAACGAGCGGCTCCGGCAGACGCTCCCTGACGCGCCGATGATCTCCTCTGAAGGGCGTGCGTTCCCGGTCGAGCGCCGCTATCAGCCGCTGCCTGCCCATCAGCGTTTTGACGAAGCGGTTGCCATCGCCACCGCCGAATTGCTCCGCCAGGAGCCCGGCTCGCTGCTGCTGTTTTTACCCGGCGTAGGCGAAATCCAGCGCGTACAGGAGCAGCTGGCATCCCGGGTGAACAGTGACGTTATGCTGTGCCCGCTCTACGGCGCGCTGCCGTTGGCTGACCAGCGCAAGGCGATCCTTCCCGCACCGGCGGGGCAGCGCAAAGTGGTGCTGGCAACGAATATCGCGGAAACCAGTTTGACCATCGAAGGCATTCGCCTGGTGGTGGACAGTACGCTGGAGAGGGTGGCCAGTTTTGATCCGCGTACCGGGCTGACCAGGCTGCTGACGCAGCGCATCAGCCAGGCCTCAATGGTGCAGCGCGCAGGGCGAGCAGGGCGTCTTGAGCCGGGTATTTGCCTGCATTTAACCAGCGCCGAGCAGGCGGAGCGTGCGGCTTTCCAGAGCACGCCTGAGATTTTACAAAGCGATCTCTCCGGACTGGTGATGGATCTGATGCAGTGGGGCTGTCCGGACCCTGACCAGCTCACCTGGCTTAATCCTCCGCCTGTCGTCAACCTTTCCGCCGCGTGCAGTCTGCTGACCCAGCTTGGCGCGCTGGAAGGCGAGCGACTGACGGCGCGCGGCCAGAAAATGGCGGCGCTGGGCAACGATCCACGTCTGGCGGCAATGCTGGTAGCAGCACAGGGCGACGATGAAATTGCCACGGCGGCAAAACTGGCGGCTATTCTTGAGGAGCCGCCGCGCGGTGGCGGCAGCGATCTGGGACAGGCCTTTTCACGCCATCAGGGAAACTGGCAACAGCGGGCGCAGCAGCTGTGTAAACGCCTGAATTGCCGGGGCGGTTCGCCTGACAGCGATAAAGTTATCCCTCTGCTGGCCCAGGCCTTCCCGGACAGAATCGCGCGCCGTCGCGGGCTGGATGGTCGCTATCAGCTGGCAAATGGGATGGGCGCGATGCTGGACAGCGATGACGCCCAGACGCGTCATGAATGGCTGATCGCGCCGCTCTTACTCCAGGGCAGCCACTCCCCGGACGCGCGTATTTTACAGGCGGTTGCCGTGGATATTGACCTCCTGACGCGTGCCTGCCCGCAGCTGCTTCAGCAATCTGACATCGTGGAATGGGATGATACCCAGGGCACGCTGAAGGCGTTCCGTCGTAGCCAGATTGGCAAACTGACGCTCGGGACGAAACCGCTGGCGAAGCCGTCGGAGGAAGAGTTACACCAGGCGATGCTGAATGGCATTCGGGAAAAAGGGCTGAGCGTACTGAACTGGACGCCGGAGGCTGAACAATATCGTATACGTCTGCACTGCGCCGCGAAGTGGCTGCCGGAACAGGGGTGGCCAGCGGTGGATGATGAGACGCTGCTCGCGACGCTTGAACAGTGGCTGTTGCCGCAGATGAGCGGCGTACACTCCCTGCGCGCCCTGAAGGCGCTTGATGTTAAGGCAGCGTTACAGAATTTACTGGACTGGTCGTTACGTCAACGTCTGGATAGTGAACTGCCTGGGCATTACACTGTGCCAACCGGGAGCCGGATTGCCATTCGTTATCATGAGGATAATCCGCCGGCGCTGGCGGTTCGGATGCAGGAGATGTTTGGTGAGGCCACCACGCCGTCCATTGCTGAAGGCCGTGTGCCGTTAGTGCTTGAGCTGCTTTCGCCTGCGCATCGTCCCTTGCAGATCACCCGCGACTTGGGGGCGTTTTGGGCGGGGAGCTATCGTGAAGTGCAGAAAGAGATGAAAGGGCGATATCCCAAACACGTCTGGCCGGACGATCCGGCGAATACCGCGCCGACACGGCGCACGAAAAAATATTCGTAATGGGGAAAGTGCGGGCTGATGCCCTCACCCCGGCCCTCTCCCACAGGGAGAGGGAGAAACAAACTTTGAGAGATTTCTTCTTTCACTGACCTGTGCAAGATAAGAAAATCTGGCCTTTGCGCCTGAATGTTGCGGAGAAAAAGCATGGCGGGGAATGACCGCGAGCCAATAGGACGTAAGGGAAAGCCGACGCGTCCGGCGAAAGAAAAGGTAAGCCGTCGTCGCCTCAGAGATGAGGAGTATGACGATGACTATGAAGACGATTATGAGGATGAAGAACCGATGCCGCGTAAAGGGAAAGGCAAAGGGCGTAAGCCTCGTGGTAAGCGCGGCTGGTTCTGGCTGCTGCTGAAGCTGTTCATTGTTTTTGTTGTCCTGATCGCGATTTACGGCGTTTATCTGGATCAGAAGATCCGCAGCCGTATTGACGGGAAAGTCTGGCAATTGCCTGCGGCAGTGTACGGCCGCATGGTGAACCTTGAGCCGGACATGTCCATCAGCAAGAACGAGATGGTGAAGCTGCTGCAAGCCACGCAGTATCGTCAGGTCACGAAAATGACCCGTCCAGGCGAATTTACCGTCCAGGCGAAAAGTATTGAGATGATCCGCCGTCCGTTCGACTTCCCGGACAGTAAAGAAGGGCAGGTTCGCGCGCGTCTGACCTTTGACGGCGATCGTCTTGAAACCATTGAGAACATGGATAACGATCGCCAGTTCGGTTTCTTCCGTCTCGATCCGCGTCTCATCACCATGCTGTCGTCCGCAAACGGCGAACAGCGGCTGTTCGTGGCGCGTAACGGCTTCCCGGATTTGCTGGTGGATACCCTGCTGGCAACCGAAGATCGCCACTTCTACGAGCACGACGGTATCAGCCTTTACTCCATTGGTCGTGCGGTACTGGCGAACCTGACCGCCGGGCGTACGGTGCAGGGGGCGAGTACCCTGACCCAGCAGCTGGTGAAAAACCTGTTCCTCTCCAGCGAGCGCTCTTACTGGCGTAAAGCCAACGAAGCGTACATGGCCGTGCTGATGGATGCGCGCTACAGCAAGGATCGTATTCTTGAGCTGTACATGAACGAGGTGTACCTCGGTCAGAGCGGCGATAACGAGATCCGCGGCTTCCCGCTGGCGAGCCTGTACTACTTTGGCCGTCCGGTAGAAGAGCTGAGCCTTGACCAGCAGGCGCTGCTGGTGGGCATGGTGAAAGGCGCGTCGATCTACAACCCGTGGCGTAACCCGAAACTGGCGCTGGAGCGTCGTAACCTGGTGCTGCGTCTGCTGCAACAACAGCAGGTGATTGACCAGGAGCTGTACGACATGCTGAGCGCACGTCCGCTGGGCGTTCAGCCGCGCGGTGGGGTGATCTCTCCGCAGCCTGCCTTTATGCAGATGGTGCGTCAGGAGTTGCAGTCTAAGCTCGGAGATAAAGTGAAAGATCTCTCAGGCGTGAAGATCTTTACCACCTTTGATTCCGTGGCGCAGGATGCGGCAGAAAAAGCGGCGGTAGAAGGTATTCCGGCGCTGAAAAAGCAGCGTAAGCTGAGCGATCTGGAAACCGCGATGGTAGTGGTTGACCGTAACACCGGCGAAGTTCGTGCCATGGTGGGCGGTGCTGAGCCGCAGTATGCGGGCTATAACCGCGCAATGCAGGCGCGTCGTTCGATTGGTTCTCTGGCAAAACCGGCAACCTACCTGACCGCGCTGAGCCAGCCGAACCTCTATCGACTGAACACCTGGATTGCCGATGCGCCAATCTCCCTGCGCCAGCCTAACGGCCAGGTATGGTCACCGCAGAACGATGACAGACAGTTCAGCGGTCAGGTGATGCTGGTGGATGCGTTAACCCGCTCGATGAACGTGCCAACGGTTAACCTCGGGATGGCGCTGGGCCTGCCAGCCATCACCGACACCTGGCAGAAGCTGGGCGTACCGAAAGATCAGCTGCACCCTGTGCCAGCGATGATCCTGGGGGCGCTTAACCTGACGCCAATCGAAGTGGCGCAGGCGTTCCAGACCATCGCCAGCGGCGGTAACCGAGCGCCGCTCTCCGCTCTGCGTTCGGTGATTGCCGAAGATGGCTCCGTGCTGTATCAGAGCTTCCCGCAGGCGGAGCGCGCTGTTCCGGCACAGGCGGCCTATATGACGCTGTGGACCATGCAGCAGGTGGTTCAGCGCGGTACCGGTCGTCAGCTGGGGGCGAAGTATCCTGGTCTGCATCTGGCGGGTAAAACCGGGACCACCAACAACAATGTCGATACCTGGTTCGCCGGTATTGATGGTCGTGAAGTGGTCATCACCTGGGTGGGGCGCGATAACAACCAGCCGACCAAACTGTATGGCGCGAGCGGTGCGATGTCGATTTTCCAGCGCTACCTCGCGAATCAGTCTCCGGTGCCGCTGAACCTCGTTGCTCCTGAAGATATCGTCGATATGGGCGTGGACAGCTCGGGTAACTTCATTTGCGGCGGTGGCGTGCGTACGCTGCCGGTCTGGACGACCAACCCGGATGCGCTGTGCCAGCAAAGCCAGCCAGAAGAACCGACAGGTAACCCGTTCGATCAGTCTTCTCAACCTCAGCAGCCGCAGCAGCAACAGCCGCAGCAGCAGGAAGAGAAGAAAGACAGCGACGGCGTCGCCGGCTGGATCAAGGATATGTTCGGCGGGAACTAACCCTACTGATACCCCCTTCCCGGGAAGGGGGTATTTTTTCACCTCGGCAACTCATTTCCTTAACCCCATTTTCAACCCTTATTAACGACCCATTTTCCGTTGATTATTTCTTAAACCCTTAATTCTTGTAGGGCCGCATATCGCTTGCTATGCCGTCAGCGTTTCGCATATTATTCTGCGGTCATAATAATAATTCTCGTTTACGTTATCATTCACCTTTTTCATCAGAGATCCATCATGGCGCTTTCCAATACTGCTCAGCCAATTAACACGTCGCTGCGTAAAATCGCAGCCGTTGTAGCCACAGCGGTTGCCGGCATGTCTGCTTACGCACAGGCCGCTGAAACCCCCAAGAAAGAAGAAACCATCACCGTGACTGCCGCACCGGCTGCACAGGAAAGTGCCTGGGGTCCTGCACCGACGATTGCAGCAAAGCGCACTGCAACGGCGACGAAAACCGATACACCGATCGAGAAAACCCCGCAGTCTATTTCCGTGGTTACACGTGAAGAGATGGACATGAAACAGCCGGGAACGGTTAAACAGGCGCTGGCCTATACCCCAAGTGTTTTCGCAACGCGCGGCGCATCAACAACTTACGATGTGGTTTCGATTCGTGGTTTCACGACCTCCAGCACCGTGAATACCAACCAGTATCTGGATGGTATGAAGTTGCAGGGAGACAACTACTCTGAAGCGTCCATGGACCCGTACTTCCTTGAGCGCGTAGAGCTGCTGCGTGGCCCGACGTCTGTACTGTATGGCAAAAGCCATCCGGGCGGCGTAGTGAGTATGGTCAGCAAGCGTCCAACCACGGAACCGTTGAAAGAAATTCAGTTCAAAATGGGGACGGATAACCTCTGGCAGACCGGGTTTGATTTCAGCGACGCGATTGACGATGACGGCGTGTGGTCCTACCGTCTGACCGGTCTGGGGCGCAGTGAAAATGCGCAGCAGGAAATGGTGAAGTCTACTCGTTACGCGATTGCGCCGTCTTTCAGCTGGCGTCCTGATGATAAAACCGATTTCACTTTCCTGAGTAACTTCCAGAGCGATCCGGATGCGGGTTACTACGGCTGGCTGCCGCGTGAAGGTACCGTTGTGCCTTACTATGATGCTAACGGAAAAGCGCACAAACTGCCGACCGACTTCAACGAAGGCGATGAAGACAATAAAATCTCCCGTCGTCAGAAAATGGTGGGTTACAGCTTCGCGCATGAATTCAACGACACCTTCACCGTGCGTCAGAACCTGCGTTATACCAAAATCAACACGCTTTACCGTTCAGTTTACGGTAACGGCTATATCGCCCCGGCCCAGATCAGCCGCGCGTACGTGCGCTCAGATGAAGACCTCAACTCGTTCACGGTTGATACACAGCTCCAGTCGAAATTCGCGACCGGCGCCGTTGACCATACCCTGCTGACAGGTGTGGATTACCTTCGTATGCGCAATGACATTGATGCTGACTACGGTACCGCCGATCCGATCAGTATGAACAATCCGCAGCACGGCAATGCGAACGTTAATGTGAACTTCCCGTATGCCATGCTCAATCGCCAGGAGCAGACCGGGCTCTATGCGCAGGATCAGGCGGAATGGGATAAGTGGGTACTCACCTTGGGTGGCCGCTATGACTTTGCGAAAACGTCTGCCTTCAACCGTAATAACGGAACCACCGCGGAAATTAACGATCAGGCATTTACCTGGCGCGGGGGGATTAACTACCTGTTCGATAACGGGATTACACCATACTTCAGCTACAGTGAATCTTTCGAACCGCTCTCTGGCACTACTCAGGGTGGTAAACCGTTCGATCCGGCACGCGGCAAGCAGTATGAAGCGGGCGTGAAGTATGTTCCAAAAGATCTGCCTGTTGTGGTGACGGCAGCGGTATACCAGCTGACCAAGAACAATAACCTGACCGCCGATCCGGCGAACCCGACCAGCGGCTTTAGCGTGCAGGGCGGTGAAATTCGCTCCCGTGGCTTTGAGCTGGAAGCGAAAGCGGCGGTGTCGGCTAACGTGAACGTGACGGCGGCCTACAGCTACACCGATGCGGAATACACCCACGATACCTGGTATGAAGGTCGTCGTCCGGCAGAAGTACCGCGCAACATGGCATCCCTGTGGGCGGATTACACCTTCCACGAGACGGCGCTGAGTGGCCTGACCGTCGGTGCAGGCGCGCGTTACATCGGTAACACGGTGACGTACTACTCCTCAGCGTCGCCTAAAGCCTATGAGTCCTTTAACGTCGCGGGTTATGCCCTGGCGGATGCGACCGTGAAATACGATCTGGCGCGCTTCGGTCTGCCGGGCTCTTCCGTCGGCGTCAACGTGAACAACATCTTTGACCGTGAATACGTCTCCAGCTGCTACAGCGAGTATGCATGCTACTGGGGAGCAGGACGCCAGGTTGTTGCCACGGCGACCTTCCGCTTCTAACCTCTTTATGGGCACGGTTCGCCGTGCCCTTTTTATTTAAGTTGGCTGACATGCAGGATAACAAAACGCAATCCGACTCCACCTTCACGCTCAATAATCTCTCCTTTCGCGTACCCGGGCGCACCTTGCTGCATCCGCTCTCTTTGACGTTTCCCGCAGGTAAAGTGACCGGTTTAATCGGGCACAATGGTTCCGGTAAATCGACGCTGCTGAAGATGCTGGGCCGTCATCAGCCACCGTCCGAGGGCGACATTTTGCTGGATGACCAGCCGCTGGCGAGCTGGAGCAGTAAGGCCTTTGCCCGCAAGGTGGCCTATCTGCCGCAGCAGTTGCCGCAGGCGGAGGGGATGACGGTGCGCGAACTGGTGGCGATTGGACGTTATCCGTGGCACGGTGCGCTCGGGCGTTTTGGCGTTGCTGACAGAGAGAAAGTGGAAGAGGCGATCGCGCTGGTGGGATTAAAACCGCTGGCGCACCGTCTGGTGGATAGCCTGTCCGGTGGCGAGCGTCAGCGCGCATGGATCGCAATGCTGGTGGCGCAGGACAGCCGCTGCCTGCTGCTCGACGAACCTACCTCCGCGCTGGATATTGCCCACCAGGTGGACGTGCTGGCGCTGGTGCACCGTTTAAGCCAGCAGCGCGGCCTGACGGTGATTGCCGTTCTGCATGATATCAACATGGCGGCACGCTATTGCGACTATCTGGTAGCGCTGCGCGGCGGTGAAATGATCGCTCAGGGTACGCCTGCCGAACTGATGCGTAGCGAAACGCTGGAACATATCTACGGTATTCCTATGGGCATCCTGCCTCACCCGGCCGGGGCTGCACCCGTGAGCTTTGTCTACTGATGCTGGATTCAACATTCATTAGCCGCCGTCGCCTGCTGACGGCCATGGCGCTCTCACCGCTGCTGTTAAAGATGGGCCCGGCCCGCGCTGCCGCTATCGATCCGCACCGCATCGTGGCGCTGGAGTGGTTGCCCGTTGAACTGATGATGGCGCTGGGCGTGACGCCTTACGGTGTGGCCGATATTCCCAACTACACCCTGTGGGTGAATGAGCCAAAACTGCCGGACTCCGTCATCGACATCGGTCTGCGTACGGAGCCGAACCTTGAGCTTCTCACCCAGATGAAACCGTCTTATTTATTCTGGTCTGCGGGGTATGGTCCGTCGGAAGAGACCATGGCGAAGATTGCGCCCGGACGGGGCTTTTCCTTTAGCGACGGTAAAAAGCCGCTGACCATGGCAAAAAATTCCATCCACGAGATGGCGCAGTTCCTCAACCGTGAGGCTCAGGCGAAAAAACACCTCGATGAATTTGATGCGCTGATTGATTCCCTTAAGCCGCGCTTTGCCCGCCGTGGCGATCGGCCTTTGCTGATGGTGACCCTGCTGGATGCCCGCCATATGCTGGTCTTTGGAAATAACTGTCTGTTCCAGGAAGTGCTCGACAGCTTTGGCATTCGCAATGCCTGGGAAGGCGAGATGACGTTCTGGGGCAGTACCGCCGTGGGGATTGACCGTCTGGCGGCGTTTCGTGATGTGGACGTGCTGTGCTTCGATCACGGGAACGAGCGCGAAATGCAAACCCTGATGGCGACCCCGCTCTGGCAGGCAATGCCGTTCGTCCGCGAGCAGCGCTTCCTGCGCGCGCCAGCGGTATGGTTCTACGGCGCGACGCTGTCGGCCATGCATTTTGCCCGCGTGCTGGACAATGCACTGGGAGGCAAGGCATGAGCACGCGTATGGCCCGTTTCCCAATGTTACTGTTAGCGCTCATTTTTCTGGCTGCCCTGGCGTTAACCGGCTTTAACCTGACCACAGCGTTGCCGCGCGATCAGTGGGCAGCCGCGTTTGCCGCACCGGATATCGATAATATTCAGCAAATGCTGTTCCACTACAGCCTGCTGCCGCGTCTGGCTATCTCCCTGCTGGTCGGGGCGGGACTGGGACTGGTGGGCGTACTGTTTCAGCAGGTGCTACGTAACCCGCTGGCGGAGCCGACCACGCTGGGCGTGGCGACGGGGGCTCAGTTGGGGATCACCATCACCACTCTCTGGACCCTGCCGGGAGCGTTAACCTCGCAGTTTGCCGCGCTGGCAGGCGCATGCGTGGTCGGTGCGCTGGTCTTTGGCGTGGCCTGGGGAAAACGTCTCTCGCCGGTCACGCTGATCCTCGCGGGGCTGGTCGTCAGCCTCTACTGTGGGGCGATCAACCAGCTGCTGGTGCTGTTTCACCACGACCAGTTGCAAAGCATGTTTATGTGGAGTACCGGCACGCTCACCCAGACCGACTGGAGTATCGTTCAGCGCCTGTGGCCGCAGCTGTTTGGCGGCGTGGTGCTGACACTGCTGCTGCTGCGTCCGCTCACGCTGATGGGCCTGGACGACGGCGTGGCGCGCAATCTCGGGCTGGCGCTGTCGCTGGCGCGTCTGGCGGCCCTGACCCTGGCGATTGTGCTCAGCGCGTTACTGGTTAACGCCGTCGGCATCATCGGCTTTATCGGCCTGTTTGCGCCGCTGCTGGCAAAAATGCTCGGCGCACGCCGTCTGCTGGCGCGCCTGATGCTGGCGCCGCTGATTGGTGCGCTGATCCTCTGGCTTTCCGATCAGCTCATTCTCTGGCTGGCGCGCGTCTGGATGGAAGTTTCCACGGGCTCGGTGACGGCCCTGATCGGCGCGCCGCTGCTGCTGTGGCTCTTGCCGCGCCTGCGCAGCATTAGCGCCCCGGCAATGGATGCCGGCGATAAAGTACATGCTGAGCGTCAGTCGGTGGTGTGGTTCAGCCTTGCCGGACTGGCAGTGCTGGTTATCGCCTCGTTTGCCGCACTCTCGCTGGGACGCGACGCCACGGGCTGGCACTGGGCGACGGGGGATTTGCTGCATGAACTCATGCAGTGGCGCTGGCCGCGGATCTTCTCCGCGCTGATTGCGGGCGTCATGCTGGCGGTGGCGGGCTGTATTATCCAGCGTCTGACCGGTAACCCGATGGCAAGCCCGGAAGTCCTGGGCATCAGTTCCGGCGCCGCGTTTGGCGTGGTGTTGATGCTGTTTCTCGTGCCGGGGAATGCCTTCGGCTGGCTGATGCCTGCCGGGAGTATCGGTGCGGCGGCGACGCTGATGATTATCCTGATCGCCTCCGGGCGCGGCGGTTTCTCGCCTCACCGCATGCTGCTGGCCGGGATGGCGCTCAGCACCGCATTTACTATGCTGCTGATGATGTTGCAGGCGAGCGGCGATCCGCGCATGGCGCAGATCCTGACCTGGATTTCCGGTTCAACATACAACGCCACCGGCAGTCAGGTGGTGTATACCGGGATTGTAATGATCGTGCTGCTGGCGATTGTGCCGCTGTGCCGTCGCTGGATGACTATTCTGCCGTTGGGTGGGGATACCGCTCGCGCGGTCGGGGTGGCGCTGACGCCAACGCGCATCGCCCTGTTGCTGCTGGCCGCGTGCCTGACGGCGACGGCCACCATGACTATCGGCCCGCTCAGTTTTGTCGGATTAATGGCGCCGCATATCGCCCGTATGATGGGCTTCCGCAGGACTTTGCCACATATCGTGATCTCTGCGCTGACGGGCGGGGCGATCCTGGTCTTTGCTGACTGGTGCGGAAGGATGGTGCTGTTCCCGTATCAGATCCCGGCGGGCCTGCTGTCGACCTTTATCGGCGCGCCGTACTTTATATATCTGTTGAGAAAGCAGAGTCGGTAATAAAAGTAAACGGCAATCCTTAGATTGCCGTTTTAGTGTTTGCTCCCTCTCCCTTGAGGGAGAGGGCTGGGGTGAGGGGGAACATACGGCTCTGGTGGTCATTCCGTTCACGTTATGTTCCTTGCTACTCTGTCACGACATGGCCGGTGAACGTGCCAGGGTGGCTCAGTCGCCACCACCCTGGCGACCCGGGCTTCCGGCGGAAAATCGCCGCTTCGCGGTACCTTCGGCTTATTCCTTCCGGCTTATCGGGGACGGGCGGAGGTAACATCCCTGTAAAGCCCGCCCTCTCGGCGCATCCCTGCGCCTCACCCCGTCCTACAGGAAACGCCTCAGCGATTTACAGCCGGACCGAGGCATCGCTGAAAGCCCTCAGTTATTCTGAGGCAACGTTATCGCTTTTGCTTTCAAATTACTGGGGAACCCTCTCCCCTGTGGGAGAGGGTTGGGGTGAGGGCATCAGGCCGCACATTTTACAGCTTCGCAAACACCTTACGCGCTGCGTCGATGGTGTTATTGATATCTTCTTCGCTGTGTGCCACGGACATAAAGCCCGCTTCAAACGCTGACGGGGCCAGATACACGCCTTCTTCCAGCATCAGGTGGAAGAAGCGTTTGAAGCGTTCCACGTCGCATTTCACCACGTCCTGATAGCAGGTCACGGTTTTCGCCTCGGTGAAGAAAATCCCGAACATCCCGCCGACGTGGTTTACCACCAGCGGAATACCCGCGTCTTCTGCGGCTTCGAGCAGGCCGTTTGCCAGCTGCGTCGTCCGGTCCGTCAGGGTTTGGTGGATGCCCGGCTGCGCCACTTCGGTCAGACAGGCAAAGCCCGCCGCCATCGCAATCGGGTTACCGGAGAGCGTACCCGCCTGGTAAACCGGACCGGTTGGCGCCAGCGCGTCCATTACGTCCTTACGGCCGCCAAACGCGCCGACAGGCATGCCGCCGCCAATGATTTTGCCGAGGCAGGTCAGATCCGGCTCGACGCCGTAGTATGACTGCGCCCCCGCCAGCGCGACGCGGAAACCGGTCATCACTTCGTCGATGATCAGCAGCGCGCCGAACTCATCGCACAGCGCGCGCAGGCCCGGCAGGAAATCCGGCTGCGGTGGGATACAGTTCATGTTGCCCGCAACTGGCTCAACGATGATGCAGGCGATCTCCTGCGGATACTGCTCAAACGCGGCGCGAACGGTGTTCAGGTCGTTATAGGTGCAGGTCAACGTGTGTTTCGCGAAATCAGCCGGCACCCCCGGAGAGTTTGGCTGGCCGAGGGTCAGCGCACCGGAACCGGCTTTTACCAGCAGGCAGTCGGCGTGGCCGTGATAACAACCTTCGAACTTGATGATCTTGTCACGGCCGGTAAAGCCGCGCGCCAGACGGATGGCGCTCATGGTCGCTTCGGTACCGGAGTTCACCATACGCACCATGTCCATCGTTGGCACCAGCTCGGTGACCAGCTCCGCCATTTTAACTTCCATCTCGGTTGGCGCGCCGAAGCTCAGGCCGCGCTGAGCGGCTTCAATCACCGCGTTGCGGATCGCCGGGTGGTTGTGGCCCAGTACCATCGGGCCCCAGGAGCCGACGTAATCGACATAGGCTTTACCATCCACATCATACAGATATGCGCCATCCGCACGTTCGATAAACAGCGGGGTGCCACCCACGCCGGTAAAGGCGCGCACCGGTGAGTTTACGCCGCCTGGGATAAGCTCGCGGGCTGCGCTGTAGAGGTTTTCAGACTTGCTCATGGCGTCGTTCCTGGTTCGTAGAAATAAGTTAAGGAGACTATTCTAAGTGATCCGGATGAGGTTATAAAATTTTTGCCCCGTAAAGGGCTTAACAATTGTTAAGTATTTTTCAGGGGACGAGGGGACTGTCTCTGGTAAAATCCCTGCGGCCATTTGTATGACGAAACAGAACAGGTAATGAACGAGAACACTCCGTCTTTTGAACAACAGCAGTTTACGCGCGCAAAGCGCCGGGTCAGCATCCGGCGGCTGCTCAACCGTGACAAAACCCCGTTGGCCATTCTGCTGGCAGCTGCCGTTGTGGGCACGCTGGCCGGTCTCGTGGGCGTCGCGTTTGAAAAAGCCGTCAACGCGGTGCTCAACTGGCGCATAGGCACCGTCGCCAGCTTTGCGGATCGGGAATGGCTGGTCTGGGTGTGGGCCTTTGGCCTTTCGGCCCTGTTTGCCACGGTGGGCTATTTCCTGGTACGTAAATTCGCACCCGAAGCGGGCGGCTCGGGGATCCCGGAAATTGAGGGGGCGCTGGAGGAGCTACGCCCGGTTCGCTGGTGGCGGGTACTTCCTGTGAAATTTATCGGCGGGATGGGAACGCTCGGGGCGGGCATGGTGCTCGGTCGGGAAGGGCCAACGGTACAGCTGGGCGGTAACGTCGGGCGCATGGTCGGCGATCTGTTCCGTATGCGCAGCGCCGAAGCACGGCATACGTTGCTGGCGACGGGGGCGGCGGCGGGGCTGTCTGCGGCGTTTAACGCGCCGCTGGCGGGTATCCTGTTTATCATTGAAGAGATGCGCGCCCAGTTCCGCTACAACCTGATCTCCATTAAAGCGGTGTTTACCGGCGTGATTATGTCGAGCATTGTCTTTCGCGTCTTTAATGGCGAAGGGGCGGTGATTGAAGTTGGCAAGCTAACCAATGCGCCGGTCAATACTTTGTGGCTGTATCTGGTTCTTGGGATGATTTTTGGCGTCGTTGGCCCGCTTTTTAACACCCTGATTTTACGGGCTCAGGATATGTTTCAGCGCATCCATGGCGGAAATACCACGAAATGGGTGCTGGTGGGGGGCCTGCTTGGCGGCGTGTGCGGGATCCTCGGCTTTATCGAACCGAACGCGGCGGGCGGCGGTTTCGGCCTGATTCCCATTGCCGCGGCGGGGAATTTCAGCGTGGGGCTGCTGCTGTTTATGTTTATCTCGCGGGTGATTACGACCGTGCTGTGCTTCTCCTCCGGCGCACCGGGCGGCATTTTCGCCCCTATGCTGGCGCTGGGAACGCTGCTGGGCACGGCGTTTGGCATGGCGGCAGCGGTTGGCTTCCCTGCCTATCATCTGGACGCGGGGACGTTTGCGGTGGCGGGAATGGGGGCGCTGCTGGCGGCCTCCCTGCGCGCGCCGCTTACCGGGATCGTACTGGTGCTGGAAATGACCGACAATTACCAGCTCATTTTGCCAATGATCATTACCTGTCTCGGCGCGACACTATTAGCCCAATTCCTGGGTGGAAAACCGCTATACTCCACCATTCTTGCCCGTACCCTGGCGAAACAGGAAGCTGAACAGGCCCTGAAGCAGAATACTTGAATGAATTACCAGGGTATTAGATAATGACACAAAGAATTGGGTGATTTTTGCCCAATAGCAGTCGCAGTATTCATGGGAGCATAAGATGAGTGATGACGTAGCGTTGCCGCTGGAATTTACCGAAGCAGCAGCGAAAAAAGTGAAAACCCTGATTGCCGACGAGGACAATCCGGATCTGAAACTGCGTGTTTATATTACCGGCGGCGGCTGTAGTGGCTTCCAGTATGGTTTTACCTTTGACGACCAGGTTAACGATGGTGATATGACTATCGAGAAACAGGGCGTCGCGCTGGTGGTTGATCCGATGAGCCTGCAATATCTGGTGGGCGGTTCAGTGGACTACACTGAAGGTCTGGAAGGTTCGCGCTTTGTGGTGACTAACCCGAATGCGACCAGCACCTGCGGGTGTGGTTCTTCGTTCAGTATTTAAGCCTGAATGCAGATTGTAGGCCCGGTAAGCGAAGCGCTACCGGGCTTATAAACGATACCTATCTTGAATTTTCATCCAGCGCAAAGGTCGGCAGCTTCAGGTGCCAGCGTATCGCCGCTAAACGGATCACCAGCGTGACCACCATCCCCAGCATCGCCGCATTCTCCAGCGGGACAGCAAAGGTGTAATACGCCGTGGCGTGAACGATCCCCCCGATGATACAGGCCGTCGCGTAGATTTCCGTTCGCAGGATCATCGGGACTTCTCGCGCCAGTATGTCGCGAATAATCCCTCCGCCCACGCCGGTTAACACGCCCATACAGATCGCCACCAGCGGGCCAGTCCCGGCAATAAAGGCTTTATTCACGCCTATTCCCACAAAGACCGCCAGACCGACGGCATCCAGCACCGGCAATATCCATTTTGGCAGTCTGCGAGGCTGACGAACCAGCACGATGGTTAACAGGCAGGTGACCATCGCCACCACCAGATCCGTGGGATCTTTTACCCAAAATACCGGGCCATTTGCCAGCGCCATATCGCGGATCGTTCCGCCTCCCACCGCCGTAACGACGCCGAGCACCAGTACGCCAAAAGGATCCATGCGTAGTTTTCCGGCAAGCAAAACGCCGGAGATAGCAAAAACGGCTGTGCCAAGAATATCCAGCCAATACACGAGCATCGTTAAATCCTCGAAGGGGGTATTTATCTGTTTGAGTGACCCTCTGCCAGTTCGGCGCAGAGTTGTTTTGCGGCGAGGATAATACGCGGGCTGGCGCGTTCAAACCAGTCGCTGTTGAGTGCGATGACCGGAATTTTAAGCTGCCGATGCCAGAATTGTTCTATTTTAGGAATCTCGCTCGCATTTCCGACCACCACAATGGCCTGCGGTTGTCGCGCCAGAACCTGCTCACGACTGACCTGGGGCCAGGGGACCCGGCTTTCGGCAAAGATATTTTCACCTCCACAGGTTTCAAGCACCTGGTTCTGGATCGAACCTTTCCCGGTAGTGAACAGCGGCTGGCTGCCAAATTGCAGAAAAACGCGTTGTTTCGGTTGCGTGCCGTATCGGGCTTTTAGCGCGGCATAGTCGTTGAGCATCTGCTGTGCAGCCTGTCCGGCGCGTTGGGGGGTAGGGCTGAAGGGCGCGAGGTCACGGAGGGTTTGCGACACCTGTTCGATGCTCACCGCGTCCACCCATTTAACCGTTATTCCCAGCGAAGAGAGCTGGTTTACCTGCCGTTCGGCATTACCGCCGCGCCAGGCGAGTACCAGATCGGGCTTTAGCGCAACGATGCGTTCCAGATTCATTCCCTGCCAGGTGGCAACCTGTTCGATTTGGGCGGCCTGCGGTGGATAATCGGAAAAGCTGCTCACCGCAACGGGCGTGATCCCGGCGGCAAAAGCCAGTTCCGTATTGGCAGGGGAGAGTGTGATCACCCGCGGCGCGGCGATGAGCCAGGCCGGAGCGAACAGAAGCAGGGCGACCAGCGCCCTGAATGACACCTTACCCACGCGCCAGTTTCTGCACCAGGGTTTCCACCATCACGGTGGACTGCTTGGCCGCAACGGCCAGGAACTCGTCGAAGCTGATGTGGGACTGCTGGTCCGCTACGTCAGAGATCGCGCGAACGACCACGAACGGCACGCTGAAGTTATGGCACACGTGCGCAATGGCCGTGGCTTCCATCTCAACGGCCACAGCCTGCGGGAAGTTATGACGGATTTTCGCCAGACCAACAGAGCCGTTGATAAAGGCATCGCCGCTGACGATCAGGCCACGCACCGCATTGAGGTTCAGCTCGTTGATGCAGCTTTCAGCGGCGGCAATCAGCTTATCATCCGCTTTAAACCCGGCCGGGCAGCCCGGAAGCTGACCATATTCGTAGCCGAATGCGGTGACGTCTGCATCGTGGTAACGCGCTTCGTCGGAAACCACGATATCGCCCACTTTCAGCGTCGGCGCCAGACCGCCCGCAGAACCTGTATTAATGATAACGTCAGGCTTGCAGCGCTCAAGCAGCAGGGTCGCGCCCAGTGCCGCTGCAACTTTACCGATGCCTGATTTCAGCAGAGCCACGTCAACACCGTTCAGCTGGCCGGTGTAGATCTCACAGCCACCGAGGGAGAGGGTCTGACGGTTCTCAATTTTGTCACGCAGCAGCGTAACTTCTTCTTCCATTGCACCAATAATGCCGATTTTCATAGATTTACTCGCGATGTGCCTTGTTAAGATGCATAGTCTATCATGCGGTTAAGGGGAAACGCATTCTCACGCGGGGGAGCACATGGCACCAATCGATTTTCGCACCAAAATTAACTGGCACCGACGTTTCCGTTCGCCACAGGGCGATAAGAGCGAACATGAGATCCTGCGCATTTTTGAAAGCGATCGCGGACGCATCATCAATTCGCCCGCCATCCGCCGGTTACAGCAAAAAACCCAGGTGTTCCCGCTGGAGCGTAACGCCGCGGTGCGTACGCGGTTAACGCACTCCATGGAAGTGCAGCAGGTGGGGCGCTACATTGCGAAAGAGATCCTCAGCCGCCTTAAAGAGCAACGTCTGCTGGAAACCTACGGACTGGATGAACTGACCGGCCCGTTCGAAAGCATCGTTGAGATGGCCTGCCTGATGCACGATATCGGCAATCCTCCCTTTGGTCATTTCGGCGAGGCCGCCATCAATGACTGGTTTAAACAGCGGCTTTTTCCCTCTGATGCCATAAGCCAGCCGCTCAGCGATGACCGCTGTGTGGTACGCGATTTACGCCTGCGTGAAGGTGAAGATAGCCTGAACGATCTGCGCCGTAAGGTGCGCCAGGATCTGTGTCATTTCGAAGGTAACGCGCAGGGGATCCGTTTGGTGCACTCCCTGATGCGGATGAATCTGACCTGGGCCCAGGTGGGCTGTATTCTTAAATACACGCGTCCCGCGTGGTGGACTGGAGAAACGCCCGCCACGCATAGCTACCTGATGAAAAAACCGGGCTATTACTTATCGGAAGAAGCATATATCGCGCGGTTGCGTAAAGAACTGTCTCTGACCCCCAATGGCCGTTTTCCATTGACATGGATTATGGAAGCGGCTGATGACATTTCTTATTGCGTGGCCGATCTGGAAGACGCGGTGGAAAAAAGAATATTCAGCGTCGAGGAGCTGTATCAGCATCTTCATGATGCCTGGGGAGAGCATGAAAAAGGTTCTCTGTTTGCGCAGGTCGTCGAGAATGCCTGGGATAAATCGCGTTCAAATTCGCTGAGCCGCAGTACCGAAGATCAGTTCTTTATGTATTTGCGAGTAAACACGCTGAATAAACTGGTGCCGTATGCAGCCGCCCGTTTCATTGATAATTTGCCGATGATATTTAGCGGGGAATTTAATCACGCCCTGCTGGAAGATGAGAGCAGTTTTAGCCAGCTTCTTGAATTATATAAAAACGTGGCTGTCCGCCATGTTTTCAGCCACCCGGATGTCGAACAGCTGGAGCTGCAAGGATACCGGGTTATCAGCGGGTTGCTGGAAATTTATGGCCCGCTGCTCCAGCTGACGGTCGATGAGTTTAGCGAGCTGGTCGAAAATGAACGTGTTCGCCGCCTGCCGATTGAATCTCGTCTCTATCAGAAGCTTTCAACGCGCCACCGGCTGGCATACATTGAAGCCGTCAGTAAAATAGATCGTCATTCTTCCCAATGGCCAGTCATGGAATATTATTATCGCTGTCGTCTTATCCAGGACTATATCAGCGGGATGACAGATTTGTATGCCTGGGATGAATACCGCAAGCTTATGGCCGTTGAATAAGCCATGAGTTTTGTAAAGACGACCAATAAATTTTTACTTTTTCCATAAACTTAATCCCGGAACTAAGCGGTATAAAACGAATCTGAGTTACACAGCAATTTTGCGTTATCTGGTAAATCGAGATTGAGAAACATGAAAAAAACCACATTAGCAATGAGTGCACTGGCTCTGAGTTTAGGTTTAGCGCTGTCCCCTCTGGCGATGGCGGCCGAGACAGCTTCCTCGGCAGCGACTGCGCAGCAGATGCCAAGCCTGGCCCCGATGCTCGAAAAAGTGATGCCATCGGTGGTGAGTATTAACGTTGAGGGCAGCACAACCGTCAATACGCCGCGTATGCCGCGTAATTTCCAGCAGTTCTTCGGCGACAATTCGCCGTTCTGCCAGGACGGTTCGCCATTCCAGAGCTCCCCGTTCTGTCAGGGCGGCGGTGCAGGGGATGACGGCATGGGCGGCGGTCAGCAGCAGAAATTCATGGCACTCGGCTCGGGCGTGATTATTGATGCAGCCAAAGGCTACGTGGTGACCAATAACCACGTGGTAGATAATGCTAACACCATTAAGGTGCAGATGAGCGATGGCCGTAAATTCGATGCCAAAGTGGTCGGTAAAGACCCGCGTTCCGATATCGCGCTGATTCAAATCCAGGATCCGAAGAACCTGACGGCGATTAAGCTTGCCGACTCTGACGCGCTGCGCGTGGGTGACTACACCGTCGCCATCGGTAACCCGTTTGGTCTGGGCGAAACCGTGACCTCGGGTATCGTCTCGGCGCTGGGACGTAGCGGCCTGAATGCGGAAAACTATGAAAACTTCATCCAGACGGATGCGGCCATTAACCGTGGTAACTCCGGCGGTGCGCTGGTTAACCTGAATGGTGAACTGATCGGTATCAACACCGCTATCCTGGCACCGGACGGTGGCAACATCGGTATCGGCTTTGCTATCCCGAGCAACATGGTGAAAAACCTGACTGCGCAGATGGTGCAATATGGACAGGTGAAACGCGGTGAGCTGGGTATCATGGGTACCGAGCTGAACTCCGAGCTGGCGAAAGCAATGAAAGTAGACGCTCAGCGCGGCGCATTCGTAAGCCAGGTCATGCCGAACTCCTCGGCGGCGAAAGCCGGCATTAAAGCGGGTGACGTGATCACTTCGCTGAACGGTAAACCGATCAGCAGCTTTGCCGCCCTGCGTGCGGAAGTGGGTTCTATGCCAATCGGCAGTAAAGTGACCCTCGGCCTGCTGCGTGAAGGTAAGCCGGTTAACGTGAGCCTGGAACTGCAACAGAGCAGTCAGAATCAGGTGGATTCCAGCACCATCTTCAGCGGTATTGAAGGTGCTGAGATGAGCAATAAAGGGGCAGATAAAGGCGTGGTGGTGAACAACGTGAAAGCGAACTCACCTGCTGCCCGTATCGGCCTGAAAAAAGGTGATGTGATCATGGGCGCTAACCAGCAGCCGGTGAAAAACATCGCTGAACTGCGCAAAATTCTCGACAGCAAGCCGTCCGTGCTGGCACTGAATATTCAGCGTGGTGATACTTCTATTTATCTCCTGATGCAGTAATCATCTTAAGCCCCTGTTCGCAGGGGCTTTCTCGTTTCTGTGACCTTTCCCACAACTCCATACATCTCTCTCTGCCTTTGGGCATCTGCACAATGCAGCCTTAGCTGAACTTCCCTATGCTTGAGCTCTGCTCACGGGAGGGTTTTATGGCTGGCTGGCATCTTGATACCAAAATGGCGCAGGATATCGTGGCGCGAACCATGCGCATCATTGATACCAATATCAACGTAATGGATGCCCGTGGGCGCATTATCGGCAGCGGCGATCGTGAGCGTATTGGGGAATTGCACGAAGGGGCGTTGCTGGTGCTCTCTCAGGGGCGCGTGGTCGACATCGATGACGCCGTGGCGAAACATCTGCACGGGGTTCGTCAGGGGATCAACCTGCCGCTGCGTCTGGAAGGAGAGATTGTTGGCGTTATCGGTCTGACCGGCGATCCTGAATCGCTGCGTAAATACGGTGAGCTGGTCTGCATGACGGCGGAGATGATGCTGGAGCAGTCGCGTCTGATGCACCTGCTCGCCCAGGACAGCCGCCTGCGCGAAGAGCTGGTGATGAATTTGATTCAGGCGGAGGAGCATACGCCTGCCCTGAGCGAGTGGGCGCAGCGTCTGGGTATCGACCTGAATCAGCCGCGCGTGGTTGCCGTTATTGAGGTGGATAGCGGCCAGCTTGGCGTGGACAGCGCCATGGTGGAGCTACAGCAGCTGCAAAACATGCTGGCGACGCCGGAGCGTAACAACCTGGTGGCAATCGTCTCTTTAACGGAAATGGTGGTGCTCAAGCCTGCGCTTAATCAGTTTGGCCGCTGGGACGCGGAAGATCATCGTCGCCGCGTTGAGCTGCTCATCGAGCGCATGAAGGAGAACGGACAGCTCCGTTTTCGCGTCGCGCTGGGAAATTACTTTACCGGGCCGGGGAGTATCGCCCGTTCATGGCGAACGGCGCGCACCACCATGATGGTGGGTAAACAGCGCATGCCGGAGAGCCGCAGTTATTTCTATCAGGATCTGATGCTGCCGGTCCTGCTCGACAGCCTGCGCGGTGGCTGGCAGGCCAACGAGCTGGCGCGTCCGCTTGTGCGTCTGAAAGCGATGGACAATAACGGACTGCTGCGCCGCACGTTGCAGGCATGGTTCCGGCATAACGTGCAGCCGCTGGCAACGTCAAAAGCGCTGTTTATTCACCGTAATACGCTGGAGTATCGGCTTAACCGGATCTCGGAACTGACGGGGCTGGATTTAGGGAATTTTGACGACCGGCTACTGCTGTATGTGGCGTTGCAGCTGGATGAGCAGAGATAATGTTGTGTGCGGTTTTCACCCTCTCCCTGTGGGAGAGGGCCGGGGTGAGGGCATCAGACCGCACCGGAATAACTTATTTCCGCGTCAATTTCTCAAGATCCGCTTCAATCTCGCTGATCTTATTGGTGACTACGCTTTCCAGGTGACGCAGGTCGTCAAGGATCTTACGTTTCAGATCGACTTCGCTGCGATCGCGCTGGCAGATTTGATCGAGTTCGTCGATCACGTAGCGCAGGTTAGGGCTGATTTCCTGTACTTCTTTATATCCCTGACCGATACCGTCAGCGACAACGGTCTTACGCTGGCGAGGGTATTTAAACTTCACGCTTTTGGCGAAGAACTCTCCTTTGTCCTTGTGAAAATAGATTTTCAAAATATCGTTATTGGCTTCCTGGCGAAGACTATAACGATCAATTTCATCAGGATTGGTAATGCCCAGACTTTTCAGATTATCGTACATAGCGGTACCCTTGATCTCAACATAACCTATGAATAATTAACGAAAAAATCTATTTTCGCCACCTTCGGATATAAAAAAAGCGGGGTTGCCCCCGCTTTTTGTTATACCCGATTAATCGATGGTGCGCAGCAGTTCATTGATGCCTACTTTACCGCGCGTTTTCGCGTCCACTTTTTTCACGATGACCGCGCAATACAGGCTGTATTTGCCATCTTTAGACGGCAGGTTGCCGGAAACCACAACGGAACCGGCTGGAACGCGGCCGTAGTGAATTTCACCGGTTTCGCGATCGTAAATACGGGTGCTCTGGCCAATGTACACGCCCATGGAGATCACAGAACCTTCTTCGACGATCACGCCTTCAACCACTTCGGAACGTGCGCCGATGAAGCAGTTGTCTTCGATGATGGTTGGGTTAGCCTGAAGTGGCTCAAGAACGCCACCGATGCCCACGCCGCCGGACAGGTGAACGTTTTTACCGATCTGCGCGCAGGAGCCGACGGTAGCCCAGGTGTCCACCATGGTGCCTTCGTCAACGTAGGCGCCGATGTTCACGTAGGATGGCATCAGCACGGTGTTGCGTGCGATGAATGCCCCCTGACGAACGGCTGCCGGTGGTACTACGCGGAAGCCCTCTTTCTGAAAGCGCGCTTCGTCGTAATCCGCAAATTTCATTGGCACTTTATCGAAGTAGCGGCTTTCTGCTCCGTCGATAACCTGGTTATCGTTGATGCGGAAAGAGAGCAGCACAGCTTTCTTCAGCCATTGATGAGTAACCCACTGACCGTCGATTTTTTCTGCCACGCGCAGCGCGCCGGAATCCAGCAGGGAAATAACCTGGTTTACCGCTTCACGGGTCACGGTATCCACATTTGCCGGAGTGATGTCGGCGCGACGCTCAAAAGCGGACTCAATAACGTTCTGTAACTGCTGCATTGTTTACTCTTTCCATTTCACTAAAAAACACGTCACCCTTTATCGTTTGGATTGAGGGCTGCTGTCAACCGTTGTTGCACTTCAAGTTGCAGGTCATTATTAAGGGCACGCCGGTCGGCCGTCGCGATTATAAATAAATCTTCTACTCGTTCGCCAATCGTTGTAATTCGGGCGCCGTGAAGCGAAATTCCCAGATCGGCAAAAACCTGGCCGACGCGGGCGAGTAGCCCTGGCTGGTCGAGCGCAATCAGCTCAAGGAACGATTTACGGTCGGTATGGGTCGGCAGGAAATTGACCTCGGTATCGACGGTAAAGTGGCGCAGTTTTGCCGCCTGACGGCGCGGCTGCGGAGGTTGCCAGCTGCGCTGCGTAATCGCCTGCTCAAGGCCAAAGCGTATCCCCTCATGCCTGTCCGACGATAGCGGGCTGCCGTCCGGCTCCAGCACAATAAAGGTGTCCATCGCCATGCCGTCGCGGGTGGTAAAAATCTGCGCGTCGTGAACGCTCAGGTTACGCCTGTCCAGCTCGGCACAGACCGCTGCAAACAAATAAGGCCGGTCCGGGCTCCAGATAAAGATCTCCGTCCCGCCGCGTGTGGCCTGCGGGCTAAGCAGAATCATCGGTTTCGTCAGGTCGTGCTTCAGCAGATGCCGGGCGTGCCAGGCAAGCTGGTTTGGGCTGTGGCGTACAAAGTAGTTGGCGCGACAGCGCGCCCAAATCTGATGCAGTGCCTCTTCGTTGATGTCATCCATGCGCAGCAGGGCCAGCGCCTGCAACTGATGGTGGCGCACACGCTCGCGCATGTCCGGGGTATTCTGCATCCCGCGACGCAGCTGTTTTTCGGTAGCGAAATACAGCTCGCGCAGCAGGCTCTGCTTCCAGCTGTTCCACAGGGTTTCGTTGGTGGCGCAGATATCGGCTACCGTCAGGCAGACCAGGTAGCGCAGGCGGTTCTCCGTTTGCACTTCCTCGGCGAACTGCTTGATCACTTCCGGATCCTGAATATCACGACGCTGAGCGGTAACCGACATCAGCAGATGATGGCGAACCAGCCAGGCGATAAGCTGCGTTTCACGCGAGTTCAGGCCGTGCAGCTCGGCAAATTTCAGCACGTCCTGGGCACCGAGTACGGAGTGGTCGCCGCCGCGACCTTTGGCGATATCATGGAACAGAGCAGCGATCAGGATCAGCTCCGGGTGTGCCAGACGTGGCCACAGATCAACGCACAGCGGATGGCGGGATCGCGTTTCTTCTTTAGCGAAACTTTCCAGCTTCAGCATGACGCGGATCGTGTGCTCATCCACCGTATAGGCGTGAAACAGGTCGAACTGCATCTGCCCGACAATATGCGACCACTGAGGCATATAGGCCCACAGCACGCTGTGACGGTGCATTGGCAGCAGTCCGCGGCTGACGGCGCCCGGATGACGAAGCATGCTCAGGAACAACGAGCGCGCCTCCGGGATGTAACACAGCGGCTGCTTCAGATGACGCCGTGCATGGCGCAGATGACGCAGGGTAGTGGAGTAGATCCCGGTGATCGTGCTGTTACGCACCATGGTATAGAACATTCGCAGGATCGCTTCCGGTTCGCGAATGAACAGCGTTTCGTCGCGCAGATCGATCAGCGTGCCGCGCAGCTGAAATTCGTCATCAATCGGACGCGGTTTTTCGTCTGCCGTCAGCGCGAGGATCGCCTCATCGAACAGCTGTAACAGCATCTGGTTCAGCTCAGAGACGCGGCGGGTGACTCGGAAGAAATCCTTCATCATTTGCTCGACCGGCTCGTTGCCCTCGCCCTGGTAATTCAGGCGCTGCGCCACGCTGAGCTGTCGGTCAAACAGCAGGCGGTTATCGTAGCGGGTGACTTCCAGGTGCAGGGCAAAACGGATGCGCCACAGCAGATGCAGACACTCATTGAGTTCGTTACGTTCGGCTTCGGTCAGAAAACCAAACCCGACCATTTCGTCCAGCGATGTTGCCCCAAAATGGCGACGGGCGACCCATTGCAGCGTGTGGATATCGCGCAGGCCACCGGGGCTGCTTTTAATATCCGGTTCGAGATTATAGCTGGTACCGTGATAGCGCTGGTGGCGCTGGTTTTGTTCTTCGACTTTCGCGGCGAAGAATTTTTCCGAAGGCCAGAAGCCGTCGCTAAAGATGTGCTTTTGCAGTTCGAGGAACAGCGCCACGTCGCCAATCAGGAGGCGGGTTTCAATCAGGTTGGTGGCGACGGTCAGGTCAGATAACCCTTCCAGCAGACACTCTTCCAGCGTGCGTACGCTGTGGCCCACTTCCAGCTTTACGTCCCAGAGCAGGGTCAACAGTTCACCGATTTTCTGCGCCCGATCGTCCGGCAGTTTTTTACGGCTTAAGATCAGCAGGTCGATATCAGAGAGCGGATGCAGTTCACCCCGGCCATAGCCGCCAACAGCAACCAGCGCGACGTCGCTCACCTGTCCGAAACCGTAGTCGATCCAGAGACGTTGCAGGAGCTGGTCGATAAATTCGGTGCGCGCTTCAATGAGCTGCTCGGCCGAAACGCCTGCGTCAAATGCGCTTCCCAGCCAGCGATGGAAAACCTCCATGTGGGCTTTGATATGCGCGCAGGTCAGTTCATGCGGTGGCCAGACGCCCGGGTTATCAGGCTGGTCGGGGAGGGTGGGAAGTGCTGTGTTAGCATACTGTTCGGGTAAGAGATTACTCATCGTGCGCCACCCATAAGAAAAAGCTATCGCCATTAAAAAAGCCGGCATTCGCCGGCTTCTTATCACTCAATGTTCGTCAGTATCGCCGGGATGGTGTCATCCTTGCGCAACGTCATAATTTCGCAGCCGTTGTCTGTAACCACAATAGTATGCTCGTACTGGGCAGACAAGCTTCTGTCTTTGGTTTTTACCGTCCAGCCATCTTTCATGGTACGGATGCGGTAATCACCCGCGTTGACCATTGGCTCGATCGTGAAGGTCATGCCCTTTTGCAGCACTACGCCGCCGTCGTCTGCATCGTAGTGCAGAACCTGCGGTTCTTCATGGAACACACGACCAATACCGTGACCGCAATATTCGCGCACCACGGAGAAACCTTCCGCTTCCACAAATTTCTGGATTGCGGCGCCGATGGTGCGCAGGCGGATGCCCGGCTTCACCATTTTCAGCGCCAGGTAGAGGCTCTCTTGCGTTACTTTGCACAGACGCTCGCCCAGAATCGTTGGCTTGCCAACGATGAACATCTTAGAGGTGTCGCCGTGGTAGTCGTCTTTGATGACGGTCACGTCGATGTTGACGATGTCGCCATCTTTCAGCAGCTTCTCGTCATCCGGAATGCCGTGGCAAACCACTTCATTAATAGAGATGCAGACGGATTTCGGGAAACCGTGATAGCCAAGGCAGGCGGAGACCGCGTGCTGTTCGTTGACGATATAGTCGTTACAGATGCGATCCAGTTCGCCAGTGCTGACGCCCGGTTTCACAAACGGCTCAATCATTTCCAGCACGTCCGCGGCCAGACGACCGGCGACGCGCATCTTTTCAATTTCTTCAGGTGTCTTAATAGAGATAGCCATGTAATCTGTCCATCGGTGTCGATTTTTTCGACAATACTAGTGTAAGTGTTGTCAATGGTATCAGTCAGGCGCACCCCGTGCCAAATTGAGAATCATTAACAGCACACTCCGCCAACAATTATTGGTTTCTGGCCGTGTTTTGTGATATAAAGCGCGCCGGACTTCCGATCCATCTCAGATACACAGGCTGGACGGGAGCGACAAATCTCACTTTGTGTAACAACACACACGTATCGGCACATATTCCGGGGTGCCCTTCGGGGTCGGTAATATGGGATACGTGGAGGCATAACCCCAACTTTCAATATAGAGGTTTTAAACATGGCAACTGTTTCCATGCGCGACATGCTCAAGGCTGGTGTTCACTTCGGTCACCAGACCCGTTACTGGAACCCGAAAATGAAGCCTTTCATCTTCGGCGCACGTAACAAAGTTCACATCATCAACCTTGAGAAGACTGTACCAATGTTCAACGAAGCCCTGGCTGAGCTGAACAAGATCTCTTCCCGTAAAGGTAAGATTCTGTTCGTTGGTACTAAGCGCGCTGCAAGCGAAGCTGTGAAAGATGCTGCTAACAGCTGCGACCAGTTCTTCGTGAACCATCGCTGGTTGGGCGGCATGCTGACCAACTGGAAAACTGTTCGTCAGTCCATCAAGCGCCTGAAAGATCTGGAAACCCAGTCTCAGGACGGTACTTTCGATAAGCTGACTAAGAAAGAAGCGCTGATGCGCACTCGTGAACTGGACAAGCTGGAAAACAGCCTGGGCGGTATCAAAGATATGGGCGGCCTGCCAGACGCGCTGTTCGTAATCGATGCAGACCACGAGCACATCGCAATCAAAGAAGCTAACAACCTGGGTATCCCGGTATTCGCTATCGTTGATACCAACTCCGATCCGGACGGTGTTGACTTCGTTATCCCGGGTAACGACGACGCAATCCGTGCTGTTAGCCTGTACCTGAGCGCTGTAGCTGCTACCGTTCGTGAAGGCCGTTCCCAGGATCTGGCTTCTCAGGCGGAAGAAAGCTTCGTAGAAGCTGAATAATAAGGTTTTACCCCTTATTAGTACCGTGTATGAATAGGGGCCCATTATCGGCCCCTTTTTTCAATTTATACTGTTTGGCTCCCGGCCGGGCAGTTCACATCTCCCGAGGATTTAAGAATGGCTGAAATTACCGCATCCCTGGTAAAAGAGCTGCGTGAGCGTACTGGCGCAGGCATGATGGATTGCAAAAAAGCGCTGACCGAAGCGAACGGCGACATCGAGCTGGCAATCGAAAACATGCGTAAATCCGGTGCGATCAAAGCAGCTAAGAAAGCAGGCAACGTTGCTGCTGACGGCGTGATCATCACCAAAATCGACGGCAACTACGGCATCATTCTGGAAGTTAACTGCCAGACTGACTTCGTTGCTAAAGATGCTGGTTTCCAGGCATTTGCTAACAAAGTTCTGGACGCAGCGGTTGCAGGCAAAATCACTGACGTTGAAGTTCTGAAAGCACAGTTCGAAGAAGAGCGTGTTGCGCTGGTTGCTAAAATCGGTGAGAACATCAACATCCGTCGCGTTGCTTCCCTGGAAGGTGACGTTCTGGGCTCTTACCAGCACGGCGCGCGTATCGGTGTTCTGGTTGCGGCTAAAGGCGCTGACGAAGAGCTGGTTAAACAGCTGGCAATGCACATCGCTGCAAGCAAACCAGAATTCGTTAAGCCAGAAGACGTGTCTGCTGAAGTGGTAGAGAAAGAGTACCAGGTTCAGCTGGACATCGCGATGCAGTCTGGTAAGCCAAAAGAAATCGCAGAGAAAATGGTTGAAGGCCGCATGAAGAAATTCACCGGCGAAGTTTCTCTGACTGGCCAGCCTTTCGTAATGGATCCAAGCAAGTCTGTTGCTCAGCTGCTGAAAGAGCACAACGCTGATGTAACTGGCTTCATCCGCTTCGAAGTGGGCGAAGGCATCGAGAAAGTTGAGACTGACTTCGCAGCAGAAGTTGCTGCAATGTCCAAGCAGTCTTAATGATTGAAAAGGAGCCGCCTGAGGGCGGCTTCTTTTTGTCACCCGTCTCACGAAATCAGACAGGCTCCAGTATCGCTGTGCTGATTTGCGACATATCATGTCGCCAGAATTAACCCCATCTTAATCGTTGACAGTCTCAGGAAAGAAACATGGCTACCAATGCAAAACCCGTGTACAAACGCATTCTGCTTAAGCTGAGTGGCGAAGCGCTGCAAGGATCGGAAGGCTTCGGTATTGACGCAAGCATCCTTGATCGCATGGCACAGGAAATCAAAGAACTGGTCGAACTGGGTATTCAGGTTGGCGTGGTCATTGGCGGTGGCAACCTTTTCCGTGGTGCTGGTCTGGCGAAAGCGGGGATGAACCGCGTAGTGGGCGACCACATGGGTATGCTGGCAACCGTGATGAATGGCCTGGCGATGCGTGATGCGCTTCATCGCGCCTATGTGAACGCTCGCCTGATGTCCGCTATTCCTTTGAATGGCGTATGCGATAACTACAGCTGGGCAGAGGCCATCAGCCTGCTGCGCAACAACCGCGTGGTGATCCTCTCCGCCGGTACGGGTAACCCGTTCTTTACCACCGATTCCGCAGCCTGCCTGCGCGGTATCGAAATCGAAGCCGATGTGGTGCTGAAAGCGACCAAAGTAGATGGCGTGTTTACTGCCGACCCGGCAAAAGATCCTTCAGCGACCATGTACGATCAGCTGAGCTACAGCGAAGTGCTGGAAAAAGAGCTAAAAGTGATGGATCTTGCCGCCTTTACGCTGGCTCGTGACCACAAACTGCCGATCCGTGTCTTCAATATGAACAAGCCTGGCGCGCTGCGTCGCGTTGTTATGGGCGAAAAAGAAGGCACTTTGATCACGGAATAATTTCCGTCGGCGATAAATACAGGTAAGATTCCGCTTTATTTCGACGTGGTATCTTACCCGGGCGCGCCTTTGGCGTTGTCATGAATTAAACGCGACTATACTTAGCACACCTGTAGCGCTGTGCTGGCGGATAGTCTGCCTGAGACAAGTTTTCAAGGATCCGTAACGTGATTAACGACATCAGAAAAGATGCTGAAGTACGCATGGACAAATGCGTAGAAGCGTTCAAAAACCAAATCAGCAAAATCCGTACTGGCCGAGCTTCCCCAAGCCTGCTGGATGGCATCATCGTAGAATACTACGGTACGCCTACGCCACTGCGTCAGCTGGCGAGCGTGACGGTAGAAGATACCCGTACCCTGAAAATCAACGTGTTCGATCGCTCAATGAGCCCGGCCGTTGAAAAAGCGATCATGGCATCTGACCTGGGTCTGAACCCAAGCTCAGCGGGCGCGGATATTCGCGTACCACTGCCTCCGCTGACGGAAGAGCGTCGTAAAGACCTGATCAAAGTGGTTCGCGGTGAAGCTGAGCAGGGTCGCGTTTCCGTACGTAACGTGCGTCGCGATGCGAACGATAAAGTGAAAGCCCTGCTGAAAGAAAAAGAGATCAGCGAAGATGACGATCGTCGTTCACAGGACGACATTCAGAAAATGACCGACGCGGCCATCAAGAAAATTGATGCGGCGCTGGCAGAAAAAGAAGCGGAACTGATGCAGTTCTGATTTTCGCTGTACACTGATAAACGCCGTTCAGAAGGACATTGAGTCTTGCTGGCGGCGTTTTGCTTTTATCTGATCTAACTTTTGGGCATCTCATGAAGCATCTCACTCTCCTCGGCTCGACCGGCTCTATCGGTTGCAGCACTCTCGACGTTGTACGTCATAATCCTGACAGCTACACCGTAGCCGCGCTTGTGGCCGGAAAAAACGTGCAGCGAATGGTCGAACAGTGCCTGGAGTTTACCCCCCGTTTTGCGGTGATGGATGATGAAGAGAGCGCCCGCCAGGTAAAAGCGCTGTTGCAGGAGAAGGGCTGCCGTACCGAGGTGCTCAGCGGGCAACAGGCGGCGTGCGATATGGCCGCGCTTGATGAAGTTGATCAGGTTATGGCGGCAATCGTCGGGGCGGCGGGTCTTCTGCCGACGCTTGCCGCGATCGATGCGGGAAAAGATGTCCTGCTTGCGAACAAAGAGTCGCTGGTCACCTGCGGACGCCTCTTTATGGACGCGGTAAAACAGCGTGGGGCACGTCTTTTGCCGGTCGATAGCGAGCACAACGCCATTTTTCAGAGTTTACCCCAACCTTTTCAACAAAACCTGGGGTACGCTGACCTGGAGCAGAATGGCGTTGTGTCGATTCTGCTTACCGGGTCTGGTGGCCCGTTCCGTGAAACGCCACTGTCTGAATTGAGCGCAATGACGCCGGATCAGGCATGTCGTCATCCGAACTGGTCAATGGGGCGTAAGATCTCCGTCGATTCGGCCACCATGATGAACAAAGGTCTGGAATACATTGAAGCTCGCTGGCTGTTCAATGCGTCGGCGAAACAGATGGAAGTGCTGATCCACCCGCAGTCGGTTATTCACTCGATGGTGCGCTATCAGGACGGCAGCGTGCTGGCCCAGCTGGGCGAACCGGATATGCGTACGCCAATTGCTCATACAATGGCGTGGCCAAACCGCGTAAAATCGGGCGTTAAGCCTCTCGATTTTTGCAAGCTGAGTTCACTGACGTTTAGCGAGCCTGATTACGACCGTTATCCCTGTCTGAAACTGGCGATGACGGCCTTCGATCAGGGGCAGGCGGCGACAACGGCGCTTAATGCGGCCAATGAAGTGACCGTTGAAGCATTCCTGAATCAGCAGATCCGCTTCACTGATATCGCCGCGTTGAATTTATCCGTGCTGGAGATGATGGATTTGCGTGAGCCGCAGAGCGTGGAAGAGGTGCTGGCCGTGGATGAACAGGCACGCATTGTTGCGCGTAAACAGGTGACACGTCTCGCAAGCTGGTGATAAAGCAAGCACTAGTCGTCGTGCTATTTGTTAGCGTTGGGCTTCAGTGATATAGTCTGCGCCACCTGATCGCAGGTATTTGGCTTTAAGTGGTCAGGTAAGCCGTGGTTTGACACGGCTTTTTTATGTATAGGCTTCAGTATTCCTGTGTACCGTTAAATCCTTTCAGGGACTAAAAACGCGTTATGTTGTCTGCGAATCAACCAATAAGCGAAAACTTGCCAGCACATGGCTGTCGCCATGTTGCAATCATCATGGATGGCAATGGCCGCTGGGCGAAAAGACAAGGGAAGATACGAGCCTTTGGGCATAAAGCTGGGGCGAAATCTGTTCGCCGCGCCGTTTCTTTTGCCGCCAATAACGGCATTGATGCGTTAACGCTCTATGCTTTTAGCAGTGAGAACTGGAATCGACCTGCGCAGGAAGTGACTGCGTTGATGGAACTGTTCGTGTGGGCGCTCGATAGCGAAGTAAAAAGCCTGCACCGCCACAACGTCCGCTTGCGTATTATTGGCGAAACCAGTCGTTTTAACTCACGTTTGCAGGAACGGATTCGCAAAGCAGAAGCGCTGACGGAAAATAATACCGGCCTGACGCTCAATATCGCGGCGAATTACGGCGGACGCTGGGATATTATCCAGGGGGTTCGGCATCTGGCTGAGCAGGTTCAGGAAGGGCTGTTAAGACCCGACCAGATTGATGAAGAGGCGCTGAGTCAGCAAATCTGCATGAATGAACTGGCACCCGTGGATTTGGTTATAAGGACAGGGGGGGAGCATCGCATTAGTAACTTTTTGCTGTGGCAAATTGCCTACGCCGAACTTTACTTTACGGATGTTCTTTGGCCAGATTTTGATGAACAAGACTTTGAAGGTGCGCTGCATGCCTTTGCCAATCGAGAGCGTCGTTTCGGCGGCACCGAGCCTGGTGGCGATAACGCCTGATGGGGGTAGCTTTTGCTGAAGTATCGCCTGATTTCCGCTTTTGTATTAATACCCGTCGTCATCGCAGCGCTGTTTTTACTGCCTCCGGTGGGATTCGCTATTGTTACGCTGGTGGTGTGTATGCTCGCCGCGTGGGAATGGGGGCAGCTTAGCGGCTTTACCTCGCGCACTCAGCGGGTATGGCTGGCGGTACTCTGTGGTTTTTTACTGGCCCTGATGCTGTATACCTTGCCTGAATATCATCACGATGTTCACCAGCCGCTGGTTGCCGGATCCTTATGGATATCGCTGGCCTGGTGGATTGCTGCGCTTGTTTTAGTGCTTTTCTATCCGGGCTCTGCGGCGATCTGGCGTAACTCTAAAGTGTTGCGCCTTATTTTTGGTCTGCTCACGATTGTTCCGTTTTTCTGGGGGATGGTTGCGCTGCGCGCCTGGCACTATGACGAAAACCACTACAGCGGCGCGATATGGCTGCTTTATGTGATGATTCTCGTCTGGGGGGCTGACTCCGGGGCCTATATGTTTGGTAAACTGTTCGGCAAACATAAACTGGCGCCAAAGGTTTCTCCGGGCAAAACCTGGCAAGGCTTCATCGGCGGCCTGTTTACGGCAGCGATTATCTCCTGGGGCTATGGCGTCTGGGCGAATCTTGAGGTTGCCCCCTCTACGCTGCTGGTATGTTCGATTTTCGCGGCGCTGGCATCGGTGCTGGGTGATTTAACCGAGAGTATGTTTAAGCGTGAAGCAGGGATTAAGGACAGTGGTCACCTGATTCCAGGACATGGCGGAATACTGGATCGCATTGACAGCCTTACCGCGGCTGTTCCCGTATTTGCTTGCCTGCTTTTACTGGTGTTTGGGACGATATAACGGAAGGTTTTATGCTGAGCATTCTCTGGAATCTGGCGGCGTTCATTGTTGCACTGGGTGTACTGATTACCGTGCATGAATTTGGCCATTTCTGGGTTGCCCGGCGCTGTGGTGTGCGGGTGGAGCGATTCTCGATTGGCTTTGGCAAATCGCTCTGGAAGCGCACCGATAAGCATGGCACCGAGTTTGTCATTGCTCTGATTCCCCTGGGCGGCTATGTCAAAATGCTCGACGAACGCGTTGAGCCTGTCGCCCCGGAACTTCGCCATCGCGCGTTTAACAATAAAACTGTTGGACAACGTGCTGCCATCATCGCTGCCGGCCCGGTAGCCAATTTCATCTTCGCTATCTTCGCCTACTGGCTGGTGTTTATCATCGGCGTGCCTGGCGTGCGCCCGGTCGTGGGCGAAATCACCACGGGTTCTATTGCGGCAACGGCGCAAATTACACCGGGAATGGAACTTAAAGCGATTGATGGTATCGAAACCCCTGATTGGGATGCCGTGAGGTTACAACTGGTTGCCAAAATTGGTGATGAGCAGACAACCGTCAGCGTATCGCCATTTGGTTCCGACCAGCGGCAGGAAAAAGTGCTGGATTTACGCCACTGGCGCTTTGAGCCAGACAAAGAGGACCCTGTCGCCGCACTCGGGATTCGACCGCGCGGCGCGCAGATCGAGCCGGTATTAGCCGAAGTACAGGCCAAATCGGCAGCGAGTAAAGCAGGTTTACAAGCGGGTGACAGGATCGTTAAAGTCGATGGTCAGCCATTAACACAATGGATGACCTTTGTTACTCTGGTGCGCGATAATCCAGGCAAGCCGCTGGCGCTGGAAGTGGAAAGGCAGGGGAGTTCGCTCTCACTGACCCTCACTCCGGATACCAAATCGGGCGGCGGTAAGGCGGAAGGGTTTGCAGGCGTTGTGCCGAAAGTGATCCCACTGCCAGATGAGTACAAGACAATACGCCAGTATGGGCCGTTTAGCGCCATCGTTGAGGCCACGGATAAAACATGGCAGCTGATGAAGCTTACGGTCAACATGTTGGGGAAATTGATAACCGGTGATGTGAAACTGAACAACCTCAGTGGGCCAATTTCGATTGCTCAGGGGGCTGGGATGTCAGCGGAGTTCGGGGTGATTTACTATCTCATGTTCCTTGCGCTGATTAGCGTGAACCTGGGGATAATCAACCTGTTCCCGCTTCCCGTATTAGATGGGGGCCATCTGCTGTTTTTAGCGATTGAAAAGCTAAAAGGCGGACCGGTATCCGAGCGAGTTCAAGACTTTAGTTATCGCATTGGCTCGATTTTGCTGGTGCTGTTAATGGGGCTTGCACTTTTCAATGATTTCTCTCGGTTGTAAGAGAGTTAGTTAGGAAGAACGCATAATAACGATGGCGATGAAAAAGTTGCTCATAGCGTCGCTGCTGTTTAGCAGCGCGACCGTATACGGTGCTGACGGGTTCGTAGTGAAAGATATTCATTTCGAAGGCCTTCAGCGTGTCGCCGTTGGTGCGGCCCTCCTCAGTATGCCTGTGCGCCCCGGCGATACGGTTAATGATGAAGATATCAGTAACACCATCCGTGCTCTGTTTGCCACTGGCAACTTTGAGGACGTCCGCGTCCTGCGCGATGGTGATACGCTGGTGGTTCAGGTAAAAGAACGTCCAACGATTGCCAGCATCACTTTCTCCGGCAACAAGTCGGTGAAAGACGACATGCTCAAGCAGAACCTTGAGGCATCGGGTGTTCGTGTGGGGGAATCTCTGGACCGCACAACCCTTGCAGACATTGAAAAAGGTCTGGAAGATTTCTACTACAGCGTCGGTAAATACAGCGCGAGCGTTAAAGCGGTTGTTACACCGCTGCCACGTAACCGTGTTGACCTGAAACTGGTCTTCCAGGAAGGTGTTTCTGCGAAGATCCAGCAGATCAACATCGTGGGTAACCACGCGTTCAGCACCGACGAACTGATCTCCAACTTCCAGCTGCGTGACGAAGTACCGTGGTGGAACGTGGTGGGCGATCGTAAATACCAGAAACAGAAACTGGCGGGTGACCTTGAAACTCTGCGCAGCTACTATCTGGATCGCGGTTACGCCCGTTTCAACATCGATTCAACTCAGGTGAGTCTGACTCCGGACAAGAAAGGTATCTACATTACCGTTAACATCACAGAAGGCGATAAGTACACGCTTTCGGGTGTTGAAGTCAGCGGCAACCTGGCAGGACATTCTGCTGAAATTGAATCTCTGACCAAAATTCAGCCGGGCGATCTGTACAGCGGATCTAAAGTCACCAAAATGGAAGACAGCATTAAGAAGCTGCTCGGCCGTTATGGTTATGCGTATCCGCGTGTGCAAACGCAGCCGGAAATTAACGACACGGATAAAACCGTTAAGCTGCACGTTAACGTTGATGCGGGCAACCGCTACTACGTGCGTAAGATCCGCTTCGAAGGTAACGATACCTCTAAAGACTCCGTTCTGCGCCGTGAAATGCGCCAGATGGAAGGGGCATGGCTGGGAAGCGATCTGGTAGACCAGGGTAAAGAGCGTCTGAACCGTCTGGGCTATTTCGAAACGGTCGATACCGATACGCAGCGTGTACCGGGTCGTCCGGATCAGGTTGATGTTGTTTATAAAGTTAAAGAACGTAATACCGGTAGCTTCAACTTCGGTATTGGTTACGGTACTGAAAGTGGCGTGAGCTTCCAGGTCGGTGTACAGCAGGATAACTGGCTGGGTACGGGCTACTCTGTCGGTATCAACGGGACGAAAAACGACTACCAGACTTACTCTGAGTTCTCCGTTACCAACCCATACTTCACCGTCGACGGTGTAAGCCTGGGCGGTCGTATCTTCTATAACGACTTTAAAGCGGACGACGCGGACCTCTCCTCGTATACCAACAAGAGTTACGGTCTGGATGGTACGCTCGGCTTCCCGGTCAACGAATACAACACCCTGCGTGCAGGTTTAGGCTACGTGCATAACGACCTGTCCAACATGCAACCGCAGGTGGCGATGTGGCGTTATCTGGACTCCATCGGTCAGTCGGCGAGTACGTCCAGCGATGACAACGGTTTCGCCGCGGATGACTTCACCTTCAACTACGGTTGGACCTACAACCGTCTTGACCGTGGCTACTTCCCGACGGAAGGTTCACGCGTCAACCTGAACGGTAAAGTGACTATCCCGGGCTCGGATAACGAGTTCTACAAGGTCACGCTGGATACGGCGTCCTACTTCCCAATTGATGAAGATCACAAGTGGGTTGTTCTGGGTCGTACCCGTTGGGGTTATGGTGACGGTTTAGGTGGCAAAGAACTGCCGTTCTATGAAAACTTCTACGCCGGTGGTTCAAGCACCGTGCGTGGCTTCCAGTCCAATAACATTGGTCCGAAAGCGGTTTATTACGGCGGTAATGACGAAGATAACTGCGCAAGCCGTGATCCTAAGCAAGTATGTAGCTCTGATGACGCAGTAGGCGGTAACGCTATGGCCGTGGCGAGCCTCGAGTTCATCACGCCTACGCCGTTTATCAGCGATAAGTATGCGAACTCCGTGCGTACCTCCTTCTTTATGGATGCAGGTACGGTGTGGGACACCAACTGGGAGAACACCGCCCAGACGCGTGCGGCGGGGGTTCCGGACTACAGCGATCCGAGCAACATTCGCATGTCCGCAGGTATCGCATTACAATGGATGTCACCGCTGGGGCCGTTGGTCTTCTCTTACGCCCAGCCGTTTAAGAAATACGATGGAGACAAAGCGGAGCAGTTCCAGTTTAACATTGGTAAAACCTGGTAATAATCCGCTGCAATGGAATGCGTTGGCAGTGTAGCGCTGACAACCGGCGATCGGTAAAACGATCGCCTTGCCACGCAAAGAACGGTACCCCTCGGGTGCCAATGGGATGGTAAGGAGTTAATTGTGAAAAAGTGGTTATTAGCTGCAGGTCTCGGTTTAGCGATGGCAACTTCTGCTCAGGCAGCGGATAAAATTGCAATCGTCAACATGGGTAATTTGTTCCAGCAGGTTGCACAGAAAACCGGTGTTTCTGCAACGCTGGAAAACGAATTCAAAGGCCGTGCGAGCGAACTGCAACGTATGGAAGGTGATCTTCAGTCCAAGATGCAGCGTCTTCAGCGTGATGGTTCTACCATGAAAGCGAGCGAGCGCAGCAAACTGGAAAAAGACGTCATGTCTCAGCGCCAGACCTTCTCTCAGAAAGCGCAGGCTTTCGAGCAGGATCGTCAGCGTCGTTCTAACGAAGAGCGTGGCAAACTGGTGACGCGTATTCAGTCTGCCGTTAAAGCAGTCGCAGCCGATCAGAGCATCGATCTGGTTGTTGATTCGAACGCCGTTGCATTCAACAGCAGCGATGTTAAAGACATCACCGCTGATGTTCTGAAACAGGTTAAATAAGTAATGCCTTCAATTCGACTGGCTGATTTAGCTCAGCAGTTGGATGCAGAATTACACGGTGATGGCGATATCGTCATCACCGCTGTTGCGTCCATGCAATCTGCTAAAGCAGGCACTATTACCTTCATGGTAAGCCCTAAGTACCGTGAACACCTGGCCCAGTGCCAGGCGTCTGCCGTTGTTCTGACGCAGGACGATCTTCCGTTTGCCACTAGCGCTGCACTGGTAGTGAAAAATCCCTACCTGACCTATGCGCGCATGGCCCAAATTCTTGATACCACGCCGCAGCCGGCACAGAACATTGCAGCCAGTGCTGCGATTGATCCGACGGCTCAGCTGGGTAACAACGTATCAGTCGGCGCAAACGCCGTTATCGAATCCGGCGTCGTGCTGGGTGATAACGTGGTGATTGGCCCAGGCTGCTTTGTTGGAAAAAATACGAAAATTGGCGCAGGGACTCGTCTGTGGGCCAATGTCTCTGTCTACCATGAGGTTGAGATTGGCGAGAATTGTCTCGTACAGTCCAGCACGGTGATTGGTTCTGACGGATTTGGTTACGCTAACGATCGGGGTAACTGGGTTAAGATCCCTCAGCTGGGTCGCGTGATTATCGGCGATCGTGTGGAGATCGGCGCTTGCACCACCATCGACCGCGGTGCGCTTGACGACACCATTATTGGTAACGGTGTTATCATAGACAACCAGTGCCAGATTGCACATAACGTTGTGATTGGCGACAATACCGCAGTTGCGGGTGGTGTTATCATGGCAGGCAGCCTGAAAATTGGCCGATACTGCATGATTGGCGGTGCCAGCGTGATCAATGGCCATATGGAAATATGCGACAAAGTCACGGTGACGGGGATGGGCATGGTGATGCGTCCAATCACTGAGCCTGGCGTTTATTCCTCCGGTATTCCGCTGCAACCGAACAAGGTCTGGCGTAAAACAGCTGCACTGGTGATGAATATTGATGATATGAGCAAGCGACTCAAAGCGATTGAGCGCAAAATCGATCAACAAGACTAAGCGTTCATCCGTTTAACGCTAAATTTCCCGGCCTGTCGGCTTTGTTTATAAACCGGCAGGCCGTGTTATTATTGCTACTTAGTACATTTGACAGGAAGAGTATTTTGACTACTGACACTCATACTCTGCATATTGAAGAGATTTTAGAACTTCTGCCGCACCGCTATCCGTTTTTACTGGTAGACCGTGTGCTGGATTTTGAAGAAGGTCGTTTTCTGCGCGCAGTGAAAAATGTCTCCGTTAACGAGCCGTTCTTCCAGGGGCACTTCCCTGGTAAACCTATCTTCCCGGGGGTATTGATCCTGGAAGCGATGGCACAGGCTACCGGTATTCTGGCGTTTAAAAGCGTAGGTAAACTGGAACCGGGTGAACTCTATTACTTCGCGGGTATCGATGAAGCGCGCTTCAAGCGTCCGGTCGTGCCTGGTGATCAAATGATCATGGAAGTCACTTTTGAAAAAACGCGTCGCGGCCTGACTCGCTTCAAAGGCGTAGCTATGGTTGACGGCAAAGTTGTTTGCGAAGCGACAATGATGTGTGCGCGTAGCCGGGAGGCCTGATACGTGATTGATAAATCCGCCTTTATTCATCCTACCGCCATTGTGGAAACGGGTGCCATCATTGGTGCCAATGTCCACATCGGCCCGTTTTGTATTGTTGGACCCCATGTCGAAATTGGTGAGGGTACAGTACTGAAATCTCACGTTGTCGTGAATGGTCATACCACCATTGGCTGCAACAATGAGATCTATCAGTTCGCCTCCATCGGCGAAGTTAACCAGGATCTCAAGTATGCTGGCGAACCGACCCGCGTGGAAATCGGCGATCGTAACCGCATTCGCGAAAGCGTCACCATTCATCGTGGTACAACGCAAGGCGGTGGATTGACGAAGGTGGGCAGCGACAACCTGTTTATGGTTAATGCGCACATTGCGCACGACTGTACCGTGGGGAGCCGCTGTATTCTCGCCAACAACGCAACGCTGGCGGGACACGTATCGGTCGATGATTTCGCCATTATTGGCGGCATGACCGCAGTCCATCAGTTCTGCATCATTGGTGCACACGTGATGGTCGGCGGATGCTCCGGTGTGGCGCAGGACGTCCCACCGTTTGTGATTGCGCAGGGCAACCATGCCACGCCGTTTGGCGTGAACATTGAAGGTCTCAAGCGTCGTGGCTTCAGCCGCGAAGCGATTACCGCGATCCGCAACGCGTACAAATTGCTGTACCGTAGCGGTAAAACGCTGGAAGAGGCTAAGCCGGAAATTGCCGAGCTGGCGAATAAGCACCCTGAAGTGAAAACGTTCATGGAATTCTTTGAACGTTCAACCCGTGGTCTGATTCGTTAATGGTCGACAGTCGTCCGCTTACCATCGCCCTGGTCGCCGGAGAAACCTCCGGCGATATTCTTGGTGCAGGTCTTATCCGCGCGCTTAAAGCCCGTGTACCCAATGCCCGCTTTGTGGGCGTGGCTGGGCCGCTAATGCAGGCCGAAGGCTGCGAAGCCTGGTATGAAATGGAAGAGCTGGCTGTGATGGGCATCGTCGAGGTGCTGGGCCGCTTGCGTCGCCTGCTGCATATCCGCGCCGACCTTACCCGCCGCTTTACCGACCTCAAGCCCGATGTATTTGTCGGCATTGATGCGCCTGATTTCAATATTACCCTTGAAGGGAACCTGAAAAAGCAGGGGATCAAAACGATCCATTACGTCAGCCCGTCCGTGTGGGCGTGGCGACAGAAACGCGTTTTCAAAATCGGACGGTCCACCAATCTGGTGCTGGCTTTTCTGCCTTTCGAAAAAGCGTTTTACGACAGATTTAATGTCCCGTGCCGTTTTATCGGTCATACCATGGCGGATGCCATGCCGCTGGATCCGGATAAAAACGCGGCGCGTGACGAACTGGGCATCCCGCATGATGTGCATTGTCTGGCGCTGCTGCCAGGAAGCCGGGGTGCGGAAGTTGAAATGCTCAGTGCTGATTTCCTGAAAACGGCGCAAATTCTTCGCAAGACTTACCCCGATCTTGAAGTGGTCGTGCCGCTGGTGAATGCCAAACGCCGGGAGCAGTTTGAGCGTATCAAAGCCGACGTCGCCCCGGATCTTCACGTCCGCTTGCTGGACGGAAAAGGGCGGCAAGCCATGTTTGCGAGCGATGCCGCACTGCTGGCTTCCGGCACGGCTGCGCTGGAGTGTATGCTGGCAAAATGCCCAATGGTGGTCGGTTATCGCATGAAGCCGTTTACCTTCTGGCTGGCAAAACGTCTGGTAAAAACAGATTACGTATCTCTGCCAAACCTGCTTGCGGGTCGCGAGCTGGTGAAAGAGCTCTTGCAGGATGAATGCCAGCCGCAGGCGCTGGCAGATGCGCTGCTGCCGCTGCTGGCCAACGGTAAAACCAGCCACCAGATGCACGATACGTTCCGTGAACTGCATCAACTGATCCGCTGTAATGCTGATGAGCAGGCGGCCGATGCGGTGCTGGAGTTAGCACAATGATGGAATTTATTTATCCCCATACCCACCTCGTTGCCGGTGTGGATGAAGTCGGTCGTGGCCCGTTAGTGGGTGCCGTTGTGACCGCGGCGGTGATCCTCGATCCAGCCCGCCCGATCGTTGGCCTGAACGACTCGAAAAAACTGAGCGAAAAGCGTCGTTTAGCGCTGTTCGATGAAATTAAAGAGAAAGCGCTGGCCTGGAGTCTCGGGCGCGCAGAACCGCATGAGATTGACGATCTAAACATTCTGCACGCTACCATGCTGGCGATGCAGCGTGCCGTTGCGGGCCTGAAGATTGTGCCTGAGTATGTACTGATCGACGGTAACCGTTGCCCGGCGCTGCCGATGCCTTCCATGGCTGTTGTTAAAGGCGATAGCCGCGTCGCAGAAATCAGTGCGGCGTCAATCATTGCCAAAGTGACGCGCGATGCTGAAATGGCCGCGCTGGACCTCACTTATCCCGCGTATGGTTTCGCCCAGCACAAGGGATATCCAACGGCTTTCCATCTGGAAAAGCTGGCTGAACATGGCGCAACTGAACATCATCGGCGCAGCTTTGGCCCGGTGAAACGCGCGCTGGGACTGGTGTCCTGAATCAAGACGCAAGCAATTAAGTAACGCGGGATTTGAAGATGGCTGAACCACGTTTCGTACACCTGCGGGTGCATAGCGACTACTCCATGATCGATGGGCTGGCAAAGACCGGGCCGCTGGTAAAAAAGGCGGCCTCGCTTGGCATGCCTGCGCTGGCGATCACCGATTTTACCAACCTGTGTGGCCTGGTGAAGTTCTACGGAACGGCGCATGGCGCAGGATTAAAGCCCATCGTCGGTGCGGATTTTCATGTGCAGAGCGACCTGCTCGGCGATGAGATGACGCAAATTTCCGTGTTAGCCATGAATAACACGGGCTATCAGAACCTCACTCTGCTGATCTCAAAAGCCTACCAGCGCGGCTACGGCGCACTGGGCCCATGGATTGACCGCGACTGGCTGGCAGAGCTGAACGAAGGTTTGCTGCTGATCTCCGGCGGTCGTATGGGGGATGTCGGCAAATGTCTGCTGCGCGGTAACAACGCGCTGGTGGATCAGTGCGTCTCGTTCTACGAAGAGTATTTCCCGGATCGCTATTACCTGGAGCTGATCCGTACCGGGCGTGCGGACGAAGAGAGCTATCTGCATGCGGCCGTCGCCCTGGCGGAAGCGCGTGGCCTGCCTGTAGTGGCCACCAACGATGTGCGCTTCCTTGAGGCGGGCGATTTTGACGCGCATGAAATTCGCGTCGCTATCCACGACGGCTTCACCCTCGACGATCCGAAACGCCCGCGCAACTACTCATCGCAGCAGTACATGCGCAGCGAAGAGGAGATGTGTGAGCTTTTCTCGGACATCCCGGAAGCGCTGGAAAACAGCGTAGAGATTGCCAAGCGCTGTAACGTCACCGTGCGTCTCGGCGAATACTTCCTGCCGCAGTTCCCGACGGGCGACATGACCACCGAAGATTTCCTGGTCATGAAATCGAAAGAGGGTCTGGAAGAGCGTCTGGAATTCCTTTTCCCGGATGAAGCGGTCCGTAAAGAGAAGCGTCCTGAATATGACGAGCGCCTGGATATTGAGCTCCAGGTGATCAACCAGATGGGGTTCCCTGGCTACTTCCTGATCGTGATGGAGTTCATCCAGTGGTCGAAAGATAACGGCGTGCCGGTAGGCCCGGGCCGTGGTTCCGGTGCCGGCTCGCTGGTGGCGTACGCACTGAAAATCACCGACCTCGATCCGTTGGAATTCGACCTGCTGTTCGAACGTTTCCTCAACCCGGAACGTGTCTCCATGCCCGACTTTGACGTCGACTTCTGCATGGAAAAACGCGACCAGGTGATTGAGCACGTGGCCGATATGTACGGTCGTGATGCGGTTTCACAGATCATTACCTTCGGGACGATGGCGGCGAAAGCGGTTATCCGCGACGTGGGCCGCGTTCTGGGCCACCCGTACGGTTTTGTCGATCGTATCTCTAAGCTGGTGCCGCCCGATCCGGGCATGACTCTGGCGAAAGCCTTTGAAGCTGAACCTCAGCTGCCGGAAATCTACGAAGCCGACGAAGAGGTCAAAGCGCTGATCGACATGGCGCGCAAGCTGGAAGGCGTCACGCGTAACGCCGGTAAGCATGCGGGGGGGGTGGTTATCGCCCCGACCAAAATCACCGACTTTGCGCCGCTGTACTGCGACGAAGCGGGCCAGCATCCGGTCACCCAGTTCGACAAGAACGACGTAGAATACGCCGGGCTGGTGAAGTTCGACTTCCTCGGCCTGCGTACGCTGACCATCATCAACTGGGCGCTGGAGATGATTAACGCCCGTCGCGAGAAGAACGGCGAACCGCCGCTGGATATCGCGGCTATCCCGCTTGATGACAAGAAAAGTTTCGACATGCTGCAACGCTCGGAGACGACAGCCGTCTTCCAGCTTGAATCCCGCGGCATGAAAGATTTGATTAAGCGTCTGCAACCCGACTGCTTCGAAGATATGATCGCGCTGGTGGCCCTGTTCCGTCCGGGGCCGTTGCAGTCGGGGATGGTGGATAACTTTATCGACCGTAAGCACGGGCGCGAAGAAATTTCCTACCCGGACGTTCAGTGGCAGCATGAAAGCCTGAAACCGGTACTGGAGCCAACCTATGGCATCATCCTGTATCAGGAACAGGTGATGCAGATCGCCCAGGTACTTTCGGGTTATACCCTTGGCGGCGCAGACATGCTGCGTCGTGCGATGGGTAAGAAAAAGCCGGAAGAGATGGCCAAGCAGCGCTCCATCTTTGAAGATGGAGCGAAGAAAAACGGCATCGATGGCGAACTGGCGATGAAAATCTTCGACCTGGTGGAGAAATTCGCCGGGTACGGATTTAACAAATCTCACTCCGCCGCCTATGCTTTGGTTTCGTATCAGACGCTGTGGCTGAAAGCTCACTATCCCGCTGAGTTTATGGCAGCGGTAATGACTGCCGATATGGACAACACCGAGAAGGTGGTTGGCCTGGTGGACGAGTGCTGGCGCATGGGGCTGAAGATCCTGCCGCCGGATATTAACTCGGGCCTGTATCATTTTCACGTTAACGATGACGGGGAAATCGTCTATGGGATCGGCGCGATCAAGGGCGTGGGTGAGGGTCCGATCGAGGCGATCATTGAAGCGCGTAACAACGGCGGCTACTTCCGTGAGCTGTTCGATCTGTGCGCCCGTACCGATACCAAAAAACTGAACCGCCGCGTGCTGGAAAAACTGATCATGTCCGGCGCGTTTGACCGTCTGGGGCCACACCGCGCCGCGCTGATGAACTCGCTCGGCGATGCGCTGAAGGCGGCCGATCAGCATGCGAAAGCGGAAGCCATTGGCCAGGCGGATATGTTCGGCGTGCTGGCGGAAGAGCCAGAGCAGATCGAGCAGTCCTATTCCAACTGCCAGCCGTGGCCAGAACAGGTAGTGCTGGATGGAGAGCGGGAAACGTTAGGTCTGTACCTGACGGGGCACCCGATCAACCAGTATCTTAAAGAAATTGAGCGCTATGTCGGCGGCCACAGGCTTAAAGACATGCATCCGACAGAACGTGGTAAAATCACCACGGCTGCGGGGCTCGTGATTGCTGCAAGGGTAATGGTCACCAAGCGCGGCAATCGTATCGGCATCTGTACCCTGGATGACCGTTCCGGGCGTCTGGAGGTGATGTTGTTCACCGACGCGCTGGATAAATACCAGCAATTGCTGGAAAAAGACCGCATACTTATCGTCAGCGGACAGGTCAGCTTTGATGACTTCAGCGGGGGGCTTAAAATGACCGCCCGCGAAGTGATGGACATTGACGAAGCCCGGGAAAAATATGCTCGCGGGCTTGCTATCTCGCTGACGGACAGGCAAATTGATGACCAGCTTTTAAACCGACTCCGTCAGTCTCTGGAACCCCACCGCTCGGGGACCATTCCAGTACATCTCTACTATCAGAGGGCGGATGCACGCGCGCGGTTGCGCTTTGGTGCAACGTGGCGTGTCTCTCCGAGCGATCGTTTACTGAACGATCTCCGTGGCCTCATTGGTTCGGAGCAGGTGGAACTGGAGTTTGACTAATACAGGAATACTATGAGTCTGAATTTCCTTGATTTCGAACAGCCGATTGCAGAGCTGGAAGCGAAAATCGATTCTCTGACAGCCGTGAGCCGTCAGGATGAAAAACTGGATATTAACATCGACGAAGAAGTGCATCGTCTGCGCGAAAAAAGCGTAGAACTGACGCGCAAAATCTTTGCCGATCTCGGCGCATGGCAGATCGCCCAGCTGGCGCGACATCCACAGCGTCCGTACACCCTGGATTATGTCCGCCTGGCGTTTGACGAATTTGACGAACTGGCAGGCGACCGCGCATACGCTGACGATAAAGCTATCGTCGGCGGTATCGCGCGTCTGGATGGACGTCCGGTGATGATCATTGGTCATCAGAAAGGCCGTGAAACCAAAGAGAAAATCCGTCGTAACTTCGGTATGCCAGCTCCAGAAGGCTACCGTAAGGCCCTGCGTCTGATGGAGATGGCTGAGCGTTTCAATATGCCAATCATCACCTTCATCGACACGCCGGGTGCTTACCCGGGGGTTGGCGCCGAAGAGCGTGGTCAGTCTGAAGCCATCGCACGCAACCTGCGTGAGATGTCTCGCCTGAAAGTGCCGGTCATCTGTACCGTTATCGGTGAAGGTGGGTCCGGCGGTGCGCTGGCAATTGGCGTGGGCGATAAAGTGAATATGCTACAGTACAGTACCTATTCCGTTATCTCTCCGGAAGGCTGTGCCTCCATCCTGTGGAAAAGTGCCGATAAAGCGCCGCTGGCTGCTGAAGCGATGGGCATCATTGCCCCACGTCTGAAAGAGCTGAAGCTGATCGACACCGTTATCCCTGAACCGCTGGGTGGCGCGCATCGTAAGCCGGAAGTGATGGCTGCTTCCCTGAAAGCGCAGCTGCTGGCAGACCTGGCGGACCTGGACGTGCTGAGCACAGAAGATCTGCTCAACCGTCGTTATCAGCGTCTGATGACCTACGGTTACGCGTAAGCCTCACAATTATCCTAAAAGCCGCACATTGTTGCGGCTTTTTTTATACCTGCCGTTTACCTTAACTATGCTTATCTGATGTTTTTCAAGGAGGTAAACCATGAACATCATTGCCATCATGGGGCCACACGGCGTCTTTTATAAAGACGAACCCATCAAGGAGCTGGAGCAAGCCCTTAAAGCACGCGGATACCAGCTGATCTGGCCGCAAAACAGCGCCGACCTGCTGAAATTTATCGAACACAATCCGCGCATCTGTGGCGTGATATTCGACTGGGACGAATACGACATGGAGTTGTGCAGCGATATCAATAAGCTCAACGAATATCTTCCGCTGTACGCGTTTATCAACACTCACTCGACCATGGACGTGAGTGCGCACGATATGCGTATGGCGCTGTGGTTCTTCGAATACTCACTCGGCGTTGCCGAGGACATTGCGACCCGCATTCAGCAGTACACCGGTGAATACCTCGATAACATCACACCGCCGTTTACGCGCGCATTGTTCACCTATGTGAAAGAAGGGAAGTACACCTTCTGTACGCCAGGCCATATGGCGGGAACGGCCTATCAAAAAAGCCCGGTGGGATGCCTGTTCTACGATTTCTTCGGCGGTAACACGCTGAAGGCGGACGTGTCGATTTCGGTCACCGAGTTAGGCTCTCTGCTGGATCATACCGGCCCGCATCTGGAAGCTGAAGAATACATCGCCCGGACCTTTGGCGCCGAGCAAAGCTACATGGTGACCAACGGTACCTCAACCTCGAACAAAATCGTCGGGATGTATGCCGCGCCTGCCGGCAGTACGCTGTTGATTGACCGAAACTGCCATAAATCACTGGCGCATTTGCTGATGATGAGCGATGTGGTGCCGCTCTGGCTGTCGCCTACGCGTAATGCGCTGGGTATTCTCGGCGGCATTCCTCGCCGTGAGTTCGCGCATGAAGCCATTGAGAATAAGATCGCGGCTATCCCCGAGGCAAGCTGGCCTGTGCATGCGGTGATCACCAACTCCACCTATGACGGGCTGCTTTACAACACGAACTGGATCAAGCAGACGCTGGACGTGCCGTCGATTCACTTTGACTCCGCGTGGGTGCCTTACACTAATTTCCACCCGATTTACTCGGGTAAAAGTGGGATGAGCGGCGAGCGGGTGCCGGGCAAGGTGTTCTTCGAAACGCAGTCGACGCACAAAATGCTGGCCGCGTTTTCCCAGGCGTCTCTCATTCACATCAAGGGTGAGTACGACGAGGACACCTTCAACGAAGCTTTCATGATGCACACGACCACGTCGCCAAGCTACCCGCTGGTGGCGTCCATCGAAACGGCGGCAGCGATGCTGCGCGGTAATCCGGGTAAACGCCTGATCAATCGTTCGGTGGAGCGGGCGTTGCATTTCCGAAAAGAGGTTCAGCGACTTAAAGATGAAGCGGACGGCTGGTTCTTTGATATCTGGCAGCCGGAAGAGATTGATGAGGCAGAATGCTGGCCCGTCGCGCCGGGGGAGAGCTGGCACGGTTTTCGGGATGCTGATGCGGACCACATGTTCCTCGATCCGGTTAAGGTGACAATCCTGACGCCGGGCATGGATGAGCAGGGTGTGATGGGTGAGGAAGGGATCCCGGCAGCGCTGGTGGCGAAGTTCCTTGATGAGCGCGGCGTGGTGGTGGAGAAAACCGGCCCCTATAATCTGCTGTTCCTGTTCAGCATCGGGATCGATAAAACCCGCGCGATGGGGCTGCTCAGGGGACTGATGGAGTTTAAGCGCGCATACGATCTGAACCTGCGGGTGAAGAACATGCTGCCGGATCTCTACGCGGAAGATCCTGACTTCTACCGCAATATGCGTATTCAGGATCTGGCCCAGGGGATTCACAGGCTGATCCGCCAGCACGATCTGCCGCGCCTGATGTTGCAAGCATTTGATGTTCTGCCTGAAATGAAGCTGACGCCGCACAGGGCGTGGCAGCGCCAGGTGAAAGGGGAGGTTGAAACCGTTGAACTGGAGAACCTGGTCGGGCGGGTATCGGCCAACATGATCCTGCCTTATCCGCCGGGCGTGCCGCTGCTGATGCCGGGTGAAATGATCACCGAGGAGAGCCGGGCGGTGCTCGATTTCCTGCTGATGCTCTGTTCGGTGGGGCGCCACTATCCTGGCTTTGAAACGGATATTCATGGCGCGAAACGCGATGATAACGGCGTGTACTGGGTGAGAGTCCTAAAATAAAAGGGGCCGCTTGCCAGGGGCGGGTTGTCGGTTGTAACGTTCAGGGCATCATAAAAAGGAGAAACTATGCTGGGTTTAAAAGCGGTTCATCATATTGCGATCATTGCCACCGATTATGCGAAAAGTAAGGCATTCTACTGCGACGTTCTCGGCTTTACGCTGTTGAGCGAGGCCTACCGTGAGGAGCGCGACTCCTGGAAAGGCGATCTGGCGTTAAACGGTCAATATGTGATTGAGCTGTTCTCTTTTCCTTTCCCGCCAGCGCGTCCTTCACGCCCGGAAGCCTGCGGCCTGCGCCACCTGGCCTTCAGTGTCGATGACCTGGACAGCGCGGTAAAACATCTGGAAGCCCACGGCGTGGCCTGCGAAGCGATTCGTGTCGATCCCTTTACCGATAAACGTTTCACTTTTTTCAACGATCCGGACGGCCTGCCGCTGGAGCTTTATCAGCAGTAATCGCCGTCATGTGTGATAATGCCCGTTCAGTTCGGGCATTTTTTATGTGTAATTTCCTATGACCTTACCCGCTATCGCGCACGCCGTTTCACCCTACCGCCAGCTGCTGGTGGGGTTCAGCGGTGGCCTGGATTCCACCGTTTTGCTGCACCGCCTTAAGCTCTGGCGCGACCGTGAGCCTGACGTCCAGCTGCGGGCGATGCATATCCATCACGGCTTAAGCCCCCATGCCGAAGACTGGGTGGCGCACTGCGAAGCGGTGTGCTCAGGGTGGGAGATCCCGCTGATCGTTGAACGCGTCACGCTTGAGGATGAGGGGCTGGGTATTGAGGCGCAGGCGCGGAAAGCCCGCTACGCCGCGTTTTCTGGCGCATTACAGCCTGGAGAAGCGTTGGTCACCGCGCAGCATCTGGACGACCAGTGCGAGACGTTTTTACTGGCGCTCAAGCGGGGCAGCGGGCCTGCGGGTTTATCCGCCATGCCTGAGCGCGCTGATTTTGCTGAAACAGAGCTCATCCGCCCGCTGCTGGGTGAGACGCGCGCATCACTGGAAGCCTGGGCGCAGCAGCATCATCTGTGCTGGATTGAAGACGACAGCAATCAGGACGACAGTTACGACCGTAACTTCCTGCGCCTGCGCGTCTTACCGCTGCTGAGTGAGCGCTGGGCGCATTTTTCCGAAGCGGCGGCCAGAAGCGCCATGCTGTGTGCTGAACAGGAAAGCTTGCTGGATGAGTTGCTGAGCGGGGAGCTGAATACACTGATTACCGCTGACGGTGCCCTGAACGTTGCGCCGTTGAAGGTGATGAGCCCCGTGCGTCGGGCTGCTCTGATTCGCCGCTGGCTGGCTTACCACCGTGCGGTTATGCCGTCCAGGGCGATGCTCAACCGTATCTGGGAGGAAGTTGCACAGGCGAGGGAAGATGCCGCACCGTGTATACACCTGAATGGTTATGACGTCAGGCGTTATAAAGGGCAACTCTGGTGGGTAAAATCTGTGCCGTCGCTGGCTGACGTTGTGCTCGGCTGGCCGTCGCCGGAAAAAGCATTAACGCTACCGATGAATGCCGGTGTCGTTGCGTTAAGTCATTCGGGCAATGTGCGTCTACCTGAGCCGGACGAGAACGTTACCATACGCTTCAGGGCCAGCGGCATGCTGCATATCGTCGGTCGTAACGGCGGGCGTAAGCTGAAGAAAATCTGGCAGGAACAGAACGTTCCGCCCTGGCGACGTGATACCACGCCGCTTCTGTTTTACGGCGACACGCTCATCGCGGCGGCAGGGGGGTTCATCACTGAAGAGGGGTGGGCTGAAGCGGGTGTTAATTTTGAATGGAAAGCGTAACGGGCAGCCTGGCTGCCCGTTGGTTATCAGGATTCGCTCACCACGACGGTGCCGATTTCCGGATGGCTGAAACTGGCAATTTTGTCGAGGCGTAGCTCACGCGTTGCACCTGCATCTTCCACAACCAGGTATTCCACATTTTTACGGGAAACCAGATCGCTGGCCTTTGCCTTTAGCACTTCGCCATCTTTTAGCTCCAGCGTCAGTATTAAATGATGCTGGCAGGCGAGTTCGAGGTTGTCATAGTCATCACAATTGATGGGTTGATAAGTATCATTCATCGACATAATCGCTCACCAGTAAATTCGCCGCAGCATACGCTGCTTTTTCCCTGACCGATTCAGAAAGGCTCTCATCAGAGGCCACTTCATTTAGCACGTTCAATACACAGCCCAACGCATCCGGAATGTACCCCAGATCTCCGCTGGCGATCTCCGCATACCGTCTGCGAATCAACTCACAATAATTATTCACATCACCTCCTGCCAGCGTACTGACTTACTGTGAGATATCATTAAGCCTACGAAGTTAAACTCGGTTTAGCAAGGTGACTATACCATACTCATTTAAGCAATATCAGCGCCTTGATAAGAGTGAGCCACCACCTCGTAACAGCCTTTTGCCGCGGTTTTCGCTACAATGTACGCCTGATTCAAAAGGAGTTCTCTCATGGCGCTGAAAGCGACTATTTATAAAGCTGTGGTCAATGTGGCGGATCTTGACCGTAACCAGTTTCTGGATGCGTCATTGACGCTGGCGCGTCACCCTTCTGAAACCCAGGAGCGCATGATGCTGCGCCTGCTGGCGTGGATTAAGTATGCCGACGAGCGTCTGCAATTTACCCGTGGTTTAAGCGCGGAAGATGAACCGGAAGCCTGGTTGCGCAACGATCATCTGGGTATCGATTTATGGATTGAGCTTGGCCTGCCGGATGAACGCCGGATCAAAAAGGCCTGCACCCAGTCTGCTGAAGTGGCGTTGTTTGCCTACAACCAGCGCGCGGCGGAGATCTGGTGGCAACAAAATAAAAATAAATGTGCGCAGTTCAAAAATCTTACCGTCTGGTATCTGGATGATGAACAGCTGGCGCAGCTGAGTGCGTTCGCCAGCCGGACGATGGCGCTACAGGCAACAATTCAGGACGGTGCCATCTGGCTTTCCGATTCTCAGAATAATCTGGAAATTCATCTCACGGCCTGGCAGCCCGCATCATGATTGTATTGTCCCGAAATGTCAGCATCCCTGATAACGAGCTGGAGATCACCGCTATCCGGGCCCAGGGCGCAGGGGGGCAGCACGTTAACAAGGCCTCAACGGCTATCCATTTGCGCTTTGACATTCGGGCCTCCAGCCTGCCAGAGTATTATAAAGAAAGCCTGCTTGCCGCCAGCCATCACCTGATCACCAGCGAGGGTGTGATAGTGATTAAAGCGCAGGAGTATCGCAGCCAGGAGCTTAACCGGGAAGCGGCAATTGCCCGGCTGGTCGCGGTCATCAAAGAGCTGACGGCTGTACAAAAAAGTCGCCGGGCAACACGTCCAACGCGGGCATCGAAAGAACGTCGGTTGTCATCGAAGGCGCAGAAATCCACCGTAAAATCACTGCGTGGCAAAGTCCGTCACCCATAATGTGACGAAAGGGATACCCTTTTCATAAGGAAAGTATTGTGAAAAAAGCATTATTATCAGCGCTGGCCGTGACAAGCCTGTTTGCGCTTTTTGGCTGTAATAACCGTTCGGAAACGCAGGTACTACAGCCAACGCAAAATGAAGAATTAAAGCCGATGCAGCAAAGCTGGCGCGGCGTATTACCGTGTGCAGATTGCGAGGGCATCGAAACCTCTCTGTTCCTGCAAAAAGATGGCACCTGGGTCATGAACCAGCGTTACCAGGGGGCGAAAGAACCGTCTTCTTTTGCATCTTACGGAACATGGGCGCGTACGGCTGAGAAGCTGGTATTGACGGATACCACGGGCGATAAAACCTTCTTCCGCGCCAAAGGCGAGGGGATGGAGATGCTCGATCGCGAAGGCAATCCGATTGAATCCCAGTTCAACTACACGTTGGCCCCGGTGAAAGCGACCCTGCCAGCCACCCCAATGGCGATGCGAGGAATGTATTTCTACATGGCGGATGCGGCGATCTTCACTGACTGTGCAACCGGGAAGAAAGTCAGCGTGGCGAACAATGCCCAGCTGGAGCGAGACTATGCCGTTGCGCGCGGCAACGACAGTAAGCCAGTGTTGCTGACGGTTGAAGGGCATTTTACGCTGGAGCCAAACCCGGATAGCGGCGAGCTGGTGAAAACGCTAGTGGCAGATAAAGACGCGAAGTTTGCTGCGGGGAAAGACTGCGACAGTAAATAAGATATAGCCATTAAAAAACCCCGCACTGGCGGGGTTTTTTGTTTCTTAACCTTTGATGGCTTTCACCAGGTAATCAAGAATATCGCCCGTCTTGATCATCTGTTTTTCGCCGTTGCGACGGTACTTGTATTCAATCTCGTCGCTGTCGAGGTTACGGTCGCCAATGACGATGGTGTGTGGAATACCGATCAGTTCCATGTCAGCAAACATCACGCCAGGACGCTCTTTACGGTCATCCATTAGCACGTCGATACCTTTCGCGCTCAGCTCAGCGTAGAGTTTCTCAGCCAGCTCCTGCACACGGTAAGACTTGTGCATGTTCATTGGCAGGATCGCTACCTGGAAAGGCGCGATGTTATCCGGCCAGACGATTCCGCGTTCGTCATAGTTCTGCTCGATAGCGGCAGCAACAACGCGCGTTACGCCAATGCCGTAGCAGCCCATGGTCAGAACCTGGTTACGACCATCTTCGCCCTGAACGGCAGCGTTCATTGCGCGTGAGTACTTATCGCCCAGCTGGAAGATGTGGCCTACTTCGATACCGCGTTTGATCATCAGGGTACCCTTGCCGTCCGGGCTTGGATCGCCTGCGACCACGTTACGGATGTCAGCCACTTCCGGCGTCGCCACGTCCCGATCCCAGTTGATGCCGAAGTAGTGTTTATCGTCGATGTTTGCGCCCGCAGCGAAGTCGCTCATCGCCGCAACGGTGCGGTCAATGACCACCGGAACAGGCATGTTCACCGGGCCCAGAGAACCAGGACCTGCATTCACCACGGCGCGGATCTCCGCTTCCGTTGCGAAGGTCAGCGGGCTGGCAACCTGCGGCAGCTTCTCGGCTTTCACTTCGTTCAGCTCGTGATCGCCTCGTACCAGCAGGGCAACCAGTGGATAAGCGCTACCTTCAGCCGATTTCACCAGCAGGGTTTTCACGGTTTTTTCGATCGGCAGAGTAAACTGCTCCACCAGCTCGGCGATGGTTTTCGCGTTTGGCGTATCAACCAGCGTCATCTCTTGCGTTGCCGCGCCGCGTGGTTCTTTTGGTGCCAGCGCTTCTGCAAATTCGATGTTCGCGGCGTAATCAGAGGAGTCAGAGAAGATCACATCGTCTTCGCCGCTCTGCGCCAGAACCTGGAATTCATGGGAGGCGCTACCGCCGATTGAACCGGTATCAGCCTGTACAGCACGGAAATCCAGCCCCATGCGGGAGAAGATTTTACTGTAGGCCGCGTACATTTTGTCGTAGGTCTCTTGCAGCGATTCCTGAGAAGTATGGAAAGAGTAAGCATCTTTCATCAGGAACTCGCGAGAACGCATGACGCCAAAGCGTGGACGCACTTCGTCACGGAACTTGGTCTGGATCTGGAAGAAGTTCAGCGGCAGCTGTTTGTAAGAGCTCAGCTCGTTACGGATCAGATCGGTGATCACTTCTTCATGCGTTGGGCCGAGGACGAATGGACGATCGCCACGATCGGCAATACGCAGCAGTTCAGGACCGTACTGCTCCCAGCGACCGCTCTCCTGCCACAGTTCAGAGGGCTGAACGACCGGCATTAACACCTCGATAGCACCGGCGTTGTTCATCTCTTCACGCACGATGTTTTCGACTTTTTTCAGGACGCGCACGCCGGTCGGCAGCCAGGTGTATAACCCGGAGGCCAGCTTGCGGATCATCCCGGCGCGCAGCATCAGCTGGTGGCTGATCACCTCGGCGTCGGCAGGTGTCTCCTTCAGAGTGGAGAGCAGATATTGGCTAGTACGCATGTTGTTACGGTTCCATTTCGACGATTGGAACAGGCTGAAACACCAGCCTGACACAAAAAAAGTGGTTTAGTTTACCAGTGTGGCAAAGATGCCAAAAGAGAGGAGAACAAAATTACCTGGGTTCCAGGGCAAACACTTCAAAACCCGCCGCAGTCACGCGCCAGCGCACGTTAAAGTCCAGCAGCCAGACGGCGTACGTTTTCCCGGCTTCCTCTTCTTTGCGGTAGGCGGGACGGGGGTCCTGCGCCAGCACTTCAACGATAAAGTCACGCAGACGTGGATAACGCTTTTCCAGCTCGCTGATTTGCGTCGTTATTTCAGACGTGAAGTGAACCGGCATATCTGCCTGCGGTGCGTCCTGAGCATAGCTTGCCCGGGCATCCGGCAGCGCTTCGGCGAAGGGCAGGTAAGGCTTAATATCTATGACCGGTGTGCCATCAACCAGGTCAAGGCTACCTAACTCCAGGATCACCTGATCTCTCTGACAACGTATGCCTTTCAGCTCGACCAGCGACATTCCGATGGGGTTGGGACGAAAGGTTGAGCGGGTGGCAAAGACCCCCATTCTGGCATTTCCGCCCAGACGAGGAGGACGCACAGTGGGACGCCAGCCGCCTTCCATGGTCTGGTGAAACACAAAGACCACCCATAAATGGCTGAACGCCTCAAGCCCGCGCACTGCATCGGCCTGGTTATACGGCGCGACAAGATGAAGCTCGCCGCCGCCGTGAATGACCAGACCCGGCTGACGCGGCACGGCGAACTTTTCTTTATAAGGGGAGCGGATAACGCCTATCTGCTCGAACTGAAATGAACTCATTTCGCCGTAATGTTAAGCGCAGAACCGATACATACCGCCTGACGATAGCAACCTGGTGTGCCGCTGGTGACTTCACAGCTGTGCAGCAACACCGCGTTGGCTTTCATTTTCGACGCGTTGATTTGCATACGCTTGCGGGCTGTCGGAATATTGGGTGGAGAGTCCTGATTCGTTGCCTGGCAGGATTCGCCGCTCACTTCGCCCAGTTCACGGAATGGCTTACCGACCAGCTCGTCGGCTTTGGTAATAATACGTACCGGCGCAGCGCGAGGCGCTTTCGGTTTTGCTGGCTCCGCTTTTGGCGGGGTTGCAGTGCTTTGAACAGGTTCAACAGGAGATCTGCTTAGCATAGAACAGCCGCTCAGCATCAGTGCTAAAAGACAGATCGGTAAAGCACGCATAATAATTCCTCAGTGGATAATCAAAACGTCAGATATTGAAGCAGTTGACCGCACAAATGACAAGACGGGCAAATGCCCGTCTTGATGATATTACACTGCCGGGAGATTACCAGCCTTTAACCGCGCCGCCGTTAAACACCTTATTGGCTTCCTGGTACACTTCTTCAGACTGATATGCCTGTATGAATTTCTTCACATTCTCCGCGTCTTTGTTGTCTTCGCGAGTCACGATCAGGTTGACGTACGGGGAATCTTTATCTTCAACGAAGATGCCATCTTTCGCTGGGGTCAGGCCGATCTGGCTGGCGTAAGTGGTGTTGATCACGGCCAGGGCGATCTGCGCATCGTCCAGAGAACGTGGCAGCTGTGGTGCTTCCAGCTCAACAATTTTCAGATTTTTCGGGTTTTCGGTTACGTCCAGAACGGTCGGTAACAGGCCAACGCCTTCTTTCAGTTTAATCAGGCCCACTTTCTGTAGCAGAAGCAGGGAACGGCCAAGGTTGGTTGGGTCGTTAGGGACGGCAACCTGTGAACCCGGCTGGAGTTCATCCAGAGATTTAATTTTCTTGGAGTAGCCGGCAATCGGGTAAACGAAGGTGTTACCGACAGCAACCAGTTTGTAGCCGCGATCTTTGATCTGCTGATCCAGGTACGGTTTATGCTGGAAGGCGTTAGCGTCAATGTCGCCTTTGCTCAGCGCTTCGTTCGGCAGAACGTAATCGTTGAAGGTCACCAGTTCAACGTCCAGGCCATATTTCTCTTTAGCGATTTTCTGCGCGGCCTCAGCAACCTGCTGTTCTGCACCGACGATAACGCCTACTTTGATGTGGTTTGGATCTTTTTCGTCCTGACCGCAACCCACCAGTGCCAGCGAGCCAATCAGTGCGCCTACTGCTGCGAAGGTCTTAAATTTAAACGCCATGTTATATCCTTAACTCGTCGAGTTTGTGTTGTTTGTAACGTTATTTATGCGTAACAGCCCGGACGATACGATCGCCAGAGAATTGAATTAAGTAAACCAGCACAACCAGCAATACCAGAACGGTATTCATTACGGTAGCGTTATAGCCAATATAGCCGTACTGATATCCAATCTGGCCTAAACCGCCAGCACCTACGGCGCCGCCCATTGCAGAATAACCGACCAGCGTGATAAGCGTGATGGTTGCTGCGTTCACCAGCCCAGGCAGCGCCTCTGGCAGCAGAACTTTGCGAACGATCTGCATTGGTGTTGCACCCATCGCGCGGGAAGCTTCAATCAGGCCTGTTGGGATTTCCAGCAGGGCGTTTTCCACCATACGGGCGATAAACGGTGCCGCGCCTACTGTCAGCGGGACAATTGCCGCCTGCAAACCAATCGACGTCCCGACGATCACGCGAGTAAACGGAATCATCCACACCAGCAGAATAATGAACGGAATAGACCGGAAAATGTTCACCAGCGCAGAGAGCGTGCGATACAGCTTCGCGTTTTCAATAATTTGACCCGGGCGCGTGACGTACAGCAACACGCCGACCGGCAGCCCAATCACAAAACCAAAGAAGCCCGATACGAAGGTCATTGCCAGCGTTTCCCAAACGCCGCGAACCAGTAGCCACATCATCGGCTCAGACATAACCCAGTACCTCTACTTTTACGTGATGTTCTTGCAGCCAGGCAATTGCCGCCTGGGTTTCTTCCTGTGTGCCGTGCATTTCCGTCAGCATAATGCCGAACTTCACGCCACCGGCGTAATCCATCTGCGCGCTAATAATGTTGTTATTAACGTTAAAGCGACGCGCGGTTTCGGAAAGCAGCGGTGCGTCAACGGACTGACCCGTAAACTCCATGCGCAGCATTGGAACGCTGTCTGCAACGGCTTCTGTTTTCAGTCTTTCCAGATAATCTTCCGGAATATCAAGATGCAGTGTGGACTGAATGAACTGCTGAGCCAGCGGCGTTTTCGGGTGCGAGAAGACTTCGCTCACCGTGTCCTGCTCAATCAGCTCACCGTTGCTGATGACTGCTACACAGTCGCAGATACGTTTCACTACATCCATTTCATGCGTAATAAGGAGGATAGTCAGGCCCAGACGACGGTTAATGTCTTTTAACAGTTCCAGAATAGAGCGCGTGGTAGCCGGATCTAATGCGCTGGTGGCTTCATCGCACAGCAGCACTTTTGGGTTGCTTGCCAGCGCGCGAGCGATTGCTACTCGCTGTTTTTGCCCGCCGGACAAATTTGCCGGGTAGCTGTCATGTTTATCACCCAGACCAACCAGATCGAGCAGTTCGGTGACGCGACGCGTAATTTCTTCTTTTGGTGTGTTATCCAGCTCCAGGGGTAACGCAACGTTACCGAAAACGGTGCGTGAGGCCAGCAGGTTAAAGTGCTGGAAAATCATGCCAATCTGGCGACGCGCTTTGGTGAGTTCTTTTTCTGAGAGAGCGGTAAGCTCCTGGCCGCCAACTTCTACGCTGCCCTGGGTTGGGCGCTCAAGCAGGTTAACACAACGGATCAGCGTACTTTTACCTGCACCCGATGCGCCAATGACGCCATAAATCTGACCAGCAGGCACATGCAGGCTGACGTTGTTCAGCGCCTGAATGGTTCGGTTCCCCTGCTGGAACACTTTGGTGATATTGGAAAGTTTAATCATTAGATTATTTTTATCGTAAGTAAGTTAGCCGTGGCATTTTCTTCTGCCAGATACGGGGAATGACCGTAAACAAAATGGATGTTAAGGCATCCAGACGTCTAAATCAATCCACCTCTTTGCGATGAGCACTTTATTGCGCTGCGATTCATGAGATACTAACCGAACAAGCCTTTTTCAGGAGCAAACCGGTGGCAAAATCTGTACCCGCAATTTTTCTCGATCGTGACGGCACTATTAATGTGGATCACGGTTACGTCCATGAGATTGATGAGTTCGAATTTATCGAGGGCGTAATAGATGCCATGCGCCAGTTGAAAGAGATGGGCTATGCGCTGGTGGTGGTAACTAACCAGTCCGGTATCGCCCGAGGTAAATTTACCGAAGCGCAGTTCGAGACGCTGACGGAATGGATGGACTGGTCTCTGGCCGATCGCGGCGTCGATCTTGATGGCATCTATTATTGTCCGCATCACCCGCAGGGAAGTGTAGAGGCGTATCGTCAGACCTGCGATTGCCGTAAGCCACACCCGGGCATGTTTATCTCTGCAAAGGAATTCATGCACATTGATATGGCCGCATCTTATATGGTGGGCGATAAACTGGAAGATATGCAGGCAGCAGCGGCGGCAGGTGTAGGTACCAAAGTATTAGTGCGTACCGGTAAACCGGTCACCCCAGAAGCAGAAAATGCAGCCGACTGGGTGATAACTAGTCTGGCAGAACTGCCAAAAGAGATTAAAAAGCACCAAAAATAGGCGTTTTGGCGAAAAGGTGAGCGGTTGAAATAAAAATGCATTTTTCCGCTTGTCATTCCTCGGCGGCTCCCTATAATGCGCCTCCATCGACACGGCGGATGTGAATCACTTCACAGATAACCCGGTCGGTTGAAGAGAAAAAATCCTGAAAATCAGGGTTGACTCTGAAAGAGGAAAGCGTAATATGCGCCACCTCGCAACGGTGAGCGAAAGCCGCGTTGCACTGCTCTTTAACAATTTATCAGACAATCTGTGTGGGCACTCAAAGTGACATGGATTCTTAACGTCCTCGGACGAAAAATGAATACCAAGTCTCAACGAGTGAACAC